>JAFKLG010000136.1 GCA_017304945.1 Rhodospirillales bacterium
CGCCTCGGCGAGGGCCTCCCCGGGTGGTTCGGCGATGAACCGCACCTCGAACTGCGTGCGCAGCGCCGGCAGCAGCGGCGTGAGGAAGCTGTCGGCCGCGGTCTTGACGCGGTCAGCAAGCAGCAGGCGGCGCATCGCACCCTCGGCGTTCGGCGGCTTGGTGAACGGTACGATCTGAGGTTCTCGTGCTCGCCGGGGTGGGAGCCGGATCAGGCAGGACGTCGCGACGTGACCGGTCGCGTCGGAGGCCCATCGGTGCCCCGCGTCTCCTCCGTGGTGGAGGATCCCGGTGCGTCCGCCGGCGGGCCCGCGCGGGACCCGGGTCGCGCGGTCGCATTCTTGGGTTCATCGGTGGGTGCCTCCTGGCTGGGCGGAGGCTGCGCGTGTGCGCGATAGGCTTCGAGCTGGCGCTGACTGGGGATCGAACTGGTGATCGCGCCGCCATCGTCGCGAAACTCGATGACGACGAGGCCAAGTGCGGCATCCAGGCGCAGCGAGGGATTGACGAATGGCTGCGGTGCCATTGTCTGCGGCGGTGCGGGGGAGAACGTCCGAGCATCGGACTTCTGTTCGGTGGTCGTATCTCCCGCGGGACCGATGGGCGTGACGCCCTGGATGGACAGTTCGTTGGGCATGGCGGATTCACCGCGAACATCGCACCGTCCTGGTGCCTGAGACAGCCTGCTTCAATAGTCGACTCGTCTTAAGACACCGTTAACGGCGGCAAGAGTTCGCGTGCCACGTGCCTGGCAGGCTTCGGCGGCCTGCGCCACGAGTCGGCGGCGAGCACGTCACTCGCGCGACGGTCATGTACGCGGCAGCGCCGCCGTCACTCCCGCAAACCGTCCCGCAACGCTGTCGCGAACCGCCCTCCAGGCATCGATCAGCGATTCGCGCCTGGCACCCACATCACGTCGTCCCGCCCATTCCCGTTCAGCCGGCGCCCGAGGACGAAGAGAAGGTCGGAGAGCCGGTTCAGATACCGCAGCAGCTCCCCATTCACCCCCTCGAGTGCCGCGACGCTCCGTTCGGCGCGACGTACGATGGTGCGTGCCATGTGGGCATGCGCGGCGGCCGGCGTGCCACCCGGCAGCACGAAGCTGCGGAGCTCCGGCAGTTCCGCGTTGATCGCCGCGATCTCGGCCTCCAGCCGCGCGGTGGGCGCGGCGGTCAGGCGCAGTCGGTCGCCGCCTTCGCCGGGCACGCACAGGTCGGCGCCGAGGTCGAACATGTCGTTCTGCACGCGCGCCAGCATGGCATCGGTCTCGCCCTCGCAATGCAGCCGCAGAAGGCCGATCGCGGCATTCGCCTCATCCACGGCACCGATCGCGGCGATGCGCGCGTCGTCCTTGCGCACGCGCGTGCCGTCCCCGAGAGAGGTCTGGCCGGCGTCGCCGCCTTTGGTGGTGACGCGGTCGATACGGATCATGCGGCGCTCTCCGGTTGGGATCAGGGCGCGCTACAGCACGGGCACGCCGTGCTGCTTCGCCTTTTCCTCGGGCTCGACGTGGATGGTGATCATCAGATGCGCCATTTCGCTGCGCAGCGCATCCTCGATGCGGTCACAGATGCGATGGGCGTCGGCGACGGTCATCGCGCCCGGGACCACGAGGTGGAACTCGAGGAAGGTCAGCCGGCCGGCATGCCGCATGCGCAAGTCGTGCGCCTCCAGCGCGCCTTCCGCGCTTTCCGCCACCACTTCGCGGATGCGTGTCACCACCGGCGCTTCGGGAGCGGCATCCATCAGCCCGCCGACCGAACTCGACACCATCGTGAGGCCGGCCCACAGCACGTACACGCCCGTGGCGGCCGCCGCGACCGGGTCGAAAATCAGGATGCCGGTGACGACAGCGAGCCCGACGCCGCAGGCGACCCCGACCGAGGTCACCACGTCGGACATCAGATGCCGCCCGTCCGCCACCAGCGCCGGGGACCGCAGGGTGCGCCCGGTGCGCTGCAGGACCACCGCCCAACCGGCGTTCAGCACGGTGGCGAGGCCGTTCAGGACCAGGCCTTCGACCGGCATCTCGAGCGGATGCGGGTCCCGGAAGGACAGCCAGGCCTGATGGAAGATCGATATGGCGGCGATGATGATCATCACGCCCTCGATCACCGCGGCGAAGAACTCCGCCTTGTCGTGGCCGTAGGGGTGGTTGGCGTCGGCCGGTATGGCGGCCAGTCGCAGGGCGACCAGCGCGATCAGGCTGGCGGCGACGTTCACGGTGCTCTCGAGCGCATCGGAATAGAGGGCGACGCTGCCGGTGATCCACCAGCCCGCCGTCTTCAGTCCCAGGACGAGAACCCCGAGTGCGACGGTACCCAGGGCAATGCGCTCACCACGGCTCATGCGCGGCCCTGTAGCAGAACGCGGTCAGAACGTCAGCCGCGCCCGCGTGTCGTGCCGGCCGCGCGCCTCACGGGGTCTGGCGTTCGTCTCCGGACTTCCGCTTGCGGGCCGCGGCGGCGTATTGGCCGCGATTGCGCATCGGCTGGAGGTGGGGCGCGACCACGGTCTGGTGGTAGCTCGCCCATTCCTGCGCGGTGAGCTGGCCGAGTTCGGGAACCAACTCGTACTGATTGAGCGTGCGGTCCTCATAGGCGAAGCGCGGCAGCGGCTGCACCTGCAGCACCGGCAGTTCGGTGCGCACCTCGATCGGCGTATCGGTCTTGGTCAGGCGGAAGTTCATCGTGAGCGGTCCGAACCAGCGGTCCGTCTCGACGATCCCCTCGAAGGGTTCGAAGCCGCCGCGCCGGGGGAGGTTGGCGGGGGGCCGGACCAGCAGGCTCCATCCGGGCCGGGTGCGTGCCACGAGGCCGGTCCACATCTGCACGAGGCCGGGCTCCTGCAGCGCGGCGAGGAACGGCGGCGCCCATCCCTGGACGGATTCCGGTGCCGCGGCATCGAACTGCTCGCCGAAGCCGGGGAAGGCGGCGGCGGTGAGCGGCTGCCATGGCGCGCCGTCACAGGTCCACATGACGTCGGTGCCGTCCCAGAGCAGGCTGAAGGCGGTCGGCGCGAAGACGTAGTAGCCGAAGGCCGAGGCGGCGGTGACCGGTTCGCAGTAGCGGAACGCGCGGGTTGGGAGCGAGCCTGCGGCCGACCGGTCTGCACGCAGCGGCAACGGGGCCGATGGGATCATCCGGTAGAAGCTGACGAGCGACGCGCCTTGCTCGTCACGATCCGTGGTGTCGGCGAGGCTCTCCAATCCGGCCATGGCGTTCTCCCGATTGGTGATGGACGGACACCTGCGTCCGGTCCGCGTCCCATCCGTGCGAGATCGTGCCGGATGGGGTGGTCTTCGGGGCGGCGATCGACTCCGATCCTACGCCTGATTCTGGCATGACGAAGGACGAATCTTCGTCATATCGGCCTGCGGCAGGGTGGGGGCGAAGGCGCCGAGGCGAACCTTGGTCATGTCGGGCTGCGGCAGGGTGGGGGCGAAGGCGCCGAGGCGAACCTTGGTCATGTCGGGCTGCGGCAGGGTGGGGGCGAAGGCGCCGAGGCGAACCTTGGTCATGTCGGGCTGCGGCAGGGAGGGTGCG
>JAFKLG010000001.1 GCA_017304945.1 Rhodospirillales bacterium
GGGTCCAGGGGCAGAGCCCCTGGTGGGGGTCCGGGGCGAAGCCCCGATCCCGCTTGACCACGTCGCGCCGGGGCGACCACAGTGCGGGCCGAGTGGAGCCGCCGGGGTCGGTCGAGAGGCGGCTGCACGTGTCACGGAATTGGGGGGAGCGCATGCCTCAGGTCAGCCTGACGGTGAATGGAAAGCAGCACACGGTCGAGGTCGAGGGTCGCACGCTCCTGGTCGAGTTGTTGCGCGAGAAGCTTGGTCTCACCGGTACCCATGTCGGCTGCGACACCAGCCAGTGCGGCGCGTGCGTCGTGCATGTCGATGGGCTCGCGGTGAAGTCCTGCACGATGCTGGCGCTGCAGGCGGATGGCGTGGCGGTCACCACGATCGAGGGTTTGGCTGCGGCGGACGGCACGTTGCATCCGATGCAGGAGATGTTCCGTGAGCATCATGCGCTGCAGTGCGGGTTCTGCACGCCGGGCATGGTGATGACGGCGATCGACCTGGTGAATGCGCATCCGGACGGCCTGACCGACAAGGAGATCCGGGAAGGCCTGGAAGGCAATTTGTGCCGGTGCACCGGCTACCACAACATCGTCAAGGCGATCGCCGCCGCGCATCCGCTGATGCACGGGCAAGCGCCCAAGGCCGCCGAATAAGAACGCGCCGCCACCAGCGGGAGGGACGATCATGGGTTTCGAGGGGATTGGAGCTTCCGTCCGCCGCAAGGAGGACGCGCGCTTCCTGAGCGGTCGCGGTCACTACACGGACGACATCAATCGTCCTGGCCAGCTCTACGCGTTCATCAAGCGCTCCGACCGGCCGCATGCGCGGATCGCGAGCCTGCAGACGGCGCAGGCGGCGGCGGCTCCGGGTGTCGTCGCGGTGTTCACCGGTGCGGACATGGCGGCGGACAACGTGGGCGGGCTGCCCTGCGGCTGGCAGATCCACAGCAAGGACGGCTCGCCGATGGCGGAGCCGCCGCATCCGGTGCTGGCGATCGGCAAGGTGCGGCACGTGGGCGATCCGGTCGCGGTGGTGATCGCCGAGAGCCGCCAGGCCGCCAAGGACGCGGCGGAGCTGCTGGAGATCGAGTACGACGACCTGCCGGCGGTGGCCACCACGCTCGATGCCCTCGAGCCCGGCGCCCCCACCGTGCACGACGAGGTGGCGGGCAACGTCTGCTACGACTGGCATATCGGCGACAAGGCGATGGTGGACGCGGCGTTCGCGCGCGCCGCCAAGGTGGTGAAGCTCGAGCTCACCAACAACCGCCTGGTGCCGAACGCGATGGAGCCGCGTGCCGCGCTGGGCGACTTCGACACGTCTTCCGGCGATTTCACGCTCTACACCACGTCGCAGAACCCGCATGTGATCCGGTTGCTGATGGGCGCCTTCGTGCTGCACATCCCGGAGAACAAGCTGCGCGTGGTCGCGCCCGACGTGGGCGGCGGGTTCGGCTCGAAGATCTACCACTATGCCGAGGAGGCGATCGTCACCTGGGCCGCCGGCAAGCTGCGCCGCCCGGTGAAGTGGACGGCGGAGCGCAACGAGAGCTTCATGTCGGACGCGCATGGCCGCGACCATGTGTCGACGGCGGAGATGGCGCTGGATGCGGACGGCACGTTCCTGGCGCTGCGCGTCGCGACGATCGCCAACATGGGCGCCTATCTCTCGACCTTCGCACCCTGCGTGCCGACCTATCTCTACGCGACCTTGCTGGCGGGCGTGTACAAGACCCCGGCGATCTATGCCGAGGTAAAGGCGGTGTTCACCAACACCGTGCCGGTCGATGCGTATCGTGGCGCAGGCCGTCCGGAGGCGACCTATCTGCTCGAACGCCTGGTCGACGTGATCGCGCACGACACCGGGATGGATCGGGTCGAGATCCGACGAAAGAACTTCATCCCGGCCGACGCCTTCCCGTATCAGACGCCGGTCGCGCTGCAATACGACAGCGGCAATCACGAGATGACGCTGAAGGCGGCGCTGGAGGCGGCGGATTTCGCCGGCTTCGAGGCGCGGCGGTCGGCGGCCCGCGCCAAGGGCAAGCTGCGCGGCATCGGCATTTCGACCTATCTCGAGGCCTGCGGCATCGCGCCCTCGGCGGTCGTGGGATCGCTGGGCGCGCGTGCGGGCCTGTATGAGGTCGCCAACGTGAAGGTGCACCCGACCGGCAGCATCACGGTCTACACCGGCACGCATAGCCACGGGCAGGGGCATGAGACGACCTTCGCCCAGCTCATCTCCGACCAGATGGGTGTGCCGATCGACCAGATCGAGGTGGTGCACGGCGATACGTCGAAGATCCCGTTCGGCATGGGCACCTATGGCAGCCGCAGCCTCGCGGTGGGCGGGTCGGCGATGGTGAAGGCGATGGACAAGATCATCGCCAAGGGCAAGAAGATCGCCGCGCACCTGATGGAAGCCGCGGTCGAGGACATCGAGTTCGACAAGGGCACCTTCAAGGTGGCCGGCACCGACAAGAGCAAGACGCTGACCGACATCTCGCTCGCCGCCTATGTGCCGCACAACTATCCGATCGAGGAGCTGGAGCCCGGCCTCGACGAGACCGCGTTCTACGACCCGAAGAACTTCACCTTCCCCGGCGGCTGCCATGTCTGCGAGCTGGAGATCGACCAGGAGACGGGCGTCGTCGAACTGGTGAACTTCGTCGCGGTGGACGACGTGGGGCGCGTGATCAACCCGATGATCGTCGAGGGCCAGGTGCAGGGCGGCGTCGCCCAGGGCGTCGGCCAGGCGCTGCTGGAGAGCGCGATCTACGACAGCAACGGCCAGCTTTTGAGCGGGTCGTTCATGGACTACACCATGCCGCGGGCGAACGATCTGGTGAACATCTCGGTCGGCACCGAGATCACGCTCTGCACGCACAACCCGCTGGGCGTGA
Organism: Rhodospirillales bacterium; assembly: GCA_017304945.1. Classification (GTDB taxonomy): domain Bacteria; phylum Pseudomonadota; class Alphaproteobacteria; order Acetobacterales; family Acetobacteraceae; genus Rhodopila. Next base: position 2,897 of record JAFKLG010000001.1, read on the forward strand.
AGGGCTGCGGCGAGGTGGGGGCGATCGGCTCGCCGCCCGCGGTGATCAACGCGGTGGTGGATGCCTTGAAGGAGTATGGCATCAGGCATCTCGACATGCCGGCGACCGGTGCCAAGCTGTGGCAGATCCTGCAGGCGAACCGACCGAAGATGGCCGCCGAGTGAACGGTGCGCGCGACGCGAACCACATAACCCAACACCGGATCGCGGCTTTCGGCCGCGCTCCTGAGGTCAGGGACGAGGGATAGGACGATGTACGATTTCGCGTATCAGAAGCCGGCCAGCGTCGCCGATGCGGTGAAGCTGCTGAGCGAGGATCCCGAGGCCAAGGCCTTGGCCGGCGGCCAGACCTTCATTCCGGTGCTGAAGCAGCGGCTCGCCAAGCCGTCGACGATCGTCGATCTGGGCAAGCTGGATCTGCGTGGCATCACGATCGGCGCCGACACGGTCACCATCGGGGCGATGACCACGCATGCCGCGGTCGCTTCGTCAAAGGAGCTGAAGGCGAAGATCCCCGGCCTGCAGGAGCTCGCCTCCTGGATCGGCGACGAGGCCGTGCGCCATCGCGGCACGATGGGCGGTTCGCTCGCCAACAACGATCCGGCCGCGTGCTATCCTTCGGCGGCGCTCGCGATGGATGCGACGATCAAGACCGATCGGCGCGAGATCAAGGCGGACGATTTCTTCCAGGGCATGTTCACGACCGCGCTGGAACCCGGCGAGATCATCACCAGCGTCACCTTCAAGGTGCCGCAGAAATCGGCTTACGAGAAGTTCCGCAATCCGGCCTCGCGCTATGCGATCGTGGGCGTCTTCGTGGCGCAGCACGCCAACGGTGTGCGGCTGGCGATCACCGGAGCCGGGCAGGGCGGCGTGTTCCGCCACACGGCATTCGAGCAGGCGCTGTCCGCCAATTTCTCGCCCGACGCGATCGCCGGAATTGCGACGCCGCCGGACGACCTGAACGGCGACATCCATGCCAGTGCCGAGTATCGCGCGCACCTGATCAACGTGGTGGCGCGCCGCGCCGTCGCGAAAGCGCGTTGACGTGACGCCGCGGGGGATCGGCGACAACGGCGGTCCCCCGCTCGACCCTGATCCGCCGGACCCGGGTGCCTCGTGGCGCCTGTGGTGCTGGAAACGGGCGCACAAGCGCGCCTGGAAGACGCCGCCCCGGGAAATCGCGCTGCGGCGCTTGGCGCATGCCGAGGCACGCGGCATGACCTATCGCGAATACACGCTCGAAATTCTCGAGCGCGGCGTCCACCTCGGTGCCCCCGATGCCGGCCCGTCGTCCCCGCTCCAGGCCACACCACCGCCGCCCACACCCGCCGGGACGGCGCCGTCCGCTGCGCACCACCCGTTGTCCTCGTCGCCCCCATCATCGTCGTCCGCCGTTCCACAGCCGTCGTCGTCCGCCGTTCCACAACCATCGTCGTCCGCCGTGCAACAACCGTCGCCCGCGATGCCCCCACCGTCATCCCCGAGCCCGGCCCGGGGATCCCCACGCCCCCGAACCTTGCGTGCACGAACGTCCCGCCTCGCCACCATGCGACGGCCATGACAACCGCTCCCCGCCCCATCGCCAGACCGAAGCACCAACCCACCGCGGCGCGCGGACCCGCATGACCTCGCCGGACACTCCCGACCTCACGCGCCTCATCGCCCATCCAGGCGCCGCCAGCCTGACCTGGCACGACTCCGTCTTCCCCGATCGCCCGCTCCGCCTGCACGCCGCGCGCCCGCGCGCGTTCACTCCCGACATGCCCGTGCTCTTCGTCCTGCACGGCGTGCGTCGGAACGGAGAAGATTACCGCGACTTCTGGCTGCCCTTGGTCGACGACGCGGCCCTGCTCGCGATCAGCATCGAGTTCCCGGAAGCCTCGTTCCCGGACTATCTCTGGTACAATTTCGGCAACCTCCACGCGGCCGACGGCACGCCGAACCCATCGCCGCAGTGGACGTTCGGCATCCCCGACCGGCTGTTCCAGGCTTTGCGCGCGCAAGGCGTGACCCGCCGCAGTCGCTATGGCCTGTTCGGCCACTCGGCTGGCGGACAGTTCGTGCACCGCATGCTCTCCTTCGGCTGGCGGGACCGCGTCGCCGTGGCGGTCGGCGCGAATGCCGGCACCTACGCCATGCCCGATCTCGAGACGGCATGGCCCTTCGGCCTCGGCGAGACCCTGGTCGATGCGCCCGCATTGCGTGACTGGCTCGGTTTCCCGCTGACCGTCATGGCGGGCACCGAGGACACGCGCACCACCGGCCGCCACTTCCCCAAGGGCCCGCGCTCCATGCGACAGGGACCGACGCGCTACGCCCGCGCGCATCGCTATGTCGAACTCGGCCACGCGGCTGCCGCGCGGTTCGGCTGTGCCTGCGCGTGGCGCGTCATCGACGTGCCGGGGGTGGGACACGACGGACGCGGCATGTCGGCGGCGGCGGCGCCGCTGATCGCCACGGTGCTGCGAGGGATGGACCGGGGCTGAGGCGTGGGGGATCGGCCTGGAAAGCGCGCAGTGCTGCCGCTAGGCTGATTGCAAACAGAGGGAAGGGGCGGCGACATGAAGCGACGGCAGATCCTGACGTCCGCGGCGGCCGGAATGGCCGCGCTCGCGGCGCCGCGCCTGGTGCGGGCGGAGGCGGCAAGCACCATCCGCTTCGTGCCGCACGCCGATCTCGCATCGCTGGATCCGGTCTGGACCACGGCGGATATCACCCGCAACTACTCGCTCGCCGTATTCGACACACTCTATGCCTACGACGCACAGTTTCACGTGCAACCACAAATGGTGGAGGGGCACCGCACCGACCAGGACGGGAAGGTGTGGGAACTGACGTTGCGGGACGGGCTGAAGTTCCATGACGGGCAGAAGGTCCTGGCGCGCGACTGTGTCGCCACGATCCAGCGCTTCGGCAAGCGCGATCCGTTCGGCCAGGCGCTGATGGCGCGGGTGGACGAGATCTCCGCCCCATCCGACACCGTGATCCGCTTCCAGTTGAAGCGGCCGTTTCCGTTGCTGCCCAACGCATTGGCACAGGTCTACTGCGCCATCATGCCGGAGCGGCTCGCCAAGACCGATCCGATGCAGCAGATCCCGGAAGCGATCGGCAGCGGCCCGTTCAAGTTCCTCGCCAACGAGCGGGTCTCCGGCCAGCGTGTCGTGTTCGCCAAGAACGCGGACTACGTGCCGCGCAGCAGCGGCGTCGCAAGCTTCAACGCCGGCCCGAAGATCGTGCACATCGATCGTGTCGTCTGGAACTTCATCCCCGATCCGGCCACCGCCTCGGCCGCTCTGCTGCAGAAGGAGGTCGACTGGTGGGAGAACCCCACCATCGACCTGATCCCACAGATCAAGCGCGACAAGAACGTCGTCGTCACCGTGAAGGACCGTACCGGCGAACTGGGGTGTCTCCGCTTCAACCAACTGCATCCACCGTTCGACAATGTCGCGATCCGCCGTGTCGTCGTGGCGGCGATGGACCAGAAGGAGATCATGGAGGCGGTGGCCGGCGCCGAACCCTCGATCATCAAGACCGATGTCGGGCTGTTCGTCCCCGGCACGCCGATGGCGAGCACCGCCGGGGTGGAGATCACGCGCGGTCCGAAGAACTACGACAAGCTGAAGCAGGACCTGAAGGCCGCCGGCTATGATGGGCAGAAGATCGTCGTGCTCGCCGCGACGACGATCCCGTCCATCTGGGCCGAGGCGCAGGTCGCGACCGACATCCTCACCAAGATCGGCTTCAACGTCGACTTCCAGGCGCTGGAATGGGGCACCGTCGTGCAGCGGCGCGCCAACAAGGAGTCGATCGACAAGGGCGGCTGGAACATCTTCTACACCTGGCTCGGCGGGTTCGGGAACGTGACGCCCGCGCCCAACATCGCGATCCGCGGCAACGGCGCCGGAGCCTGGTTCGGCTGGCCGAACGCCCCCAAGATCGAGGAACTCTATGCCGCCTGGTTCGAGGCGCCCGACGTCGCGGCCCAGCAGAAGATCTGCGAACAGATGCAGCTCGCCTTCTGGCAGAATCCGACCTACGCCCCGCTCGGCATGTACGACATGCCGACGGCCTACCAGAACACGCTCTCCGATATCCCGGAGGGCTGGCCGCAATTCTATGGGGTGAAGAAGGCCTGAGCCACCTCATGCCGGTCTCGACCGCCCCCGAGGGCACCACGGGGGTTGTCCCGCTCATTCAATCCGGCCAAGAGGGGGGGGTGGCCGGGACCAGCCCGACCACGACGGATCGGTGTGGAGCAGCGGGTGAGCCAGCACGTCGTCATCATCGGAGCCGGGATCGTCGGCGCCGCCTCGGCCGTCATGTTGCTGCGGGAAGGTCACCGCGTCACGCTGGTCGAACCCGGTGATCCCGGCGGCGAGCAGGCCGCCAGCTACGGCAACGGCACGCTGCTGAACCCGAGTTCGGTCATCCCCATGTCCTCGCCCGGCATCTGGAAGAAGGTGCCCGGCTATCTGCGCGACCCGCTGGGCCCGCTCACCATCCGCTGGTCGTATCTACCGAAACTGATCCCCTGGCTGCGCCGCTTCCTGGCCGCCGGCGCCACGCCCGCTCGCGTCCGCGCCACCGCGCGCGCGTTGCGGCCGCTGCTGCTAAATGCGCCGGAGAAGCATCGCGCGTTGGCCGAGGAGGCCGGGGTCGGCCATCTGGTCACCCGCCAGGGCGTGCTGTTCGCCTTCCCCGACCGCGCCGCCTTCGAGGCCGAACGTCTCTCCTGGACCATCCGCGCCGAGACCGGCGTGCGCTGGCTCGAGCTGGACGCCGACGAGCTGCGCCAGCGCGAACCCGCACTCGACCGCCATTACACCTTCGCCCTGCTGGTGGAGGAGAACGGCCAATGCATCGATCCCGGCGCCTATGTCGCCGCGCTGGTGCGCCATGCCGTTGCGCAGGGGGCGGAGCTGAAGCGCGCGCGTGCGACCGGGTTTCGCATCGAGTCCGGCCGCCTGCGCGCGGTGACCATCGATGCGGGTGAGATCGCCTGCGACCGCGCGGTCATCGCCGCCGGTGCCTGGTCGAAGCAGCTCGCGGCGGCCGCCGGCGATCGCGTGCCGCTGGAAACCGAACGCGGCTATCACGTCGTGATCACCGATCCCGGTATCGCGCCGCGCCTGCCCATGATGCCCTCCGACGGCAAGATGGGCTGCGCCATGACCCCGCAAGGCCTGCGGCTCGGTGGCCAGGTCGAACTGGCCGGGCTCGAGGCGCTGCCGAACTGGAAGCGGGCCGACGTGCTGCTGCAGTTCGCGCGCCGCGTCTATCCCGGCATCCCCGCCGATCTGCCGCGCGAGCGGGTGAAGCTGTGGATGGGGCACCGGCCGTCCACGCCCGACGGACTGCCCTGCATCGGCCTCGCCTCCGGCTGCCGCGACGTGGTGCATGCGTTCGGGCACGGCCATGTCGGCCTCACGGCCGGAGCGACCACCGCGGAGCTGGTGGCCGACCTCGTCGCCGGCCGCGCACCCGCGCTCGACCTGGCGCCCTACGCCGCAACACGGTTTCGCGGGTAACTACCCGAGATCGCCCCAGCCGGTCACGCGCGCGATGCGCAGCGCGATGACCGGCAACGGGGCGAGGTCCATCGTCCGATACTGCGGATAGCGTGCGCGCAACCGCTCCTGCGCGGCATCGTGCTCGATCCCGTCGCTCAGGATCTCCGCCGGCCCGCGCAGCATCACCCAGGCAAGGCGGGTCCAGTCCTCGTCCCAGCGATCGACCGTGACCGCGACTTGCGAGTGCAGCGCGATGTTGCGCAGTCGCTGCAACGGCCGATCGACCCGCTTGGGCTTCTCGTCGATCGAGATGAACAGCGAAGCATCGTGCACCGCGTAGCAGACCGGCACGACATGCGGCACCTCGCCCGGCCCGATCGTCGCGAGATGCCCGACGCGCCCCGCCTCCAGGAAGCGCCGTTGCGGCTCCGTCAGCATGCAGCGGCGAAGGCGCGGGCGACCCCGAGCAGGGCCTCGTCCTGCCCGCGCCCCGCGAGGATCGATAACCCCACCGGTGCGCCGTCCACCGTCGCCCCTGGCAGGTTCACCTGCGGCACGCCGGTCAGCCCGCCATGCGAGGTCAGGCAGGAGATCCGCTCCCGCAGGAAGCCGAGTTGCGACAGCGGCAGTCCCCGCTTGGGCGCGGGGAACGGCGTGGTCGGCATGGCCAGGATCGTGCCCGGCGGCAACAGGTGGCGCAGCCGCGCGCGCGCCTCCTCCCGCATCAGCGCGGCGCGGGTGCGCTCGTGGTCGGTGAACATCGAGCCCATCACCAGCCCACGCGCCACGCTGAACGCCATGCGCGGATTGTGCGCATCCAGCCAGGGCGCAAAGGTTTGCCACGCTTCCGAGGATTGCAGCACGCGCTGCGCCCATTGCCAGACCGACAGGCCCTGCGGCGCGAGCGTCACCTCCTCTCCCGGCCCCACCACTGCGGCCAGGCGCGCCAGCATCGGCTGCAGCGCCGTCGCGACCTCCGGGTCGGCGAAACCGAACGCGTCGCTCGCGATCAGCAGCCGCGTCGGCAGGGCGCTCGGCACCGAAGTGCCGAACACGACTTCGCCGACGCGCGCGAACAGGTCGGCATCCCGCGCGAACCAGCCGACCGTGTCGGAGGACGGCGCCTGCACGGTGATGCCGCCGAAGTCGATGCGGCCATGCGTGGGGCGGATGCCGTAGAGCCCGCTGAAGCTCGACGGCACGCGCACCGATCCGCCGGTGTCGGTGCCGAGTGCGATGTCGCAGGCCTGGCCGGCGACGGCGCTGGCGGAGCCGGAGGAGGACCCGCCCGGCACGCGATCCGGCGCCGCTGGATTGAGCGGCGTGCCGGTGAACGCGTTCTCGCCGAGGATGCCCAGCGAGACTTCGTCGGTCGCGGTCTTGCCGATGATGCGTGCGCCGGCGCCGAGGAGACGCTCGACGATCCAGCCGTGCCGCGTGGGCACGGGATTGCTGCGCTCCCAATCGGGATTGCCGCCGCCGGTCGGCCAGCCCGCGACGTCGATCAGGTCCTTGACGGCGAGCGTCACGCCCGCGAGCGGGCCGGAGCTGGCGCCGGTCACGGTGCAGCGCGGCCCCGGCACGAAGGCATCGAGAGGATCGTGTTGCGGCTGGTCGGACATCGGTCGGCACTCCGTCTCTGGGCAGCCGCGCGCGGTCGCGGCGTTTGCCCGGCCCGCATTCCATGACAAGCTTGCGTTCGAGGGAAGGGCCGGGGAGTGAGGCGGGGGTGGCGGCAGGAGAACGCTCCCGGTGAATGGCTCCAGCGGAACGGCTCAGGAAAACGGGGGAAGCGGCAATGGCCACGATCGGCGAGGGTGAGTACGTCTACGAACCGGTGCTGGACTGGGCGAAGCTGCCCCCCGGCTGGTCGTTCAAGGAAATCGGCGGCGTCGGCGTGGACAGCAAGGACAATGTCTACGTCTTCAATCGCGGCGAGCACCCGATGATGGTGTTCGATCGCGACGGCAACTTCCTGCGCGCCTGGGGTGAAGGCCTGTTCCCCCGCGCGCACGGCGTCTACGTCGCGCCGGACGACACGCTGTGGCTCACCGATGACGGCGACCACTCGGTGCGTCGCTGCACGACGGACGGCAAGGTGCTGCTGACCCTCGGCACGCCCGGCAAGCCCGCGCCGTACATGAGCGGCGAGCCGTTCCATCGCTGCACGCACACCGCGATGTCACCGCAGGGCGACATCTACGTCTCCGACGGGTACGGCAATGCGCGGGTGCACAAATACAGCCCCGATGGGCGGCTGCTGCTGTCCTGGGGAACGCCGGGCTCCGACCCCGGCGAGTTCAACATCCCGCACAACATCACCTGCGATGCCGACGGCTGGGTCTACGTGGCGGACCGCGAGAACCACCGCGTGCAGGTCTTCGACGGCAACGGCAAGTACGAGACGCAGTGGAACAACCTGCATCGTCCCTGCGGCCTGTTCATGCCCGCCGGCAAGTGCCCGGTCTGCTACATCGGCGAGCTGGGTCCCGCACAGCCGGTGAACCGCGACGTGCCGAATCTCGGGCCGCGCGTCAGCATCGTCGACCACACCGGCAAGCGCCTCGCGCGTCTCGGCGGGTTCGGGCCGGGGTTGGGCCCGACCGAGTTCATGGCGCCGCACGGCCTCGCGGTGGACAGCCGCGGCGACCTGTACGTGGGCGAGGTGGCATGGACCAACTGGCCGCAGACATTCCCCGGCAAGGATCGGCCGGCGGATCTGCGCTCGCTGCACAAGTTCCGCCGCCTCGCGTGATCAGCGGCACACGAACTGGAAGGCGCACAGCCGCGCTGAACGACACCGCCGCCGTCACGCTCGGCGCATAGTCCCAGGGGCGGGATGCGGCGATGGGCAGCGCGGTCGTACTGATGCGGGCGGCGATCCCGACGCCGGCGGATGGGTCATGCGCGGCGTGGAACCCACCGCTCGCCCCGCTTCTCGTATTGCCGTTTCACCGCTGCCCAGGCGATGCGGAACGCGGTCGGCTCGTCGCCGTCATGCGCGGCCCAGGCGTGGTTGAACGCCTCGCGGAAGATGTCCTGCGCATGCGACGGCAGATGGTCCGCCACGGCGGGCGGAAGCTCGTCGTTGCTGGCATATGGCATCCCGCCCTCGTCGCTGTCGTGGCGCCTCCGGTACGGTTCAGTCGATCGCCGCGTGCACCAGGTTGGCGACGCGGTCGAGCCGCATCGAGTGCCACGGGTCGGGCGAGACGAAGTTCGTCAGGTAGGTGAACGACACGCCGCTCGTCGGATCGGCCCAGGAATAGGAGGAGCCGACGCCGCCATGACCGAACGTCGCCGGATGCGCGATCGTGCCCAGGCCGCGGATGCGGTCGCTCTCCCCGCGCACGTGCGGGCCGAGGCCGCGATGCATCGGGATGCCGGTCATCTGCAGGTCCGGACTCTCCCCGGTGTGGTTGCGCGCGACATAGGCGAGCAGCCGCGGCGAGAAGACGCGCACGTCCCCCAGGCGTCCGCCATGGCCCAGCATCTGGTAGAACGCGGCCATCCCGCGCGCCGTCGCGAAGCCGCCGCCACTCGGCAGGCCGGCGGCGCGGAACTCGGGCGAGTTGTCGCGTGGCTCCGGCGCATAGGTGTCGGCGCAGCGCGGCTGCTGGTCGGGCGGCACGCCCACGAAGACGTCGTTGCCGAGGCCCAGGGGCTCGATCACGCGCGTGCGGATCACGTCGCGATAGTCCTGGCCGGTGACGGCCTCGATCACCATCGCCTGCACGAGATGCGCGGCGCGGCCGTGATATTGCAGGCGCGTGCCGGGCGTCCATTCCAGCGAGAAGTCGCAGACCTCGGCACGCATCCGCGCATGGTCGGTCCAGGTCGCCTTGGAGACGTCGCCGTTCGGGAACCCGCCCTGGTGCGTCATCACCTGCTGCAGCGTGACTTCGCCTTTGCCGCGTGCGGCGAATTCGGGCAGGTGGTCGGCGACGCGGTCCATGAAGGAGAGCTTGCCTTCCTCCACCAGCGTCCATACCGCGGCCGAGGTCAGCACCTTGGTTTGGCTGAACAGCAGGAACAGCGTCTCGTTGGTGGCGGGCAGCGTGCCGCTTTCCGTCCGTGCGTCGCCGTAGCTGCGGAACAGCGCGAGCTTGCCGTGCCGCGCCAGTGCGATCTGCGCGCCGGGATAGCGGCCTTCCTCGATGTGCGAACGGATCAGCGCGTCGAGATGGGCGAGCGGCTGCGGCGCGAAGCCCAGGTTCTGCAGATCGCCATTCGGCAGCGGATAGGCGGCGGACATGGGGCGTTCCTCCGGGCGGTTCTCATGCCGACGATACGCCGGTGCGGTGGTCGGTCAATGCGACGGTCCGCCCCCGCTTGCCCCTCCCTCCCGGATCGGCTTCCATCCGCGCGAACCAGCAAGGGACGAAACGCCATGGCCGAGATCCGCACGCGCCCCATCATGACCCTGAAGCTCGCCGTCAACGGGATGCAGGCGATCGGTGCGGGACCGAACGGCAACCGGCGTGTGGGCCTGGTCGCCGGCGGCACGTTCGAGGGCGAGCGGCTGCGCGGCAAGGTGCTGCCCGGCGGCGCCGACTGGATCATCGCCCGCCCCGACGGGGTGACCACGCTCGACGTGCGCCTCGTGCTCGAGACCGACGACGGCGCGACGATCGGCATGACCTATCGCGGGCTGCGTCACGGCCCCGCCGCGGTGATGGACAAGGTGAACAAGGGCGAGTTCGTCGACCCGTCGCAGTACTATTTCCGCACCGCCGTCGCCTTCGAGACGGCTGCCGAGAAATACGCCTGGCTGAACGGCGTGATCGCGATCGGCACCGGTTCCCGCCCGCCGGAAGGGCCGGTCTACGACGTGTTCGAGGTGCTCTGAGCCATGGCGAAAATCGGCTTCATCGGCCTCGGCAACATGGGGGGGCCGATGGCGGCCAACCTGGTCAAGGCCGGCCACACGGTCACCGGCTTCGATCTCGTGCCGGCCTCGCTCCAGGCGTTGCAGGCGGCGGGAGGTGCAGTTGCCGGCAGCGCGGCGGAGGCGGCGAAGGACGCCGAGGTGGTGATCACCATGCTCCCCGCGGGCGAGCATGTGCGCCAGGTCTGGCTGCACCAGGGCGGCCTGATCGACGTGGTGAAGCAGGCCGGTCCGCTGCTGATCGACTGCTCCACGATCGACGTCGCGAGCGCGCGCGAAGTGGCGAGCGCGGCGGAGGCCGCGGGCCTGTCCATGCTCGACGCGCCGGTGTCCGGTGGCACCACCGGCGCGCAGGCCGGCACGCTCACCTTCATGGTGGGCGGCAGCGAGGACGCGTTCGCGCGCGGCCAGGCGATCCTGCAGGGGATGGGCAAGAACATCTTCCACGCCGGCGGACCTGGGGCCGGCCAGGCGGTGAAGATCTGCAACAACATGATGCTCGCCATCAACATGGTGGGCGTCGCGGAAGGCTTCCTGCTCGCCCAGAAGCTGGGCCTCGACTGGCAGAAGCTGCACGCGATCTGCAGCACCGCGACGGCGAATTCCTGGGCGCTGTCGAACTACTGCCCGGCGCCGGGCACGGTGCCGACCGCGCCCTCCGCGCGCGACTATGCGCCGGGATTCATGGCGGCGCTGATGCTGAAGGACGTGAAGTTGTCGCAGGCGGCGGCCGACCAGACCGGATCGCCCACGCCGCTCGCGGCGCAGGCGCTCTCGTTCTACCAGGCGGTGGTCGATGCGGGGGACGGCGCCAAGGACTTCTCCGTCGTGTTCCGCTGGCTCGCGGAGCAGCCGCGGGGCTGAGCGCCCGCGCGGCTCGCCTGCTCACACCGCGTCGGCCTGGAACTGCGCCCGCGGGTGCGGCGTGTGCAGGCACGGGGCGTAGAACAGCCGGCGATCGGCGGCGCCCTGGGCGGTGCGGGTCGCCACGACGACCCAGAACCCGGTCAGGCCGGCCACCAGCACCGTCCCGGCCACCGCGAACAGCTCGAACTGCGTCACCCGCGCCAGGGCCAGCGTCGCCAGGGCATAGACGGCGAGCGGGAAGGTGAAGCCCCACCAGCCGAGGTTGAACGCCATGCCCTCGCGCAGGTAGCGCACCGTCTTCAGCGCGGCGAGCGTCAGCCACCAGGCGCCGTAGCCCCACAGCATCGTCGCGCCGAGCACGCCGAGGCCGAACGCCACGTCGCCCACGCCGGCGAGGCCGCGCGCCGCGAGGACCGGTCGCGCATCCTCCCCCAGCAGCACGAGACCCAGCGCGCCGGTGCCGATCGGACCCAGCGCGAGCCAGGCGGAGGCGCCCATTTCCCGGTCGGGCAGCTTGTGCAGGATCAGCCGCAGCACCAGCACCACGAGCAGGCTCAGCGCGAGCGGGACGGAGCAGGCCCACAGGACGTAGCCCAGCATCAGCACGGGAAACGCCTGCGCCGGGGGCAGGTGCGGCACCAGCAGGCCGGCGCTGGCCGCCGCGACCTCGGAGGCGACGATCGGCAGCAGCCAGACCGCCGTCATCTTTTCCAGGCTGTGCGCCTGGCGAGTGAACATCCAGTAGGGGACCAGCACGCCGCACAACAGCGACAGGCCCATATCGACCCACCACAGCGTGCGGGCAATGCCGATCGCGGTGTCGGGGGCCAGCCAGTCCGGGCCGAAGGCGAGGAACCCGTTCACGATCGTCGCCAGCCCCATCGGCACGGCGCCGAAGAACATGGACATGACGGGGTGGTGCACGATGCGCCGCGCGCCGTCGAAGAAGCAGATCCAGCGCAAGGCGTAGAGCAGCGTGAAGGTCGCGAAGAGCCCGATATTCGCGGCCCAGAGCGTGCGTCCCGCCGCGTGCAGGCCGGCATGGGCGAACGGGAGCTGGTTCAGCGCCAGCGCCAGCGCGCCGGTGCCCATCGTCACCGTGAACCAGTTGGGCGTGAAGGCGCGGACGGTGTCGACGAGCGGGTGGGAGCGGGGCGGGGACATGCGGCGGTCCTCTCGGATGAACGGTCACCCGGGTAGATGCTTGCGCGGCTCTCATCAATCCAATAGATGATTTCGCTGCGCATAATCTTATTTAAAGATTAATGGCTGGGACGCCGAAGCACCGCGATGACCCTCGAGCAGCTCCGAATCTTCGTCGCCGTCGCCGAACGCCAGCACGTCACCGAGGCGGCCCGCGCGCTCAACCTCGCGCAGTCCGCCGCCAGCCATGCGATCGCCGTGCTGGAAGCGCAGTTCGACACCCGCCTGTTCGCCCGCATCGGTCGCCGGATCGCCCTCACCGAGGCCGGAACTGCCTTCCTCGCCGAAGCGCGGGCCGTGCTCGCACAGGCCGCACGGGCGGAGCGGGTGCTGGGCGCGTTCGGCCGGCTCGACCGCGGCAGCCTGGCCCTGTACGCCAGCCAAACGATCGCCGGCTACTGGCTGCCCCGCCACCTCGCCGCCTTCCGCCATGCCCATCCCGGCATCACCCTGCAGCTCGGGATCGGCAACACGGCAACGGTCGCGGCCGCCGTTGCCGGGGGAGAGGCGGAGCTGGGCTTCGTCGAGGGGCAGGTCGACGATCCCGCCATCGAGGGGCGAGTGGTGGCGCGCGATCGGCTGGTGGTCGTGGTGGCGCCCGATCACCCCTGGGCGACGGAGCCACCGGAGAGCCTCGCGGCGGCACTGCGCACGGACTGGGTGATGCGCGAACCCGGCTCCGGTACGCGATCGGTGTTTGAAGCCCATCTTGCGCAAGCCGGCCTCGACCCGGCGGCGCTGCCGGTCGCCATGACGCTGCCCTCGAACGAAGCCGTGCGGGCCGCGGCCGAGGCCGGGCTGGGTGCGGCCGCCTTGTCGGCCTCGGTCGCGGCGGCGACGCTGGAAGCGGGGCTGCTGCACCGCGTGCCGTTGCCGATGCCGGAACGCGCCTTCCACGTGGTGTCTCACCGCACGCGCTATCGCAGCCGCGCCGCCGAGGCGCTGCTCGCGGCGCTCCCGCAGGCGACCCGTTCCCCGGCATTGGCAAGTTTCCTATGATCCGCGCAACATCGAAACGCAGGGGGAGCCGGTCACATGAGCAGCGTGGGGATCAACGTGACGCCGTCCGACGGGGCCGCGTTCAAGGCGGCACGGGACTTCCTGTTCGCGCACCGCGCTGACTACGCGACCGCCCATCGCGACTTCCGCTGGCCGGAACTCACCAATTTCAACTACGCGCTCGACTGGTTCGACGCCGAACTGGCCCGCGGTGAGGGCGCCGACCGGCTCGCCCTGAAGATCGTGGGCGAGGGCGCCGCCGCCGTCACCTTCGCGCAGCTCTCCGAACGCTCCAACCGCCTCGCGAACGGGCTGCGCGCCCTCGGCGTGAAACGGGGGGAGCGCATCCTGCTGATGCTCGGCAACATCGTTCCGCTATGGGAGACGATGCTGGCCGCCATGAAGCTGGGCGCGGTCGTGATCCCGGCCACCACGCTGCTGGCGGCCTCCGACCTGCAGGACCGGTTCGAGCGCGGTCGCGTCCGCCACCTGGTCGCCACCGCCGCCGACGCCCCCAAGTTCGACGGGCTCGACCCCAGCGTCACCCGCATCGCGGTCGGCGCGCCCCCCGCCGGCTGGATCGGCTACGACACGCTGCTGCAAGGCGACGCCAGCTTCACGCCCGAAGGCGAGACCAAGGCCACGGACCCGCTGCTGCTCTACTTCACCTCGGGCACCACCTCCCGCCCGAAGCTCGTGGAACACAGCCACCAGAGCTATCCGGTCGGCCATCTGACCACGATGTATTGGCTGAACCTGCAACCGGGGGACATGCATCTCAACATCTCCTCCCCCGGCTGGGCGAAGCATGCCTATTCCTGCTTCTTCGCGCCCTGGAATGCCGGCGCCACCGTGTTCATCGCCAACCAGCCACGCTTCAACGCGGCCGCCATGCTGCAGGCGATCGCCGAAAACGAGGTCACCACGATCTGCGCCCCGCCCACCGTGTGGCGGATGTTCGCGCAGGAGGACATGGCCGCGATCAAGACCAGCCTGCGTGAGCTCTGCTCCGCCGGCGAGCCGCTCAACCCCGAAATCATCGAGCACGTGCAGAAGATCTGGGGCAAGGACGTGCGCGAAGCGTATGGCCAGACCGAGACCACCGTGCAGATCGCCTGCTTTCCCGGCCAGCCGCTCAAGCCCGGATCGATGGGGCAGGAGGCGCCGGGCTACCGCATCCGCCTGCTCGACGCCGACGACAAGGACGTCGAGGAAGGCGAGGTCAGCATCGACCTGAATCCCGCTCCGGTCGGGCTCATGCGCGGCTACCAGGCCGATGACGGCTCCTTTGCCCCACGCGGCGAGGTCGCCTATCGCACCGGCGACGTCGGCACGCGCGATGCGGACGGCTACTTCACCTATGTCGGCCGCGCCGACGACGTGTTCAAAGCCTCCGACTACCGGATCAGCCCGTTCGAGCTGGAGAGCGTGCTGATCGAGCACCCGTCCGTCGCCGAGGCCGCCGTGGTGCCCGCGCCCGACAAGCTGCGCATGGCGGTTCCCAAGGCCTATGTCGTGCTCGCGGCCGGGGTGGAGCCGGGGCGCGCGACCGCGCTGTCGATCTTCCAGCACCTGCGTGCCCGCCTCGCGCCGTTCAAACGCGTGCGGCGGCTGGAGTTCGCCGACCTGCCGAAGACGATCTCGGGCAAGATCCGGCGGGTGGAACTGCGCCGCACGGAGGAGGCGCTTGCCAAGTCCGGCACCCGCGCCGCCGGCGAGTTCCGCGAGGAGGATTTCTCCGAACTCTCGGCGCGCTGAACCGCGGCGTCGCGCAGGCCGCCACGCCCACTCGCCGCGCTGCGGCGCGTCGTCGCCGATCGTAACTTGACTTTCACGATACACGCGTCGCTACACTCCTCCCAAGTCCGCGCACGGACAGCGTCCTCGGCCCGATCCGATGACGCAGGGAGGCCGTTCAATGGCAATCGCTACGACCGTCGACAATCCGGCCGTTGCGCCGGTTGTCAGTCGTTCGGTGAGGCGCAGCCCGCTGGCCGGGACAGACCGTCTCTGGGCATTGGCGTTCGTGACGCCCTATGTCGCCGTGTTCTGCGCCTTCGTGCTGTATCCGGTGGGGTACGGGATGTGGCTGGGCAGCGACGTCGCAAGCTACCGCCAGCTGCTCGCCGATCCGGTGTTCCCCAGTGCCGTCGTCAACACGCTGATCTACCTGCTGGTGGCGGTGAACCTGAAGCTGGCGCTCGCCCTGCTGCTGTCCGGCCTGTTCATGCGGCGCGGCTGGTGGTGCAGGCTGCTGCTGCTGATCTTCATCCTGCCCTGGGCGGTGCCGGGCATCCCGAGTTTCATCTCGATCCATTGGATGCTGAACAGCCAATGGGGGCTCATCAACAACGCGATCTGGGCGCTGTTCCAGGTGGACGGCCCGCCCTGGCTCGACAACGCCGATCTCGCTCTGGGATCGGTGATCTACGCCCATGTCTGGAAATGGCTGCCGTTCTGGACCGTGATCTTCCTGGCCGGGCGAATGGCGATCCCGCGTGAGCTGTACGAGTCCGCCGAGGTGGATGGCGCCGGTGCGCTGGACCGCTTCTTCCACATCACCTTCCCGCTGCTGGGCGGGCTGTATCTGGTCTGCACCCTGCTGAGCACGATCTGGGCGCTGGGCGACTTCAACTCCGTCCGCTTCATCTCGGGGGGCGGACCCGCGCTCTCGACGCATGTGCTGGCGACGCTCGGCATCCGCAATGCATTCGAGCTGGGCAATCCGGCCCTCGGCATGGCGACGGTGCTCTCCGCGCTGCCGCTGCTGATCCCGCTCGTCGTGCTGCTGACGCGCCAGCTCCGTCGCGGCGAGGTGCAGCTGTGAGCGTCGCCAGCCGCGCGCGGCTCGACCGCCGCCTCACCGAACTCGGCATCGGCCTGCTGAGCGCCGTGCTGCTGATCTGGACGCTGGTGCCGCTGTACAACATGGTTCGCGTCGCGCTGCAGGGGAAGGAGGACGTGTTCAGCAGCAACGTCTTCCCGACGGCGCCGACCCTGGACAGCTTCGCGACCGCAATCGACGAGTCCTACTGGCTGCTGGAGAACTTCTGGGGCCAGATGGGCAACAGCCTGTACATCGGCCTGACCGTCGCGTTCCTGACCCTGGCGATCGGCACGCTGACCAGCTTCACCATCAGTCGCATGCGCATCCGCCGCGGCTGGATGCTGACCAATGCGGCGCTGTTGACCTATGCGATCCCGATGTCGTTCCTGGCGATCCCATTCTACAGCATCATGGGAAAATACGGACTGACCGACAATCCGATTGCGGTCATCGCGGTCGAGGTCACCTTCGCGACGCCGTATGCGATCTTCATCTTCAAGCAATATGGGGCGTCGATCCCGCTGGAACTCGACGACGCGGCGCGGATCGACGGCGCTTCTCCGCCGCAGATCTTCTTCCGCATCTATCTGCCCCTGATGGCGCCCGCCCTGGTCGCGATCGGGACCTATGCCCTGCTGCTGTCGTGGAACGAGTATCTCTACGCGTTCCTGTTGTTGTCCTCCGACGGCCACATCACCGTGCCGGTGGGCCTGGGCAAGTTCCTGAACAGCGACGAGGCGCCGTGGAACTACCTGATGGCGGCGGCGATCATCTACGCGCTGCCGCCGATGGCGATCTACTACGCATTCCGACGGAAGATGAACAGCGGCCTGACGATGGGCGGGGTCAAGGGCTGACCGCGCTCGCCGACACGCACAGCACCGAAAGGGCAGTATGATGTCACGTCTTTCCCGCCGTCACGCGTTGGCTGGATTGGGAGCCACCGGTCTGGGGGCGGCAACCGCCGTCTCGGCCCTGCGCCCGCGTCGCGCCAGGGCGGCCGAACCCGTCACCGTCTGGTGGACCCAGGGATTCTACCAGGCCGAGAACCAGGCGGTGATCGACGCCATGGCAACCTGGGAGAAATCCAGCGGCACCAAGGTCAACCTGACGATCATGAACGGGCCTGACCTGATCAGCAAAATGATCGCCGCGATGCAGGTGGGCGACGTGCCCGACCTGGTGCATGCGGTCACCGGCGACCGCTTCCTGGTGCCGCGCGCGGCATGGGACGACAAGCTGGTCGACGTCTCGGACGTGATCGCGACGCAGCAGCACGAGTACCATCAGACCGCGCTCGAGAGCTCGAAGTTCTACAACGCGACGCTGAAGAAGCACTCGTACTACTCGGTGCCGGTGAAGTGCTCGACCATGATGGAGGAGAGCTGGCGTCCGCTGATCGAGGAGGCCGGATTTTCCGACAAGGACATGCCCACGACGCAGGACGCGTATTACGATTTCTTCCAGACCGTGCAGGACAGGCTGCGCAGCAAAGGGCGGCGGATCTACGGCCTCGGCTACTCCATGGCGACGAAGGAGGCGGATGCCGGCACGCTGTTCCATGCCTTCCTGGTGGCGTATGGCGGTTCGGGGATCGTGCTGCCCAGCGGCAAGCTGAACGTCGACGACCCGGCGGTGCGCCAGGCGGCGGTGACGGCGCTGGAGCGGCTGACCACGCCCTACAAGAAGGGCTACGTGCCGCCGGGTGCGATCAACTGGGGCGATGTCGACAACAACAACGCGTTCTTCGCGAAGCAGATCGTGATGACGCCGAACGCGACGATCTCGATCGCGGTGGCGCAGATGGAGAAGCCCGACCAGTACTACAAGCAGGTGATCACCCAGGGCATCCCCGCCGGCAACGACGGCAAGCCGGTGCCGAGCCTGTTGGGGGTCTCGCCGTGCCTGATTCCGAAGGGGGCGAAGAACATCGACGGCGCGAAGGCGCTGCTGAGCGCGTTCATCCAGCCGAACACGCTGAACACCTACCTGAAGGAGACGCGCGCCCGCTACCTGCCGGTGATGGCGTCGATCATCCGCGACGACCCGTACTGGCAGGATCCCGCCGATCCGCATCGGCCGGTGGCGGTCGAGTATGGCCTGATCAGGCCGACCATCCCGTGGTGGATGAACTACAACCCGGCCTACGCGGCGGTGCTGTCCGAGCAGATCTGGAGCCAGGCGGAGGCGAACGTGACGCAGAAGGGGATGACGCCAGAACAGGCGGCCGATGCGGCCATGACGCGGATCAAGGCGATCTTCGAGCGATTCCAGATCGCCTGATCCACGGCGGCTTGTCTGTCCCCCAGTGTTCCGGTACAGCCGAAACCAACCGGAACTGGGAGACGACATCGGGTGATCCTGCTGCAGGTGGTCGTCAGCGGCCTGCTGATGGGGGCGGTCTACGCCCTGTTCTCGTCCGGGCTCACGCTCATCTGGGGCATGATGAACGTCGTCAACTTCGCCCATGGCGACTTCGTCATGCTGGCGATGTACGCGGCATTCTTCGCCTACACCCTGCTGCATCTCGGGCCCGCCGTGTTCATCCCCGGCGCCGCCGTGCTGCTCTTCGTGCTGGGCGTCGTGGTCTATCTGGGCCTGGTGCGCCATGTCGCGCGCGGGCCGATGCTGGGGCAGATCCTCGGCACGTTCGGCCTCGCCCTGGTGCTGCGCTACGCCGCGTTCTGGGCCTTCTCCGCCAACTTCGTCTCCCTGCCCGATACGCTGGTGGGCGGCACGTTCGACCTGTGGGGCCTGCGCATCGAGGCCTCCCGCCTGCTGGGCGGTGTACTCGCGCTGATCATCACGATCGGCATGCATCTCGTGCTCACCCGCACCATGCTGGGCTCCCGCCTGCTCGCGGTGGCCGAGGACCGCCAGGCCGCCATGCTGATGGGCATAAGGCCGGACCGCATGCAGGCACTCGCCTGGGGCGTCGGCGCGGCCTCCACCGGCGTCGCCGGCGCCCTGATCGCGCTGTTCTTCTACATCTCGCCCACGGTCGGGGAATCGCTCGCGCTGGTCGCCTTCGTCGTGGTCTGCCTGGGCGGATTCGGCTCCGTCCCCGGCGCGCTGATCGCCGGTCTCGGCATCGGCGTGATCCAGGCGCTGTCCGCCTACCTGATCGGCGCGGTCTACCAGGACGTGGTGGTGTTCGCGCTGTTCCTGGTGGTGCTCTGGGTGCGCCCGCAAGGGCTCATGGGCACGGCATGACCGACCGTCGCGGAAGCGCCGCGCCATGAGGCAATGGCCGCTCGTCCTGCTGGGCTTCGTCGCCATCGCCGCCTGGCCCCTCCTCACCAACGACGTCTTCCTCCAGCGGCTCGGGGCACTCGTCCTGCTGGCGGCGATCTCCGCCTCCGCCTGGAACCTGCTGGGCGGCTATGCCGGCCAGGTCTCGATCGGGCACTCGGTGTATTTTGGCGCCGGCGCCTACGCCTCCCTGGTCTGCTTCACCCAGTTCGGCTGGCCGCCGATCGCCGGCGCGCCGGTCGGCATGCTGGTGGCGATGCTGATCGCGGCCGTGGTCGGCACGCCGACCTTCCGCCTGCGCGGCCACTATTTCTCCATGGCGACCATCGCGGCGGCCGAACTCGCCCGCATCCTGGCCGCCAACGTGCCCGTGCTGGGCGCGGCGGTGGGGCTGATGGGCCCGCCGGTGCCGCGCAGCCTGGCGGACCTCTCCTTCATCAGCCCGATCCCGTACCACTACCTGTTCCTGGCGGTGCTGACCCTGTTGCTGGCGCTGACCTGGCAGATGCAGCGCAGCAAGATGGGCTTCTACCTCGCCGCGATCCGCGGCGGCGATCGCGCGGCGCGCAGCCTCGGCGTGCCGGTGCTGCGTTACAAGCTCTATGCGCTGCTGCTCTCGGCCGCCTTCACCGCGCTCGCCGGCTCGCTCTATGCGGTGATGATCGGCTTCGTCGATCCGGACAGCGGCCTCGGCATCCTGATTTCGGTGAAGATGGTGATCGTCGCCGCGCTGGGCGGCGCGGGCACGCTGTTCGGCCCGCTGGTCGGCGCCATCATCCTGATCCCGCTGGAGGAGACGACCAACGCGCTGTTCGGCGGCAGCGGCACCGGCATCACCTTCATCATCTACGGCGCCATCATCGTGCTGATCGCCCGCTTCCGGCCCGGCGGCATGGCCGATCTCTGGCGCGCGATCACCGCCAAGGGGCGCCGCCGTGCTGCTTGAGGCGCGCGACCTCACCAAGGTGTTCGGCGGCTTCCGCGCGGTGGCCGGCGCGAGCCTGGACGTGGCCGAGGGCGAGATCGTCGGCCTGATCGGCCCGAACGGGGCCGGCAAGAGCACGTTCTTCAACTGCCTGGCGGGCGACAACCCGCCCACCACCGGCACGATCCGGTTCCGCGGCCGTGACGTCACCCAGGCGACGCCCGAGGCGCATGCCCGCGCCGGCATGGCCCGCACCTTCCAGGTCCCGGTGACGTTCGAGGACATGAGCGTCGCCGAGAACGTCATGGTCGGCGCGTTCCTGCGGCATAGCCACCGCGCCGCCGCCCGTCGCGTGGCCGACGAGGTGCTCGCCTTCACCGGCCTCGATCATCTGGCCGACACTCGCGCCGGCTCCCTCGGCACGCCGGGACGCAAGCGGCTGGAGATCGCCCGCGCGCTCGCGACCGAACCCGTGATGCTGCTGCTGGACGAGGCGCTGGCCGGGCTGACGCCGGCCGAGGTGCGGCTCGCGATCGAGCTCGTGCGCCGCATCCAGCAGCGCGGGATCACCATCGTGATCGTCGAGCACATCATGGAGGTGATCCTCTCGCTGGCCGAACGGGCGGTGGTGTTCCACCAGGGCCGCGTGATCGCCGCGGGCGCGCCGCGCGACGTGGTCGACAACCCGGAGGTGGTGGCCGCCTATCTCGGCCATCACATGAAGCGGGTGCGGCGCGCCTGACGCGCCCGCGGCGGAGCGCCGCGCAGGCGATTGCGACGGTTGCAGCGCGGGCGATCGCGGCGGGCTCCGGCTACAGCGGCAGGCGGACGCGGGCGCGCAGGCC
>JAFKLG010000058.1 GCA_017304945.1 Rhodospirillales bacterium
GATCATTTGTTCCCGCGCCTCGCCGCCGCGGATCACCTCAAAATCATCGCGCTCGATTCCGCCGACGATGGCATCAGCTACGGCGGAGGCGGGCTCTCGAGCAAACCCCAGTTCGGGACCGGCGCGGTTTGATTTCATCATCGGCGTGTCGGTCCCACCTGGATAGACAGTGAGCACATGCACGCCCTCGCCCTTGAGTTCGCGGCGGAGCGCCTCGCCAAAGCGGGCTAGTCCGGCCTTGGTGGCGGCGTAGGTCGCATAAAAAGGGACACCCATCAGAGCGATGCCCGAAGCGACGTTCACGACCATCGCCTCACCGCTCGCTCGCAATTCCGGTAGTGCGGCACGCGTCAGCAGGATCGGCGCGACGAGATCGACGTCGATCATCGCCTGCAGCTCCTTTTCGGGCGTGGTTTCGAGCCGCCCGGCCCGGACCCCGCCCGCGTTGTTCACGAGGATGTCGAGTCCTCCGAGTGCGTTGAGAGCCTGCTCGAGGGTATCGGTGCGACCTTCCGAGGTAGCAACGTCCGCCCTTACGCTCCAGACCGACGACGACGCGGCGCCGCGAAGCTCCTCGGTTGCCTTTGCAAGCGCCTCTGATCGCCGGCCGGTGACGACAACTTTAGCGCCTTTAGCCACCATCGCCTGCGCGAGCGCCAAGCCGATGCCGCTCGACCCGCCGGTGATCAGAACGCGCTTGCCGTCGATTTTCACGATTGTCCTCCGTCGAGGTTGTCCTGCGTCCTGGTGTCGAAGTCGTTGGCGTCGTGGCGCTCGCGCAGCTGCTCTGACGGATCACCGGTCACGCGGTTGACCATGCGTCCGCGCCTGACGGCCGGCCGCGCCAGCATGGCATCAGCCCAGCGCTGCACGTGCTTGTAGTCCTGGACCGACAGGAATTCGGCAGCGCCGTATGACCAGCCCTTGGCGAGGCCGCCGTACCAAGGGAAAACCGCGATGTCGGCGATAGTGTAGTCGCTACCACTGAGGTATTCGCTCTCGGCGAGACGCCGATCGAAGACGTCGAGCTGGCGTTTTACCTCCATCGCGAAACGATCGATCGCGTACTCAATCTTGGTCGGTGCGTAGGCGTAGAAATGGCCGAAGCCGCCACCGAGATAGGGCGCGCTGCCCATCTGCCAGAAAAGCCAGTTCAGCGCCTCGGTGCGGCCTGCAATGTCTTCCGGCAGGAGAGCACCGAATTTCTCAGCGAGGTAGAGCAATATCGAGCCAGACTCGAAAACCCGGATTGGGCTCGGGCCGCTCCGGTCGAGCAGCGCCGGAATCTTCGAGTTGGGGTTCACCGCCACGAAGCCGCTGCTGAATTGATCTCCGTCGCCGATTTTGATCAGCCAGGCGTCATATTCCGCGCCGGTATGGCCGAGCGCCAGCAATTCCTCCAACATGATCGTGACCTTCACCCCATTCGGCGTCCCGAGCGAATAAAGCTGGAGCGGGTGCCGGCCTACCGGCAGTTGCTTATCGTGCGTAGGGCCGGCGATAGGTCGGTTGATGTTGGCGAATGTGCCGCCACTAGGCGCAGTCCAGGTCCACACCTTGGACGGTGTGTAGTCGGACGAATCTGCCATGCTCGTCTCCATACCCGCGTGAGTTCGTCAGGCCGCCGGGGGGTAGTTCGAGGGGAAAAGCGCGCGCTTGGTTTCCTCGTCATTGACCTTTTTGAACGGGTGATCCTTGCCGATGTAGCGCGCGCGGGCGACGGCTGGCCGAGCATCGACTTGTTCGAAGAGGCGCTTGAGATTCGGATATGGGCCGAGCGGATCATCGGCGCCTTTGCGCACACGCGACGCCCGGTCGAGCCAACCCCATGCGGAAATGTCCGCGATCGTATACGTCTCGCCGACCATGTAGGTCCGGCCCTCGAGATGGTCATTGAGGACCTGATAGTGGCGCTCGGCCTCCCGACGATAGCGGTTCACCGCATAGTCGAGACCTTCCGGTGCGGCGAACTGGAAGTGAACGGCCTGGCCGGAGAATGGCCCGAGACCGGAAGCCAGGAACAACAGCCACGACAGCAGTTCTGGCCGATGCTCGGGGGAGCCGAGGAACTTGCCGGTCTTCTCGGCGAGATAGATCAGGATGGCCGTGGAGTCGAAGACGCGGGTTTCCTTGCCGCCCGGTCCGTCCGTATCGACGATCGCCGGCACCTTGCCGTTCGGATTGATGGCGCGAAAGGCGGGAAGGTGCTGCTCTCCCTTGCTCGTGTCGATGGGGATCGCCTCGTAGGGCAAGGCTGCCTCTTCGAGAAACAGAGCAACCTTCGCCGGGTTAGGCGTGGGATGGAAATAGAAGCGGATCATGCGCGTCTCCGTCGGGTCAGGCGAAAGGCCGGCGCGTCTCCGCCGGCATTGATCAGACCGCTGCCGTCACACGCAGCTTGTCGAGCACCGGGAGAAGTTCGGACGGGTCTGGCCGCTGCGTGTAGTCCGGGTTCACCTCCGCATAGGCGATGACACCGCCGCTGCCGATCACAAATCGCGCCGGCATCGGCAGCACCCAGGCGGGATCGTCATTGAACGCGGGCAAATCGTTCTTGAAGCCCTTGTAGAGTTCAACGAGGTAGTCGGGCAGCGAGAAGCGCAATCCGAATGCGGCGGCGACGCGGCTCTTCTCGTCGCTCAGGATGGGGAAGGTCAGCTTGTTGTCGCGCTGAGACTTACGGCTGTTGGGCGCAGTCTGTGGGGAAATAGCGACGATGCTGGCGCCACGGGCCTCCACTTCAGGCACAGCCGCCTGCAGCGCCTGAAGCTCAAGATTGCAGTAGGGGCACCAGACGCCGCGATAGAATGAGACGACGAGCGGCCCCTTCGCCAAAAGCTCGCTCGACGAAACGACATCTCCATCGGAATCCTTCAGCCCGAACTCCGGAGCTTTGTCGCCAGCCTTCTTGGCATTGAGCGCTTGGCCGGATGCGATCAACTCGGCCGTGAACTGGGGAGATCGGATGATGTTGGATTGTCGAAACGGTGATTTTCCGCAACGGCCCACTCGGCGGTAATCGGTGTCTCGCTAGAGACCGCCCATCGTGCCGATATCGTCGATTTCCTCTGGGCCGATCAAGCACTCTTAGATCAACCAGCTGTGGTCCGCGACGAAACTTACTTGATGTTTCTCACTCCAAGCCGGCGGCAGATCTGCCTGCCACTACTACCGGCACTGCGACGGTTCATTGTACCCAGCCGCCTGTGAAGGGGAAGATCTGCCCAACGATGAAGTCGCTTTCCCGGCCTGCCAGGGTGAGCAGGAAGCGTGCGGCCTCCTGAGCCGAGGCAAGGCGGCCGGCGGGCACGTTCTTCATACGCTCCTTGAATTCTTCCGTTTGCTGGTAGTGCGGGGGAAAATACGTTGGGTTCTCCACGAAGGTCTGGGCCGTGGCGTTGATCTGGACATTATGAAGCGCGGCCTCCACGGCGACGCTGCGGACATAGCCGTGCTGGGCGGCGCGGGCAGCCGAATAAACCGAACGACGCGGAACCCCACGCAGGGCGGCGCCAGCGCCAACCACCACGATCTTGCCCTGGCGGCGCGCCATCATCTGCGGCAGGACAGCACGTGTGAGGCGGTGAAGCGGCCGCATCAAACGGTCGAGCATCAGGTCGAGCTCCGCATCATCGCTTTCATGAGCAAAGTTGCCTGAAACCCGAACGGCAAGGTTCGCAACGAGAACATCGACGCGCCCTGCCTCCTCGATCAACGCCGCCGCTGCATCAGGAACCGTGAGGTCGCGCGAATCCGCCAGCACTTCGGCGCCCTCTTCGGTGAATACGTCCACGATCTCCGGCCCAATCAGTTCGTTGCAATCTGTGACGACGACACGTCGCCCGGCAAGCCGCCCCGTCATGTGATGATCCTTCTCAAAAGCGCCGGTCAGACAGAATGCAGGTCACTGGCATCGGACAGCCGCGCGTCTGAATGCCGGCTCAACCTTGCGCCGCCATGTCCCGGGCGACCTGCGCCGCGCTGATGCCTTCCAGCGCGAGGCCGTAGCTCGCTCCCTCTGCAACCACCCGGCGCAGGCGTTGGGTCAGCGCCATGCGAGTGTAGCGGCTGGTGAGCGGCGGTAGCGTGGCGATGCCATCGGCGATCTCATGTGCACGGGCCAGCAGCCGGTCGGCTGGCACGATCTCATTCACCACGCCCCACTCCTTCGCGGTCGCAGCGTCCAGCACCTGGCGCGTCAGCAGGAAGTAGCGACCACGGATCGAGCCGATCACCTCGGGCCAGACGATGTGCATGCCATCGCCGGGCACGATACCAAACTCGAAATGCGGCTTGTCCTGGAATACGGTTTCGGGCGTGGCCAAGATGATATCGGTCAGCAGTGCGTATTCGCTGTGCAGAAGCACCGGGCCATTCAGTGCGGTGATCATCGGCACTTCGATATCGAGGATGTTGCTCAGGACCTTGACGCCCTCGCGCAGGATCTTGTCGTAGCCGAGCGGCGTGAAGAAGTCGAAGCCGTCCGGGCGGATCTCGTCCATGAAGGCGTCGCCCGTGCCGGTCAGGATAACGACGCGATTGTCCCGATCCTCGCCGATCGCATGAAACAGATCGACGAATTGCTCATGCGTGTGGCCGTTAAAAATGAGCTTGCCCCCTTCGGTGTGGAGCGCAACTTCCAGCACGCCATTGGGTTTGCGGGTCAAGCGAGCGTTGGGGAATGCGTCGCGGTAGGTTTCGAAGCGGGCCATTAGAAAAGTCCTTGCCGGAGCCAGCCTTCATCGGCCGGCGTGCTGGCGTGTTACGCCACGGGGCCGGGCAGCGGACGGTACCTTGTGGCGATAAGGCCTATTCCGCCGGGGAATGTGCCGCGGCGCTCTCTGCCATAATCGTCTCGACGAAGCCGGCGAACTGGCGCGCCTTGGCGCTGATCAAGCGACCTGTCGGGAACACCGCCCAGAGGTCAATCGTCGGAAGGGTCCAGTCGGTCAGCACCCGGCGGACGGCCCCGCTGGCGATTTCCCCGGCAAACATCCAGTCGGATGCGATCGTCAGCCCCATATCGGCCAGCACCGCCGCGCGCAGACCCTCGGCCGCGCTGAGCCGCACGCGCCCGTGCACGGCGACCGAGACCTCGGTTGCGTCGCGGGTGAACGACCAGACGCTGGCGAGCTGGCTGTAGACCAGTGTCTCATGGGCTGCGAGGTCCGCAGGCGTGCGCGGCTCCCCAGCCCGCGCCAGATAGGCCGGCGTGGCCAGGACGGAGCGTCCGCCGGTGGCCACCTTCCGTGCGACCGCCGCGGAATCGGGGAGGTTCCCCATGCGCAGGGAGATGTCTATCCCCTCAGCGACCAGGTCGATGATGCGGTCGTCGAGGACGACATCGACCTCCAACTCGGGATGCAATGCGAGGAAGCGAGGCAGCTTCGGCACGATATGCAGCCGTGCGAAGGTGGTCGCGGCCGAGATGCGCAGGCAACCGGACAAGCCTGCCCCCGCGCCCCTGGCGGCAAGCTCCGCCTCGTCAGCCTCGCGGATCGCAGCCGACGCACGTTCGTAAAAGCGCTGTCCCGCTTCGGTGGGCGCCAGCTTGTGAGTGGAGCGGATCAGCAGACTGACCTGCAACCGGTTCTCCAATTGGGCGATCGTCTTGGAGACGGCGGGCTGACCCACATTCAACTGTCTCGCGGCGGCTGAGAACGAGCCCGTCTCCACTACGCGCACGAAGGTCACCATCGACTGATAGCGGTCCACGATCATTCCCCTCTGGAATGACCGTTATGGCTTCTGCGCGCCTGCCCTGTCGAGCCAATGGGTCCCAATGTCCCGCCACGTCGCCGGACCCGCCCGGGACAGAAGGAGAAGGCCTATGACCCTGCAAGCGAAGCTCGATGCCTTCAAGGCCGATTTCGAGGCCGGCAAACCGCCCTACAACGTCCCCCGGTCGGTGATCGACGCCATGCACCGCGCAACTGCCGAACTCGTGGCGAGCGGCGCCGCTTGCCGGGCGCTGAAGGCTGGCGACAAGGCGCCGGTGTTTACGCTGAATGACCCGGACGGGCGGCCGGTCTCCTCGGCCGAGCTGCTTGCGAAGGGTCCGCTGGTCGTCAGCTTCTACCGCGGCGTGTGGTGCCCGTATTGCAACATGGAGCTGCAGGCCCTGCAGGCGGCGCTGCCCGCCTTCCAGAATCTGGGCGCAAACCTGATCGCGATCTCCCCGCAAACCGCCGCCAACAGTCGCAAATCGGTCCGTCAGAACCAGCTTGGCTTTCCGATCCTGTCCGACCCCCATGGCGAAGTGGCCGCCGCGTTCGGACTGCGGTTCGCGCTGCCGGATTACCTGGTCGATCTCTACAAGCGCCTGAAGAACGATCTGCCCGCGTTCAATGGTGACCCGAGCTGGACCTTGCCGATGCCCGGCCGCTACGTCATCGCACAAGATGGCAGCATCCTCTACGCCGAGGTGAACCCGGACTACACCCGGCGTCCGGAACCGGAGGACATGCTGCCCGCGCTTCGTCACGCCGCCACGGTTTCAGCCTGATCGCGGGGACTAAGAGCGCTCACCATGACACGCAACTTCCTTGTCACCGGTGCAAGCAAAGGCATCGGGCTTGCCCTCTCGCAGCGCTTAGCGCGCGAGGGACATCACGTAGTCGGCCTGGCGCGTCATGCGATGCCCGGTTTTCCTGGCACGCTGGTCCCTGTCGATCTCGCGGACCCGAATGCGACCAGTGCAACGCTGGACGACGTCACAAGCCGCTTCGCCCTTGACGGAGTGGTCAACAATGTGGGTTTGGTGCGCCCGCAGCGGCTGGGAGAGATCGCGCTTTCCGCACTGGACGAGGTCCTGCGCGTCAACCTGCATCCGGCGCTCCTCGCAGTACAGGCGCTTTTACCTGGCATGACTGAGCGCGGCTGGGGGCGGATCGTCAACATCTCCAGTCTGACGATCCTGGGCGCGCCGGAGCGGACGGCCTATGCCGCGGCGAAGGCGGCGCTGGTCAGCTTCAGCCGGAGTTGGGCTCTGGAACTCGCCGCGACGGGGATCACGGTCAATGCGGTCGCGCCGGGCCCGACCGAAACCGAGCTGTTTCGGGCCAATAACCAGCCGGGCAGCGAGGGCGAGCGGCGTTACCTCTCGGGCGTGCCGATGCGACGGTTCGGCCGGCCGGAGGAGATCGCAGCGGCGATCGCGTTCCTGCTGTCGGAGGATGCGGCATTCATCACCGGTCAGACGATCCACGCCGATGGCGGCGCCTCCATCGGCAAGACGGCGTTCTAAACGCGACGCAAATGGAAGGCGGAGTCGTCCTACATGTTGGCGAGCAGAACGGAGGGAAACGATGAGTGATCCATTAACCGTATTGGTGATCGGCGCCTCGCGCGGGCTTGGGCTGGCGCTCGCGGAGGAATGGCTGAAACGCGGCGCAAAGGTGATCGCGACGGTCCGGGGGACACCGGGCGAACTGACATCGCTTATGGAACGCTACCCCGAAAGGCTGGCGGTCGAAGGGGTCGATATCGCGCATGGGGATCAGGTCCGGGCACTGCGACAGCGGCTGGAAGCACGCTCGATCGACATCCTGTATATCAACGCTGGCATCGCACGTGCGATCGAGAGCACTCCTGCGGAGGCGGACGAGCAGGACTTCTTGGACATGATGCTGGTTAACGCGCTGTCGCCGGTTCGGGCCGCGTTCCGAAACCCACTATCCAGGTGACGCTAGGGAAGGGATCTCCAACTCTTTACAGATTTACAAAACTCAACCGCCTATTCGGGCTCGCAAAAAAGCTTGTCGAGTAAATCCGACGACCCCCAAGGTTTGGAGAGAGAACACCGCTTAGAGAGAGAAGCAGCTGTTCGTTCCGAATGTGAATCCACAAGCCCTGCACGGAGAACCGCGGGGAAGCTGGCCTCTTTCCGGGCCGGGTACCGTCGAGAGAAAGTTTGAGAGAAAACGACTGGAGCGGGCGAAGGGATTCGAACCCTCGACCCCAACCTTGGCAAGGTTGTGCTCTACCCCTGAGCTACGCCCGCGCTCCGTCGAGGCGCGCCTTCTAAGCGGCTTCCGCGCCGATTGCAACACCCTCCCCACGAGAAAAGCCTCCACTCTGGACGCCGTCGGCCGGTCCCGGCATGGTCCCCCGGACGCGAGCGGCTTGCACCCCGCTTTTCACGCAACATCTCTAGCTCGAACACGACCGACGGTCAGGAATCGCAGGACCATGGACCACATCATCGGCCAGACCCCATCCGGCGTCCCCTCCGGCGACGCCCCCGCAGCCAGCGTCGCGCCCGCCGACATGATCGTCGACGGCGACCAGAAGACCTTCATGAAGGACGTCATCGAGGCGTCCCGCCAGGTTCCGGTCCTGGTCGACTTCTGGGCCACCTGGTGCGGCCCCTGCAAGCAGCTCACGCCCACGCTCGAGAAGGTGGTTCGCGCCGCCGGCGGACGGGTGAAGCTGGTGAAGATCGACATCGACCAGAACCGCGCCCTGGTGCAGCAACTCACGCAGCTCGGCCTCCCGATGCAGTCGGTGCCCACCGTCGCCGCGTTCTGGCAGGGGCAGATCGCCGACCTGTTCCAGGGCGCGCTGCCGGAATCCGAGGTGAAGCGCTTCGTCGAGGCCCTGCTCAAGGGCACCGGTGGCTCCATGCCCGGCGCCGACCTGCTCGCCGAGGCCCGCGCCGCGCTCGAGGCCGGCAACGCGCAGGAGGCGGGTGAGCTGTTCAGCGCCCTGCTGCACGATGAACCCGAGAACGGGGATGCCTGGGGCGGCCTCATCCGCGCCCTGATGGCGCTCGGCCAGGAAGACCAGGCGATGCAGGCCCTGTCCCAGGTGCCCGAGAAGCTGCAGGACCACGCCGAGATCTCCGGCGCCCGCAGCGCGCTCATGCTGGCGCAGGAAGGTCGCAAGGCGAAGGATCAGCTCACCACGCTGCAGGCGCGGCTGGCGGCCGATCCTGCCGATCACCAGGCCCGCTACGACCTTGCCACCGCGCTGAACGCCATGGGCGAGCGGGAGCAGGCGGCCGAGGCGCTGCTCGAGATCGTCCGCCGCGCCCGCGGCTGGAACGAGGACGCCGCGCGCCTGCAGCTCCTGAAGTTCTTTGAGGCCTGGGGGTCGGACGATCCCGCGACCGGGGCGGCGCGCCGCCGTCTGTCGGCCCTGCTGTTCAGCTAGATGGCGGGATCCCATCCGACCGTAGAGACCCTGCCGGAGGCGTTCGCGGTCTTCCCGCTTGCCGGTGCGTTGCTGCTGCCGCGTGGGAAGCTGCCGCTCAACATCTTCGAGCCCCGCTACCTGGCGATGACCGAGGACAGCCTGGCCGCCGGCCGGATGTTCGCGATGATCCAGCCGGACCCCAAGGCGCCGGAAGGAGCGAACGGCCCCGGCCTGTATCAGGTCGGCTGCCTCGGCCGCCTCTCCTCGTTCAGCGAAACGGACGATGGGCGCTTCCTGATCACGCTCACCGGCCTGATTCGCTTCAACCTGGTCGAGGAGTTGGCGCCGCGGAACGGCTACCGGCGCGTGCGCGGCGACTTCGAGCCATTCTTCGGCGATCTCGATCCGACGCCGCAGCCCTCGGGTGTGGAACGGGAGGCGCTGCTCACCGCACTGCGCGGCTACTTCGCGCGCCGCAATTTCGAGGCGAACTGGGACGCCATCCGACGCATGCCGGATGAGGCCCTGGTCGTGACACTCGCCATGGTCTGCCCGTTCGAGCCGGCGGAGAAGCAGGCGCTGCTGGAGGCGCGGTCGGAGGCCGATCGTGCCACCACCCTGCTCGCGCTGCTGCAAATGGGCGCCGTGGCGCCGGACACGCCGCCCGGTCGCGCGGCGAGCTGAGACCCGAAGATGAGCGACACCACTGCCGAACCGCCCACCGAGGACGTACCCGTGGATCCGCGATTGCTGGAAATCCTGGTCTGCCCGGTGACCAAGGGACCGCTGGACTACGACCGCGCTGCGAACGAACTGATCAGCCGCCGCGCCGGCCTCGCCTACCCGGTGCGCGGGGGCATCCCGATCATGCTGCCCGAGGAAGCCCGCAAGCTCGACGCATGACCCCCGACGTCACCGACCTGCGCTATGAGCGTGCGACTCGCACGCTCCACGTCGCTTTCGCCGACGGGCAGGCGTTTGCGCTTCCGGCCGAGTATCTCCGTGTGGAGAGCCCGAGCGCGGAGGTGCAGGGGCATGGACCGGGGCAGAGAAAGCTGGTGGCGGGCCGGTCGCATGTCGGGATCATCGCGATCGAGCCGGTCGGCAACTACGCCGTGCGCCTCACCTTCGACGACCTCCACGACAGCGGCATCTTCTCCTGGGAATACCTCCTCGAGCTCGGTCGTGAGCACGACAGCCGCTGGAGCGCCTATCTGCACGCGCTAGCCGTCGCCGGGCTCAGCCGCGATCCCTGATCCGGCGCCGTTCGCCGGGGCCGGCGGAACGTCAGTGCGCCAGGGCGGCCGGCTCCGCCGGCGGCTCGTGCGCCGAGGCGGTGCGCAGCGGCAGGTCGCGCATTCCCAGCGCCACGACGACCGCAACCGCCATGGCGATCGCGCAGGCGAGGAAGGCCCAGTGGAACGCGTCGGCCAGGGCGACCTGCACCTGTGGCATCATCGCCGGCGTGATGCCGGCCAGTGCCCCGCCGTGTTGGCGCACTTCGCCCAGCTCGATATGCGCGGTGATCCCCAGCCGCGCGAGTTCGGAGGCGAACCCGGCGGCCAGGATCGCGCCCACCAGCGTGGAGCCGAACGCGCCGCCCATCGAGCGCAGGAACAGCAGGCAGCCGGTTGCGGCGCCGATATCACGACGCTCCGCCGCGTTCTGCACCGTCACGAGGCTGCTCGGCATCACCAGTCCCAGGGAGAAGCCCAGCACAGCCTGCGCGCCCAGCAGCAGCAGGCGCGGCGTCTGCGCGCCGGCGAATGCCAGCAGCACGAAGCCGACCATGCACCCGATCAGCCCCGCCACCATGATCGCCTTCATCCGGCCGCGACGGCGACCAAGCCAGCCGGCGCAGATCGCACCGACGCAGTTGAGGCCGAGGAAGGGTACGATCAGGGCGCCGGACATCGCCGCGTCGGCGCCGCGCACCAATTGGAAGAACAGGGGCAACAGGAAGCTGCCGCCGAACAGCGCCAGGGCGCCGCAGAACGCGATCGCGACGCCGCGCACGAAAACCGGATTGGAGAACAGCCGCGGCGGCAGCAGCGGGTCGGAGAACCGGCGCTCTTGCCGCGCCAGCAGCGCGATCAGCACGAGCCCGGCCGCGGCGAGGCCGAGGATGAGGGGGGAGGTCCAGGGTGCCTCCACCCCGCCCCAGCTCAACACCAGCAGCCAGGCGCTGACCGCTGCGGTGAGCAGGCCCGCCCCGGCCCAGTCGATCCGCGCCTTGCCGGATCGGATCGGCAGCACCCGCAGCGCGCGGTCGCACAGGACCATCGCGATCACCGCGACCGGCAGGTTGATCCAGAAGATCCAGCGCCAGGAGAGCGCATCCGTCACCCAGCCACCGATCACCGGGCCGGCGACCGAGGCGATGCCCCAGGTCGAGGCCATGTAGCCCTGGTAGCGTCCCCGTTCCCGTGGGCTGACCACGTCGGCGATCGCCGCCTGCGCCATCGACATCAGCCCCGCGCCGCCGATCCCCTGCAGCGCGCGGGCGATCACGAGCTGGCCGAGGCTGCCCGCCAGGGCGCAGAGCCCGGAGGTCACGGCGAAGATCGCCAGCGCGATCAGCAGCAGCTTGCGACGGCCGTAGATGTCGGAGAGCTTGCCGTAGATCGGCGTCATCGCGGTGGAGGTCAGGAGGTAGGCCGAGACGATCCAGGCGAGATGGCCGAATCCATTCAGGTCCGCGGCGATCGCCGGCACCGCGGGGATGACCACGGTCTGGTCGATCGCGGCCAGGAAGATGCAGAGCAGGATGCCACTGAGCACCTGCAGGATCTGCTGGTGCGTGAACCGCGGAGTCGCGTCAGGAACGGGCGGCGCGGGGTCCTGGTTCGGCATGGGTATCCTCCGGCGTCGACGAGCGGCACGCGCTGACCTCGCGCCCCTTCGTCGTTTACTGCACCGCAGCATGTCTACTGCACCGCAGCATCCCGTGCTACGCCACCGGTTCAACCCTGCTCAGCGTTTATCCAGAACCCAGATCGGCTGACACAATTTTGCTGCGTGAACATGCGAGTGGCCAGATTGTAGGCATTCCCCCGGCGCTTGAAGGAGTTTCCGGGAGGAGGAGGGGCCAGGCGGTCATGCCAACCAAGTTGCCGCAGGCGGTCCATGCGGTCGCGTCGCCGCTGGCCTGCCGGGCTGACGCATAATCCGTACGTTCACGCCGGTCTGCGCGGACCTTCTGCGCGCGCCGCCCGGAGGGTCGCGGTTACTCCAGAACGCGCACCGTGCGCAAACCCAGCTGCAGCGCCGCGAGAAGATCGGGAAGGGCGAGGGCGATGCAGCCTTCCGTCGGCGCATAGTCGGGCCGCGCGACATGAAGGAAGATCGCCGACCCACGGCCGCGCTCGACCGGGGCGTCGTTCCACCCGAGCACGCCGATCACGTCATAGACGAAGTCGCTGCGCCACAGCTCCTCGCAGCGCGCCTCGTGCGGCAGGCGGACCTGCCGGTTGTAGTCCCGATGGGTCGGGTCGTCGCACCAGCCGTCATTCGGGGCGAGCGGCTCGAGCGGCAGGCCGCCGGCCGGCGGACGCACGCGGTCGGCGCGGTACAGCACGCGTCGCAGGGGCAGCAGGCCCAGCGGCGTCGCATGGTCGCCCTCGGTCTTCTGCGCCGTCACGCCGCGGGCGCCGAGCGCGGCACGGACCACGCGGCCGGCCAGCACGAATCGGCCGTCGGGATGCACCACCGCTTCCATCGGCTCAGTCCAGCAGGTGCCCGAACCGCGCGGCCTTGGTGGCCAGGTACTCGTCGTTGACCCCGTTCGGCGCGAAGGCGTGCGCCTCCCGCCCGACCACGGCGATCCCGCAGGCCTGCAGCGCGGTGAGTTTGTCCGGGTTGTTGGTCAGCAGCCGCACCCGGGTGAGCCCGAGCTGCTGGAGCATCGTCGCGGCAATCATGAAGTTCCGCTCGTCGGCGCCCCAGCCAAGCACCCGGTTCGCGTCCAGCGTGTCGAGGCCGCGATCCTGCAGCGCATAGGCGCGCAGCTTGTTGACCAGCCCGATCCCGCGGCCCTCCTGGGCGAGATAGAGCAGCACGCCCGCGCCTTCCTCGGCCATGCGGCGCAGGGCGCCACGCAACTGCTCCCCGCAATCGCACCGCATGCTGCCCAGCAGGTCGCCCGTGAAGCATTCGGAATGCAGGCGGACGAGCGGGGCGTCGGTGGTCTCCGGCTCGCCGATGACGATCGCGAGGTGCTCGATCCCGGAGCCTTCGGCGCGGAACGCCACGACCCGGCTCTCCGGCGCGTCCACCAGCGGCACGTTGGCGGCCGCGATTCGTCGCAGCGACACCACCTCGGCGGCCGGGTAGGCCAGCACGTCCTCCGCGGCGACCGAATCCAAGGCCCGATCGGTGAGCCGGGACAGGGCGTCCTTCCGCGCCGGCGCCGCCAGCACGGTCGGCAGCAGGCGCCCGATCTTCAACAACGCGATCGCCGCCGCGGCCAGCGCCGGAACCGGGGCCGGCTCCAGCTGCGGCCGACCCTTCAGGGGGGGCGCGGTCGGGTCGGCGAGGCTGCGCAGCGGGTCCGGAGAGAGCAATTCCGGCGGTAGATGTGCCGCGATCGCCGCCTCGCCCTGTTCCACCGGGCGGTGCAGCACGGCGGCGGCGCGGACCGGGGGGAGCAGCAGCGACGGGGGGGCCTCTGCCAGCAGGGCGAGTTCGGCGAGCCCGTCGGCCCCGGCCGTCTCGGCGGCGAGCAACACCAGGGGTGCCGCGCCCTCCAGCAGCACCGGCAGACCCCGGCGCAGTTCGGACGCCGCGCGATGGATCCGCCGCAGGCGGAGCGATTCCGGCGGCAATGGCGGGGTGGTGGGGGAGTCCGGCAACCGGGCCTGGGACGGGTTCATGCGATTACGTTCACGCGAGCTGCTGGTTTTGGAAACAATTTCGGCTCATTTTCGTCATGATTGACCCCGACGGTTCGGCTCGGCGGCAACGCCACCACCGAACCGACGTGGCATGTTCGCGCCAAGACCATATATGGCGGGGGCAGGGCGTTGTCTTGGCCTGTTTCACGAGTTTGTGAGCGGGTGTGAGCCGCGCTGAAACGTGATGTGGCCGTGACGTGATCCGTGTCGTGAGCGTTTCCAGCGACGCGGGCCGCGCGGCTATGGTGAGGCTGGTGTGCCGGGCCAACCTGTGGGCGTGGGCTTCTGCCACGTCCGGCACTATTGAGGGGATGTAGGACATGTCGGCTGAACGACCGATTCTGATCGTGGATGACGACGGTGATCTGCGCATGACCCTGGCCGAACAGCTTGCGGTGGACGGGGAGTTCACGGCGACCGAGGCTGCCTCGATCGAGGAAGCGGAACAGAAGTTGCTGGCGAAGGACGCGCGGTTCGACGCTGTGATCCTCGACGTCGGGCTGCCCGATGGGGACGGCCGCGACCTCTGCGTCCGCTTGCGCAAGCAGGGCCAGAAGATGCCGATCATCATGCTCACCGGATCGGATGCCGAGACGGACGTGGTGCGCGGCCTCGATTCGGGGGCCAACGACTACATCGCGAAGCCATTCCGGCTGAACGAGCTGCTCGCGCGGCTGCGGGCGCAGCTCCGGATCTTCGAAAATAGTGAAGACGCCGTCTTCACGATCGGACCCTATACGTTCCGCCCGGCGGCGAAACTGTTGCAGGATCCCGCGAAGAACCGGCGCATCCGGCTGACCGAGAAGGAAGCCGCGATCCTGAAGTTCCTGTATCGTGCGGGTACCCGCGCGGTGGCGCGCCAGGTGCTGCTCAACGAGGTGTGGGGCTACAACGCCGCCGTCACCACCCACACGTTGGAGACGCACATCTATCGCCTGCGGCAGAAGATCGAGCCGGATCCGGCGAACGCCCGCCTGCTGGTGACCGAGGGGGGCGGCTACCGCCTGGACCCCGAGGGCATCCCGGCCGCGACCCCGGTGCCGACGCCGGTCCACGCCTGACCCAAGGCGCGGGATGAGCGGAAGGGACGACGTCAGCCGTTCCTCCCGACCGCGTCTCGTCCGTGTCACCTCATGAAGCACCGGCCTTCGTCGAAGGCCGGTTCTCGCCGTGGCGGACATCGGATTCCATCGCTTTACACGCACAGAACCGCCCGCGCCGGGAACGCCCTGGCGCGGGCGGCTTGCCGTCAGGCGTAGTCCTCGAACGCGCCCGCGCGTCGCGCGTCGGCGCGCAGGTTGAACAGCGGCGAGAGCACCACCGATACCGCCACGTTCACGATCACCGACAGGATCGCGATGTAGCAGGGGAAGGTCACCCCTCCGACATGCAGCGGCCAGATCGGGGTCCAGTTGTTGAGCACAACCATCCAGGTGCCCAGCACGAAGCCCACCACCCAGCCGATCAGCAGCGCCCAGCCGTTCAGGAACCGCGCATAGAGCGTCAGCAGCACCGAGGGCGCGGTCTGGATGATCCAGACGCCGCCCAGGAGCTGCAGATACAGCGCGAACTGCAGCGGCAGGGCGAAGATGAATACCAGCGCACCCGCCTTCACCACCAACGACACGATCTTCGCCACCTGGCTCTCCTGCGCGTCGCTGCAGGCGGGATTGAGGAAGGCGCGATAGATGTTGCGGGTGAAGGTGTTGGCGGTGGCGATCGACATGATCGCCGCCGGCACCAGCGCGCCGATGGCGATCGCCGCGAAGGCGATGCCCACGAACCAGGACGGGAACAACGCCAGGAACAGCGCCGGCACCGAGAAGTTGGCGCCATAGCGCTTGAACCCGTCGGCGAAGGCGGGCATGGCGCCGACGCCGATCGCGATCGCCATGAACCCGACCAGCGCCAGGAAGCCCAGCATCACCGAATAGGCCGGCAGCATCACCGCGTTCCGGCGGATCACCCCGGCGCTCGAGGAGCTGAGGATGCCGGTGATCGAATGCGGATACAGGAACAGCGCGAGCGCCGATCCCAGGGCGAGCGAGCCGTAGGCGCTGAACGCGCCGTACGAGTCGGCCGGCGGCGTGGCGAGCAGCAGCTTGGCCGGGGGGATTGCCGCGAACATCTTGTCGTAGCCGCCGATATGGATCGGAACGGCGATGATGGCGGCCAGCACCGTCGCGTAGATCAGCACGTCCTTCACCACCGCGATCATCGCCGGCGCGCGCAGGCCGGAGGTGTAGGTGAACGCGGCCAGGATGATGAAGGCGATGATCAGCGGCAGGTCGCCCAGCCACCCGCTGGTTTCGATCCCCATCGCGCCGATCACCACCTGCATGCCCACGAGCTGCAGGGCGATGTAGGGCATGGTCGCCAGGATGCCCGTGAACGAGACCGCCAGCCCGAGCCAGCGGTTGCCGAAGCGGCCGGTGACGAAATCGGCGGAGGTGACGTATCCGTGGCGATGCGCGATTGCCCACAGTCGCGGGAAGGCGACGTAGAGGAGGGGATAGATCAGGATCGTGTAGGGGACCGCGAAGAAGCCCAGCGCGCCGGCGCCGAACAACACCGCCGGGACCGCGACGAAGGTGTAGGCGGTATAGAGGTCGCCGCCGACCAGGAACCAGGTGACCATGGTGCCGAACCGGCGTCCGCCCAGGCCCCATTCGTGCAGTTGGTCCAGATCGCCCTTGCGCCAATGCGCGGCAATGAAGCCGATCCAGGTGACCAGGACGAACAGCGCGACGAAGACGATCGCCGCCGTCCAGTTGATCCCGCCGCTCATCGCCTCAGCGCTCCATCGCGTGGACGATGCCGATGATGACCGCGCTGAGCAGCACCCACATCAACTGGTACCAGTAGAAGAACGGGAATCCGGCCAGGGTGGGCTCGATCCGGTTGTAGGACGACACCCACAGCATCGCGACGACCGGGATCAGCAGCAGGCAGCGCGCCCACGGCACGGCGCGAGGCACAGCGTGCACCGGCTTGGGTTCCTGCGGGTTCGGCATGACTCCTCCTCCGGCGGCGCGCCACCGGGGTCGGCGCCGCCGCCGTCATCTCATTTCGGACGGCGTATTCCTGTTTCGGACGCCGAACTGTCGCGCTGCCTGCGCGCGGTCGTCGGCCGATACGGGAAATTCCGTATGCCAGCCTGCCAGAACACGAGCAAGCCGGGACAGGTCAGTGCAGCAGGCCAGCGCCCATCGCGTAGCCGCGCCGGCGCGCGGGTGGCACCGGGTTGCGGCCGGCGACCCGCTCCATCAGCAGCCGCGCATCGGTGGTGAGGTCCGCCTTCAGGGCGGCATCGAGGAAGAGCTGCTCGAGTACGTCCTGCTGCGCGTGGCTGCCGCCCAGCCGGTACATCTCACCCAGCACCGGGCGCATCAGCCGGACCGCCTCGGCATGGCGGCCACGGAAGTGGGCAAGCACCGCCTCGGTGACTGGCAGCGCGAGCTGCGCGGTGAGCTGGCCCACCAGCGACTCCTCGCCGGCGGCGAAGTCCCGCATTGCCGCCAGCATCCGCTCCGCCGCGGCATCCCGGCCGGTGGCGGCCAATGCCATCATCCAGTGCGGCAGGGTGAAGCCCGAGAGGCAATCGCCGATCCGGGTCTCGGCCAGGTTTGCGAGCTCCTCCCACCGCCCGCCGACATCCACGCCCTGGCGGGCGAGGCGGAACAGCATGGAGGCGGCGTTCTGCACGTCGATATAGAGGTCGGGAGAGGCCTGGGTCAGCGGCGAGGACAGGTCGCGGAACCCGCCATCGTACAGGGCCAGCACGCGGGCATCGTCGCCCCGCTCGAAGTGGTACATGGCCGCGTGCCAGGCGAGGTGGTGGCGCAGGTTGTTGCCGTGCGCCCAGTTCCCCTCCAGTCCCTCCACCCAGGCGATGCCCTCGCTGCGCCGCCCCTGCATTTCCATGACATGCGCGACGGCGTGCGCGGCCCAGAGGTCATTGGGATCGAAGCGGATCGCCTCCCGGCCGGCATACTCCGCCTGGGTATAATGGCCGCATTCCTCCAACGCGAAGGCGCGGCATCCGAGCAGGGCACCCCAGCCGGGCAGGGAGTCGGACCAGTGGGATTCGGCGCGCAGGACCGAGGTCAGCATGACCTCCGGCCGGCCCAGCCAGAAGTTCACGAAATGCGCCAGGCGGAAGGCGAGCAGGTCGTGCGGATGCTCGTCCAGGATCTGCTGCCAGATCGCCGTGGCGCGATCGGGATTGCCGCCGACCCAGGCTTCCAGCGCCGCCGCATGATCCTGTTCGCGCGGCTCCGCTGCCAGGGTGAGACGGAGCGCAGTATCGCAGGCCTCCCGCGCGATCGGCAGGGCGGCGGCCTTGAAGCTGAGCATCGCGAAGGCACCGCGCAGGCAGTGGGCCAGCGGGCAGTCGGGATCGGCGGCGAACAGCGCCTCCATCCGCTGCGGAATGTCGGTGCGGTAGCCGACATACCCGTCGATGACATGGTCGAACGCCCGCACCGCGTCTTCCGAGGCGGCGGTCATCTCGAGGCCCCTGACGTCCTGGTACATCGCGCGTCCCCTCCCGGCCCCGACAGCTTAGACCTGGTTTGGTCGGGTGCGCACGCGCCTCGGGGGCGAACTCAGCCGGGCGCCCCCGGATGGGGCGGCGCGGCTGGGAGCGTCAGGGAAGGGCCTCAGGCGGCGGGGGCGAGGGTCACCGTGGCGATGCCCTGCTGGATCATGCCGAGCTGCCGGGCCGCCGCGAGGGAGAGATCGACGATGCGGCGGGAGGAATAGAGCCGGTCGGTGATCACCACCACGACGGAGCGGCCGGTCGCGGCCATCGTCACCCGCACACGCGTGCCGAATGGCAGCCAGGGATGTGCGGCGGTGAGCTGCGCCTGGTCGAAACGCGTGCCCGCGGCGGTGCGCCGCCCCTGATGCTGCGGCCCGTAATAGGAGGCGGTACCGGACTCGCCGAGGAACCCGGTCTGGTCCGCCGCCGCCACCTTCTGACCCTCGGCTCGGGCGGCGGCGGTCGCGGGGACCGGCTCCTGCGCGGCGACGGTGTGGACGGTGCGCGGAGAGGCGTGATGGAGCGGCCGCTTGGCGTGTGCAGCCGTCATGGAGGCGAGCAGGCAGGCGGCCGTGAGGCACCAGCGCGGATAATGGAGTGCAATCATGACATCCCCCGGGTTGCTGCGAATACAGTCGTCGCGGTCTCGGGTATGGGGGGACGCCAGCCGATGCAATAAATCTCCCGCAATGCCGTCGAAATGACTGGCATTGTGTTTCGGGTGTCCACCAAGCCGGTGAACTTGCGGCATTTTTCAACGCCGCTGGCTTTTGTTGCCCAGCCCATGACGGGTATGATGCTCATATTGCATTGAGATGGCAACCCTTTACCGCATCGCAGCAGAGCGTGGCCCTCGCGCCGCGCCGGCAGCCCGCCGTCATCCGCGGTGCTGCCGGCCCGTCATGGCCGGGGCAGGGAGGTCCTCCGCATCATCCGCCGCGCCCTGAAATCGGGGGGGGGGAGCCGCCGTTGCGGGGCACGCCACCGGCCACCCGGGATCATGTCGTGCTGGCGGCGTTCCAGGAGTGGACAACCGCGCGCACCCGCCCGAGTCTGCGCCACCATGCTCCCCACCCTGCTGACCGCGGTTTTCGGCGTCCTCGCCGCTGCTCTTCTGCGCGGCTTCACCGGCTTCGGCTTCGGCCTCGCCGCCGTGCCGCTGCTCAGCCTGGCACTCCCCCCGGCGACGGTCGTGCCCCTGGTCGTGGTGCTGCAGACCTTGGTGGGCGCGGCCGGATTGCGCGGCGCCTGGCGGTTGTGCGACTGGCAGGCGATCCGCGGGCTCTTCCCCGGCTTGGTCCTGGGCGTGCCGATCGGCATCGCCATCCTGACGGAAGCGGCGCCCAACCAGGTGCGCCTGGTGATCGGCCTGATGATCGCCGCCTCGGTGCTGGTGCTCTGGCGCGGCCTGCGGCTGCCGCCGAACCCGTCCATGGCGGTCACGCTGACGGTCGGGCTGCTGTCCGGCGTGATGAGCGGCCTGTCCTCGATGGGGGGACCGCCGATCGTGGTCTATCTGCTCGCCCTGGCGCACGGACCCGCCCAGGTGCGGGCGACCTCGATCGTCTATTTCATGCTCGCCGCGCTGGTTTCACTCGTTCCGATGGCCTGGCGCGGGCTGATCCACCGCGACACGCTGCTCTGGATGCTCGCCTGCCTGCCCGTGCTGTTCGGCGGATCCTGGGCCGGAAGCTGGGCATTCCGGCGTGCCCGCCCGCACCACCATCGCGCCACCGCGCTCGGCGTGCTCTCGGTGCTGGCGACGGTGCTGATCGTCCGCGCGCTGCTCTGATCCCGGATCAGTCCCGGCGTGGCGCCGGCGCGCGGTCAGATGCGCCGGACGACGTAGCTTTTTTCCAGCGCCTCGACGATCGCGGCGGCATGCGTGGGGTCGCGCGCCTCTACCATCACCTCGAGCTCCGCCGCCTGCACCGAGGAGGCGGCGAACAGGCGTTGGTGCGACACCTCGATGATGTTGCCGCCCGAGTCGCCGATCTTGCCCGCGATATCGGCCAGCACGCCCGGCCGATCGGGGATCTGCAGATGCAGGCGCAGCAGCCGCCCGTCGCGCAGCAGGTCGCGCAGCAGCACGTTGGACAGGATGCGCGCGTCGATGTTGCCGCCGGTCACCGCAACGCCGACCCGTTTGCCACGGAACCGTTCGGGGTAGGTGAGCAGGGCGGCGACACCGGCCGCCCCGGCGCCCTCGGCCACCGTCTTGGCGCCTTCGGCCAGCAGGCCGATCGCCTCCTCCACCGCGCGTTCGGGCACCACCAGCACGTCGGTGATGCGCCGGCGCACCAGCTCGAACGGCATCTCGCCGATATCGCGCACCGCGATGCCCTCGGCGATCGTGGCGCCCCCCACCGAGACGGTGCGGCCGGCAAGGCGTTGCGCCATCGGGGCATAGGCT
Organism: Rhodospirillales bacterium; assembly: GCA_017304945.1. GTDB lineage: Bacteria > Pseudomonadota > Alphaproteobacteria > Acetobacterales > Acetobacteraceae > Rhodopila. The sequence continues at coordinate 20,984 of JAFKLG010000058.1, forward strand.
TCCACCTCGACCCCGTACACCTGGATGCCCGGCTTCAGCGCCATGGCGGCGACCAGGCAGCCGGCGAGCAGCCCGCCCCCGCCGACCGGGATGACGAGGGTGTCGAGGTCGGGCGCGTCGGCCAGCATCTCGAGCGCGAGCGTACCCTGGCCGGCGATGACGGCCGCGTCGTCATAGGGATGCACGAAGACGAGCTGGTTCTTCTCCGCCATGTCGTGGGCGAAGCTCGCGGCCTCGGCCAGCGTCTCCCCGTGCAGCACGACCTGGGCGCCCCAGGAGGCGGTGCGCGTCACCTTGGTGGCCGGGGTGAACCGGGGCATGACGATGGTGGCGGAAACACCCAGCAGATGGGCGTGGCGGGCGACCGCCTGGGCGTGATTGCCGGCCGACATGGCAATGACGCCACGCGCCCGCTCATCGGCGCTCAGCAGCGCCAGCCGGTTGGCGGCGCCGCGTTCCTTGAAGGCGCCGGTGACCTGCAGGTTGTCGAGCTTCAGCGTGACGTCGCTGCCGGTCGCGCGGGAGATCGCCTGGCAGGGCAGGGTCGGCGTCCGCAGCACGCGGCCGTCGATCCGCGCCGACGCCGCCTGCACGTCGGCCAGGGTGACCATGTCGGCCGGCCTCAGGCGAACTTGATGCCGAGGATCTCGTAGGAGCGATCGCCGCCGGGGGCCGGCACGGAGACCGTGTCGCCCACCTTCTTGCCGATCAGCGCCTTGGCGAGCGGGGAGGAAATCGAGAGCCGCCCCGCCTTGATGTCGGCCTCGTGCACGCCGACGATCTGGTAGGCGGACTCTTTCTCGCTCTCCTCGTCCACCAACCGGACATGGGCGCCGAACTTGACGTGGTCGCCCGAGAGCGAGGACGGATCGATCACCTCCGCGCCGGAGACGATCTCCTCGAGTTCGGCGATGCGGCCCTCGATGAAGGACTGGCGTTCGCGGGCGGCATGATATTCGGCGTTTTCCGACAAGTCGCCGTGGCTCCGCGCCTCCGCGATCGCGCGGATGATGGCCGGACGTTCCTCCGACTTGAGCTGACGAAGCTCGTCTTCCAACCGCTGCAGACCGGCTGCGGTCATCGGAAACTTCTGCACGGCGATGTCCTTACAAAGGCACAGATGCGCGTTGATCGAGGTTGTCGCCGAGGGCCGAGGCTACGGCCGGTGGCCGAGTAGTCACAGCCTCGGGCTCAGAACGAACCGCGAAAGTAGGACTGGAGGGGCGCGACTTCAAGCGTCCCCGCCTTCAAGGCGGCGATGGCATGGACCGCCGCGCGGGCACCGGCCATGGTGGTGTAGTGCGGCACCCCATGGGTCAGCGCGCTGCGCCGGATCGCGAAGCTGTCGGCCACCGATTGCGGCGTGGAGGCGGTGTTGATCACCAGCTGCACGTCCCCGGACTTGATCGCGTCCACGCAATGCGGCCGGCCTTCGAGCACCTTGTTGGTGACCGCGACCGGCAGGCCGGCCTCCCGGATGCGCGCCGCGGTGCCGCGCGTCGCCAGGATCGAGAAGCCCATCTCCACCAGCCGCCGCGCGAGCGCGGGCAGGCCCTTCTTGTCGGCATCCTTGATCGACAGGAAGGCGGTGCCGGATTGCGGCAGGTTCACGCCGGCCCCCAGCTGTGACTTGGCGAAGGCGCGCTCGAAGCTGGCGTCGAGGCCCATCACTTCCCCGGTGGACTTCATCTCGGGGCCGAGAATGGTGTCGACGTTGGGGAAGCGGGCGAAGGGGAACACCGCCTCCTTCACCGCGACATGCGGGGCGATCGCCTGGTCGTCGAGGCGGAACTCGGCGAGCTTGGCGCCCGCCATGACCCGCGCGCCGACCTTGGCGACCGCGACGCCGGTCGCCTTGGCGACGAACGGCACGGTGCGGGAGGCGCGGGGGTTCACCTCCAGCACGTAGATCGTGTCGTCCTTGATCGCGTACTGGACGTTCATCAGCCCGACCACGCCCAGCGCCTTGGCCATCGCCTCGGTCTCGGCCTTCAGCTCCGTCACCATGGCGGGCGGCAGGGTGTAGGGGGGCAGCGAGCAGGCGCTGTCGCCGGAATGGATACCGGCTTCCTCGATGTGCTCCATCACCCCGGCGACGTACACCGTCTCGCCGTCGGCGATGCAGTCCACGTCCACCTCGATCGCGTCGTTCAGGTAGCGGTCGATCAGCACCGGGTTCTCGCCCGAGACGCGCACCGCCTCGCGCATGTAGCGGTGCAGCCCGGCGCGGTCGTAGACGATCTCCATGGCGCGGCCGCCCAGCACGTAGCTGGGGCGGATCACCACCGGATAGCCGACGCGTTCGGCGATCTCCTCCGCCTCCTCGGCGGAGCGGGCGATGCCGTTCTCCGGCTGGCGGAGGCCGAGCCGCTGGAGGAGGAGCTGGAAGCGTTCGCGGTCCTCGGCGATGTCGATCGCGTCGGCGGAGGTGCCGAGGATCGGGATGCCGGCTTTGGCCAGGGCCTGGGACAGTTTCAGCGGCGTCTGCCCGCCGTACTGCACGATGCAGCCGAGAACCGTGCCCTTGCGCTGTTCGGTGCGCACCAGGGCGATCACGTCCTCGGCGGTCAGCGGCTCGAAATACAGTCGGTCGGAGGTGTCGTAGTCGGTGCTGACGGTCTCCGGGTTGCAGTTGACCATGATGGTCTCGAACCCGGCATCCTTCAGCGCATAGGCGGCGTGGACGCAGCAATAGTCGAACTCGATGCCCTGGCCGATGCGGTTCGGGCCGCCGCCCAGGATCACCACCTTGGTGCGGTCGGTGGGATCGGATTCGCAGGCGGGCGCGCCGTAGCCGCCCTCATAGGTCGAGTACATGTAGGGCGTGGCGGAGGCGAACTCGGCGGCGCAGGTGTCGATGCGCTTGTAGACCGGCAGCACGCCCAGGCTCTCGCGCAGCCGCGCCACCTCCTCGACGCCGCGGGCACTGAGTTCCGCCAGCCGCCGGTCGGAGAACCCCAGCGCCTTCAGGCGCCGGAAGCTCCCCGGGTCGCGCGGCAGGCCGGAGGCGGCGACGCTGCGTTCGGCGGCGACGATCTTCTCGAGCTCGCGCAGGAACCAGGGGTCGAACTTGGTGGTGTCGTGGATGTCCTCGACGCTGAGCCCCGCGCGCAGCGCCTGGGCGGCCATCAGCAACCGGTCGGGCCGAGGCTCCGAGAGGGCGGCGCGGAACGCATCCGGCCCGGCGTCGCCGGGCGCCTCCACCTCGTCGAGGCCGGAGAACCCGGTCTCCATGCTGCGCAGCCCCTTCTGCAGGGCTTCCGCGAAGGAGCGGCCGATCGCCATCGCCTCGCCGACCGACTTCATCGAAGTGGTCAGCAGCGCCGGCGTGCCGGGGAACTTCTCGAAGGTGAAACGGGGGATCTTGACGACGACGTAGTCGATCGTGGGTTCGAAGCTCGCGGGCGTCACGCGGGTAATGTCGTTGGCGAGTTCGTCCAGGGTGTAGCCGACCGCGAGCTTGGCCGCGATCTTGGCGATCGGGAAGCCGGTCGCCTTGGAGGCGAGGGCGGAGGAGCGCGAGACGCGCGGGTTCATCTCGATCACCACCATGCGCCCGTCGGCCGGATTGACCGCGAACTGCACGTTGGAGCCGCCGGTGTCGACGCCGATCTTGCGCAGGCAGGCGATCGAGGCGTCGCGCATCCGCTGATATTCCTTGTCGGTCAGCGTGAGCGCCGGCGCGACGGTGACGGAATCGCCGGTATGGATCCCCATCGGGTCGACGTTCTCGATCGAGCAGACGATGATGCAGTTGTCCGCGCTGTCGCGGACCACCTCCATCTCGAACTCCTTCCAGCCGAGGACGGATTCCTCGATCAGCACCTCATTGGTGGGCGAGGCTTCGAGGCCGCCCGAGACGATCTGCTCGAACTCCTCCCGGTTGTAGGCGATGCCGCCGCCGGTGCCGCCCAGGGTGAAGGAGGGCCGGATCACCGCAGGCAGCCCGACCTCGGCGAGCGCGGCGCGCGCCTCCTCCATGGAATGGGCAATGGCGGAGCGGGGGGATTCGATGCCGATCTCGGCCATGGCGTCGCGGAACTTGAGCCGGTCCTCGGCACGGTCGATCACCTCGGCCTTGGCGCCGATCAGCTCCACGCCGTGGCGATCGAGCGCGCCATTGGCGGCGAGCTTCATCGCGGTGTTGAGCGCGGTCTGGCCGCCCATGGTGGGCAGCAGCGCGTCCGGCTTCTCGCGGGCGATGATCTTCTCGACGATCTCCGGCGTGATCGGCTCGATATAGGTCGCGTCCGCCAGGCCCGGATCGGTCATGATCGTGGCCGGGTTGGAGTTGACCAGGATCACGCGGTAGCCCTCGGCGCGCAGGGCCTTGCAGGCCTGGGCGCCGGAATAGTCGAACTCGCAGGCCTGGCCGATGACGATCGGGCCGGCGCCGATGATCATGATGGACTGGATATCGGTGCGCTTGGGCATGCGGCTCAGGGCTCCGGAGTGTTGGCGAGCAGGGCGCGCGCGGCGGCGACGCCCTTGGGCGTGAGTTCGAGGTGCCAGTGGCACTGCAGCGCGCCTTCGGGCAGGCGCACCGGCTCGTGCACCAGTGCCTCGCGCAGCAGGGTGGCGACGGCGTCGCGGAACCCGGCCTCGGTCAGTTGGCCCCCGGTCAGGGCGGCAACCCGATCGAAGCCGGCCTCGATCGTGGGTTCGCTGATGACGTGGCGGAACGCCGTCGTCAGCAGCAGGCCGGCGGCGTCCATCTCATACCTGCGCGCTGAGTCATCGACACGCATGAAGAGCACCTCGGCGCGCGGTATGGTCTTGATCCGGGCGCGGCCGCCCCACCAACCCCGCGCCATAGCGATGAGCGAAGGGGCTCATCGCTATGAAGTGCGGCTCTCGATCAGGCGCACGAAGCGGTGGAACAAATGGTGGCTATCGGACGGGCCGGGGCTCGCCTCCGGGTGGTACTGCACGCTGAAGGCGGGCTTGTCGATGCAGGCGAGACCTTCGTTCGAGCCGTCGAACAGCGAGACATGGGTGACGCGCGCGTTGGCCGGCAGCGTCTTGTCGTCCACCGCGAAGCCGTGGTTCTGGCTGGTGATCTCGACCTTGCCCGTCGCCAGGTCCTTCACCGGCTGGTTCGCGCCGCGATGGCCGCGGTCCAGCTTGTAGGTGCGGGCGCCGAGCGCGAGACCGAGGAGCTGGTGGCCGAGGCAGATGCCGAACAGCGGGATGCCGGCATCCAGCACGCCGCGGATCGCCGGGACCGCATAGGCGCCGGTCGCCGCCGGGTCGCCCGGCCCGTTGGAAAGGAACACGCCGTCCGGCGCGTGGCCGAGGATTTCCTCCGCCGTGGCGGTGGCGGGCACGACGGTGACGCGGCAGCCGGCGGCGGCGAGGCAGCGCAGGATGTTGCGCTTGGCGCCGTAATCCACCGCGACGACATGGTGCCGCGGCGAGTCCTGCCGGCCGGTGCCGGTCGGCCAGGCCCAGACCGTCTCGTCCCAGTGATAGGTCTGCCGGCAGGAGACCTCCTTCGCGAGATCCATCCCCTCGAGCCCCGGCCAGGCGACGGCCTGGGCCTGCAGCGCCGGGATGTCGAAGCGGCCGTTGGCGGGGAAAGCGAGTACGCCGCTGGGCGCGCCGCCGTCGCGGATGCGCACGGTGAGCGCGCGCGTGTCGACGCCGGAAATCCCGGTGATGGACCGGGCTTTCAGCCAGGCATCGAGGCCTTGCGCGGCCCGCCAGTTGGACGGATCGGTGACGTCCTGCTTCACCACGAGGCCACGGGCGGCGACGGTTCCCGCCTCGATATCCTCCGGATTGGCGCCGACATTGCCGATATGCGGGAAGGTGAAGGTGATGATCTGCCCGGCATAGGACGGATCGGTCAGGGTCTCCTGATACCCCGTCATGCCGGTGTTGAAGCAGACTTCGCCGACCGGGGTGTCCGCACCGGTATGGGCGCCGAAGCCGCGGCCCCAGAACACCGCCCCATCCGCCAGCACCAGCGCGGCAGTGGCGCCGCCAGGCACGTCGGAGGGTTCGGCCGGTTCCGGCGCGAGACCGCTCTGCAGGTCGGCGAGGGCGAGTCCGGTCGCGGCGATCACCGCGGCCCAATGGCGCGAGGGGATCGAGCCGGACTGGCGCCACTTGCGCACGGCCTCGGTGCTGACCCCAGTGAGCCGCGCGGCGGCATCCGCCCCGCCCAGCCGGTCGATGATGTCGTCCACGTTCGGCATGGCGCCCTATGTATGGGAAGTTTTCTCCCAATACAACGGACACAGAGGTGCGTCGGAATTTTCTTCCCGACCTCGTGTCTCGGACGAGGTCTCCCCTCTGCCGTGCACCAGCCCGCCCTCCGTTAACCGCCGATCAACCCAAGGCGACGATCCTGCACTCTCCCGAGCGGGCTGTGCGTGGATCCGGCGGGGCCGGTCGCGCTCCGCATCGGCGCTCGATGCGACCCGCGTCGGGCTCGACCGGGCGGCGAGCGGGGTAACCAACAGGCCGCTGCATGGATACCGTCGGCACGGGCGAGGGACGCCACCCATGAAGATTGCGCTGCTCAGGCCCATGCGCGACCAGGGCATCGGCGTTCGGATCGCGGCCCTCGTCATCCTGCCGCTGCTCGGGTTGATCGCCATCTCGGCCGCATTGCTCGTCGAGAAGCACACGGTCGCCGCCGAGTTCGCCAAGCTCCTGGCGCTCGGCCACCTCACCACCGATTCCAGCAATCTCGTGCACGAGCTCCAGAAGGAGCGCGGCATGACCAACAGCTTCATCGGCAGCAAGGGCGCGTTGTTCGGCGCCGAACTCCAGGGTCAGCGCCAGCTGGTGGATGCCAGGCTGGCGGACTACCGCGCCCGCCTGCGGACGTTCGATCCCCAGGGGTACGGCGACCGGTTCGCCGGCACGCTGCGCCGCGCCGCCGAGATGCTGGATCGGCTGGAGGCGATCCGCGAACGCGCGAGCGCGCTGGCCATGCCCGGCCCCGACGTCTTCGCCTACTACACGGCGACCATCCGCCACCTGCTGGACGCGGTGGGCGAGGCGGCGGTCGTCGCCACCGACCCGCGCGTCGTGAAGGGCATCTTCTCCTCCTTCAGCATCATGGCCGCCAAGGAGCGTGCGGGGCAGGAGCGCGCGATCGGCGCCCTCGGCTTCGGCCTCGGCAAGTTCGATCGGGACCTGCTTGGCCAATTCATCTCCCGCGGCGCCGAACAGGAAACGTTCTTCAACCTGTTCAAGGAGTATGCGACCGAGGCGCAGGTCGCCTTCCTGCACCTGACCGTCACCCCAGCCGCCGACGCCGAGGTCGCGCGCATGCGGGCTGCTGCCATCCAGGGCGGGGCGGAAGGCACGCTTCAGGGCATCACCGCGCCGGGCTGGTTCAAAGCCGCCACCACGCGCATCGACATGTTGAAGGTGGTCGAGGATCGACTCTCCGCCGACCTGGAGACGCTGAACGAGCGACTTCATCGTCACGCGGTGCTGCAGTTCGACCTGGTCCTGGCCATGCTGGGGATATTCGGCCTCGCCACGGCCGTCGGGACCCTGCTCATCATCCGTGGGATCACGCGCCCGGTCCTCGCACTCACCCGCGTCATGGGGGAGATGGCGTCCGGCAATCTCGAGGTCGCAGCCCCTGGCGCCGATCGCGGCGACGAGTTCGGCCACATGGCGCAGGCCGTCCAGGTGTTCCAAGTGAACGGGCGCGAGCAGCGGCGCCTGGAAGCCGCACAGGCGGCAAAGGCGGAAGCGGAGGCGGTCCACGCCGCGCGGCTCGAGGCGCTGACCCGCGGCTTCGAAACGAAGGTCGGCGGCCTCGTCGCGGCACTCGCCGCCGCTTCGGCGGAGATGCACACGACGGCGGAGGGGATGTCGGCCACGGCAGAACGCACCAGTCGGCAGTCGATGGCAGTCGCGGCCGGGGCCGAACAGGCCAGTGTCAACGTGCAGACGGTCGCCACCGCGGCCGAGGAGCTCTCCGCCTCGATCGCCGAGATCAGTCGGGGCGTGGCGCGGTCCGCGATGATGGCGGGGCAGGCGGTCCAGGAAGCCCAGCGTACCGATGCGACGGTGCAGGCGCTGGCCGATCGTGCGCGCAAGATCGGCGACGTGGTGCAACTCATCGGGGAGATTGCCGGGCAAACCAACCTGCTGGCGCTGAACGCCACGATCGAGGCCGCGCGCGCCGGCGAGCACGGGAAGGGCTTCGCGGTCGTCGCCAGCGAGGTCAAGAGCCTCGCAACCCAGACAGCGAAGGCGACCGAGGGAATTTGCTCCCAGATCGCGGAGATTCGGACGGTCACCGCCGAGGCCGTCGCCGCGATCAGGGGGATCGGGACGATCATCGACGAGCTCAGCAACATCTCCGCGACGATTGCCGCGGCGATCGAGCAGCAGGGTGCTGCCAGCCAGGAGATCGCGCGCAACATTCAGCAGGCTGCCGCAGGAACTCAGAACGTCACTGCGAATGTCGCCGGGGTCCAGCACGCGACGACGGACACGGAAGCGGCGGCAAGCCAGGTGCGCGCGGCAGCCGGAGAGGTCTCCGGGCAGTCGCAGACACTCGCGGACGAGGTGAACACGTTCCTGTCCAGCGTGAAAACTGCCTGAACTAGGCCGGCTCCATCAACGCCCGCACCCGCCGCAGGTCCTCCACGAACGCCCGATACTCCCGCGCCTTGCCGGCCGGGTCCGGGATCCGCAGCAGATATGACGGGTGCACCGTGATGAAGGCGGTCTGCCCGTCCTCCAGCGCGAATGGCCGGCCGCGCTCGCGTGTCACCGTGACGGGGCGGCCCAGCACCGCGCGCGCGCCGCTCGCGCCCATCAGCACCAGCAGCCGGGGCGCGAGCTGTACCCGCTCCACGTCCAGCCAGAACCGGCAAACCTGGATCTCCGTCGCATCGGGCGACTGGTGGATCCGCCGCTTGCCCCGCGGCGTGAACTTGAAGTGCTTCACGGCATTGGTGATGTAGATCGTGCGCCGGTCGATCCCGGCCTCCTCCATCGCGCGGTCGAGCAACTGGCCGGCCGGGCCCACGAAGGGCCGCCCGATCACGTCCTCCTGATCCCCCGGCTGCTCGCCAATGAAGACCACCTGGGCGCCGGCTGGCCCCTCCCCGAACACGGTCTGGCTCGCCGGTTGCCACAAATCGCAGCGTCGGCACTGTCCCGCTTCGACCGCGGCGCGATGCACTGCCGGGTCCGGGGCCAGGTCCAGCACGACGGGCCCCAGCGGCGGGAGGTCCGGCGGACGCGGCGCCTCGTCGAGCGCCTCGGCCTCCGGCACCGAACTTCCCGGAACCGCCTCTTGCAGCAGCGCGGCATGATGCGCGTCCCACCACGTCGCGAGGGTGGCATCGTCGACGATGCCACGCGCGCCGGGGCCGAAGCGCAGGGCGGCATGGCCGCCGCCATCCCAATGCGCGCTGCCCTCCGGCGTCAGGATGGACCAGCGCTTGTCGGGGAAGCGCCGCGCGAGCAACTGCGCATTCGCCTCCAGGACGTGGTGTTGCGGCGCATACCAGCCGAGGAAGCGCGGGCCGTCCGCATCCTCCACCGGCATGAAGCGCATATGCGTGCGCATCCGGTGCGCCTCCGCCCGCACCGCGAAGGCGAGCGCCTGGGCCTCGGCCAGCGCCGGGTCGTCCTGTGGCGCGGCCGGGAGCGCCCCGTGATGGGCGCGCCAGACCAGGCGATAGAGCCGGTCGAACCGGTCGCGGGCATGCGCCTGGAACGCCAGCGCCGCGATCTCCACCAGGTTACGCGGCACGTTGAATGTGCCCTGCGCCTCGGGCAGCGGCGCGGGGACGCGACCGATCCGCCAAGTGATCTTCTCGGGGGCGACCCCCGTGAGCACGAGGGCGCGGGTGGCCCGGCGCCAGCCCTCCCAATCGGTCTCCCGCGTCAGCACCACCTGCATGCGGCCAGCACCTCCCCGGTCCTTCACGGCGACGGAGCAAAGCCCAGACCGTCGCGCATTCCAACCCGAACGGGTTTACCGTCCGCCGGTTCGGGGTTCATCCTGTCCGCCCGAGCCGCAGTGGAGATGACGATGTACCTGCCGACGCGCACCTGGCGCACGCCGATCATGGGCCCGTCGGGCGCGGTCGGCACCAATCATCCGCTGGCGACCCAGGCAGGGCTCGACGTGCTGCGCGCCGGCGGCAACGCCATTGATGCCGCCATCGCCATCTCCCTCACGCTCGGCGTCGTGGAGCCGGCCATGTCGGGCCTCGGCGGGGACGGGTTCTTCCAGGTGCATGAGGCGAAGACGGGCCGCACGCGCTGCTGGAACGCGACCGGCGCCGCGCCCTTCGCCGCGACGCCCGATCGCTTCCGCGCGCGTGGGATCGCGGTCCGCGGCGGGCTCAGCGTCTCCACGCCGGGTCTGCTCGCCGGCCTCGGGGCCATGCATGCCGCGCACGGAACCCGCAAATGGGAGACGCTCTGCGCCGCGGCGCTCGGGCACGCGCGGGACGGGTTCGCGGTGACCGACAACTACCGGCACTTCGCCCGCGACGTGCGGACGCATCTCGCCGCCGACCGGCGCAGCGCCTCGGTGTTCCTGGGCGGGCTGGCCGAGGGCGTGCCGGAATTCGCTGCCGTGGTGCGCCAGCCCGACCTCGCGCGCACGCTGGAGGAGATCGCCGCCGATGGCGCCGAGACCTTCTATCGCGGCCGGCTCGCGCGCCGGCTGGCGGCCGGCTTGCGGGAGGCAGGGGCGCTGGTGGACGAACGCGACCTCGGCGAATGCCAGGCCGAGGCACAGGATCCGATCGGCATCACCTATCGCGGCTTCCGGGTGACGCAGACGCCGCCGAACTCGACCGGCTTCACGCTGCTGCAGATGCTGAAGATCGCGGAGCGGTTCGACCTCGCGGCGCTCGATCCGGCGCTGCGCATCCATGTGCTGGTGGAGGCGAAGAAGCGCGCCTTCCTCGACCGGGAGCGCTATGGAACGGATCCCCGCTTCGGCACCGTGCCGCTGGACCGGCTCCTGTCGGATGCGTCGGCCGATACCGCCGCGGCCTCCATCGACCTCGATCGCGCCGCCGACCTGCCGCTCGCGGAGCCGGAGAAGGGCGGCGACACCACCTATTTCTGTGTGATCGATGCGGCCGGGAACGCGGTGTCGGGTATCCAGAGCATCAACTCCGCCTTCGGTTCTGGCGTCACGGCCGGGGACACCGGCGTGCTGCTGAACAACCGCATGGCGTATTGGCACCTGGCGGAGGGCCACCCGAACCGGCTGGTGCCGGGCAAGCGGGTGCGGCACACGATGAACGCGGCGATGGTGTTCAAGGACGAGGCGCTCTGGGCGGTGGAGGGCACGCCGGGCGCGGACAACCAGGTGCAGGTCAACCTGCAGGTGCTGACCGCGCTGATGGATCTGGGGGCCAACCCGCAGCAGGCGGTTGAGGCGCCGCGCTGGACGTCGAGCCAGGGCGGGCAGGGGGCCAACTGGCCGCACGAGGGTGATGGGCGGCTGGTGATCGAGACGGGGTATGGGGCGGAGGTGCTGGCGGCGCTGGAAGCGCGCGGCCACATGCTCACGCGGGTCGGGCCGCTCGAGGCGCCGTGCAGCGTTCAGGCGATCCGCGTGATGCCGAACGGAATGCGGGTGGTCGGGTCGGATCCACGTCGCGACGGGTGGGGAGGGGCGTTCTGAGCGCGCCGCCACGACCAGGCGTTGGGCGACGGCGGCTGCTCAGGCGTCGGCGACGCGCATCAGCCGACGAAAGACGGCCCCCGTGGGGGCCGTCCGTGGTCAGGTGGTGCGGGTCAGGCCGTGCGAACGTCCAGGCCGCGACGGTAGTTGGCCGAGAAGACGCGGGGCAGATCGCCGCGGTTCAGGCCAATGTCCATCAGTTCGCGGTCGGTCATCGCGGACAGTTCGGCCAGTGCCGCCTGGCGCTCGCGCCAGCCGCGGAACGTGGCGAGCAGGTTGGCCATCCAGTCGCCGAGCCCGCCGTGCCGCGCCGGAGCAGCGGGGGCGGCGCGCAGGGTCGGCTCTTCCCAGCTGGCATCGACGTAGCTCAGCTTGGGAAGTTCGAAGCCGAGCTGGCTCTTGGTGATCGGGGCGCTCATGGGTCTCAATCCAGGTTCATTATCTTCGGGTCTCGCGCAGCGTCCTCGCGGCGGTGCGTTCCCGAGCTCTGATGCGCTGCAACATAGGGATCGTTACCTTTTCGCATAAGCGTCGGTTTTCCCACGCAGACATGCGTCGGGCGCATACAGTGATCGGAAGGTATGCAAATATGAAAGAAGTGCTAAGAATGAGGCTCATAGCATGAGCAGCACGGTCGGCACGGCCCGGCCGGCGGACGGAGCGCCTGCCGCTGCAACGCCGGCAGCCCAGGTGGCCGCGCCGCAAACGGCCGCGTCCCGGCTCGCCGCCGTGCGGGCGCAGCTTGCCGCGCAGCACCTGGACGGGTTCATCGTGCCGCGGGCGGACGAGCATCTGGGCGAATACGTGCCGCCCTCGGCCGAACGCCTGGCCTGGCTCACCGGCTTCACCGGCAGCGCCGGGCTCGCCGCCGTCCTTCCCGATCGTGCCGCCGTGTTCACCGACGGGCGCTACGTCCTGCAGCTCGCCGCGCAGACCGACCCCGCGCTGTGGGAGCGCGCCCACATCACCGAGACGCCGCCCCCCACCTGGCTCGCCCGTCACGCGGCCCCCGGGGCGCGGATCGGCTACGATCCGCTGCTGCTCAGCGAAGAGGCACTCGGCCGCTACATAGAGGCCGGGCTCGAGATGGTGCCGACCGAAGCCAACCCGCTCGACGCCGCCTGGACCGATCGGCCGGCGCCGCCGACCGCGCCCGCCACGACGCAGCCGCTCGAGCATGCGGGCCGCAGCGCGGCCGAGAAGCGCGCCGAGATCGCCGCGCTGCTGCGCGAGGCCAAGCAGGATGCGGCGGTGCTGAGCGACCCGGCCTCGATCGCCTGGCTGCTCAACATCCGCGGCGCCGACGTTCCGTTCACCCCGTTCGCCCTCGGCTTCGCCCTCGTGCATGCCGACGGGGCGACCGACCTGTTCATGGACCCGGTGAAGCTGCCGGCGGAGACGCGGGCCTGGATCGGCAACGGCGTCGGCATCGAGCCCCGGGCGGCGCTCGCGCCAGCGCTCGCCAAGCTCGGCGGCCAGCGCGTGCGGGTCGATCCGGCCGGCTCCCCGGTCTGGTTCGCCCAGCAGCTTCGCGCCGCCGGGGCGACGGTCGTCGCCGGTCCCGATCCGTGCCTGCTGCCGAAGGCCTGCAAGAACCCGGTCGAGCAGCAGGGCGCGCGCGCCGCCCATGCCCGCGACGCGACGGCGCTGTGCCGGTTCCTGCGCTGGCTGGAGGAGGTCGGTCCGACCGGGCAGGAGAGCGAACTCTCGGCGGCCGACAAGCTGCTGACGCTGCGGGCGGCGCTGCCGCTGTTCCGCGGCGAGAGCTTCCCGGCGATTTCCGGCGCCGGCGAGCACGGCGCCATCATCCACTACCGCGTGGATGCGGCGAGCAACCGCGCGATCAAGCCGGACGAGGTCTACCTGATCGACTCCGGCGCCCAGTTCGCCGACGGCACCACCGACGTCACCCGCACGGTCTGGACCGGCCCCGGCGCCCCGCCCCCGGCCTTGCGGGAGCGGGTCACCCGCGTGCTCCAGGGCCATATCGCAATCGCCACGCTGGTGTTCCCGCAAGGCGTTGCCGGCGCGCATCTGGACGCGTTCGCCCGCCGCGCCTTGTGGCAGATCGGGCTCGACTACGACCATGGCACCGGCCACGGCGTGGGCAGCTATCTGTCGGTGCATGAGGGGCCGGTCAGCCTGTCCCGCCTCGCGCGGCCGGTGCCGATCGCCGCGGGCATGATCCTGTCCAACGAGCCGGGCTACTACCTGCCCGACGCCTACGGCATCCGGCTGGAGAACCTGCTGCTGGTCCAACCCGCCACGCTCCCCGACGCCAGCAAGCCATTCCTGCGCTTCGAGACGTTGACGCTCGCCCCCTTTGATCGTCGGCTGATCGACGTCGCCCTGCTCGCGCCCGCCGAACGGGCCTGGCTCGACGCGTATCACGCGCGCGTGCTGGCCGAGGTCGGCCCGAACCTGGATGGCGCCACGGCGGCCTGGCTGCGTTCCGCCTGCGCGCCTCTGGCCTGAGCGGATGGTCGGGTCGCTCGAACGCACACGGCGCGTGCCGGACGGAGCCGGGCCGGTGGCATCCGTATTGCGCATGGCGTGGGATTCGCCCTGGACCCTGCTGGCCCTCGGCAACCTGTTCTGGGCCGGGAACATCGTGCTGGGCCGCGCGGTGGCCGGGAAGGTGCCCCCGATCACGCTCGCCTATTGGCGCTGGACCGGGGCCTTCGTGGTGGCGTTCGCGATCGCGTGGCCGCATCTGCGTCGGGAATGGCCGATCCTGCTGCGGCACTGGAAGCTGATGGTGCTGCTGGCGGCGACCGGCATCGCCTCCTTCAACACCATGTCCTATATCGGCTTGGGCGGCACCACGGCGCTCAACGTGCTGCTGCTGCAATCCGCCCTGCCGCTGATCATCATCGTCTGGGCCTTCCTGCTGTTCGGCGAGCGGCCCTCGATCCGCCAGGCCGCAGGGGTCGCAGTCTCCCTGCTGGGCGTCGCCGCGATCGCCGGCCACGGTTCGATCGACGCGCTGCTCGCGCTGCAGCTCAATCGCGGCGACGTATGGATCCTGGTCGCGATGGCGATCTATGGCGTGTACACCGTGATGCTGCGCCGCCGGCCGGCGGTCCATCCGCTGAGCTTCCTGCTGGCGGCGATGGGTCTCGGCTCCTGCATGATGCTGCCCTTCATGCTGTGGGAGGTGGCGCAGGGCGCGCGGATCACCGGCGGCGTCGCGTCCTGGCTGGCGATCGCCTACACGGCCGTCTTCCCCTCCTTCATCGCCTACCTGTTCTTCAACCGGGGCGTGGAGCTGGCGGGGGCCGCGCTGGCCGGCCAGTCCATGCACCTGATGCCGCTGTTCGGCAGCATCCTGGCCGTGCTGTTCCTGGGGGAGGCGTTTCATGCCTATCACGGGGTGGGCATCGCGCTGATCGGCGCCGGGATCCTGCTCGCGTCCTGGCGTGCCGGCGCGAAGCCGGCCGCGGCGCTCGCACCCAAGCGAACTTGATCGGCCCCGGGTGACGCATCGGTCGGCCGAGTGTTAAGCGCGCGGCGGACAGACGGTCGGGAAACCCATGCATCGGCTCGCACTGCTTACGTTCCTCGCGCTTCCGCTGATCGCGGCGGCGCCGGATCCCGGCCCGGCGGCGCGGGCCTCGGCTGACGCGCCGAACCAGGGCGCGTCGAGCGCCGGCGTGCCGGTGGCGGCAGCGCCTGCGTCGTCCCCCGCCGCGCCATCCCCGGCCGCGCCGTCTCCGGCCGCGCCATCCCCGGCCGCGTCATCTCCGGCGGTCGCGTCGTCCCCGGCCGGGTCGCCCTCGGCACCCGCCACTTCCGGGGGTGACACGCCGGCCGCTGTGCCTGCCGCGCCGCCTGCGGGGGCACCGGTCGCTCCTCCTGGAAGCGGTTCGGCTCAGCCGCCCGCGGCATCGACCACGCCTTCCGGGGCACCGCCGGCTGCGTCTTCCGCGGCACCGTCGAGCGCGCCGTCCGCAGCGCCGTCCACGGCATCGCCTGCCGCCCCTCCTGGGGCATCGCCCGCGCCCGCGGCACCCGCCGCAGCCCCGGCTGCCACACCTCCTGCGACACCGCCGGCGGCGCCGTCCACTGGATCGCCGGGGGCGAGCCCCGCCTCACCACCCGCGTCCCCGCCGACGCCACCTGCCGCTGCACCGGCTGCGCCACCCCACGCGACACCGCCGGCTGCACCGCCGAAGCCGGCGCGTGTGGTGCAACAGGTGCCGCCCGAAACGGCAGAGGCGATCCTCGGCCGTCGTGTCGTCGATCCGGACGGGAAGGATGTCGGGCGGCTGGTCGATGTGCTGGTCAATGCCGAGGGCGAGCCGCAGGCGGCGGTGATCGATTTCGGCGGCTTCCTCGGGGTCGGCAACCGGCGCATCGCGGTTCGCTGGGATACGCTGACCTTCCGCCCGACCGACGCCAAGCGGCCGATCACGCTCGACATGAGCAGCGACGAGATCAAGTCCGCGCCGTCCTATTCCGACCCGCGCAAGCCGGCGGCCGTCATCGCCCCGGAAACGCCCATGCAGAAGCCGCCGCCTGCCGACAGCGCGAAGGAACCCGAGAAGGAGCCGAACGCACCTGCCGCTCCGGCGACCCCGCCGGCCCCGGCGGCTACACCCGCTCCTGCGCCTGCCACGCCTCCGGCGGCGGCTCCCGCTCCCGCGCCTGCCACGCCTCCGGCGACGGGCGCGCCCACCCCCGATGCTGCCACTCCGGCGGCGCCGGTGGGGCCCGGTGCGGCCTCGCCCCCCACGACCCCGGCCACGCCAGCACCAGCCGCGCCTGCCTCACCCTCCGCGGCCCCGGCCTCACCGTCTGCCGCCCCGGCCGCGCCGGTCCCGGCACCGGGCTCCGCGACACCAGCCGCGCCGGTCCCGGCACCGACCCCCGCCACACCGGCCGCGCCGACCCCCGCCACACCAGCCGCGCCGGCGACGCATGATCGCTCCGCGGCCCCCAGCCTCACGCCGCCGTCCGCCGGGGCCGACCAGCCCGCCGCCCCCGACACAAGCCGCGCCCATCCGTCTTCGCCGGATCCGCAAGCCCCGTCGCGTTGACCCCCATGCCGAGTGAAGGAAAGGCTCAGGGGCGCCGGCATCGCGCCCTCGATCTGGTCAATTTCTTCGTTGCCGACGCCCAAACCGGGTTCGGTCCGTTCGTCGCCGTCTACCTGACGAGCCACAAATGGACCCAGGTCGAGATCGGCTTCGCCCTGACCCTCGGAACCATGACGTCGGTGGTCAGCCAGCTCCCCGCCGGCGCGCTGGTCGATGCCGTGCACAACAAGCGGCTGGCCGCGTCCGGGGCGGTGTTCGGCATCATGGTCGCCGCCCTGCTGCTCGCGCTGTGGCCGGTGCCGCTCCCGGTGCTGGTCGCCCAGGTGCTGCATGCCTTCGCGAGCTGCATCCTGACCCCGGCGATCGCCGCGATCAGCCTGCATCTCGCCGGTCATACGGGTCTCGGCGAACGCCTCGGGCGCAACGCCCGCTATGCCTCGATCGGCAACGGACTCGCTGCCGCCGTGATGGGCGCCGTCGGCGGCTATTTCTCGAGCCAGATCGTGTTCGTGCTCACGGCCGTGCTGTGCGTGCCGGCCCTGGCATCGCTGTGGGCGATCGGGCGCGGCCCGCACGCCCGCGCACAGACGGGCGGCAGGCTGCTCGACCTCGCCGGCTTACGGCGGCTGTTCGGCGACCGCCGGCTGCTGGTGTTCGCGGTCTGCGTGGCGCTGTTCCACCTGTCGAACGCGGCGATGCTGCCGCTGGCCGGCGCGGCGGTCACCATGAGCAGCGGCCACTTCGCCAACGTGATCATCGCCGCCTGCATCGTGGTGCCGCAGGTGATCGTGGCACTGCTGTCACCCTGGGTCGGCCGCACCGCCGAACGGATCGGCCGCCGCCGCCTGCTCCTGCTCGGGTGGGCGGCGCTGCCGCTGCGCGGGCTGCTGCTGGCGGTGCTGCCGGGGGGCTGGCCGCTGGTGATCGGCCAGGCGGTCAGCGGGCTCAGCGCGGCGGTGTTCGGGGTGATGCTCCCGCTGCTCGCGGCCGATCTCACCCGCGGCACCGCCCATTTCAACCTGTGCATGGGGGTTCTGGGCCTGGCGATGTACCTGGGCGCGGCGATCAGCACGACGATGGCGGGCGGCATCTCCGACTGGGTGGGGATGCCGGCCGCCTTCACCGCGCTGGCGTTCAGCGGCCTGCTGGGCACCATTCTCGTCTGGCTCGCCATGCCGGAGACGCGTCCCGCGCCCGAACCGGACTGATCGCGCCGCCGGGTCAGGCCAGTTCCGGGATGATCCAGAGCGGCCGCTCGCCGCGCACCACCCGCTGGCAGTTGTCGAACGCGTTGCGGAACCGGGTGTACTGGTTGTCCCAGGTGGGGCCCGCGAAATGCGCGGTCAGCGTCACGTTCGGCAGGCCGAACAGCGGGTTGTCGGAGGGCGGCGGCTCCTGGTCGAACACGTCGAGGCCGGCGCCCGCGATGGTGCCGGCGGACAGCGCCTCGATCAGCGCCGGCTCGTCCACCACCGGACCGCGGCAGGTGTTGATCAGATAGGCGCTGGGCTTCATCTGCCGAAGCTGGGCCGCTCCGATCAGGTGGCGGGTCTCGCGCGTCAGCGGGACGTGCAGGGAGACGATGTCGGACGTCCGCAGCACCTCGTCGAGCAGCGAGAAGCGAACCCCGAGTGCGTCGGCCTGGTCCTCCGTCAAGCGGCGGATGTCGTAGTACTGCACGTCCATCCCGAAGGCGCGGGCGAGGCGGGCCACCTTGGTGCCGATCGTGCCCAGCCCGACGATGCCCAGCGTACGGCCGCGGAGTTCATAGAGCCGGACGTCCTCGACGGCGTTGCCGCGCCAGCGGCCGGCCGAGACGTTGGCATGCTGCCAGACCAGCCGCTTCGCCACCGCCAGCATCAGCATGATCGCGTGTTCGGCGACCGCGGTGGCGTTGGCGCCGCCATTGTTGCAGATCGGCACGTGGGCGCGCCGCGCCGCCTCGACGTCGCAGCGGTCATAGCCGGCGGAGAGGAGCTGCACGAGCTTGAGCTTCGGGGCCGCCGCGTAGAAGGCGTCGTTCATCGAGGGATCGCCGAAGCCGACGATGCAGTCCGCCTCGGCGAGCGCCGCCTTGAACTCCGGGGAGCCCGCGCGTGCCACGACCATGTCGAGGCTGGGCGGGACCAGCTCCCGCGCGATGTCGACTTCGTTGAGCGGATTGTCCGCGAGGATGATCTTCGCCATCGAGTCCCCCCTTGGGTGCCTTCGATCGACAATAGACCCGAGGGATGGCCTGCCAAGAGCGCCGGGCGGCCGGCGCTACGACGGAGCAGGCGGCGGTATGCCTACCGACCTTCATCCCTCGTTCACCGGCGCCGGCAATGATCCCGGGATGACCGATCCGCTCGCCGCCGCCGTCACCCGGCATCTGCAGCGCATTCTCGCCGCCCCGTCCTCGCATGAGGCGCTGTCGCGCGACCTGTTGCGTCTCGCCGCCAACTACCGGCTCGAACTGCTCCGCCCTCGGCTTCGCGCCGCGTTGGGGGACCGGGTGCAGGGCGGGCTGTTCGCCGGTCTCCGCCTGCCGACGCGTGCGGCGGAGGGCTGCACGCTGCCCAAGCTGCTGGGCTGCTACGAAGCCGGCCTGCAGCCGCACCTCTCGGCGCTGATCGCCAATCCACCCGAGGTCGTGCTCAACATCGGCTGCGCGGAGGGGTGGTATGCGGTCGGTCTGGCGCGGCTGCTGCCGCATGCCGAGGTGCATGCCTTCGACGTGGATCCGGCCGCGCGGACGCTCTGTGCCGAAACGGCGGACCTGAACGGAGTCACCTTGCGGATCGGCGGCCGCTTCGATCCGAGCGGCTTCGCCGCTTTCGCGGGCCGCCGTGTGCTGGTGCTGTGCGACGTGGAAGGGGCGGAACGGGACCTGCTCGATCCGGCCACGACGCACGCCCTGCGGGGCTTCGACTTGGTGGTGGAGGCGCACGACGCCGTCGCGGTTGCTCCCGCGGCCGCCCCGCCGCGCCTCTCCGACACGATCGCCGCGCGGTTTGCGGCCAGCCATGCGGTGACCCGGGTGGACCTGCTCACCCGAACCCTGGCCCTGCCGCCCTGCTGCGCGGAATGGCCGGAGATCGACCAGCTTCTGGCCGTGTGGGAGATGCGGGCCGCGCCGACGCCCTGGCTCGTCATGCGTCCGCGGCGGTGACGTCTGTCAGTGCCGGACGAGCCGCTCGAGGCAGTCGGCCAGCGCCTCGGCGGCGAACGGCTTGCCGAGGATGCAGGCGCTGTCGCCGGCGCGCTGACGCACCCGCTCCTGCGAGAATGCGGTGATGAACACGATCGGCGGCGGCGCGGGTTCCGTCGCCAGCCGGTCATAGAGATCGATCCCGCTCAAGCCCGGCATCTGCACGTCGCAGATGATGCAGGTGGGCTGCAGGCCGGAGCGCGCGGCGAGGAACGCGTCCGCCGAATCGAAAGTCGCCACCGCGTAGCCCAGGGATCGCACGAGGCTGCCGGTGGCGAGGCGGACCGAATGGTCATCATCGATGATGCAGACGAGAGGGGACGACACGAGAACCTGCGGAGATTTGGGGGCCAGGTCCGCATATGCGCCCGCGCGGGCCCGCATTGAATCATACGGAGGTTTAGGGGGAGGTCGCGGCCGGGGGTTCAGGGCGAGGTCGGGGCGCCGTTCGGCCGGGATTTCATCACTGCGGCCGCTGCGGGCGCACGCCGAGCGCGTCGGCCATGCGCACCAGTTCCGCCAGCGACTGGGCGGCCATTTTCCGCATCACCTTGCCGCGGTGGATCTTCACCGTGATCTCGCTCAGCCCCAGCTCGTGGGCGATCTGCTTGTTCATCAGCCCGGCGGTCGCGAGCGCCATCACCTCCCGCTCCCGCTCGCTCAGGGAGCGGAACCGCTCCTGCTGGTCCCGCCGCGCGGTGTCGCCGTCCCGCAGCCGGCGGTCGCGCTCGATCGCCACCGCCACCGCGTCCAGCAGGTCCTGGTCGCGGAACGGCTTGGCCAGGAAGTCGACCGCGCCGGCCTTCATCGCACGCACCGTCATCGGGATGTCGCCGTGGCCGGTGATGAAGACGATCGGCACCTGCAGTCCCATCCCGGCAAGCTGCGCCTGGACGTCGAGCCCGCTCGCCATCGGCAGGCGGATGTCGAGGATGAGGCAGTTCACCTTCGGCGCGACATCCGCCGCGATGAAGGCTTGCGGCGAGGCGAAGGCCTCCACCTCGAATCCCACCGAACGCAACAGGCTGCGCAGGGCGGCGCGGATCGGTTCCTCGTCGTCGATGACGACGATCAGCGGCGCCGCGTCGGGGGAGGCCTGCGGCGGCATCACGCCGTTCCGTGGCGGGCCGCGGCGGACCCGGCGACGTCGTCGGGACGGGCGGCAATCGCGGCGGCATGGGTGGGGAGGGTGAAGGCGAACGTCGCCCCGGGCATACCGGCGTTGCGTTCGGCGCGGATTCGCCCGCCATGCGACTCCACGATGGAACGGCAGATCGACAATCCCATTCCCATCCCATGCTCCCGCGTCGTGAAGAACGCGGTGAACAGCCGCGTCATATCCGCCTCCGGCAGGCCGCGCCCACAGTCGACCACGGCGATTTCCACCGCCTCCGCCAGGTGGCGGGAACGGATCTCGAGCACGCGGGCGGGCGCCGCGTCCATCGCCTGCATCCCGTTCATCATCAGGTTGATCACCACCTGCTGCAACTGGATGCGGTCGCCGGCCACCTCCAGTTTGCCGGCGGCCAGCGCGAGCCGCAGCTCCACCGCATGGTCGGTCAGTTCGCGCCGCAGCAGGGCGACCGCTTCCTGCACCACCTCGTTGATATCGATCGGCATCCGGCTGGGCTCCACGTCGCGCGACATGGCGCGCAACCGACGCACCACCTCTCCGGCGCGGCGACCCTGCAGGACGATCGCGTTCAGCGCGTCCGAGACCTCCCCGAGTTCCGGGGGTGTGCGGCGGAGCCAGCGCAGCGCCGCCTCCGCCTGGGTGACCACCGCCGCCAGCGGCTGGTTCACCTCGTGCGCGATGGAGGCGGTCAGCTCCCCCATCGTCGCCACCCGCGTCACATGCGCCAGTTCCGCCCGCGTCTGCTCCAGGGCCTGTTCGGTCTTGCTGCGTTCGGTCACGTCGAGGACGCTGACGAAGACATGCTCCTCCTGCCGCATATGCGGCGGGAAGGTCGCGGCGATCAGCACCGATCGTCGTTCGCCGTTGAAGCTGCGGATCGCGTTCGCGCCTTCGAACCCGTCCCGCCCCGCCATGAACGCGGCGAGCAGCCGCGCCTGGAGGCCGAAGCTCTCGGGCAGGAACAGGTCCGGCAGAGATTCGATCACCTGCCGTTTGTCGGTGGCCTGCAGCATGCGGACGGCGGCCGCATTGACGTCGACGGTGCGGGCCCTTCGCATGCAGCGGGCCACCAGCTCGGGGTGTGCGAGCAGATGCGCTTCGAGGTCGTCGCCGACCTGCTGTTCGACCTCACGCAGCAGGGCGGCGACGCCGGTGTAGTCCTCCTCCCAGATGCCGACGGCGGTGCTTTCGAAGATGCGGCGATACCGGTGTTCGCTGGCCCGCAGCACCGCCATCGCGGCCTGCATCCGCAGCGCGAGCACCGTGGTGATGACGATCGCCGCGAGGCTCACCATGCAGCGGAGCACGGCGGCGCCGAGCATGTCGGTGCCGTGCACGATCACGTAGCTCAGCACCGTCAGCAAGGCGCAGCCCGCGGCGACGAAGGCCAGGGCCGATCCGGCGAAGAGCGGCGCGGCGAGCAGGATGACGATGCCGTACAGCACCGAGATCGCGATCTCGATGGGCGCGTAGGTGTCGAACAGGAAGATCGCTGCCGCGAGCACGACGGCGGACAGGGCGAACAGGGGCCGAACGGGGCCGCGGGAGGGCGCGTTCGGGGCGTCAAGGAAAGGGCGATGCGACATGGTGGGAGGATTTCAGCATTGTCCTCGCCCCGCCTCTATACCTTCGTATGGTGCGCGCACCCTGATGGAGGATCCAAAGCAATCTCCGTAGAATTTCGCCGCAAGCGAGGCGCCGGCACTCTCTCGGCACACCAGACGGACTGAGTTTCCCCGTCCGGCCGTGACGATCTGAAACGAGGGTGAATGACAATGGCGTCTCATGCTCAGCTCATGCCGCAGACCCCGGGTGTCCTTGGCGGCGTTTCCTTCACGGATCTCTCCACGCTTCTGGTGCAGGCCCAGCGCAGCCTGCATGCCGATCCGGACGCGGCCGAGGCCATGCTGGGCCGTGCGGCGGCGATGCTGCTGGGTGCGGCACCCGAGAGGCGGCCGGCCAGCCCGACCGGGGCGCTGGCCGACTGGCAGGTGAAGCGGGTGAAGGCGCATGTCGAGGCAAGGCTCGACAGCTCCATCCGGCTCGCGGATCTCGCGGCGCTGGTGCGCCTGACCCCGAGCCATTTCGGCCGCGCGTTCAAGGCGAGCGTCGGGGTGACCCCGCACGCCTACATCCTGGAACGGCGGATCGAGCGTGCCCGCATGCTGATGCTGACCACGACGACGCCGCTCGCGCAGATCGCCCAGGACTGCGGGATGGCCGACCAGTCTCATCTGACCCGCGTGTTTCGGCGCTTCGTCGGCAGCAGCCCGTATGCCTGGCGCCGGCGGCAGCAGGCGGAGGGTTCCTCCGCGGTGATCACCCGCCACTAGCCGACCTCAACTCACGTCCGCCGTCTCGTCGTCCGTCCAACCCACCATCGGGCTGCGGCCGGGTCCGCACGTCCCTTTCAGGAGAATGATCATGTTGCGTTTCACGATGCTTGCCACCGCCGCCCTGCTGACCTTCGGCACCCCCGCCTTCGCCGCGAGCCCTGATCAGGGGCCGAACCAGGGGGCGGCCACCTCGATCGCAAAGCAGCGCACTGGGGATGGCGACACGGGCTATGGCGACCGTGCGCCGGAACTGTTCGGCAGTGCGATGGCGACGAAGCAGCGCACGGGGGATGGTGACACGGGCTATGGTGACCGTGCGCCGGAACTGTTCGGCAGTGCGATGGTGACGAAGCAGCGCACCGGGGACGGCGACACCGGTTACGGCGACCGTGCGCCGGAGCTGTTCGGCAGTGCGATGGTGACGAAGCAGCGCACCGGGGATGGCGACACCGGGTATGGCGATCGTGCGCCGGAGCTGTTCGGCAGTGCGATGGTGACGAAGCAGCGCACCGGGGATGGTGACACCGGCTATGGCGACCGTGCGCCGGAGCTGTTCGGCAGTGCGACCATCACCAAGCAGCGCACGGGCGATGGCGACACCGGCTTCGGCGACCGTGCGCCGGAACTGTGGGGCAGTGCGGGGACGCGCGGCGCGACAACCACGCGCTGAGTCCGCTCTTCTCCGCGGCGCTCGACACGCCTGAGGCCTTGAAGCACCCGCCGCGCTGGCATTCGCCAGTTCGGCGGGTTTCGCCGTGCTCGCGCAACGAAGCCGGAATGAGCGGCGCGGCTCGCCTGAGCCGCTTCGCCTTGATACGGTCCTCCCCGGACAGCCCCGTCAGTCGGGCATGCCGGGAGGAAATCAATGAAGCTCAACCGCAGGCACCTGCTTGCCTCGGCGGCGGCGACCGCCGCCATCACACCGATTCGCCGCGCACGGGCGCAGCGCCCGGTGGTTCGGATCGGAATCATGAACGACCAGTCGGGGCCGTACCGCGATCTCACCGGGCCCACCTCGGTCGCCTGCACGCGCCAGGCGGTGCAGGAATGGGGCGACCACGGATTCGATATCGAGGTCACCGTCGCGGATCATCAGAACAAGCCGGACCTGGCCGCCTCGATCGCGCGGAAATGGTACGACCAGGACGGTATCGACGTGATCCAGGATGGCGGCGCGTCGTCCTGCGCGCTGGTGATCACCAGTATCGCGCGAGAGAAGAACAAGATCTATCTCAGCACCAGCACCGCCACTTCCGACCTGACGGGCAAGGCGTGCACGCCCAACATGATCCATTGGGTGACCGACACCTACATGGCGTCGAAATCGACCTCGGCGGCGCTGACCAAGACCGGCGGCGACAGCTGGTTCTTCATCACCGCGAACTACGCCTTCGGCCAGGCATTGCAGCGGGACGCGACGAAATTCGTGACCGATGCCGGCGGCAAGGTGCTGGGCGCCAACGTCTACCCGTTCCCGGAGACGACGGATTTCTCCGCCGCGCTGGTGCAGGCGCAGGCTTCCGGCGCCAAGGTGGTCGGGCTGGCGAATTCCGGCCTCGATACGGTGAACTGCATCAAGCAGGCGTCGGAGTTCGGGCTCGTGAAGGGCGGGCAGAAGCTCGCCGGGCTGATCATGTACAGTACCGACGTGCATTCGGTCGGGCTCGAGACCGCGCAGGGGCTGCTGCTGAGCGAGACGTATTACTGGGACCTGAACGACCGCACCCGCGCGTTCATGAACCGGATCAAGCCGAAGGTGACGCTGTGGCCGAACAGCATCCAGGCGGGCCAGTATTCCTCGGCGCTGCACTACTTCAAGGCGGTTGCCGAGATGGGCCCCGCGGCGTCGAAGGCCGACGGGGCCGCGACGATCGCGCGCATGAAGGCGATGCCGACCGACGACGACTGCTTCGGGGCGGGCGGCAAGATCCGGGAGGACGGGCGCAAGATTCACCCCTGCTACCTGTTCGAGGTGAAGAAGCCCGCTGAGAGCGCCCAGGAATGGGACCTGATGAAATCGGTGGCGGTGACGCCGGCCGAGGAGGCGTTCCGTCCGCTATCGGACCATGCCTGTCCGATGCTGAAGGCCTGACCGGTCCGGCGCGCGCCGCGGCGGCGTGCGGGGGGACTTGTATCGGCGGCGACGCGTGTCGTCGCGGCGGTCCCCCGGGGCTGCCGCCGCGGCCCGCCCGCCGACGCGCACGTCCCTGCGCGCCGCCGCGCGCCACGTTCCGCATGCCGGCGATCCGGGGTAAGGTCGCAGACCACAGGAGCCCGCATGCACGTTCCCACCTCCGCCGCCTTCAAGCAGAACGCCCACGCAGCGATCGACGATCCCGGGCTGCAGAAGGCCCTTGCCCGCAGCGGCCCCAGCTTCATCGCCCGCCGCGCCGCCGCCGCCGCCGCGCTGCCGGAGTTCGAGGAGCTCCGCAACACCGCGCGCGACATCAAGAACCACACGCTGGCGAATCTGGACTTCTATCTCGAGACCTATGCCGCCAACGTCGAGAAGGCCGGCGGATCGGTGCACTGGTGCGCCGATGCCCAGGCTGCGCGCGAGACGGTGCTGAAGATCTGCCAGGCGGCGGGCGCACGCACCGTCACCAAGGGCAAGTCGATGATCAGCGAGGAGATCGCGGTCAACGACCACCTGGAGAAGCACGGGATCACCCCGGTCGAGACGGATCTCGGCGAATACATCATCCAGCTTCGGCACGAACTGCCCAGCCACATCATCGCCCCGGCCTTCCACCTGAATCTCGAGGACTGGGAGGAGGCGTTCCGCAAGTCGCACACCGACCTGCCGGCGGACCGCGTCTTCACCGAACGGCGCGACATCCTCACCGAAGCGCGGACCAAGTTGCGCGCCCGCTTCCTGGCCGCGGATGTCGGCATCACCGGCGCCAACTTCCTGATCGCGGAAACCGGCACCAGCGTGATCGTCACCAACGAGGGCAATGGCGACCTGACCCAGACGCTGCCGCGCGTGCACATCGTGCTCGCCAGCATCGAGAAGGTGGTGCCGACGCTGGAGGACTGCACCTCGCTGCTGCGCGTGCTGGCGCGGTCGGCGACCGGGCAGGACATGTCGGTCTACACGACGTTCTCCACCGGCCCCCGGCGCAGCGAGGACCTGGACGGGCCGGCGGAATACCACGTGGTGCTGGTCGACAACGGGCGCTCCGCCATGATCGGCACCGAGTTCCAGGACATGCTGCGCTGCATCCGCTGCGCCGCCTGCATGAACCACTGCCCGGTCTACGGCGCGGTGGGCGGACATGCCTATGGCTGGGTGTATCCGGGCCCGATGGGATCCGTGCTCACTCCGGCCCTGATCGGGGTCGACAAGGCCGGCCTGCTGCCCAACGCCTCCACCTTCTGCGGCAAGTGCGAGAGCGTCTGCCCGGTGAAGATCCCATTGCCGGGGTTGATGCGGCACTGGCGGGAGCGGGAGTTCGAGCGGCACCTGACGCCGGCGACGCAACGGCGGAACCTCGGACTCTGGGCGTGGTTCGCGCGCCGGCCGTCCCTCTACCGGGTGGCGACGCGGGCCGCCGCGGCCGTGCTGGGCGCCGCGGGGCGGAAGCGCGGGCGGTTCGGGCGCATGCCGTTTGCCGGCGGCTGGACGCAAGGCCGCGACCTGCCCGCACCCGAGGGCGACACGTTCTTCGCCCGCTATGCGCGGGCGCAGCGGGACGGGACGCTCCGATGAGCCGCGAGGTCATCCTGACCGCCATCCGCCGCGGCTTGCGGCGGGGAGAGTTGCCCGCCGACCAGGCGGCGATGCTGCGCGGGCGGCTCGCCCAGCACCCGCGCCAGCTCATCCCCGCCCGCTCCGCCTGCCGCACCCGCAGCAGGTCGACCTGTTCGTGCGCAACGTGGAGAAGGAGTTCGGGACGGTGACGCGGGTCGCCGCCGCCGCCGAGGTGCCGGGCGCGGTCGCCGACTACCTCGCCGCGCAGAACCTGCCGTCGGAGCTGGTGATGGCGCCCCACCCGGAGCTGCAGGCGATCCCGTGGCAGGAGCGGCCGATGCTGTCGATCCGGCAGGGTCGCGCGGAAGCCACCGATGCGGTCGCCGTGCAGCACGCCTTCGCCGGCATCGCCGAGACGGGGACGCTGATGTTCCCCTCCGCCCCGGAACGCCCGACCACGCTGAACGTGCTGGCCGACACGGCGATCGCGGTGCTGCGTGCCTCCCGCCTGGTGGGGGCCTATGAGGATGCCTGGGACCTGCTGCGCACGGAGCTGGGCGGCATGCCGCGCAACGTCATGCTGGTGACCGGCCCGTCGCGGTCGGCGGATATCGAGCAGACGCTGGAGCTGGGGGCGCACGGCCCACGACGGCTGCACGTCGTGCTGATCGACGACGCGGCATAGGTCCGCCACCCCCTCTCCCCTCGCGGGAGAGGGCTGGGGTGAGGGGGTGGTCGGGGCGCTCGCACGCGGGTGCCGGACTCCGCGGGGGCGGTCGGGGCGCTCGCACGCGGGTGCCGGACTCCCCTGCACCTCTCCCCCTGACCCCTCCCGCAAGGGGAGGGGGATTCTGGCCACCCCGCCTCCTACCGACCCAGCGCCGCCAGCGCGTCCGCCAGCCCGTCCAGCCGCTCGACCCGCAGATGCGCGGCCTCGATCTCCGGTTTCTGCGCGTGCATCCAGCCCCAGGGGCCGCGGCGCACGAACACGGCCGTCATTCCCGCGGCGCGCGCCGGCAGCACGTCGTTGTCGAGCCGGTCGCCGACATAGGCGATCTCCGCCGCCGGCACGCCCGCCAATTCCACGACATTCGCGAAAAAGCGCGGGTCGGGCTTCGACACGCCCCAGCCGCCCGAGGTCGCCACCGCATCCACCGGCAGGTCGAGCGCGGCGAGCGCCGCCTCCGCCGCAACCGGCTGGTTGCCGGCGATCAGCACCTTGAGCCCCCGCTCCCGCAGCGCGGTCAGGCAGGGCCGCGCATCCGGATACAGGTCGCCCTCCTCGAACGCATAGCGCCACCCGGCTTCGGCCCGCAGCCGCAGCGCCGTCGGCAGGTCCAGGTCGGGGCGGAAGATCTCGAACACGCGGCGATGCGACTCGCCGCGGTCCATCGTCACCCCCAGCGCGGTGAACAGCGTCAGCGCGGGAACGCCCAGGAACGCGGCCCATTCCAGCCAGTGCCGCGTCTCGTCGATCAGCGTCTCGCCGACATCGAAGCAGACCGCGCGGACCGGCATCTCAGAAGGTGACGACGCTGCGGATCGATTCGCCGCGGCGCATCAGGTCGAAGCCCTCGTTGATCTGCTCGAACGGCAGCACGTGCGTGATCAGGTCGTCGATGTTGATCCGGCCGTCCATGTACCAGTCGACGATCCGGGGCACGTCGGTCCGGCCGCGGGCGCCGCCGAACGCGGTTCCCATCCACACCCGCCCGGTCACCAGTTGGAACGGCCGCGTCGCGATCTCCTGCCCGGCGCCGGCCACGCCGATGATGATCGACTTGCCCCAGCCGCGATGGGCGCATTCCAGCGCCTGGCGCATCACCTTGACGTTGCCGATGCACTCGAAGCTGTAGTCGGCGCCACCCTTGGTCAGGTCCACCAGATAGGGGACGAGGTCGCCCTGCACCTCGGCCGGGTTGACGAAATGCGTCATGCCGAATTTCTCGGCCATCTCCTTGCGCCGCGGATTCAGGTCGACCCCGACGATCTGCTCCGCGCCGACCATGCGCAGGCCCTGGATCACGTTGAGCCCGATGCCGCCCAGCCCGAACACGACGGCGCGGCAGCCGGCCTCGGCCTTGGCCGTGTTGATCACCGCGCCCACCCCGGTGGTGACGCCGCAGCCGATGTAGCAGACCTTCTCGAACGGGGCGTCCGGGCGGATCTTCGCCAAGGCGATCTCGGGCAGGACCGTGTAGTTCGCGAAGGTGGAGGTGCCCATGTAGTGGTAGACCGTTTCCGACCCGGAGCGGAAACGGCTGGTGCCGTCGGGCATCACGCCTTTCCCCTGGGTCGCGCGGATCGCCACGCACAAATTCGTCTTGCGGGACAGGCAGTATTCGCACTGCCGGCATTCCGGCGTGTAGAGCGGGATGACGTGATCGCCCTTCCGCAGGCTCGTCACGTTCTTGCCCACGTCCACCACGACGCCCGCGCCCTCATGACCGAGGATCGCCGGAAAGATCCCTTCCGGATCGGCGCCGGACAGGGTGAACTCGTCCGTATGGCAGATGCCGGTCGCCTTGATCTCGACCAGCACCTCTCCCTCGCGCGGGCCCTCGAGCTCGACCGTCTCGAGGCTGAGGGGCTTCCCGGCCTCACGAGCCACTGCGGCACGCACCTGCATTCTTACTCTCCAGCGTCAAACCGGCTGGATGGTGCGTGCTACGGCCGCGCCGGGCAAGAGCGTTCGGGCGTCGCGGCCGGCCAGAACGGGTTCCGCTCCAGGCTGGGCAGGGCGACCGGCCGCATCCGCTGACCGCGGGCCCGGTAGAGCCGGCGGGCGTCCTGCATCAGCTCCGCCTCGTCCGCATGGCGCAGGTCGATCGCGACCAGCAGCGGGGCGGAGAGGACCCGCGGCGGCAGCGTGACGGGTTCGGCGTCCAGGTCGATGACCCGGCGCGACGCGACGGCCTGGCGGTAGGGGGCGATGCTCTGCAGCGCGGCGCGGCTCGCCGCATGGTCGATCTTGTGCCCGAGGCTGAGTGCCGCGCGGTGCAGCAGCGCCATCGGGGCCAGCCGGATCACGTTTTGGGGCGGTTCGGGGGCGAAGCAGGCATTGCGCATCGCGCCCGCGGTCTCGGACAGCACGTGGCAGAACGTCGCGCTGCTCGACAGGCTGACCACGGCGTCCGGC
This sequence comes from Rhodospirillales bacterium, assembly GCA_017304945.1. Taxonomy (GTDB): domain Bacteria; phylum Pseudomonadota; class Alphaproteobacteria; order Acetobacterales; family Acetobacteraceae; genus Rhodopila. Next base: position 51,158 of record JAFKLG010000058.1, read on the forward strand.
AGGGCATCGAGCCCGGCCATCCGCAGCAGGAGAAACGCGATCATCCGGCGCATCAGGTGCTGGCCGCGCGTTTCCGCCACCACGTACGCCGTCTCGAGGACGAGCAGGCTTTCCGCCGCGGTGACGTGGTCGAGTCCGCCCAGCACGCCGAGATTGCGGCCGGTCGCGAGATCGGAGGCGATCACCAGGTGGTCGTAGTCGCGAAGATCCAGCCGGAACGACGGCATGGTCTCGCCGGGCGGCAAACCGTCCAGCAGATCCTCGAGGATGGCGTCCCGGTCGAGTTCACCGAGCGCGTTCGAGTCTCTGATGTAGAGCAACCGAAACCCGTGTTCCGTCAGTACGTGCTCCATGACGCCGGCCCCCGCAGCGTTGCGCTTGGTCCACAAGCTATCGATGGGCCCCGGAAGTGCTGTGAACCACGTCACAGGGCAAGCGGAATGTGACGTCTTTGAGCAGTTGTGTACTGAGTGGGACCGAAATGAGACGAGCGCCTGCCCACCTCGCCTCGCTTGCCGGGAGGTGCGGCATGTTTGATCGCGTGATTCACGGCTCCGGCGAGCACGCCTCCGCCGATCACGTTCTGCATGTTTGATCGCGTGATTCACGGCTTCGGCGGAGCACGCCTTCGCCGATCACGCTCTGCGTGTTTGATCGCGTGATTCACGGCTCCGGCGGGCACGCCTCCGCCGATCACGCGTTGGGTGTGCAGCCAAACGACGAACGGCCCGCTCGCGCCTGCGAACGGGCCGTCTGCTTCACACGAGGCAGGCCGGTCAGCCGAGCCGGATGGCGGCTGCTTCCGGACCCTTGGCGCCTTGCACGACGTCCATCACCACGGACTGACCTTCGGCGAGCTGGGTGATCCCGGCGCGCTGCAGGGCAGAGGCGTGGACGAACACGTCCTTGCCGCCTTCCACCGGGGCGACGAAGCCGAAGCCCTTGGTGGCGTTGTACCACTTGACGGTGCCCTGGGTCTCGACCGAGGGGCCGGTCGGTGCGCCACGGCGCGGACCCGCGCCCATGCCGCCACCCATGCCGCCCGGACGCGGACCGCGAGCCTGCGGCGTGGCGGTGCTCTCGTCGACCGAGATCACCTCCGACACCTGGCGGCCCTTCTGGCCCTGGCCGATGCGCACGCGCAGCGTGGCGCCGGGGCTGACCGCACTGTGGCCTGCGTTGTTCAGGGTGTTGGCGTGCAGGAAGGCGTCACCCGACCCGTCCGACAGCGCCACGAACCCGAACCCCTTCTCGGGGTTGAACCACTTGACGGTCGCGTCATGCTCGGGGCCGAACCCGGCGGACGACGGCCACGACGGTGACATGCTGCGCGGCATATCGCCTGGCGGCGCACGATCGTAGGCAAAGTCGTCATCGAAGCCACGGCGCCGAGGGGGGCGGCCACGGCCACGGTTGGTCATGCTCAAGAGAAAGTCGTCCTCATCTAGTCGTTGCGAGCCGGCCTTTGCCAGGATGACATGCGCCACATGACATGCGCCAGAGTGTCTTCGTCACCGCCGGGAAACGTGGCCCGATGCTCACCGAGTGAATGACCACCCGTCGAAAATCCGATCCCGCCTCTACGCGGCAATAACACGATATAGGCAAACCGCCTCTGCTCGCCAGAGCAAATCCGCAGTTCCCGCATGGCATGCCAGCAAAATCACCATGATTCCGCGTCCGATCCGACGTCCGGATGCCCAAGGAGGATGCGCACGGGCCTGCTCACGCCTCCAGGTCGGCCGGATCCGGCGCGCGTTCCGCCTCGGAATCGAGCGCCAGCAGCGCCTCGGCCTGCTCGTCCTCGATCGCCTCCACGCCGCGCAGCTTGCGGTCCACCGCGCGGGTGCGCACCCGCGCCCGCTCGATCGTCGTGCTGAACGTGCTCGCCTGCCGGGCAAGCTGCGACAGCACCTTGTCCATCTTCAGCATCTCGCCCTTGGTGGCGCCCAGCAGCGCACGCACCTGGTCCGCCTTCTGCTCCAGCGCCAGGGTGACGAAGCCGAGGTGGATCGTTCGCAGCAGGGCCGGGAAGAGGGTTGGGCCCATCACCAGCACCCGGCATTCGCGGCCGATCTCGTCGATCAGGCCGGGGATCCGCGCGACCTCCGCATACAGCGCATCGGTCGGCAGATAGAGCACCGCGAACTCCACGGTCACCGGCGGGCAGATGTATTTGGCGGCGATCTTGCGCGCCTCGTCCCGCACCCGCCGCTCCAGCATCCGCGTGGCGGCGCGTTCGCCCTCCACGTCCCCGGCCTCCGAGGCGGCCAGCAAGCGCTCGAAATCCTCCACCGGGAACTTGGCGTCGATCGGCAGTACCGGGCGGACCTCCCCGCGCATCGGCATGACGACCGCGAATTCCACCACCTCGTCGCTGTCGGCCCGCACCTTGTGGTTGGCGTGATACGCGCCCGGCGGCAGCACGTCGTCCAGCATCGCCCGCACCTGGGTCTCGCCCCAGCCGCCGCGCGTCTTGACGTTGCTGAACAGGCGCTTGATGTCGCCGATCTGCGCGGTCACCGCCTGCACGTCGCCCATCGCCTTCTGCACCGCGGTGAACTGGTCCACCACGCGGGCGAAGCTCTCGGTCATCTGCTTCTCGACCGCGGCGTGAAGCTGCTCGTTCACCGTCGCCTGGATGGCGGCGAGCTTCGTCTCGTTGCCCTCCCGCATCTCACGCAGCTTCGCTTCCAGCATGGCGCGCGTGGTCTCGAACTGCGCCGCGATCCGCGCATCGGCTGCCTGCTGGGCCTCGTTCAGCGCCAGCCGCAGCTCGCCCTGGCCACGCGACAGCACGGTGCGGAGCTGCTCGATCGCGGTGTCGAGGGCACCACGCAGCGCGCCGAGACGCTCCGCCTGGTCGGCGCCCGCGCCGCGGAGCGCCGCGCGGGTCGTCTCCCCCTCCGCGCGCTGGCCGGCCAGCGCCTGTTCGGCCGCGAGGCGTAGATGCTCGAGCAGGCGCGCCTGGCGCAGCACCACCAGCATCGCGATCAGGGCAGCCAGGGCCGCGACGCAGGCGGCCGCCAGGGACAGCAGTGTCAGCATGGGACAGGATCCGAGTCGCGGGCGGCCAGTATGCGCCAACCGGCGCCGCCTGCAGCGGCGCCGCGCCGGTCAGGCCACCTTGTCCGTCGCGGGGGGATGCGCCTCGTTGCCGGCGAGCGCGGGCAGCAACGGCAGCAGCAGGTTCAGGTCGCGTTCGGCCAGGCAGACCAGATAGTGGTCGGTGAACGGCGTGTCCTGCGGCGCCTCCGGCATCGGCAGCCCGTCCTCGCCCAGCGGCAGCGCGGTCAGGCCGAGGTCGTGATAGACCTTGAGCAGATCGGGGCCGGCCCGCCACACCGCCGCGCTCAGCCCCTCCTGCTGGGCGAGGTCGCGCAGCCGCCAGATCGCCGAGACACGGTCGGAATCGGAGCCGATCGGGTCACCCAGGCCCAGCAGCACGCGGCCCAGGCGGCGGAAGGCGATGCCGGCGCGTTCGGCCTCGCCGAACACGATGCCGTCGGCAGATGCGGGCGGACGCCCGCCCAGCGCGGTCAACCGGGCGCGGCCGGTGCCGTCCCAGGGCTGGAAGCGCACCCGGCCGGGCCGCAGCAGCCGCCAGATCGCCACCAGCGCGAGCAGCACGGTGACCGCGACCGCGAGGCGCAGCGAGTTCGGCACGTCCGGCGAGAGCACGATCGCCCACCAGGCGTTGTTGCTCATGAAGTGCGTATGCGGGCGGGTCAGGGCGAGCGCGGAAAGGCAAATCACCAGCACGATCAGCGACAGGGCGCTGGTCGGCTCGAGCGGACCGCTGATCAGCTTGGCGTGGCGGTAGAAGCAGGCGCGGAACGGCGCCAGCAGCAGCGTGGTCAGCACCAGCACGCCGGCCACCCAGAGCCGGTCGTCCTGGGTCGCGGCGAAGGCGGCGCCGGCCACCAGCAGCAGGATGGTCAGGCCCCAGGCCAGATTGACGCGCTGCGACAGCGCCACCGCCATCATCACCAGGCCGGCGCCGATCAGCGACGGCACGAACTGCCCGGCCTGGCTCGCGAGATCGGCATAGTCCGGGTCGAGCCAGGAGAAGTCGCCCTGCGGGGCCAGCACGCCCAGGCACAGCATCAGCACGCCGCACAGCGCGACCGAGCCGGTGGCGGAGGCGACCGCGAAATCGGGCTCGCTCCAGCGCCCGAGCGTCTGCAGGCGCGCGAAGCGGCCGCCGCGGAAGAGCGCGCCGCCGCGCAACAGGATCTCGTTGCCGGCGAACATGCCGCCCGCCAGGAACAGCGGGATCACGTAGTAGTACAGCCGGAACACCACGATGGCGCCGACGATGTGCGGCGCGTCGAGATAAGGCTCGAGCCCCAGCAGCATCGCGGTGTCGAACACGCCGATGCCGCCCGGCAGGTTCGCGGCCAACCCGGCCGTGTAGGAGGCGACGTAGACGCCGAGGAAGATCAGCCAGGTCAGGCCGGGCGCCTCCGGCAGCAGCGCGTAGAAGATCGTCGCGGTGATGGCGACGTCGACGGTCGCCAGGAGCACCTGGATCACCGCCATGCGCCAGCCCGGCAGCTCGATCTCGTGGCCGAAAATGCGGAACGTGCCGAGGATGCGCGACAGGGTCACGTAGCCCAGCACGATCAGCCAGAGCAGCGCGCCGATGCCCCACAGGCCCCAGAGCGGCAGATAATGGCCGAAGAACGGGACCGCGCGCGGCTCGACGAACAGGATGGCGCCGCCCAGCACCATGCCGCCCAGGCCGAAGGTGAGGCTGCAGAATGCGACGGTCTTGCCGATCTGCAGCGGCGTCAGCCCCCAATGCGCGTAGAGCCGGTAGCGTACGGCGGCGCCGGAGACCGCGGCGAAGCCCAGATTGTGCGACAGCGAGTAGGCGCAGAACGAGGCGAAGGCGACGCGGCCGTAGGAGACCTTGTGGCCGGCATAGATCGTGCCGAGCCGGTCGTAGAAGGTCAGCACGAAGTAGGAGAGGATGGTCCAGACGAAGGAGAAGGCGAGCGCCTGGGCCGGGATCCCGTGCAGCGCGTCGCCGATGTCCTTGAGCTTGAGATGGCGGAACTCGCGCTGCACCACGTAGATCGCGCCGACCAGCAGCACGAGGCCGAGAAGCGCCGGCGCATGCCGCAGGAGGGAACGCCAGCCCTTGCGGCCGCCGCCCTCCGGCGGTCCGGCCTCGGCCGAGGACGCGTCGCCATGCGGCGCCTGGCTCGCCGGCGGGGCAGCGGACGGGCCCGCGTCAGCTCGGGGCGTGGCGGCAGGTCCGGGATCGGTCCGGCGTGGTTCAGGCCGCTGCATTCGCCTGCCGGTCCAGCGCCGAACGGATCAGCGCGATCGTCTCCGGGATGCCGTACAGGGCGACGAAGCCGCCGAAGCGCGGCCCCTCCTGCTGACCCAGCAGCACCTGGTAGAGGCAGGAGAACCAGGCGCGAAGGTCGGGCAGCGGGTGGCGCTTGCCGACCTCGTAGACCAGGTTCTGGATGGTCTCCGCGTCGCTGCCTGGCTCCAGCCCCGCCAAAGCGCCGGCCAGGTCCTCGAGCGCCGCGCGTTCGGTCGCGTCGGGATCACGGAAGCGCTTCGCGGGCCGAACGAAGTCCTGATAGTAGACGATGGCGTGGTCGACCAGCCGCGCCAGGAACGGTTCGCTTTCCGCGCTGGCGGTCGGGATGTAGCGGCGGATGAAGCCCCACAGGATGTCGGGCGTGTCGGCGTTCACCACGCTCGCGAGGTTGAGCAGCATGCCGAAGCTGAGCGGGCTGCCGGCATGGTTGGGCAGATGTCCGCCATGGATGTGCCAGGCCGGATTGGCCTGCTGCTCCGGTGCGGCCTGGCTGCGGGCGCGGTCCACGTTGGCGATGTACTCGTCCACCGCGCGGGGGATCACGTCGAAATACAGCCGCTTCGCCCGCTGCGGCTGGTTGTACATGAACTGCGCCAGGGACTCCGGCGGCGCATAGCGCAGCCACTCGTCCACCGAGAGCCCGTTGCCCTTGGACTTGCTGATCTTCTGCGCATGCTCGTCGAGGAAGAGCTCGTAGGTGAACCCTTCCGGCGGGGGCGCGCCCAGGATGCGGCAGATCCGCCCGGAGAGCCGCACGCTGTCGATCAGGTCCTTGCCCGACATCTCGTAGTCGACGCCGAGGGCGTACCAGCGCATTGCCCAGTCGGCCTTCCACTGGAGCTTGCAGGCGCCGCCCTTGACCGAGGTCTCGAACCGCTCGCCGGTGTCGGGATCGCGCCAGATCACGGTGCCGGCGGCCGGGTCGCGACCTTCCATCGGCACCTGCATGACGATGCCGGTCTTCGGATGGATGGGCAGGATGGGCGAGTAGGTGGCGCGCCGGTCGGGGCCGAGGGTGGGCAGGATGACCGCCATCACCTCGTCGTAGCATTCGAGGATGCGGACCAGCGCCGCGTCGAACCGGCCGGCGGCGTAGTAGTCGGTGGAGGAGGCGAACTCGTACTCGAACCCGAACCCGTCGAGGAAGGCGCGCAGCCGGGCGTTGTTGTGCGCGCCGAAGCTGTCATGGGTGCCGAACGGATCGGGGATCCGGGTGAGCGGCTTGCCCAGGTGCTGGGCGAGCAGGTCCTTGTTCGGCACGTTGTCGGGCACCTTGCGCAGCCCGTCCATGTCGTCGCTGAAGGCGATCAGGCGGGAGGGCAGGCCGGTGAGGGCGGTGAAGGCGTTGCGCACCCAGGTGGTGCGCGCGACTTCGCCGAAGGTGCCGATATGCGGCAGGCCGGAGGGTCCGTAGCCGGTCTCGAACAGCGCCGTTCCTTTCCCGGACTCCGCGAGGCGACGGGCGACTTTCGCCGCTTCCTCGAACGGCCAGGCCTTCGGGAGTGCGTGGGCGGTGTTGCGGACTGTTTCGGACATCCCGCGGAAGCTATGGAGCGGGGCAGCCCAGGTCAATCACGCTTCCGTCCATCTCGGCGGACGGGCAGCAGCTGCGCCGCCGACGCGGGACCAGAGCCGCGGCGGCGGTCCGGTCTGTCCGCTCAGGGTGGGGTGGGAAGCGCTTCGGCCGCTCGCGCATAGCTGGTTCAGGCGTTGGTGATGCCGCCGTCGACGGTGATCGTCTGGCCGGTCAGGTAGCTCGCATCCGGCGAGCACAGGAAGCGGATCACCGAGGCGATCTCCTCCGGCCGGCCGTAGCGGCGCAGCGGGATCTCCTGCTTGTAGGCCTCCCCGCGGGCGGCGATGGTCGGTTCGGCCATGCGGGTCTCGATCAGCCCGGGGGCGACGGCGTTGACCAGGACGTCGGGCGCAAGTCGGCGTGACAGCGAGCGGGTCAGCCCGACGATCCCGGCCTTGGCCGCGGCATAGGGCGGATAGCCGATGCTGCCCCGGCGATAGGCGACGGAGCTGGTCAGCACGATGCGGGCGGGCCCGTCCGGGTCGGCGCAGGGCGCGAAGGCGACCGCCATGTCATACGCGTTGGTGAGGTTGGCCGCGATCGCCCGGTCCCACACCGCGTGTTCGTCCGCGGTGAACGGGTCCGGCTCGAACAGGCCGGCGAGGTGGACCAGTGCGTAGACCGGCTTCGCCGCCTGCATGATGGCGGCGCAGGCGGCGGGGGTGGTGATATCGGAGCCGTGGATCGTCACCCGCGCGCCGCCCAGCCTGTCCCGCGCGGCAAGCAGGCGTGGCATGTCGGGATCGACCAGCACCACCTCGGCGCCGTGGTCGAGGAAGCTGCGCGCGGTGGCGACGCCGATGCCGCCGGCCCCGCCGGTGATGACGATGCGGCGGCCCGCGAACGGCGCCTGCATGTCAGGCGGCGAGTTTCGCGTAGTCGAGCGTCGCCATCACCTGCACGCGGCGCATGTATCGTGGCTCGTCGGGCAGGTAGTCGGCGACCGCGTTGTGGACCGTGCCGATATTGTCCCAGATCAGCACGTCGCCCTCCTGCCAGTGATGCGCGTACAGGAAGTCGGCGCGTTCCTGGTGGCGGAACAGGTAGTCCAGGATCAGGTCGCTCTCGTGCCGGTCCATGCCGTCGATCCACATCGTGTAGCCGGGATTGGCATAGAGGATCTTGCGGCCGGTGATCGGGTGGGTGCGCACGATCGGCTGCGACACCGGCGGCTTGCGGCGCTTCTGCTCCTCGGTGAGCGGCTTGCGGCCGGAGCCGGGGCGCAGCCGCATGACCTCCCAGAACTTCTCGAAGTCGTGGGTGGCGGTGCGGCCCTCGAGCCGGTCCTTCAGGCTGTCGGGCAGCGCGTCGTAGGCGGCGTGCATGTTGCGGAACTGCGTCTCGCCTACCGACTGGCCGTGTCGGATCGGCACGCGTTGTGCGTGCAGGATGTTGGCGAGCGCGATGTCCTTCGAATAGGACATGTCGGTGTGCCAGCCCTGCCCGGCATCGTTGAGGCCGAGGGGCTTGCCGGCCGCATCCTGCATGTTCGACAGGATCATGACCTCGGGGAAGCCGGGTTCATGGAACAGGTTTGCGACGTTGATCTCCAGATCCCCGAAGCGGCGCCCGAACGCGGCGAAATGCGGCACGTCGATGGTCTGCTTGGGGAAGCAGAGCACGCCGAACTGGCCGAGTGCCCGCAGGAGGGTGCGGAAGTCGGGGTCGGAGAGCGGGGTGGCGAGATCGAGGCCCTCGATGCGGGCACCGAGGGTCTGACCGCTGGGGACGATCTGCATGGAGGTTTCCCGGTTGGTGATTCTACCTGCCGGTAAGACTAGCAGGGTCGCCGCAATCGCACCATGGCTGCGCGTCGGGGCGCCGCGGGGCGCCGCGGGGCGCCGCGGGCGCCGGGGGCGGTCGGAGCGCGAGCGTGGGTTGGGTGCGCTTCGCTTGTGCGATGGACGTCGTGGATGGCCGGGGCTGCGACGGCCACGGCACGGAGGCTGCAGCGGCCGTGTCACTGGGCCTTCGACAGCAGCACGGCGGGCCTGGACTGCGCGGTCACTCCACGAGACGCGGCGGTGTTCGTGAACGCGCTGCGCCAGCCCGGGAAAGGCCGGCGGCCGTGATGGCCTGGCGGGCCGAACGCCGCCGTGATCGTCTGGTGTGGGCCGGAGGCCCAAGCCTCAGACGGTCTTCAGGAACTCCGCCAGCTTGACCGCGGCGCTGGCCTTGTCGGTCTTGTCCAGCGCCGCCAACTCGGCCGCCAGACGATCCATCGCCTGCTCGTAGATCTGCCGCTCCGAGAAGCTCTGGTCCGGCTGGCCGGCGTTGCGGTGCAGGTCGCGGACCACCTCGGCGATCGCCAGCGGGTCGCCCGAGTTGATCTTCGCCTCGTATTCCTGGGCGCGGCGCGACCACATGGTGCGCTTGATCCGGGCGCGGCCCTTCAGCACCGCCAACGCGTCGTCGAACAGCTTGCGGGTCGCGAGCTTGCGCAGCCCGGCGCTGCGCGCCTTGGCCACCGGCACCCGCAAGGTCATGCGGTTCTCTTCGAAGGTGATGTGGATCAGTTCCAGCTTGTGGCCGGCGATCTCCTCGGTGGCGATCCGCTCCACCTTGCCCACCCCATGGGTCGGGTAGACGACGTGATCGCCCTCCTGGAACACCTCCGCCTTCGCGGCCGCGCGGGAGATCTGGATCGGGCCGGACGGGCGCGCGGGGCTGTCGTCCTCCTCCTCATCCTCCTCGATCTCCGCTTCGGCGGCCACCGGGGCACGGTCGTCCTCGACATCCTCCACCGCACCGGATTTGCGGGCGGGCGCGGCGGTCTTGCTGGCCACTGCGGCGACCGGAGCGGGACGGGCGGGCGCCTTCTTCATCGCGGCTGGGGGCGTCCTTGCCGCCTCCTTGCCTGAAGCGGCCTCACCGGCCGGCACGCCCGTCTTCGGGGCAGCGGCCTTGCCGGCCTGGACGCCCGTCTTCTGGACAGCGGCCTTCTGCGTACCGGTTTCCGGGCTGTTCTCCGGCGCCACATCCTGCTGCACCGACGCGTCACGTCGAGATACCGCCGTTCCGGTCGCTGCCTTCATGCTTGACACCTCATATCCCTGCCATACGGTGACCAATGGGCTGGCCCCTGACCACGGTCAGCGGCAAAGCAGCCCGGACGCCTGATGAGTTCCGACGGTGGTGACGCGCCAGGGCGGCACTCGACCGTGTCCAGCCCCCAATATAGCATCACACCGGTGTTACGTCAGGGGGTTACCCCAACTATCTTCAGGCCTTGCCCGGTTCGGGAGAGAACAGCTTGGCCTTGCCCGGCTTGTCCTTCCACTCGTCCGCGTCGGCCGGCGCCTCGCCCTTGCGGGTGATGTTCGGCCACAGCGCCGCATAGGTGCGGTTCTGTTCGGCCCAGTCGGAGGCCTTGTCGTCGCTGTCCGGCACGATCGCCTCGGCCGGGCATTCCGGCTCACAGACGCCGCAATCGATGCATTCGTCGGGATGGATCACCAGCATGTTCTCGCCGACATAGAAGCAGTCGACGGGACACACCTCGACGCAATCCATGTACTTGCAGCGGATGCAGTTCTCGGTGACCACATAGGTCATTGGGCAACCCCCGGATGCAGAGCGTGCGTGCGACCCCGGGGCCGGAGACCGGGAGCCGGATCAGACGCGGCGATATGCCGAGGTTTACCCCTCGGCGCAAGATGCGACAGGCGCATCCCCGAGGTCTTCATAGAGCAGGCGTGCTTCCGGCGCCGGTCCGCGCCGCGCGGCGAGCGCCAGCACGCGCACCACGCGCACCCCGCCATGCAGCGGCAGCGTCAGCACGTCGCCGGTCCGCAGCCGCGCATGCGCCTTCTCGGTCGGCTGCCGGTTGATGCGCACGGAGCCGCGCGCCACCAGCGCCGCGCAGTCGCTGCGGGCCCGCATGAAGCGCGCGCACCACAGCCATTTGTCGAGCCGCTGCCAGTCGCGGTCCTCCGTGTCGCCGATCGCCGCCTCCCTAGCGCTTGAGCGCCGCCAGCGCGGCGAAGGGGCCTTGCGGGACCGGGGCGGATGCCTGTTCACCGGCCGGGGGCACGCGTTTGCGGCGCAGCGGCAGCAGCATCGCCGGGGCGGGCGGCCCGAACATGTCGGGGCCGAGACCCACGCCCGGCACGATACGGAAGCCGATCCGGCGCAGGATCACCGGCAGCAGGTCGGCTTTCACCGAGAAGCGGGACGCGAGGCTGGGGGCCAGGATCAGCGGCCCCTTGCGGGTCGCGTGCCCGAGTTCCCCCGCGACCCGTTCGGCGACGTCGAGCCGCAGCAGCACCGGGCCGGCCTCGATCCAGCCCATCGCGGCGGCGAAGCCGGCCGGCCAGTCGGACGGGGCGGGCAGGGACACGAGGCCCGGCTGCGGCAGGACGGGGACCGGCACGCCGGCCTGCAGCGCCCACAGGCGGGCCCGCATCGCGGCGGCGCGGGGCTTGAGCAGCGCCGGCAGGAACAGGGCGAAGCGGCCCGACCGCACGCCCATGCCGCGCAGGGCGGTGCGCAAGGCGGGCGCCAGCGTCTCCTCGTCGACGCCCGGCACCAGGCCGAGCGCTTCGGTGAGGCGGTGGAGCGGGCCGCGCAGGGCGCTGACGGTGGATGCCGCGTCGGCCGCCGCGAACAGCGGCGCGAGGTCGTCGCGGATCCGCTCGTCCACGAACGCCTGCAGGCGCGTGCGCAGCCGCTCCCGCTGCGCGCCGTCGAGGAACTCGCTGTCCAGCACCTGCACCCGCGGCCGCAGGGCGCTGCCGCCGCGCACCAGCCTGGCGACCGGCGCGCCCTCCCAGGTCAGGCGCTGCGCCTCCGTCCAGGTGAGCGCGGTGTCCGGCGCGGCCTCCAGTTCGGCGACCCGGCGCGGCATCTCCTCCCGCAGGGCGCGGCGGGCGGCCCGCTGCACCAGCTTCTTCTCCTCCCCCTCGGCGAGCGGGTCGGGTACGAAGACGAAGCCTTCCACATGGCCGACCGGGTGACCCTCGACCACCACCTCGCCGCGGCGGGTCACCGCGGAAAGCAGGTCCTGGCCCTCCCCGGCCTCGAGCCGGCGCATCAGATGGGCGGCGCGGCGGTCGACGAAGCGGCTGGTGAGCCGCTCGTGCAGGACGTCGGAGAGCTTGTCCTCCACCTCCCGCGCGCGGCCCTGCCAGTGCGGCGAGTCGGGCACCCAGTCGGTGCGCGCGGCGATGTAGGACCAGATCCGCACACCGGCGAGGCGGGCCATCAGCGTGTCGATATCGCCATCCACCCGCGACAGCGCCTCGATCTGCCCGGCCAGCCAGTCGGTCGGCAGCGCGCCGTCCTTCACCACGTGGTTGAACACCCGGGCACAGAGCCGGGTGTGGGTGTCGTCGGCCAGCTTGCGGAAGTCGGGGATCTGGCAGGCGTCCCACAGCAGCCGCAGCCGCCCGCGGCCCTGCGCGAGCTGCCGGATCTCGGGCTCGCGGGCGAGGGCGGTCAGGGTCTCGAGGTCGGACGCATCGTTGCCCCGCACCAGCCCGGCGACGTGCGGCGGGGCGTTGAGGCTGTCGAGCAGCCCGTCGATGCTGGAGAAGTCGAGGTCCCCGTTGCGCCAGCAGAGCTGGTCGAGCGATTCGAAGCTGTGCGCCTCCACGGCCGCCACCACCTCGTCCGGGATGGGCGGGCATTGGGTGGTGGTCCCGAACGTGCCGTCGCGCATGCCGCGGCCGGCGCGACCGGCGATCTGGCCGATCTCGGCCGGGGTCAGCCGGCGCGGCCGATGGCCGTCGAACTTGCCGAGACCGGCGAAGGCCACATGGTCCACGTTCATGTTGAGACCCATGCCGATCGCATCGGTCGCGACCAGGAAGTCGACCTCCTTCTCCTGATACAGCGCCACCTGGGCGTTGCGGGTGCGTGGGCTGAGCCGGCCCATCACCACGGCGCAGCCGCCCCGGCGGCGGCGGATCAGTTCCGCCAGCGCATAGACCTCGGCGGCGCTGAACGCGACGATCGCGCTGCGCGGCGGTAGGCGCACGAGCTTGGCGGGGCCCGCATAGGTGAGCTGGGAGAGGCGGGGCCGGGTCTCCACGGTCGCCTGCGGCACCAGGCGCTGCAGCAGCGGGCGGATCGTCTCGGCGCCGAGGAACATGGTCTCCACCATGCCGCGCGCGTGCAGCAGCCGGTCGGTGAAGACATGGCCGCGATCGGGGTCGGCGCAGAGCTGGATCTCGTCCACCGCCACGAACTCGACCGCGCGGTCGAGCGGCATCGCCTCGACCGTGCAGGAGAACCAGCGTGCCTCGGGCGGGATGATCTTCTCCTCGCCGGTGATCAGCGCGACGAAGCGCTCGCCCTTGATCTCCACCATGCGGTCGTAGTTCTCGCGCGCGAGGAGGCGCAGCGGGAAGCCGATGATGCCGGACGCGTGCGCCAGCATCCGCTCGATGGCGAGATGGGTCTTGCCGGTGTTCGTCGGGCCGAGGACGGCTTTGACGCGAGGTGCGAAACCGGAATCGAAGCCGCGCATGTGGGAATGGTTGGATGCTGCGGCGCGAAATGCAAGCGCGACGGTGAGGGGGCAGGGCGGCGGGAGGGGGCAGTCCGCGCGGGGCCGCGCGGGGGGCTTGCAGTCTTCCCCGTCATGGCCTGCCTCGAGCCGGGCATCCCCACCGGCTCCAAGGTGCGATCGCCGGCTGAGCCCGTGCGGCGGGCGAGAGCCATGGATTCAACACAGAGGAAGCAAGGCGAGGCACAGAGCACACAGAGATTCTCTAGCCGCCCGGACCAGCAGCCGCAGTGCCAGCATCTCGCGCCATCAGACGCGCTGAAACATATTGAGGCCACGGCCTCGCAATCAGAAGTAGAAATCCTTCTCTGTGTCTCCTACCCCTCGCCTTGCTTCCTCTGTGTTGAATCCATGGCGGCCGCCCAAGCGCACAGACCTCACCGGCGATCGCACCGTCCGGTCGGTAGGGATGCCCGGCTCGAGGCCGGGCATGACGGGGAGGGGCGCTGCCGCCCCATCGCACAGACCTCACCGGCGATCGCACCCGCCCGTGCAATGGGGATGCCCGGCTCGAGGCCGGGCATGACGGGGAGGGAGCGCTGCCGCCCGAGCGCACAGACCTCATCGGCGATCGCACCGCCCGTGCGGTGGGGATGCCCGGCTCGAGGTCGGGCATGACGGCGAGGGGGCGCTGCCGCCCCATCGCACAGGCCTCACCGGCGACCGCACCGCCCATGCGGTGGGGATGCCCGGCTCAAGGCCGGGCATGACGGGGGAGGGAGCACTGCCGCCCCATCGCACGGACCTCACCGGCGATCGCACCGCCCGTGCGGCGGGGATGGCCGGCTCGAGGCCGGGCATGACGGCGAGGGAGCGCTGCCGCCCCATCGCACGGACCTCACCGGCGATCGCACCGACCGACGTCCCCCCACGCGCCGTTCATCCCCTGGAAACCGCCCGCGCGATCGGGGCCGACCCCCACGGCCGGAACCCGCTGCACCCTCCACGTCCTCGGCGCCCTCCCGCCCGTCACGCAGGTGGATTGAAATGCGCGCCGCCGCACCGCATATCGCGCCGCGCAAGGAGGTCGCGATGAACGATACCGCATTGGAACAGCATGCTTTTGGCGCCGAGGTCGGGCGGCTTCTCGACCTCGTGGTGCACTCACTCTACTCCGAACGAGAGATATTCCTGCGCGAGCTGGTGGCGAACGCCGCCGACGCCATGGATCGCCGCCGCTTCGAGGCGCTGACCGACCCCGCCCTCGCGCCGCCGGCCGATGCGAAGATCCGCCTCGTGCCCGACAAGCAGGCCCGCACCCTGCTGATCGCCGATGACGGCATCGGCATGACCCGCCAGGAGCTGATCGACAACCTCGGCACCATCGCCCGCTCCGGCACCCGCGCCTTCGCCCAGAACCTGGCCTCCGCCAAACCCGAGGACCGCCCGAGCCTGATCGGGCAGTTCGGGGTGGGGTTCTATTCCGCGTTCATGGTGGCGGACCGGGTGGAGGTGACCTCCCGCAAGGCCGGCAGCGAGGAAGCGTTCACCTGGGCCTCCGACGGCGCCGGCCAGTTCACCCTCGCGCCCGCGACCCGCGAGACGCCCGGCACCGACATCGTGCTGCACCTGAAGGCGGAGGCGGAGGAATACCTCGAGCCGATGCGGCTCGAGACCGTGGTCCGCAAATGGGCGGACCACATCACCGTGCCGATCACCATCGCGCAGGACGGCAAGGACCAGCCGGCCAACGAGGGTACCGCACTCTGGCGCAAGTCCAAGTCGGAGGTGACGGAGCAGAACTACGCCGAATTCTACCGCCATCTCGGGCACATCTTCGACACTCCCTGGGCGACGCTGCATTGGAAGGCGGAAGGGACGTTCGAATATTTCTGCCTGCTGTTCATCCCCGGCATGAAGCCGTTCGACCCGGTGGACAACGACCGCGAGTCGCATGTGCGGCTTCATGTCCGTCGCATGTTCATCACCGACAAGGCGGAGCTGCTGCCGCCCTGGCTGCGCTTCGTCGCCGGCGTGGTGGACACCGAGGACCTGCCGCTCAACGTCTCGCGCGAGATGCTGCAGACGACCCCGGTGCTGGGCCGCATCCGCAAGGCGCTGGTCGGCCGGGTGCTGTCGGAACTGAAGACCCGCAGCAAGGAGGCCGACGACTACGCGAAGTTCTGGGAGAATTTCGGCCCGATCCTGAAGGAAGGGGTGTGGGAGGACAGCGAGCATCGCGCCGAGATCGCCGGGCTGCTGCGCTTCCATTCCTCGACGCAAGAGGGCTGGACCTCGCTCGCGGACTATGTCGGGCGGATGCAGCCGAACCAGGAGACCATCTATTTCCTGGCCGGCGACAGCCTGGAGGCGCTGAAGACCTCCCCGCAACTCGAAGGGTTCCGCGCCAAGGGACTCGAAGTGCTGCTGCTGACCGACCCGATCGACGCGTTCTGGCCGGAGCGGCTGGATAGTTTCGAGGGCAAGAAGCTGCGCAGCGTCACCCAGGCGGCCGGCGACCTGGGGCAGGGCGAGGAACTGCCCGATATCTCTCCGCTGCTGGCGGCGCTGAAGAAGGCGCTGGAGGCGGAGGTGTCGGACGTGCGGGCGACCGCGCGCCTGTCCGACAGCGCCGTGGTGCTGGCGGCCGAGGAGGCGGGGCCGGACCTGCAGATGCAGCGCCTGCTGCGCCGCGCGGGCCGCGCCATGATGCCGGCCAAGCCGATCCTGGAGGTCAACCCGCGCCACCGTCTGATCGAGGCCCTGGCGGGCAAGCTCGAGGACACCGCGCTGATCGAGGAGGCGGCGGCGACGCTGCTCGACCTCGCCCGCGTGCAGGAGGGCGATCTGCCGCGCGACGCCACCGCCTTCGCGCGGCGCGTGACCACGCTGCTGGCGGGTAGCCTAGGCTGAGGCGAGGCCGGGGGCCGGGCGCGACCCCCGGCCGTCCCGGCTCCCGACGCTCTGGCGGCCGTCGCAAAGCGCGCGCGATGTCGGACGGCTGCGCGGGGGTGGCCGCCCAGGGATCGGTGTGACACGGCAGCCTGAGCCGCCGCGATGTGACGGCCGCGCCCTCTGCACGCGGCCGTGAAGCCGAATCGTTCAATCATCCCGCGCCATCCTGCGTTCCCCTGCGGACTCCGACATCGTCCGCAGGAGACAGGCGTGCTGACACTCTCGATCAACGGCACGTCGCATCAGGTCGACGTCCCCGATGACATGCCGTTGTTGTGGGTGCTGCGCGACGTGATCGGCCTGACCGGGACGAAGTTCGGGTGCGGCATCGCACAGTGCGGCGCCTGCACCGTCCATCTCGATGGCCAGGCGGTACGAAGCTGCGTGCTTCCCGCTTCCCTCGCGCAAGGACGCGACGTCAAGACGATCGAGGCGATGGCCCAGGACCCCGTCGGGCAGAAGGTGCAGCGCGCCTGGCTCGATCTCGAGGTCGTCCAATGCGGCTATTGCCAGTCCGGACAGATCATGTCGGCAACCGCGTTGCTGACCACGACCCCGAAGCCGAATGACGCCGATATCGACGCGGCCATGGCCGGCAACATCTGCCGCTGCGGCACGTATGTGCGCATTCGCGAGGCGATCAAGCGCGCCGGGGAGGCCTGACATGCCCGCCACCTTCTCCCGTCGCGGCCTCCTCGCATTCGGCCTGCTCGGAGGCGCGCTCGTCGTTGGAGTGCGGATCCCGCTGCGCTCTGCCCGCGCGGCAGGTCCGGCGCCGCTCATGCCCAACGGTTTCATCCGGATCGATCCGCAGGGCGCGATCACCTTCATCATGCCGGATACCGAGTTCGGACAGGGCATCTACACCAGTGCCGGCATGCTGATCGCCGAGGAGCTGGAGGTCGGGCTCGATCAGGTCGCGTTCGAGGCGGCGCCCCCGGACACCGGCCAGTATCACACGGCGATGCGGGCCTATGTCAGCCCGCTGCTGGGCGAGCAGGCGACCGGCGGGTCCACCTCCATCCGCGGCGACTGGAAGCGGTTGCGCCAGGCCGGAGCGCAGGTCCGCACGATGCTCATCGCGGCCGCGGCACGGCAGTGGCACGTCGATCCCGCCACCTGTCATGCGGACCGCGCCGAGGTGATCGGGCCGGATGGGCGCCGCGCATCCTACGGCTCGCTGGTCGAGGCCGCGGCCGCACAGCCCGTGCCCGACGATGTGCCGCTGAAACCAGCGTCGCAGTTCAAGCTGATCGGTCATCGCCAGCCGCGGGTCGACACGCCGGCGAAAGTCGATGGCTCGCTGCAGTTCGGCATCGACGTGCGTCTCCCCGACATGAAGATTGGCACCGTTCTGGCGTGCCCGGTGATCGGCGGCCGCCTGCGATCGGTGGACGAGGAAGCGGCGAAGCGCGTGCCCGGCGTGCGCGACGTGGTGCGGCTCGACGACGCGGTCGCGGTGATCGGGGACCATTTCTGGGCCGCCAAGCAGGGGCTCGCCGCGCTCGATCCGCAATGGGACGAGGGACCGCATGCCGGATTGCAGATCGCCGATATCGTCCACGCGCAAGCGGAGGCGTCGGACCGCGAGCCGGAGGTGATCGCCAAGGAGGAGGGGGATGCACGCGCCGCCATCAAGGGCGCGGCGAAGACCGTCTCCGCCGCCTACCAGATGCCATTCCTGTCGCATGCGCCGATGGAGCCGGTGAACGCGACGCTGCACGTGCGCTCCGACGGCGCGGATCTGTGGGTCGGCACGCAGGTGCCGGTGCGGGCGCGGAACACGGTCGCCCAGGTGACCGGCCTGCCGCCCGAGAAGGTGCAGGTGCACAACTACCTGATGGGCGGTGCGTTCGGCCGCCGGCTGGACGTCGACTACATCACCCAGGCGGCGGCGATCGCCAAGCAAGTGCCCTATCCGGTGAAGATCGTCTGGACGCGGGAGGAGGATATCCAGCGCGACCTGCTGCGCCCCTATTACTACGACCGGCTCTCGGGCGGGCTCGACGGCCAGGGCCGCATCACCGGCTGGACGCATCACGGCACCGGGTCGTCCGTCATGGCGCGCTGGCAGCCGAAGGGCATGCAGAAGGACGGCAAGCTCGATCCCGACACGGTCGAGGGCGCGACCGAGACGCCGTATGGCATTCCCGCGATGCGCGTGGGCTTCACCCGCGTCGAGCCGCCGGGCATCACCACCGCCTGGTGGCGCGGCGTCGGCGCGACGCACAACGTCTTCATGGTCGAGAGCTTCATGGATGAGCTCGCGGCCGCCGCCGGCAAGGATCCGGTCGCGTTCCGCCGCGACATGATCGGCGACAACGCGCGTGCGCGGGCCGTGCTGGACCTCGCGGCCGAGAAGTCCGGCTGGGGCCAGAAGCTGCCCGCCGGCGTCGGGCGCGGCGTGTCGCTGCAGCTCTCCTTCGGCAGTTTCCTCGCCCATGTGCTGGAGGTGGAGGTGACGTCGCGCGGCGAGGTGCATCTGCGACGCGCCGTCGTGGCCGTGGACTGCGGCACCGCCGTGCAGCCCGACGGGGTGGTCGCGCAGATCGAGGGCGGCCTGATCTTCGGTCTCAGCGCCGCGCTGTACAACGAGATCACGGTGCAGGACGGCCGGATCCAGCAATCCAACTTCAACAACTACCGCGTCCTGCGCATCGACGAAGCGCCGCGCATCGAGGTCCACATGATCCGCAACGACGAAGGACCGGGCGGCATCGGCGAGACCGGCACGGTGGCCGCCGCGCCGGCGCTGGTGAACGCGATCTATGCGGCGACCGGCAAGCGGCTGCGGCGCTTGCCGATCGGCAACCAACTGGTGGGCGCGTGATGCGCCGCCTGCTCCCGCTGCTGGTCGGAGTCCTGTGCGCGTTCGGGAGTGCCGCGCGAGCCCAGGCGCCGACCGGCGGCGCGGGCGAGAACGTCGTTCAGCGCGGCGAATACCTTGCCCGCGCGGCCGATTGCGCGGCGTGCCACACGCCACCGAACGGGCAGGAGTTCACCGGCGGCTACAAGTTCAGCCTGCCCTTCGGCACGATCTACGGGCCGAACATCACCCCCGACAAGGCCACCGGCATCGGCGACTATACCGACGACGAATTCGTCGCCGCCCTGCAGCGCGGCGTCGGGCGGGGCGGCAAGCATCTGTATCCCGCCATGCCCTACACGAACTACACGCTGATGAGCCGTGAGGACGTGCTCGCGATCAAGGCGTACCTGTTCAGCCTGAAGCCCGTGCATGCGGAGTCGCCGCCGAACGCGCTCAGCTTTCCCTACAACCAGCGCTGGGCCATGGTGTTCTGGAACCTGCTGAACAATCCGGACCGTCGCTTCCAACCCGATACCAGCAAGTCGGCCGCGTGGAACCGCGGCGCCTATCTGGCCGAGGCGCTGGGGCATTGCCAGGCGTGCCACACGCCGCGCAATTTCATGTACGGCCTGGACGAGGGGCGCGCCTATGGGGGCGCCGTCGTGCAGGACTGGCTCGCCTACAACATCACGAGCGATCGCGACTCCGGCGTGGGGGCGTGGTCCGACGACGACCTCGCCGCCTATCTCTCCACCGGGCACGCGACTCATCACGGCTCCGCGGCGGGGCCCATGGCCGAGGCGGTGGATCACAGCCTGCGCTACCTCACGCAGCCGGACATCCGCGCGCTGGTGACCTATCTGCGCGACGTGAAGCCGGTGCATGACGAGATCCCGGCGGCGAAGCCCGTGCAGGCCGATGCGCTCGGCGCGCGCATCTTCCGCGAGGCCTGCGTGAGCTGCCACGCGCTGGACGGCAGTGGCCGGCAAACCCCCTATGCCGCGCTGCAGGGGGCGCACAGTGCGCGTGATCCGAACGGGACCAACCTGCTGCAGATTCTCCTGCGCGGCGGCAACATCGCGACCGGCGGACCGACCGCCTTCATGCCGGCCTTCGGGGGCGAGTACACCAGCGAGGAATTGGCGGCCGTCGCCAACTGGACCATCGGTCATTTCGGGCAACGCGGCGGTGAGGTCACCCGCAAGAGCGTGGAGGGCGTGCGTCCGGGTGGACCCGGGAGCGCCGCCCAGCCGACACCCGGCGGATGAGGTTGCGGAGGGCGGATGACGGTCCGTCCGCCGCCGTAAGCGACGCCGTGAAGCAACCCGTCCCGGGAATGCCGGTTGAGGACGCAGGCGCGACGCGGTCCGCGAGTCCGCGGCGCGCCTTCGTACCACCCGCATGGAGACTCACATGGAACATCTGTCCCCCGAGATGCGAGCCTGCATCGAGGCGTGCCTGCGCTGCCACAGCACTTGCCTGAGCATGGCCATGGGCCACTGCCTGGAACAGGGCGGCGCACATACCGACCCGGAGCATCTCCGGCTGATGATGGCCTGTGCCGAGATCTGCCAGACCTCCGCGAACATGATGCTGATCGGGACGCCGCATCACCGCCACACCTGCCGCGAATGCGCAGAGATCTGCGAGGAATGCGCGCGCTCGTGCCAGCAGCTCGACGGCATGGAGGCGTGTGTCGAGGACTGTCGCCGCTGCGCCGAATCCTGCGCCAAGATGGCGGCCTGACAAAAGATTCGGAGGGTCGTGTCGGCACGGTGGACCTTCGCTCGTCCTCGAGGCAGAGGTCGGGGATCGTCCCCGACCGAAACAGCGAGGAAACGCCATGACGATCGCCAGGAACACGGTCTGCCTGTGGTACGAGAAGGAGGCCGAAGCGGCGGCGCGCTTCTACACCGGGCTGTTCCCCGACAGTGCGATGGGCGAAGTGTTCCGTGCGCCGGCCGACTATCCGGCCGGGAAAGCCGGCGACGTGCTCACCGTCACGTTCACCGTCGCGGGCATCCCCTGCCTCGGCCTGAACGGCGGCCCCGCCTTCAAGCACGGTGAGGCGTTCTCGTTCCAGATCGCCACCGGCGACCAGGCGGAGACCGACCGCTACTGGGACGCCATCGTGGCGAATGGCGGCCAGGAGAGCGAGTGCGGCTGGTGCAAGGACAAGTGGGGGATCTCCTGGCAGATCACCCCCCGCGTGCTGACCGAGGCGCTGGGCAGCGGCGGCGCCGCGGCCGAACGTGCCTTCGCGGCGATGATGCAGATGCGCAAGATCGACGTGGCCGCGATCGAGGCGGCGCTGCGCGGCTGATCGAGGCCGGGGGCCGCCGAGCTCGCGTCGCGCCCCGGCGAGCACCGTCCTGCGGTGCCACCCTCGGCGGCCGCCCCGCTCAGCGTGCCACCGCGGCGCTCGGCCTCGCGCCGGTGCGGGAAACGCTGGCGAGCGCGCCCGCCGCGGCGAAGCCGACCGCCACGTAGAGGCAGGTGCCGGCGCCGTGGCCGCCGCGCAGGCCGAAGATCAGCGCGACCAGCGCCGACCCCAGCGACCAGCCCATGGTGCGAGCGACCGCCACCATCCCGCTCGCCGCGCCGCTGCGGTCGGGCGGGCCGGCCGTCATCAGCGTGATGTTGTTCGGCGTCTGGAAGAAACCGAAGCCGATGCCGCAGATCGCCATGCGCCAGACGACGTTCCAGTCGGCGGGGATGGCGGGCATGGTGGCGAGCAGCAGCAGCCCGACGGCGAGCACCGCCAGCCCGATGCTGCCGAGCAGCGCGGCGGGATAGCGGCTGGAGAGACGGCCGGCGAGCGGGGCGGCGGCGACCACGGCCAACGGCCAGGGCGTCACCAGCAGCCCGGTCGCGATCGCGCTGCGGTGCATCACCACCTGGAACAGGAAGGGCAGGGACACGTAGGCCAGGATCTGCGCCGCGTAGGAGCAGATCGAGGTTGCCATCGAGAGCGCGAACAGGCGCAGCTTCAGCAGGTCGAGCGGCAACATCGGCGCGGCGCGGTGGGACTGCTGCCACACCAGCAGGGCAGCGAACCCCAGGCCGGCGGCGAGTTCGGCCATCGCCAGTCCGCGCGCCTCGCCGCCCAGCCCGTCCACCCCGATTACCACCAGGCCGAAGGCCGCGGCATTCAGCAGCGCGCCGACCTTGTCGAAGCTGTGATTGCGGAGCTGGGTCGGCGGGGCCACCGCCATGAACAACGGCACGGCGATCAGACCGACCGGGACGTTGACCAGGAACAGCCAGGGCCAGTGCGCGACGGAGAGGGTCAGCGCCGCCAGGGTTGGACCAAGCGCCGCGGACAGCGCGACCGCGAGGGCGATTGCGGCAAAGCCGCGACCGAGCTGGGCGCGGGGATAGACCGATCGCACCAGGGCGCCGCCGAGGGCCGCCATGCAGGCGCCGCCGACGCCTTGGGCCAGGCGGGAAGCCACCAGGATGGGCAAGGTCGGGGATAGCGCGCAGGCGAGCGAGGCGAGGGTGAACAGCGCCATGCCGCCGCCATAGACGCGCTTGAGGCCCCAGGTCTCGCCCAAGGTCGCGGCAGGCAGCAGGCAGACCGTGGTGGCGAGCTGGTAGCTGTTCACCACCCAGATCGTCGCGGCGTCGGTGGCGGCGAGATCGCGGGCGATCGTCGGCAGCGCGATGTTGGCGATGGCGCTGTCGAGTCCGGCCAACACCACCCCCAGCAGGGCACACAGCATCACCCACCGGCGCCGGCCCGCCGGCATTCCGTCTGCTTCGTCCATCCCGTGGCCCTTCCCGCGTCTCGCCGGCATTCCAGCAGCGGCGCGGGTGCGAGACTAGGCGGGCTTGCGTGACGGCAGGGCTGCGGTGCACGCCGCTCAGGCGTTGCGTCGGAACAGCCGGCGCACCCACGTCAGGAGCGTGCCGGCATCCGCCGCTCGGTCGCGCCGGTCCTGCGGCTGCGGCGCTCCGGCCTGGGGCGGGTGGAGCGCGGACGACGGGCCTTCGCCCGATGCGGCCGTCGTGGCCGCGCGTGTGGCGGGCGCGGAGGGTGCGGCAGCCGCGCCCTCCGGCGGATCCTGCGAGACGAACTGCGCTCGCTCGAATTCGGCCTGCCAGGCGCGGAGATGCGCATGCGCGCCCTCGACCTCGGCATGCAGGTGGCCGATATGAGTGTGCGCGGCGGCGAGTTCGGTGTCCTGGGCGACGATGTGCTGCTGCAGGCCGGCGATCTGTTCGAAGCAGGTGGCGAGGAGCTTCTCCATCTCCGCGATCCGGCAATGCGCCTCGGCGAGCTGCTGCCCCGCGGCCTGGGTGAAGCAGAGCGGAAGCCGCAATGGCTCGGGCACGCGCGACAGGTAAGGCGCCAGTCCGCGCAGGTTGCCCGCGTAGCCGCTGGCGGTCTGCATCATGCTGCCCGGGGTGACCCGGTACCAGAACAGCGCGCGCGGGACGAGCTGCAGGGTCATGCCCGAGAGCGTGGCGCGGGCGAACAACTCCCAATCCTCGCTGCCGATCCCGCGCGCCGTGCTGAACCCACCCAGGGACGCGAAGGCGGATGTGCGGATCAGTGCCGTGGCCGGTCCGAACAGATTGGTGAAAACCCCCAGCGAAGGCGCGTTGCCGAGTGGCAGCCAACGGTCGAGGACCGGCTGGTCCGGGGTGGGCGGCTCGTCGCCGGGCAGACGGTCGAACAGCGAGGTGACGATGTCCGCACCGGTGTGCCGCGCGACCCGGACGAGCGTGGAGACCTGGTCCGGCTTCGCGTAATCGTCGTCGTCCAGGAACAGCACATACTCGCCCCGCGCGTGCCGGACGGCGGTATTCCGAGCGGCGCCGAGATACTGGTTGGTGGCGTGGCGAACCAGCCGGCCGCCGCATGCCGCCAGCGACGCGGCCATTGCGTCCAGCCCTTGGACCGTCGTGGGATCGTCGCTGGCATCATCGACGACGACCAGTTCGAGGTTGGGGTAGTCCTGGCGCTGCACGGACTCGATCGCCTGCCGCAACAGGCGGATGCGGTTGAAATGCGGCACGCAGACCGTCACGAGCGGGTGGTCGTTGGCGTCCGCGGCCGCCGGCGGACGATTCCGCTGCCGTTGCGCCGCCGCGTCCAGTATCGCGCGCAACGATCCGGCGTCGGCCAGGGGGAGCGTGGCGGCCTGGGTCGCCCACGCTCGCTGTGTCACCCATGCCTGCGTCGCGGAATCGAGGAAGATCACGCAATCGGCCAGGGCCAGGCTTTGACGCTCCATCTCGTCGTCCGCCAGGTCGTCGATCCCGTGCGGCATCTCCTCCGCCCGAGCGCGGTCGAGCAAGGTGAGGCCATCGACCCAGATCAGAGTCGCCGTGGCAGGCAGGTCCAATCCCTGCGATCGCGCCAGCAGCGCATAGAACAGCGGTGCGGCGCGCGCCGACGCGCAGACCAGATCGAAGCGTTCCTGCGCGAGCCAGAGATAGGCCTGGTACGCCGCCCGCGCGGAGCGCGAGCCCGCCAGGCGGTCAGGTTCGATCGGCGTGATCCGGTGCGCCGCGCCGTCGGGTCGGCCCGGATCGAGGCGTTCGATTCCGCTTTCGTCGCATCGGGCGAGGGTGACCTCGTGCCCTGCTTCCGCCGCGACGGCGTGGAGCTCCGCCCAGGCATCGGGGAACGGCGCGGCGCCGCGATGGAGCAGACAGATCCTCAGCTCGGCCGACGCAGTGGACGGCGCTGGCAGACTCACGGTCGAATGCCCATCCCGGGCAGCATCACGGCGCCATCCTCGACGGCTCTCAGAATGCCAACTGCAGCTTCATCGCGCGCGAGCGATCACTCGCCCGTTCGTGCGGGCGGTGAATGACGATGGCCTTCATGGCGCCCGCCTTTCCAATCAACCAGGGAGGACGAAACGCCGCGCCTGGCGTTCATAGGCACCATAGCCCAGCGCCTCGCGGAATTCGGTCCCCGGCAACGCCCCCGGCGCTTCGGACTTGCCCGCGGCAAACGCCGCCAGCCCGGCCTTCATGCCGGCAATCGCCGGCGACAGCATGCCGGTGGGGAAGGTGCCGATCTTCAGGCCGAGTTCGGCCGCGCGGGCCTGGGTGGGTGTCTCGCGCGGCGCCCCGGGGGACAGCACGGCGAAGGAGGGTCGCCCCGCCGCCGCCGAGACCGCGCGCCGCACCTCGTCCTCATCGGCGGGGGAATCGAGGAACAGGATGTCGGCGCCTTCCTCCACGTACATCTCGATGCGCGCGATGGCTTCGTCGATCCCCGCGGTTGGCCGGCAATCGGTGCGCGCCATCACCAGGATGCCGGAGTCCTTCGCGGCCTCCACGGCGGCGCGGATCTTCATGCGGACCTCGTCGCGCGGCATGCACGGCTTGCCGGCACTGGTCAGCGCGCGCGGGGTGATCTTGTCCTCGATCAGCACGGCCGCGGCACCGGCACGGCCATAGGCCCGCACGGTGCGCTGCACATTCATCGCATTGCCGTAGCCATGGTCGCCATCGGCCAGCACCAGCGTGTCCGGCGCGGCGTTCCGCACCATGACCAGCGAGTCCAGCATCTCGGCGAACGAGATCAGGTCGAGGTCCGGCCCGCCCAGCCGGCTCGCCGCGACGCAGGAGCCGGAGAGGAACGCCGTGGCGAACCCCGCATCGGCGGCGAGCTTCGCGCTCAGCCCGTCCCATACCGCGGGCATGACGACGAAGTCGGGTTTGGCGAGCAGGGCGCGCAGGCGATCAGGCGGCGTCATGGCTGTTCCCTCAAGAGTATTGCGACGTGCAGGCCAGTGCAGGCGCCACGCGGGCCGGCCCGTTCGCGGACGTCGGCCCAGCGAACACGCCGGCGGCGCGCCCGGCATCATCGTGGCGGCGTCGGCGCCCTGCGGGAGTACAGCATGGCGGGGGAAGGAGGGGAACCAGCCGGACGGCTTCTGGCGGAGAGAGTGAGCAATGCCGGGAATGCTCCGTCGGAAAGTGGAGAACCACGAGCTCTTACGGACCCGTGGTCCGCGTTCCCGTGCGGAAGAGCCGATGAGCGCGTTCAGCCTGCCTCTGCCGTGTGCGCCTGCACATCACTCGGGACGTGGTGGCCGTGCTCGTCACGGACACCACGTTGCTGCGCCTGTGCCCGGCAAGGTTTTGGATCGCCGACACAAGGCCGGCGATGGCACAGACAAATCGGCCGTTACGTCGCCTGAGGTCAGGCCGTCTTGCGCTCGATGTTCCACATGATCGGCAGGCCGAAATCGATCACGCCGCTGAGTTCCCTGCGCCAGGCCGCGGGGCTCGAGAACTGGCCGGCGATCGGGAAGGTGGCGGCTTCGAAGGCGGCCTTCTGGATCGAGGCCGCGATGGTCTGCCGCTTGGCGGGATCGCCTTCGGCCTCGAATTGGGCGATCAGCGGTGTCAGGTCGGCGCTGCAATAACCGTAGGGCTGGTTGCCGGTGCAATTATAGCCGACGCCCGGATTCCCCAGCGGGTTGGCCATGTCGAAGCCGGGGTACACTACCGGCACCAGCGACCACCCGCCGGCATCCAGCGGCGCGCGGCCGATCCAGCGTTGCGCGATGCTGGACCAATCCTGCGTCTGCACGTCCAGGTTGAAGCCGGTGCGCTTCAGCTGGTCGGACATCACCGACCCGATCGGGTTGAGCAGCGCAGAGTCGGCCGGCAGCAGGAACACCACGCGCTCGTTCTTGTAGCCTGATTGCTTCAGCAGCTCATGGGCATGCTCGATCGAGGTGCCGGTCAGCTCCTTGCCGGCGTCGGACGCGTAGAACGTGCCGGCCATGAACAGCGAGGCCTGGCTGGGATCGGCGAGGCCGGATGGCAGGCCCAGGCCGTCCAGCACCTCCGAGCGGATCATCGCCGCTTCGGCAGCGCGGCGGATCAGCACGTTGTCGAAGGGGGGCTGGGTGTGGTTGATGCTGAGCGCCGCCATCATCAGGGCCGGCCCGCCAGCCTTGGCGACGACGATGTCCTTGTTCGACAGGAAGCCGGACAGGAAGTCGAACGGCGCGTATTCCAGGTAGTCGACCTCGTTGGTCTGCAACGCCGCGGCGCGCGTCGCGAGTTCCGGCATCGTCAGCAGTTCGGCGCGCTCGACCTTCACCACCTTGCCGCCCGCAAGGCCGTCCGCGGGCTCGTTGCGTGGCAGGTAGTCGGGATTGCGCCGGAACGTGGCTCGCTCACCGGGGACCCATTCTTCGCGGTTGAACAGATACGGGCCGGATCCGACGATCTCCTTCACTGGCGTGGTGGGCGGGGCGGAATTCGCAATGCGCGCCGGCATGATGAACGGAACTTGCACGCTGGGCTTGCCCAGTGCGTCGAGCACGAGGCCGAAGGGGCGCGACAGCTCCAGCACGAAGTTGCGCTCATCGACCTGCCGCAGTTCCTTGGTGGCCGCCATCAGCCGGCGCCCCAGGGCGTCTCGGCCGCCCCACCGCTTGATGGAGGCGATGCAGTCCTCGGACGTCACCGGCTTCCCGTCGCTGAACTTCAGGCCCGAGCGCAGCGTGAAGGTATAGACCATGCCCCCATCGGTGGTCTTCCAGCCTTCCAGCATCTGAGGGCGGAACTGGCCCTTGCTGTCCATGGAGATCAGCGTGTCATAGACCATGTAGGCGAAGTTGCGCGTCACGAAGGAGGGGCTGGTGATCGGATCCAGAATCTGCAGGCCGACATTCAGCACCAGCTTCAGCGGACGGTCAGAGCCGGCGGCGCGGGCGCGCCCGACATGGATTGCCGGCAGCGCGAGCCCGGCGGCGACCAGCGTTCGACGTGACAGAGGGAGAGCCATGGCGAGACCTTTCAGGCGGAATAGTCAGGCCGATCGCGACGGCATCCGAAGTCCACGCGATTCGAGCAACATCTCGACCGAGACGGGATGCAAGTAGCGTTCCGCTTCCTCGCTCGTGTCGCGCTGCACGCAATAGGGTAGGTCCAGACCTGAACGGGATTGCCGCCCCTGGCCGGTGCCGCGGTCATGCGACGACCGGCGTGACCGTCTTGCGGACCCAGCCGGCGAGTGCCGCCAGTGTCGCATCGCTGTGCATCTGCCCGATCACCTGCACGCCCACCGGCAGGCCGCTGATCGCCAGCAGCGGCAGCGTGATGGTCGGCGACCCAAGCACCGAGGTCGGTGCATTGAAGTTGGGCAGGCCGGTCGTGTGGGTGATGCCGCTGTCCTTGGCGCTGTTGTCCATCGGCGGTGCGGGGCCGACCGAGCTGACGCTGATCAGTCCGTCGGCGAGGCCGGCGATCGCGGCGAAGGCATCGCGTGCCTGCTGACGCAGCAACAGCACCTTGCGGTAGTCGTCCAGACTCATGCTGCGCGCCAGCGTCAGGCGCGACATCATGCTGTCGCTCAGGCCGGTGGGGAACCGTTCCACCAGGTTCTCCAGCGTCCAGCGCAGTTCGTAGCCACACACATCGCGGCAGATCGCCAGGCTTTGCGATATTGTGGACTCGAAATGCTCGATCAGCTTGCTGTCGCTGCGGCGCAGGATGGTGACGCCGGCGCGCTCGAGCTGCGTCAGCACCTGGGCGAACGCGTCCCCCACGCGTGGCTCCATCAAGGGCCAGCCTTCGCTTTCCATCACGATCAGGCGGGCGGGCTTCAGCGGTGCACGCAGCGTTGCTTCACCATACAGGCCGGGATGACCCGGGTCGCCGCCGGAACGCCGACCCATCTCCCATAGCACGTTCCACATGTCGGTCAGGCACCCGGCATGCACGCCGATATGGCTCTGGCTGAACGCGAGCCGCTCCCCGCGATGGATCGCACCGAACGTGGGCTTGATGGCGGTGTTGGCGCAGAACCCGGCAGGACGGATCACCGACCCCACGACCTGTGTGCCCAGCGTCGCGGGCACCATGCAGGCCCCCACCGCGGCGGCGGACCCCGAGGACGAACCACCCGGCGTGTGGTCCGGATTGAACGGGTTGGTGGTGGGGCCTGGATGCGACATGCCGAGCTCGGTGGTCACCGCCTTGCCCAGGATGATCGCGCCGGCCTGGCGTAGCGCGAGCACGCTGGCCGAGTCCGTCCTGGTCTGCACGCCCTTGAACAATGGCGTGCCCTGTTCGGTGGGCATGTCCTTGGTTTGCAGCAGATCCTTGATGCCGACCGGCATGCCGTCGATCGAGGAAAGTGCGCGCCCTGCCTTGTAGCGGGCCGTCGCCTCGTCGGCGGCAGCGCGGGCGCCGGCCTCGTTCAGAGTGACCCAGGCCTTCACCACCGGCTCACGCGCCGCGATGGTCTCGAGGCAGCGCTCCAGATAGGCACGCGGCGTATCGGTGCCGTCACGGAAGGCGGGCACCGCGTCGTGGAAGGTCAGCGGACGGAACGTCGCCGGATCGTAGGTCGATGTGGTCATGGGGTCGGGCTTTCCGGTTCAGGCGTTCTCGTGGTTGGCGGCCCAGGCCTCGGCGACTTCCGTGCCGGTGGCGAACCAGACGTTCGGAAAGCGCTGGATCCACGCGATCATCTCGCGGAGCAGGGCGATGCGGCTGGGCCGCCCGGTCACCTGCGGGTGCATCACCAGGTTGTACAGGCCGCCCCAGCGATACAGTTCGCGGAACTCATCCTGGAACACCTGCAGGATGTGGCTGTTGGGAAAGATCGGCCGCGGCGACTTGATGGCGAACAGCGCGTGCGGGGCATCGTCGGTGCTCCAGTGCCAGGGCAGCTCGATCGGGCCGCGGCTGCCGTCGGGCAGTTGCATTCGATACGGCACGATATCGTCCAGCAGGGAGCTGTCGTAGAGGAAGTCGTGCTTCTGCAGCAGGCGGATCAGGTTGTCGCTGGTCTCACCGGCGGGGGAGCGGTAGCCGCGCGGCACCACGCCCACGGTGCGCTTGAGCGCCTCCAGGCCGCGCTCCATCTCCTCGACTTCCTGGTCGGGATGGTCGGGATGCACCCATTTGTGGGAGTAGCTGTGATGCGCGACCTCGTGGCCGGCGCGGACGATCATCTCGGTGCGGCCGGTATGGTTCTCGGCGGTCCAGCCCGGGACGAAGAACGTGCCTTTCAGGCCGTACTCGTCCAGCACCTCCAGGATCTTCGGGACGCCGACCTTGGCGCCGTACAGTCCCTGGCTAAGCGTTCCAGGGCGTCGGGCGTTTTCCGGATCGCGCGACAGCCACAGTGTCTCGGCGTCGAAATCGAAGGTCAGCATGACCGCGATCTGGGCCCCGCCGGGCCATTTCACCTTCTTGTCGATCATCGGAGTGTCCTTTTCCTACGGCCAGCCGGCGCCTTCCGGCGGCGGGTGTCGTGCGGCCAGCCAGCCGCCATCGACCGCCAGCACCTGGCCGGTGATGAACGACGCATCCTCCGACGCCAGGAACGTGATGGCCGCGGCGATTTCCTCGGGTTTTCCCGATCGGCGCAGGGGCGCGGGGTCCAGCACGGCGCGCCGGTAGTACGGGCTCTTCAGGTGATTCTCGGTCATTCGCGTCTCGATCACGCCGGGTGCCACCGCGTTGACCAGGATGCCTTCGGGCCCGACCTCGCCGGCAAGCTGGCGGGTGAAATGTGCGACGCCCGCCTTGGCGACCGCGTAGGCGGTGGTGCCCGGCCAGCCGGTGAGGCCGAAGGTGGAGGAGGTGTTGACGATGCGCCCGCCGGGCCGCGTGAGATGCGGCAGCACGCCCCGGGTGATGCGCAGCACGGCCTTCAGGTTGGTGTCGATGAAGCGGTCGATCAGCGCGTCGTCCGACTCGGCCAGCCGTTTGGAGCCGCCGATGCCGGCGTTGTTCACCAGGATGTCGATGCGGCCGAACGCGTCCAGCGCGGCTTGCGCCAATGCCTCCCCCGCACCGGTGGCGGTGACGTCGAGCTGGTGAGCGACGGCACCGATCGACGCGGCGCGGTCGGTGACGGCCGGGCTCCGATCGGCCAGCAGCACCTTCGCCCCCTCGGCGGCGAAGCGTGCGGCGGTGGCGGCGCCGATTCCATCGGCGGCACCGGTGACGATCGCGACCTTTCCCTTGAAACGATCCGGATCAGGCAAGGCGACCTCCATCGACGGGGAGCGCGGTGCCGGTGATGAAAGATGCCGCGTCGCTCAGCAGGAACACGACCGCCTCGGTCACCTCGTGGGTCTCGCCGAAGCGGCCGAGCGGGTGGCGGGCGCGGAATTCGGCTTCGCGGGCGGCGCGGAGTTCGGGGGTGGCGGCGCCGGCGAAGGTCGCCTCCAGCATCGGCGTCTGGATCGATCCGGGGCAGACACAGTTCATTCGGATGCCTTCCGCTGCGTGGCCGCGGGCGACCGACCGGGTCATGCTGATCACCGCGGCCTTGGTCGCGGCGTAGGCCGGCATTGCGGGGGACGCGACCAGGCCGGCGGCCGAGGCAAAGGCGACGATGGAGCCGCCGCCGGCATCGCGCATCACCGGCAGCACGGCTTTCAGCGTGAGCCAGGTGCCCTTCACGTTGACCGCGAACAGCCGGTCCCACTCGGCTTCCTCGACCTCGGGCAGCGGCTTCGTGGGGCCGATCAGCCCGGCGGCGGTGGCGAGCAGCGTCAGCTTCCCGAGTGCGGCCGCGGCATCGACGGCGCGGGCGATGTCGGCGGCGGCGGTGACGTCACCCACCACCACGACCGAACCGGGGCAGGCGGCTTCGGTCGTGCGCAATCCCGCTTCGTCGCGGTCGAACAGCACGACGCGCGCACCCTGCGCGGCCAGGCGTTCGGCGGTGCCACGACCAAGGCCCGAGGCGGCGCCGGTGACCAGCGCGACCTTGCCGGCGAAGCCGTCGCTCAGCGCTGGCATGAGAGTCCGCAGGGTTGGTCTGCAAAATTCATTCTACACACTACCCTTTTGGAGATCGCCGCAAGCTGGACAGCGTCGTATTGTTCTGCGATACGGCCGCATTGATAAGTGATCGTAGGAACGAGGGTTCCAGGATGTCAAACCCGACCGCGCCCGCGGCGGAGGCTGTGCGCGCCGAAGAATCCGTCGATGCGCGGCTGTTCCTGCAGACCGTCGCGCGGACCATGCGGGTGCTGGAGGGGTTCGGGAAAAAGCAGGGGCCGCAATCGCTCGCCGAACTCGCGGCTGCCGCCGAGATCGACAAATCCGCCGCGCAGCGCATCTGCTACACGTTGCAGACATTAGGCTACCTCGAGCGTGACGCGGTCAGCGGCGGGCTGCGGCCGGGGCTGAAAGTGCTCGACCGCACCTTCGACTTCCTGCGCATGCATCCGCTGATCGAACGGGCCGTGCCGGTGCTGGCGGAGCTGCGGGCGATGACCGGCCAGCGCGTCGATCTCAGCCTGCCGGACGACCTGTCGATCATCTACGCGCAGAGGCTGCAGAACCGGCGGGAGACGCTTGTCGCCTCATTGATCGGACGGCGGCTGCCGACCTGGTGCTCCTCCGGCGGACGGGCGATGCTGGCCTGCCTGCCGGATGCCGAGGTCGACTCGATCCTGCACCGATCCGATCGCCGCCGGTTCACGCCGCATACCGTCACCGATCTCGCCGGCATCTGGGAGAAGATCCGCGCCGCAAGGCGCGATGGGTTCGCCTTCACGGAACAGGAATGGATCATGGGGGAGATGGTGGTGGCCGCGGCGGTGACCGACGCCGCCGAACGGCCGGTGGCGGCGATCCATGTCGCGGGGTCGCTGGCCGATTGGGACGACCGCCACTTCCAGCTTCGTATGGGGCCGCTGGTGATCGAGGCGGCGCGTTCGATCAGCGCCTGAGTGGCGTCACACCGCCGGTTCCGCCTCGGCGTCGGCGGACTCGCGCTGCACGTCCCACACGCCGTCTTCCCGCACCATGGCGATCTGGTACTCGTACATGTCGGGCCGATACAGCGCCTCGATCACCTCGATGACCCGGCCGGAGGCATCGCGTACCTGCCGACGGACCCAGAGAAGCGCGCTGCCGACTTCCACCCGCAGCAGCGGGGCCACCGTGGCGTCGGCCAATCGCGCCGAGATCACCTGCTCGGCGCGCACGGGGTTGGCGCCGGCTTCCTCCAGCAGGTGCAGCAGCGGGCGGGACGCGAGGTCCTGCGCGCGGAAACTGTGCCCCACCTCCTGTGGCACCCAGGCGGTCAGGTGGCTGAATGGCGTGCCCTTGACGGACCGGATGCGCACCGACCGCTGCACCACGGACCCCACCGGACGCTCCAGCGCGGCGGCGATCTCGGGGGAGGCCGGCACGTAGTCGAAGCTCAGCAGCGCGACCTTGGTGCGCAGGCCCATGGTCAGCAGGTTGGCGAGCAGCCCGCGCAGATTCTCCCGCTGCTTGGGCGGCTTCGGCGGGCGGGCGTAGGTGCCGGCGCCGCGCCGGCGCAGCACCAGGCCTTCCTGCTCCAGCCGCTGCAGCGCGCGGCGCACGGTGATGCGCGAGACACCGTGCGTCTCCGCCAGCTCGTGCTCGCCGGGCATGGAGACGTCCGGCGGCCAGGCGCCATCGGCGATCTGCTGGCGCAACAGCAGGTAGACACGGTGATACAGCGGCAGCGGGTCGCCCTGGTCGGCGACGGCCGACGTCATGGGGACGGCGCTGCCCAGGGCCGAGCGGTCCGATCCCGCTCCTGGAACGCAGCGATTTCCGCCGCGTGGGCCAGGGTCAGGCCGATATCGTCCAGTCCTTCGATCAGGCATCGTTTGCGAAACGGGTCCATGTCGAAGGAATGAACTGTGCCATCGGGGAAATGCAAGTGCTGTCCGGGCAAATCAATCGTCATTTCGGCGGGAAGCTGGGCCCGCAGCGCAGCGGCGAGCGGCGCGGGGAGGACGATGGTCAGCAGCCCGTTCTTGCCGGCATTGCCGGCGAAGATGTCGCCGAAGCTGGGTGCGATGACGCAGCGGATCCCGGCGTCGACCAGCGCGTAGACGGCGCCCTCACGGGAGGAGCCGCAGCCGAAATTGCTGTCCGCGACCAGGATCGCCGCCGTTGCGCCGTTGAGGGGAAAATCCGCCTCCTCACGACGCAAGTCGTGGAACAGGAAGTTCTGGTAGCCGGCGCTGCGCGGCTTGCGCAGGAAGCGCGCCGGGATGATCTGGTCGGTGTCGATATTGGCACGATCGAGGCCGATGGCCGGACCGGTCAGCGTGGTGAACGGGGTCATGCCAGGTTCCTCACATCGGTGATCGCCCCGCGCACGGCGGCGGCGGCGGCCATGGCGGGCGACATCAAATGCGTGCGCGAGCCGGGTCCCTGGCGCCCCTGGAAGTTGCGGTTGCTGGTCGCGGCGCAGCGTTCGCCGGGCGCGACCAGGTCGCCGTTCATGCCGACGCACATCGAGCAGCCGGGTTCGCCCCAGCGCAGCCCGGCGTCGCGGAACACGCGGTCCAGGCCTTCCGCTTCGGCGGCCAGCTTCACCGGCACCGAACCGGCCACCACCAGGCCCGGCACCACCGCGCGGCGGCCGCGCAGCACCGCGGCGGCGGCCCGCAGGTCGGGCAGCCTGGCATTGGTGCAACTGCCGATGAACACGCGGTCGATCGGCGTGCCTTCCAGCGGCCGGCCGGGCTCCAGGCCGATATAGTCGAGCTGTTCGCGGATGCGCGTGCGCCTGGCCGCGTCGGGTTCCGCCGCCGGATCGGGCACCAGCGCGGTGACGGGCAGCGCGGTCTCGGGCGAGGTGCCCCAGGTGACGGTGGGCGCGATATCCGCCGCGTTCAACGTCACCTCCCGGTCGAAGCGGGCTCCCTCGTCGGACGGCAGGCGGCGCCAGGCCGCGACGGCGGCGGCGAAGGCGTCGCCCTTGGGGGCGCGGGCGCGGCCCTCCACCCAGGCGAAGGTGGTGTCATCGGGGGCGATCATGCCGGCGCGCGCGCCCGCCTCGATCGACATGTTGCAGACGGTCAGCCGGCCTTCCATCTCCAGGCCGCGGATCGCGCTGCCGGCATACTCGATCACGTGGCCTACCGCGCCGCCGGCACCGATGCGGCCGATGATCGCAAGGATCACGTCCTTGCCTGCCACATGCGGCGACAGCGTGCCGTCCACCGTGATGCGCAGCGTCTTGGGCCGGCGCTGCCACAACGTCTGCGTCGCCAGCACGTGGCTGACCTCGGACGCGCCAATGCCGAATGCCAGCGCGCCGAACGCGCCATGGGTGGACGTATGCGAGTCGCCGCAGACCATGGTCAGGCCCGGCAGGGTCAGCCCCTGTTCCGGCCCGACGACATGCACGATGCCCTGGCGCGGATCATCGAGGTCGAGCAGGTCGATGCCATGCCGCGTGGCGTTGGTGCGCAGCATCTGCATCATGTTGGCGACCTCGGGGTCGCGGATCGGCTGGTCGCGGTCCCGGCTCGGCACGTAATGGTCGGCCACCGCCGTGGTCAGGTCCGGCCGCGCCAGAGGCCGCCCCGCATGGTCCAGCATGCCGAAACCGTGGAAGCTGCCCTCATGCACGAAGTGCCGGTCGATCCACAGCAACGTGGTGCCGTCCTCGCGCGTCAGGATCGCGTGGGCGTCCCACACCTTGTCGAACAGCGTCCGCGGTTCGCTCATGTCTGCTGCATCCTCCCAAACCGGCACGTTGACAACCAGGGCGGCTTCATGTCCTAAAGATATGACAACTTCTGAGGGCCGATGGCAATGCATGCCTCGCATCTCCGTTCCAGGCTGCGTGGCGATACGGCCTTGCTCTGTCCCGGAGTTTACGACGCGTTCTCCGCCGCAATGGCCGTCGAAGCCGGGTTCGAGGCCCTGTATCTCTCCGGCGCCTCGATCGCCTACACCAGCCTGGGCAGCCCCGATATCGGCCTGGTGTCGATGACCGAAGTCGCCGCCACGATGGGCCGCATCCGCGAGCGCGTCGATGTCCCGGTGATCGTCGACGGTGACACCGGCTGGGGCAACGCACTCAGCGTGGAGCGCACGGTGCGCGTGTTCGAACGCGCCGGTGCCTCGGCGATCCAGTTGGAGGACCAGGGTTTCCCCAAGCGCTGCGGCCATCTGCAGGACAAGTCGCTGGTGTCGGTGCAGGAGATGGTGGGCAAGCTGCGCGCCGCGCTGAGCGTGCGCGACCAGGCGCTGATCGTGGCCCGCACCGATGCCATCGCGGTTGAAGGGTTCGACGCCGCGCTGGACCGCGCCGAGGCCTATGTCGAGGCCGGCGCGGACGTGCTGTTCGTGGAGGCGCCGGAGACGCGCGCCCAGATGGAGATGATCGTCAGCCGCTTCGCCCATCGCGTGCCGCTGCTGGCGAACATGGTGGAAGGCGGCAAGACGCCGCTGGCCGCGACCCAGGACCTCAGCGACCTCGGCTTCCGCGTGGTGATCTTCCCCGGCGGTACGGTGCGGGCGCTCGCGCATATGCTGCGCGACTACTTCGCCACGCTGAAGCGCGACGGCACCACCGCCGCCTTCCGCGACCGCATGCTGGACTTCCTGGGGCTCAATGCGGCGCTGGGCACGCCGGCGATCCTGCAGCGCGGCCGGGACTACGAAAGCGGGGAGGGGGTCTGAGCGTGGACTCCGTGACGCTGGCGGTCCTGAAGGGCCGGCTCGAGGGCATCGCCGACGAGATGGATGCCACGCTGTTCCGCAGCGCGTTCAACCCCACCATCGCCGAGGCGCATGACGCCTGCCACGGCCTGTATGACGCAAAGACCGGCGCCACGCTGATCCAGGGCAAGTACGGCCTGCCGATCTTCGTGGGCGTGATGGCGTTCGCCACCAAGGCGGTGATCGACAAGTTTCCCGATGCCGCCGACGGCGATGTTTTCATTTTCAACGATCCCTATCTGGGCGGCACCCATCTGTCCGACCTGCGGCTGATCCGGCCCTGCTTCCGCGACGGCAAGCTGTTCTGCTGGCTGGGCAGCGTCGGGCATTGGCACGACGTGGGCGGCCCGGTGCCCGGCAACTACAACCCCGCCGCAACCGAGTATTTCCAGGAAGGCGTGCTGATCCCGCCGGTGCGGCTGTATCGCGGTGGCGTGCTGAACCAGGACATCCTGGACATCATCATGGCCGCCTCCCGCCTGCCCGACGTTGCCTATGGCGATCTGCAGGCGCATCTCTCGGCGCTCGACCTCGGCCTGAACCGCGTCCAGGTGCTGCTCGACGAATACACGCCCGCTGTCGTCGCCGAGGCCCTGGGCGAACTGCAGGCCCGCGCGGCCAGCCAGATCCGCGCCGAGATCGCGGAGCTGCCCGACGGGTCCTGGTCGCAGGAGGATTTCCTCGACAATGACGGGCGCACTGACGTGCCGCTGCGCATCGCGTGCGACATCACCAAGCGGGGCGAGACGCTGACGCTGGATTTCTCGCGTTCCGCGCCCGCCTGCGCCGGGCCGGTGAACATCAGCCGCAGCACCACGATCGCCAGCGTCTATGTCGCGCTGAAGCATCTGTTCCCCGAGGTGGCGGCCAATTCCGGCGTGCTCGACCCGATCGAGATCATCGTGCCGGAAGGCTCGCTGCTCGATGCGCAGCGCCCGGCTCCGGTGGGCGGCTACACCGAGACCATCCTGCGGATCATCGACGTGCTGTTCTCCGCCTTTGCGCATATCCGCCCCGACCGCGCCTGCGGCAACGCCTACGGCACGATCAACGCGCTCAGCATCGCCGGCCGGCGCGGCGATGGGCGGCGCTGGGTGCTGTTCCAGTTCTTCGGCGGCGGGCACGGCGGCACGCCGGAAGGGGACGGGCTCAGTCACGGCAACCCGCCGATCGCCACAGCCATCATCCCGCCCGTCGAGGTGATGGAGGCCGCCTACCCCGTCCGCTACACGCAATGGGCGCTGCGCCCGGATTCCGGCGGTAATGGCGCGCAGCGCGGCGGCCTCGGCGCGATCTACGAGCTGGAATTGCTGGAAGAGCAGGCCGAGGCCTTCGTGTTCGCCGAACGCGCCCGCTTCGCGCCCAAGGGCGTGCTGGGCGGCGGCGACGGCTCGCTGAACCACATCTCCTATCAGCAGGACGGGGCGTGGGTCGAACCCGCCCTCGGCTCCAAGGTGGTGGGCGTGAAGCTGCAACGCGGGGACCGCATCCGGCTGGAGAGCCCCGGCGGCGGCGGACGCGGCGATCCGGCGCTGCGGGACCCCGACGCGATCGCGCGTGACAAGCGGTTGGGATACGTGTCGTGAGCCGCACGCAGAACCGGCTGGTCGTCGGCGTCGATGTCGGCGGCACCTACACCGACCTGTTCCTGTTCGATGAGGCGACCGGCCAGGCGCGCGTCGGCAAGGTGCCCAGCACCCGCGGGCAGGAAGCGGCGGGATTCGCCGACGGCATCACCGGCCTGGCCCCGCTGGACGCGATCAGCGCCATCGTGCACGGCACCACGGTCGGCACCAATGCGCTGCTGGAGCGCAAGGGCGCCCGCGCCGGGTTGATCACCACGGCGGGCTTCCGGGACGTGCTGGAGATGCGCCGTCGCGACCGCCGCCAGACCTGGGGCCTGACCGGCAATTTCACGCCGGTGATCGACCGCGACATGCGCGCCGAGGTCACCGAACGCACGCTGGCCGACGGCTCCATCCACACCGCGGTCGACCCCGAGGAAGTCCGCGCGGTGGCGATCCGCCTGCGCGATGCCGGAGCCAAGGCGCTGTGCATCGTCTTCCTGCACAGCTATGCCAATCCCGCCAACGAGCGCGCCGCGCTGGAAGCCGCAAGGTCGGTGTGGCCGAACGACGACGTGACGATCTCCAGCGACATCCTGCCGGAGATCCGCGAGTTCGAGCGCACCTCCACCGCCGCGCTGAACGCGGTGCTGCAGCCGGTGGTCGGCGCCTATCTCGGCGCGCTGGACCAGCGCCTGCGCGACGGCGGGTTCGGCGGCGAGTTCCTGATCGTGCAGTCGAATGGCGGCGTCATGAGCGTGGAGACCGCGCAGCGCCTGCCGGTGCGCACCGCGCTGTCTGGTCCGGCGGCCGGGGTGATCGCCGCGGCGCATATCGCGACCGAGGCGGGCTTCCCCGACGTGATCACCGGCGATGTCGGCGGCACCTCCTTCGACGTCTCGCTGATCGCCGGCGGTGAGCCGGCGTTGGCGGCGCAGAGCACGATCGATTTCGGGCTGGTCGTACGGACGCCGATGATCGAGATCACCACGATCGGCGCCGGCGGCGGCTCGATCGCGCGGGTCGATGCGGCCGGCCTGCTGCAGGTCGGGCCGGAGAGCGCGGGCTCGATCCCTGGCCCGGTGTGCTACGCCGCGGGCGGCACGCGACCGACCGTCACCGATGCCAATGTGGTGCTGGGACGGATCAACGCGGAGCGGCCGATCGGCGGCAAGCTGGCGCGGCTGGACCGCGAGGCCGCGGAAGCTGCCATCCTCCGCGATGTCGGCAAGCCGCTCGGCCTGGATGCGACGGAAGCGGCGGCGGCGATCCTGCGCGTGGCGAATGCGCGCATGGCCTCGGCACTGCGGCTGGTGTCGATCGAGCGCGGGCACGACCCGAAGAAGTTCAGCCTGATGCCGTTCGGCGGCGGGGGCGCGCTGCATGCCGGCGCCCTGATCCGCGAGGTCGGCCTGGCCCGCGCGCTGGTGCCGCGCTATCCCGGCGTCACCTCCGCTCTGGGCTGCGTCATCGCCGACATGCGTCACGACCGGGTGCGCACGCTCAACCGCATGCTGGCGGCGATCGAGCCCGAGGCACTGCGGGCGGAGATGGATGCCGCGGTCGCCGATCTTGCCGCGTTGCTCGACCGCGCCGGTGTGGCGTTCACCGGCCGCAGCGTCACGCATGAGCTGGACATGAGCTACCTAGGCCAGACGCACACCGTCGCGGTACGGCTCGACCTGGCGCCGGACGGCTCCGGCCCGGTGACGCGCGAATCACTGATGGCGGCGTTCGAGCGCGCCTATGGCGGCGCCTATGGACGCACGCTGCCAAACACGCCGGTGCGGGTGCTGAACCTGCGCAGTGCGGTCACGGGACGGCGGCCGAAGATCGACCTGCTGTCGCTGGCGCCGGCCGAAGCGGCATCGCTGGAAACCGCCGGCCGCGGCACCCGTCGCGTCTGGTTCGGCACCTGGCAGGACGTGACGGTGTTCGACCGCCTGGCATTGCCCGTTGGTTGCCGGATCGAGGGGCCGGCGGTGCTGGAGCAGCCGGACACCACGATCCTGATCGAGCCCGGTCACGCCGGCCGCGTCGACCGGTTCGGCAACCTGATCATCGAGCCGATGGGAGCCGCCGCATGAGCGACGCAAAGGGAAGCGACTGGTCCGACTGCGCGCTGCTGCTGTGCGACCTGCAGAACGACTTCATCCACCCGGATGGCGCCTATGGCCGGGGCGGGCTGGGCACCGCCGAGATCGCCACGCTGCCGGGGCGCCTGGCACCGCTGGCCGCCGGGCTGCGCGCGGCGGGCGGCTGGGTGGTCTCCACCCATTTCACCCTGGTGCCAGGCCGCGGCGGCGAACCGTTCATCTCCCCGCATCTGAAGAAGCTGCGGCCGTTCCTGCGCAAGGGCGATTTCACCCCGGGCTCCTGGGGGCATGCTCAGGTGGATGAACTGGGGCCGGCGGATATCGCCGTGGAGAAGGTGGCGTTCTCCGCCTTCTACATGAGCCGGCTGGAATGGGTGCTGAACCGCGCCGGCGTGCGCCGGCTGCTGGCGGCCGGCATCGTCACCAATGGCGGCGTCGCCAGCACGGTGCGTGACGCCGCGGTGCGCGACTTCGAGGTGACGCTGCTGTCCGACGGCTGCGCCGCGTTCGATGCCGAGACCCATCGCATCGCGGTGGAGGCGCTGCGACCGGTCGCGAAGATCGCCACGATCGCCGAAGCGCTCGCCGCGCTGGGCTGAAACACAGGGGGAGCACGCCGATGCCGAGACGGCTGACCGAGGCGCAGGTGCGCCACTATCACGAGCAGGGCTACTGCGAGGCCGTGCCCGTGCTGACCCCGGCCGAGGTCGCCCGCTTCCGCGCGGAGCTGGAAGCCTACGAGGCCCAGGTGGGCCATCCGCTCGGTTGGCCCGAGAAGTCGAAGTCGTACCTGCTGTTCGACTGGGCCGACAAGATCGTGCACCACCCGAAGGTGCTGGACGTGGTGGAGGACGTGATCGGCCCGGATATCCTGGTCTATCACTCGACCACCTGGATCAAGGAGGCCGGCTCCTCCTCCTATACGCTGTGGCACCAGGACGGACCGTATTTCTACCTGGACCCGCCGCTGCACGTGACCGCCTGGGTGGCGCTGTCGGACGCCACCGTGGAGGCGGGGTGCGTGCATGTCCTGCCGAGCAGCCATAAGCTGGGCCCGCTGGAACATGTCGACCTGCCGGGGCCGGACAACATGATCAAGCGCGGCCAGGGTGTGCCGGGTTACGATCACGAGCCTGGCGTGCCCTTGCCGGTGATGGCGGGGGAGGTGTCGCTGCACCACACCAACCTGCTGCACACCTCGCGCGGCAACGCGTCGAAGGATCGGCGGATCGGGCTGGGCATCAGCTACATCCCGACCAGCGTGCGCCCGACCGGCCGCTCCAAGCCCAGCGCGTTGCTGGTGCGCGGAGTGAATCGCTTCAACCATTTCCTCCTGGAGCAGCGCCTGCAGAAGGCGATGAGCGAGGAGGCGTTTGCCGCCCACGCCGAGGCCAACGCCCGCTTCCGCGCGCTGCAGGATTCCGGCTTCGCCGCGGCCTGAGGCCGGACCGCGAGGGCACTCCCCCGCGTCCGCGGGGGCACTCTGCCCTGCGTCGACAAGAGCGCTCCTCGCCCGAGTGTCGTGGCCGCCGAAGGGCGGCCATCCACGACTTTGCTGCTGGCAGGCGTGAAAGACGTGGGTGGCCGGAACAAGTCCGGCCATGACAGATGGATCAGTGCGTGGCCCTGGCCTCACGCCGCCTTCA
Organism: Rhodospirillales bacterium; assembly: GCA_017304945.1. GTDB lineage: Bacteria > Pseudomonadota > Alphaproteobacteria > Acetobacterales > Acetobacteraceae > Rhodopila. The sequence goes on from JAFKLG010000058.1 coordinate 93,057, forward strand.
GCATGAAATCGGCGCAGCGATGGCCGATCAGGATGGCGGGCGCGTTGGTGTTGCCGCTGGTGATGCGCGGCATGACCGAGGCATCGGCGACGCGCAACCCCTTGATCCCCCGCACGCGCAGCGCACCATCCACCACCGCGGCGACATCGCTCTCCGCGCCCATGCGGCAGGTGCCGACCGGGTGGAACATCGTGTCCGCCGTTCGCGCGATCCACGCATCCAGCGCCGCATCGTCCGTGGTGTCCGCACCGGGCTGCATCTCCGGCCCGCGCACCGGATCGAAGGCCGGCTGGGCGAAGATCTCCCGCAGCAGGCGCACCCCGCGCCGCAGCACCGCGCGGTCGCGCGGATCGGACAGGTAGTTCGGCCGGATCACCGGGGCCGCCAGCGGATCGGCCGAACGCAGGGTCACCGTCCCGCGGCTTTCGGGCCGCATCTGCGTGACGTTGGCCATGAAGCCATGCGCATCGCCTGCCCGCGCGGGACCCGCCAGCCCCGGCACCCGCAGCGTCGCGGTGGTCAGCCCCGGCAGGAAATGGCCCTGCAGATCGGGCTCCTCCAGCGCCGGGTCGGAGCGGAGCATGAACCCGGCGGCGAGCGGGAAACTGGCCGCCGGTCCCTTGCGGGTGACCAGTGCCTGGATCAGCGCGAACGCCGCGCGGTCGAGCCGGGTTAGAGATTGCAGCGTGATCGGCTGGGTGCAGGCATGCTCGACGCGGACCAGCAGGTGGTCCTGCAGGTTGCGCCCGACGCCCGGCGCATCGGCCGCCACGTCGATCCCGTGGCTGCGCAGGTGATCGGCCGGTCCGATGCCGGAGCGCATCAGCAGGGCCGGCGAGTTGATGGCGCCGCCGCACAGCACCACCGATCCCGCCTTGAACACGCCGGCGCTGGTCTGCACGCCGATGGCGCGGCCGTTCTCGATCAGGACGCGCAGCGCGTGGGCTCCGGTGACGATGCGCAGGTTGGGCCGGCCGCGCGCCGGGGACAGCCACGCACGGGCGGCGGACCAGCGCTGGCCGCCGGCGATGGTGAAGTGATAGCGGCCGACCCCCTCGTAGGGCGGGGCGTTGAAGTCCCCGGACGGCGCGTGGCCGGCCTGCACGCCAGCCTGCACGAAGATATCCAGCAGCGGGTGAGACACCGCAGCATCGGTGATCGGCAGTGGGCCAGTGCCGCCATGGTCGGGCGTGGCGCCGTCCTGGAAACGCTCGATGCGGCGGAATGCCGCCAGCGTGTTCTCCCAGGACCAGTCCTGCAGCCCGGCTTGTGCCCAGGAATCGTAGTCGCTGGGCCGGCCGCGCGCCCAGACCATGCCGTTGATCGATGAGGACCCGCCCAGCACCTTGCCGCGCGGCCAGAAGCTGCGCCGGCCAGCGAGATTGGCCTCCGGTTCGGTGTGGTAGAACCAGTTGGCGTAGCGGCTGCGCAGCAGCACGCCAGTCATCAGCGGCACGCGCAGCAACGGGTTCCAGTCGCGCCCGCCGGCCTCGAGCAGGGTGACCTTGATGCGCGGGTCTTCGCTCAGCCGTGCCGCCAGGACGCTGCCGGCCGACCCGGCGCCGACCACCAGGACGTCCTCGCTCATCGGCGGAAGGCGCCCTGGCCGGGCGTCTCGGCCCAGGCACGGAAGCGGGCGGAGGGCGTGACGGCACCGGCATGCATCAGTTCGAACCAGGTGGTGCAGGCCTCGACGAAGCGATTCACGCCGGCAGGCCAGATGATGAGGCTGAGTGCCTCGACCAGCTTCTCCTCCGCCACACCGGCCGCGTAGGCGGCGCGGATATGCGCGGCCACGCCCCATTGGCGCCCGAGTGCGGCGTGCACGGCAAGCAGGGCGAGGTGGCAGGTGGCGTCCGGGATCGAGGGATCGCCCAGCCGGGTGGCGCCGTCGAGATAGGCGGCATGCGGATCGGTTGTCGGGAACCAGTCCTGCCAGTGCTGGCCCACGAATTCGAACGCCTCGGCCGCGCCGGCATAGCCGGCCAGGCGGAACGCTGCCCGCGCCTGCGCCTCGCTTCCGCCGGCGCCGCGGAACATCTGCAGATGATGCGTGCCGATCGCTTCTTTCAGCGCGACCAGCAGGGCGAGCCAGACGAACTCCTTCTCGAACGGATCGAGGTGCCGCTGCGTGCGCGTCAACGCGGCATACATCTGCTCATACGCGGCGTGCAGGTCGGGCGCGGCGGCGGCCAATGCACCGTGATGCGGCAGCAGATAGCCGCGCCCGGCGCGCAGCGCATCGAGGCGTGCCCGCACCTGTTCGGGCGTTGGCAGGGGGTCGGGGCGGTCGCTCATCGCAGCCTCCTGCGGGGGCGCGGCAATGCCGCCCCGCTGGCTGCGCCTATACGGGCGAGTTGTCTGCTTGACAAGACATTCATACAGGGCAGAGTTGCAGAAACGAGCCGGGTTTCAGCAGGGATTGGGGGCGCGCGATGGAACTGTCTCTCGACGAACGCGGGCGGATCGATTTCGTCCTGACACTGCGCCGGCGCTGGGCCGACACCGTCTATCCCGCGCTGCGGGCGCAGTATGATGCCGACCCGGCCGGCACGGAGCCGGTGCGGGAGGCGGTGCATCGCCAGCCCGCCTATCCCTGGTTCGCCTTCCTGGAGCGCAATGCGCAGAAGATGCTGTGGCGCGACGTCTCCGACGTGGTGGCGGCGCATCCGCGCGATGCCGGGACGGAGGCGTCCGGCCCGGCGACGCTGGAGCTGGATCCCAACCTCGAGCTGCCCGACTGGTACACCGATTGGGACATCCATGTGCAGCCGGGCGGCGTCTGGCGCAACGATGCCTCGGCCGACGTCTACGAACTGGGCGCCAAGCTGGTGATGCTGGGCGTCAACGACGACTACACGTTCCACCGCGCCTTCACCGAGACCGCGGTGCCGCCTGGGTCGTATCGGCGGATCGTCGACCTGGGCTGCGGCTTCGGCAAGTCGACCTGGCCGATGAAGCGCGCCTTCCCCGACGCCGAGGTCATCGGCATCGATCTGGCGGAACCCTGCCTGCGCATGGCGCGCGACCGCGCCAATGCGGCGGGACTGGCGATCCGCTTCATCCAGGCGGATTGCCAGGCGACGGGACTTGAGGCGGGATCGGTCGACTTCCTGATGTCGTCGATGCTCATCCACGAGATGCCGCGCCCGGCGCTGATCGCGACGTTGCGGGAGGCGGCGCGCATCCTGGCGCCCGGCGGCAAGCTGCGCTTCCTGGATTTCACCACCACCGGCGACGCGTTCCGCGACCTCGCGATGGCGGAACACGGGGAGCGCAACAACGAGCCATTCATGCCCGGCCTGCTGGCCGCCGACGTCCCGGCGCTGTGCGAGGCCGCGGGCCTGGCCGGGGCGCGCTGGGTCGCGTTCGACGAGCGCGGCGGCGGCCGGCTGCCCGAAAGATCCTGGCCGAAACGGGCGGAGTGGCATTTCCCCTGGGCCGTGCTGGAAGCGGAGAAGCCGCAATGACCCTGCCCGCGCGCGATCACGCCTATCTGACGCCGGCGACGATCGACCAGGTCGCCGCCATGGTGCTGGAACTGGCGTCTCAGCTTCACGTCGAGCGGCAACGCCGCATGGCGCTGGAGGCGGTGCTGCGGCGTCAGGGCGTCCTGGCGGACGGCGCGGTGGACGCGATGGTCGAGGATGAAACGCTCCTGGCCGATGCGCGGGGAGCGCTGGATGCCAATCTGCGTCGCCTGCTGCGTATCATGACGGAGACCGGCGACCCGCGCGGACCGCTTCGGGCCGAGGCGCTGTGAGCGCGGAGCTCTCCCGGCATTTCATCGATGTCGGCGCGCGGCGGGTGCACTACACGCGCGCCGGATCGGGACCTGCGCTGGTGCTGCTGCATGAAAGCCCGTGTTCGGCGAAGTCGCTGGAAACCGTGCAGCGCGTGTTTTCCGAACGCTTCACCGTGATCGCGCCCGACACGCCGGGATTCGGCCTGTCCGATCCCTTGCCGCTGAAACAACCCGAGATCGCCGATTTCGCCGACGCGTTGGCCGAGACGCTGGCTGCGATCGGGGTGGGCAAGGCGGCCGTGTACGGGCGGCACACCGGCGCCTCGATCGCGGTGGAATATGCTCGCCGACATCCCGATCGCTGTGCCATGGCGGTGGCTGACGGCTACCCGGTCTACTCGGGGCCGCAGCAGGAAAGCCGGCTCACGGACTACCTGTTGCCGTTGGAGCCGCGCTGGGACGGCGGGCACCTGCTGTGGCTGTGGTTCCGCTACCGCGACCAGCACACGTTCTGGCCGTGGCACAATCAGGCCGGGAGCAACCGCGCCGGCTGCGACGTGCCCGACCTGGATTTCCTGCAGCGCGGGGTGATGGAGTTCCTGGAGGCCGGGGACGGCTACCGCATCGCCTATGCGGCCGCGTTCCGGCATGGCGGCAAGGCACTGGCGCTGCTGCCCGAGTTGCGTGTGCCGACCTGCTTCGTCGCGCGACCCAGCGACAGCCTGTTCCGCGCGCTGTCCGTGCTGCCGCAGACGGAATGGGTCGAGACGCTGTCGCGCGACGAGGTGACGGCGGCACGGGAGACGATGGAGCTGCTGCTGCGCCACCCCGCACCGGTGCCGCCACCGGCGCCGCCCACAAATCCTGCGGCCGCCCGGAGCACGCTGCGCATGGTCGGCCCGCTGCTGTTGCGTAGCGCCGGCGAGGACCGTGGCGGTGTGCCGCTGCTGCTGCTGCACGACCTGCCCGGCAGCTCCGCGCTGCTCGATCCGCTCGTGGTGGCGCTCGGACAGCATCGTCCGACGCTGGCATTCGACCTGCTCGGGCAGGGCGAGTCGGAGGCGCCGGCCAATGGCAGGATCGATGTCGCGGCCTGGGCGCACTCGTTGATCGCGGCGCTCGACCGGCTTGGGATCGCGCAGGTGCACGTCTACGGGCATGGCGGCGGCGGAGTTGTGGCGACGGAACTCGCGCTCGCCGCGCCCGACCGGGTGGCCTCTTTGCTGCTGGGCGCGCCGCCTGCGCTGCCGGCGGAGGAGCGGGAGGCGTTTGCCGCCGGTTATGCGCCCTCGGCCGACCCGGTGTGGGAGGGCGCGCATCTGCTGCGTGTCTGGCACCATCTGCGCGACCAGGAATTGTGGTGGCCCTGGTACGAGCGCACGGTGGCAAGTGCGCGACCCGGCACGCTGGACATCGATCCGGCGACGCTGACCCTGCGGGCGCGCGAATGCCTGCGTCACCCGACGCTGTATCAGCCCGTGTGGCAGGCGGTGCTGGCGTATCCGTTGCGCGAGAAACTGGATCTGCTGCGCGGCCGCGCGGTGGTCCTGGCCGCGGAGCGGGACCTGTTCGCGCGGTTCGCCGCGGATGCGGCGGCTGCAGTGGGTAGCGACGTGGTGCCGGTCGAGCCGGGCTGGCAGGCACGTGCTACGGCGATCCTGCAACGGACCGCCGAGGTGTAGCGTCGTGTGATCTAACCGGTCGGTGTCATGGCCGCCGGAGGGCGGCCATCCACGACTTTGCCGGGTGCAAGCGGGAAAGACGTGGATGGCCGTGACAAGCACGGCCATGACACACTGGGCCGGTTGGTGCGCCGGCCAGTACTACAATCGCTTGGACAGCAGCCGCCCCGCCTACAGCCGCTCCGACAGCAGCCGTTCGGCCAGGTTCTTGGTCCAGCTCACCGCGTGGACCTGTCCGGCGAGCGGCTCGGGCCTGCCCAGCGGTGCCAGTTCCGGCGCGTGCAGATCCAGCGTCGCGGACCCAGAGCGGATCCCGTCCAGCATCACGTCCTGCATGCGCGCCAGGAACACCTCCCGCAGACAGGACCCGTCGGTCGGATCGGGCAGCACGCGCTCCAGGAAGAAGCCGACGAAGGGCGGCTGTTCGATCGGTGGCGGCCCGTCGCGCTCCAGCGTGACGGACAAGGACAGCACCGGCGTGCCGAGACGGGACACGCGCCCGGTCGCGCGATCCCCTGCCTGCCACCCACGGATCGGGTGCGGCGGCGTCATGTCGATGCGGCCGAGGCGCTGCGGCCAACCGTAGAACTCCCGCCCGACGGCTAGCTCCGCATCCGAGTCGGTCCACAGGAACGGGTCCCAGAAGCCGACGCGCCCCTCATGCGCGACGGCGATGCCGACGACACATTCGCGGAAGCAGGACTCGGCCGGGTTGGCCTGGGCCCAGTCCCAGCCGCGGCCCAGGTCGCAGAACAGGTCATGCACCGAGAAGCGCACTACCGGCTCCCCCCATGGCGTCAGCGGCGCCGGCGTCAGCGCGGCGATGCCGGCGGCGTCGCAACGGGCCAGCACGGTGATGCTGCGGCCGGCGAAATGCCACGGCGGGGCATCGTAGAGCGCGGCGCGGCCGGTGGGATCGCGCGGCGTGACGAAGCCCATCATGGCAGCTCGACCTCCAGCGTCACACCACAGCGCGCCAGCATGTCCTTCTTGTCGAGGTCCGGTCCCTGTGCCTCGTTCCCCTGCTTCTGCCGCAGGTCGCGCACCGTGTCGCGTCGGATCAGCACCACCACGTCGGTGTCGGCCTGCAGCGCCATGGGGAATTCGTGCCAGGTGCCGAGGCGCAGCGAGAACCCGGCGCTGCCGTCGAACAGCAGCGCCCGCACGTCGTTCAGGTCCGGAATCTCCGCGTCGGGCGTGGGTGGCGCCAGTACCAGCAGGAACGGCCTGCCGCCCAACGGAATGAAGGTCTGGGTGTGCAGGAAGTGACGCTCCATCCAGCTCACCCGCAGGGGGCGCGGCTGGATGGTTGCCACCGAAACTTCCAGCGTGTCGTCGGTGACGAACTGCGCGACCGGCTTGCGCAGCTTCACCGCCTCGCCATAGAACGCGCTGCCGGTGACCGGGCCGAGCGCGGCGGAGCCGACCCACCAGCCGAAATCCGCGGTATTCTCAGGCGTGGCGGGTTCGGCGCGCAGCCGGTGCAGCGTGGTCATGCAGGCTCCTCTCACGCCGCGATGCGGTTGCTGCCGTCGATCAGGCGCACGCAGGCGGCCGTCTGTCCCGGGCCGGCGGAGAGCAATGGTGGCCGGCCGATGCGGCACTGCTTCTCCACCAGCGGGCAGCGGGTCTGGAACGGACAGCCGGTGATGCGGTCGAGCGGCGAGGGAATCTCGCCCTCGAGCCGGATGCGCTTCGGGCGCTCCCTGGGATCGGCCGGCAGATGCGCGGACAAGAGCGCCTGGGTGTAGGGATGCGCGGGGCGATCCATCACCGCCTCGGTCGGGCCTTCCTCCAGCACGCGGCCGAGATACAGCACGGCCACGCGATCAGCGATCAGGCGCAGCGTGGCAAGGTCGTGCGTGATGAACACCATCGACACGGCAGTCTCCGCACGCAACTCGCCAAGCAGGTCCAGGATGCCGGCGCGCACGGAGAGGTCGAGCGAGGAGGTGGGCTCATCCAGCACGATCAGAGATGGCCTGGTGGCGATGGCGCGGGCGATGCACACGCGCTGCAACTGTCCGCCCGAGAGTTCCGCCGGCGTGCGGTCGAGTTGCGCCGCGGCCAGGTGCACGCGTTCGGCCAGTCGTTCTGCTTCCGTGCGGCGCGCGGCGCGCCCAAGCTGCGTGTGCAGCTTCAGCGGTTCCTCGATCAGGCGGCGGATCGACATGCGCGGGTTGAGCGCCGACCACGGATCCTGGAACACCATCGACATCCGCGCGCGCAGCTTGCGCAGCCGGCGTTCGGGCCAGTCGGTGATATCGTCGCCGTCCAGCGCGACGCGGCCGCCGGTCGGCTGCAGCAGCCGCAGCAGGCAGCGGCCCAGCGTCGACTTGCCCGATCCGGACTCGCCGACCAGGCCCAGCACCTCGCCCTCGTGGACGAGCAGGTCGACCTTGTCGAGCGCATGCACCGCCCCGGCCCCTTCACCGAAGCGCATGTCCAGCCCGGCGAGTTCGGCGACGACGCGGGTCATGCCTCGGCCTCGGCGGGCTCGCGCGCGAAATGGCAGGCGGCGCGCTGGTCGCCAACCTGCGCCAGCGGCGGCGCGGACCGGCACACATCCCGGGATCGGTCGCAGCGCAGGCGGTAGCAGCAGCCTTCCGGTAGGGCGTAGAGGTTGGGTGGCGGTCCGCCCAGGCGCAGGCCGGCGCCCAGCCGCAGCCGTTCCGGCGTCGCGGCCAGCAGTGCCTGGGTGTAGGGATGCATCGGCCGGGGGAAGACCTCGGCAACGGGGCCCTGCTCCACCACGGAGCCGGCGAACATCACCGCCACGTCGTCGCAGTACTGCGCGACCACGCCCAGGTCATGCGTGACGATGATCGCCCCGATGCCGCGCCCGCGCACCGCTGCCGAGAGCAGGTCGAGGATCTGCGCCTGCACCGTCACGTCCAGGGCGGTGGTCGGTTCGTCGGCGATCAGCAGGTCGGGCTCGTTTACCAGCGCCAGCGCGATCACCACGCGCTGTGCCATGCCGCCGGAGAATTCGTGCGGCCAGGCGGCCAGTCGGCGTTTCGGATCGGGAATGCTGACCGCGGCCAGGATCGCCTCGGCCCGTTCCATCGCTTCCCGCCGGCTGCGCCTGGCATGGGCCCGCTGCACGCGCACGAGCTGCTCGCCCACGCGCGCCAGCGGATCCAGCGAGGCCTTGGCGGACTGCACGACGAAGCCGATGCGGTTGCCGCGCAGCGCGCTGCGTTCGCTGGCCGACATGGCCAGCAGGTCCCGCCCCTGGAACAGCGCGCGGCCGGCGACGACGCGGGCGGGCGGGTGCAGCAGGCCGAGGATCGAGGTGACCGTCAGGGACTTGCCCGCGCCGCTCTCGCCGACCAGGCCCAGGATGCGGCCCTTCTGCAGCGTGAAGCCGACGCCGTTCAGCGCGCGGGCCGTGCGGATGCGATCGTCGCGATCCCGGGTGACGAAATGCGTGTGCAGGTCGGAGACTTCGAGCAGGCTCATCCCGCGCTCCGCCGACGCGGGTCGAGCAGGTCGGCGAGCCCATCGCCGGTCATGTTGAGCGCGAGCGACAGCAGGATCAGCGCGATGCCGGGGAAGACGCCGATCCACCACTGGCCGGTGACCATGTATTCCGCGCCCTGGCGGATCATCGCGCCCCATTCGGGCGTGGGCGGCTGGATGCCCAGGCCGAGGAAGGCGAAGGTGGTCGACAGCCGCACCGCCCAGGACGCGCGCACCGCCGCCTGGGCCAGCGTGCCTTGCAGCGTGTTGGGCATCAGGTGCACGAGCAGGATGCGCCAGACCGGATTGCCGGTGGCGACCGCGCATTCCACCAGTGAGCCGGAGCGCAGCGCCAGCACCTCCGACCGCACCAGGCGCGCGAACACCGGCGCATCCAGCAGGCCCAGCACCAGCACGACGTTCACGACGGACGCGCCGGCGGCGGAGACGACGGCCAATGCCAGGATGATCGAGGGGAACACCCGCAGCGCGTCGAAGAAGCGCATCAGCACCTCATCCGTCCAGCCGCCGAGATAGCCGGTTACCAGGCCGACCGGCACACCGACCAGGATCGCCAGCGCGACCGCGGGCAGGGCGATGGCGAAGGCGTAGAGCGTGCCGAAGATGACGCGCGAGAACACGTCCATCCCGTTCGCGTCGGTGCCGAACCAATGCGCCTGCGACGGCGCTTGCAGCACGGCTGCGGCGTCAGCGGCGACCGGGTCATAGGGCATGATCAGCGGCGCCAGCACCGCCAGCAGCGCGAAGGCCGCGAGCAGCAGCACCCCCGCCGCGGCGAGCGGGCTGCGCCGTGTCCAGGCGCGCAGCCGGTGCGGCAGGACGAAGCGGCGCGGGGCCGGCAGGGTCGCGGCGTGGCTCATGCGCGTCCAGCCCGCGGTTCCAGGACCAGGACCAGCAGGTCCACGGCGAGGAACACGACGACGGAGAACACCGCCAGCAGCAGCACATAGCCCTGCACCACGGCGAAGTCGCCCTTGACGATCGCATCGAGGCCGAACTGACCGGTGCCGCCCCAGGCAAACACGTATTCGATCAACGACCCGCTGCCGACCAGGCCCACCAGCTCCGCGCCGATGAAGGTCACCACCGGGGTTGCCGCATTGCGCAGCGCGATCCGCGCGATGGTGCGGGGCGGGAGTCCCTGCGCCTCGGCATAGGCGATCGGCGGCGAACTCAGCACGCTCAGCGCGATCGCGCGGGTCTGGGCGATGATCGGTGCGGCGCAGAGGATGGCGATGCTGGCAACCGGCAGCACGAGTTGCGCGGCGGCGGACTGTGCCGTTTCCCATCGGCCGGCGAACAGCGCATCCAGCAGGAAGCTGCCGGTCACGCGCGGCGGTGGATCGAGCATCAACGACAGGCGGCCCATCCCCGGCGGCGCCCATTCCAGCACGTAGAAGAAGATCAGCAGCAGCGCGAGGCCCAGGAAATAGGTCGGGACAGAGAAACCCAGCAGCGAGATCAGCCGCGCCGCATGATCGAAGCCGCGGCCACGCCGCAAGGCCGAGATCAGACCCACCGGCACGCCGACCAGCGCGCCGATCAGCACGCCCAGGACGAGCAATTCCAAGGAGGCCGGCGCGCGGTCGACCAGCTCCGCCAGCACCGGTCGGTTGGAGATCCAGGAGTGCCCGAGGTCGCCGTTCAACACCCGGCCCAGCCAGATCAGGAACTGCACCGGCAGCGGGCGATCGAGACCGTACTGCGCGCGCAGCCGCGCGATCTCGTCCGCCGTCGCCGTCGGCCCTGCCAGCATCGCGCTCGGGTCCTGCCCGCCCAGGCGCAGCAGCACGAACGTGCCCAGCGCCACCACGAACAGCAGCGGGACCAGCAGGACCAGCCGACGCAGCAGGAATGGCAGGGCGCGGCGCACGATCAGCCGACCTTGAGGTCGACCCAGCGCTCCTGGTCATCGGGATGCGGCACCCAGCCCGACACCGCCGGCGCCATGGCCTCGAACACGTCCGGGTAGACGGTCAGGATCCAGGGCGCGTCAGCCATCCACAGCTTCTGCGCGTCGTGCATCAGCGCGGTGCGCTTGCCCATGTCCAGCGTCACCCGCGCCTCGCCGATGAGCTTGTCGAGTTCGGGGTTCTTGTAGCGCATCCGATTCGACACCCCGTTCGACATCGTCAGCAGCGACATGGTGTAGACCGGATCAAGCACGATCGGCCCGTCCTCGAAGGTGAAGAACGGGATGTCCTGCTTGCCGGGTGCGCTGCGGGCCCGCATGTCGGAGGCGGGGATGCGCTGCAACTTCGCCGTGACGCCGACCGCCTTCAACTGGTCGGCCACCTGCACCGCCATCTGTTCCTCCCACCAGACGATGTCGGAGAAGGTCAGCTCGACGTCGAGCCCGTTGGCGTAGCCGGCCTCGGCCAGCAGCGCCTTGGCCTTGGCGGGATCATGGCCATAGGCGAATAGCGAGGGATCGGCGCCCGCGACGATCGGCGGGATCACCGTCCCGGCGTCCTGGCCGGTGCCCAGCAGCACCGCCTGGCGCAGCTTGTCGCGGTCGATGGCGAAGTTGAAGGCCCGGCGGACGCGCACGTCGTCGAACGGCTTGACGCTGTTGTTCATGCGCACCGAGCACATGGCGCGGCCGTCGGCCTGCTGCACCTTGACCCGCTTGTCCTTCTGCATGTCGATGACCTGCTGAACATTCGGGCGGTCGATCCACTGCACCTGCTGGCTGCGCAGCAGCGCCACGCGGGAGGCGCCGGACGGCACGGCGCGGTAGATCACCTTCTGGAAATACGGCGCACCGCGGAAGTAGTTGGGGTTGGCGACGAACACCGCCTGCTGGCCCGGCTGCACCGATTCGACGTGATAGGCGCCGAAGCCCGCGCTGTTGGTCTCCAGCCATTTCAGCCCCCACGGATCCTCGGCCGTGACGTGCTTCTTCATCTCGGTGCTGTCGTAGATGCCGGGCGTGTACAGCGTCAGGCAGGACAGGAAGATCGAGGACGGCGCCGACAGCGTGAACTCCACCTCACGCGGCGACAGTGCCTTCACGCCGGTGACGTTGGCGACGCCGGCGATGAACGCACCGGTGCGCTTCTGGGCGAAGCTCTTCTGCCAGCCCCATTCGACGTCGGCCGCGGTCAGTTCGTTGCCGAACGGGCTCTTCACCCCGCTGCGCAGCGTGAACACCCAGCGCAGCCCGTCCTCGGAGGGCTTCCAGCTCTCCGCCAGGTGGCCCTCGATGCGGTTCGGATCGAGATAGGTCCGGCCGTTGCGTTCCACCCGCGCATAGCGCGTCAGGCCCTCGTAGATCTGCGTCACCGTCTCCTGCGTGCCGGGGCGCAGCGCATCGCCGTCGAACCCCTCGGGCGTGCCGGGCGCCGCGAGCAGCATGGTGCGCGTCTGCTGCGCCTGCAGGGTGCGGCTGGTGAGTGGCAGGTAGGTCGCGGCGGTCGCGCCCGCGAGTAGGGTCCGGCGGCGAAGTTTCATCTCTCGCTCCTCACGCGCGGTAGGCCGGCGCCGAGGCAGCCGGAGAACCGTCAGTCGATCTGATTGGAATGGTCGAAGCAATTCGTGTGCCGGCGGCGGGGAAGGGCGGGCGCGCGTCGCGACGGCCAATCGTGTCGCGCCGCCGGTGCGCCGGTTCGTGCATTGCCGCCCCTTCCTGCTCCTCAACGGAGAGCTTTCAGTTGTCTGCTTGTAGAGTCAACTATGCATCTGCAAGAATTTGCGCCACATCGCAGCGCCGAGGCAGCCCGCATGACCCTGACCGAATCCGACGCCGATCCGGCGCTGCTTCCCGGCGCGGCCCGCTACCCCTCGGTCTTCCGCCCCATCGAGCTGGGGCCGGTTCGGCTGCGCAACCGCATCTTCGTCCCCGCCCACACCACCAATTTCGGCGAGGACAACCTGCCGAGCGAACGGCATCTGGCGTATCATCGGGCCCGCGCGCGGGGCGGCGTCGGAATGATCGTATTCGAGGGCATCCGCGTCCATCCGTCGAGCCTCGGGCGCCGGCAAGGGGTGAACGGCTACGACCCGGCCTGCATCTCCCGATTTGCCGCGATTGCACGCGCGGTGCAGCAGGACGGGGCGAAGCTGTTCGGCCAGATCATCCATCTCGGCCGGCACATCGACGGCAACTACGCGCGGATGGCCGCCTGGTCGGCGAGCGCCGTGCCGTGGACGCCGCTCGCCGCGCCGCCGCATCCGATGACGGTGGCGGAGATCGGCCAGGTGGTGGCCGCGCATGCCGATGTCGCCAGGCACCTGATGGAGGCGGGGCTGGACGGCGTCGAGGTGACGCTGGCGCACGGGCATCTGCTGCAGCAGTTCCTCTCGCCCGCGGTGAATCGGCGCAGCGACGCCTATGGCGGGCCGGTGGAGAACCGCATGCGCATGGCGCTGGAGGCGGTGGCCGCGGTGCGCGCGGCGGTGGGAGACGCGATCGCGGTCGGCGTACGCATCTCCGCCGACGAGTTCCTGGAGGGCGGGCTGACGCTGGCCGACATGCAGGACGTGATCGTGCGGCTGGCCGGGGCGGTGAAGCTCGACTTCGTCAACGTCTCGCATTCCGCCTACCACGGCAGCGCCACCATCAGCACCCAGATGGCCGACATGGCGTTCGAGCCGGATGCGTTCCGGCACCTGCCGCGCGGCATCGCGACCGCGCTCGGGGGAAGCGTGCCGGTGTTCGCGGTGTGCCGCTTCCGCACGCTGGCCGAGGCCGAGACGATGCTGCAGGACGGCGAGATCGCCATGGTCGGCATGGCGCGCGCGCACATCGCCGACACCGCGCTGGTGCGCAAGGCGGCCGAGGGGCGGGAGGACGCGACGCGCCCCTGCATCGCCTGCAACCAGGGCTGCACCGGCTTCCTGGCGCAGTCGCTGCCGATCACCTGCCTGAGCAATGCGGCGATGGGACGCGAGACGGAGTGGCCGTTGCCCGCCCCCGCGGTCTTGGGGATGCGGCAGGCTGTGGCCGTCATCGGCGGCGGGCCCGCCGGGATGGAGGCCGCGCTGGTGGCCGCCGAACGCGGCCACGCGGTCACGCTGTGGGAGGCCTCGACCGAGACCGGCGGCGCGCTGCGCCACAGCCTGGCCATGCCGAAGCGGCGCGATTTCGGCCTGCTGCTGGACTATCAGCGTCGCGCGGTGGAGCGTGCGGGCGTCACGCTGCGCCTGGGCGAGCGAGCCGATGCCACTTCGGTCGCCGGCTTCGATGCGGTGGTGGTGGCGACCGGAGCGCGACCCGCCGCGGCGGCGCTGCCCGGTGGCGGCACGCCGCTCACCATGGAGGCCGCTCTGGCCGATCCCGACGCGCTGGGCGCGCATGTCGCGGTGCAGGACCTGCTGGGAAGCTGGGCGATGACCGGGCTGATCGAGTTCCTGGCCGATAGCGGCCGGCAGGTGACCGTGATCGCGCCCACCGGCACGCCCGGATGGCAGATGAGCATCTACTCCTCCTTCGCCTGGCGGAAGCGATTGCGCGACCGGCGCGTGCGCATCCTCGGCCTGCGCAGCGTGCAGTCCTTCGCCGATGGCGCGCTGGTGCTGCAGGATGCCTCCACCGGCGACACCGAATGTCTGGAGGGCGTGGACTCGCTGATCGCCCCCGCGGTGGGCATCCCCAATGATGCGCTGGTGCCGGTGCTGTCCGGCAATGCCGCGCGGCCGGTGCTGCCGGTGGGCGACTGCGTCGCCGCGCGATCGGCGCTGGAAGCGATCTTCGAAGGCCATCAGGCAGGGCGGACTTTATGAGCAACGAGACGACCGACGACCTGGCGCAGCGCCTGGAGGCGGTGCGCGCCAAGCGCGGCTACCTGCTGCCGCATCACGGCCTGCTGGCGCTGGCGTTCCCCGATCTGCTGGCGGGCTACGCCGCGGCCTACAGCGCGATGGCGCTCGCCGACCGCGTGCTGTCGCATCACGACCGGGAGTTCGTGTGGCTGGCGGTGCTGGCGGCCACGGATGAGTCGCTGGCGACGCATCACATCACGAAGTTCCGCGCGGCCGGTGGCACCGACGCGACGATGGAGGCCGCGTTCGCCGCCTGCGCGCTGGCGATCGGCGCCGAGGCCTATGACTTCGCCGCGCGCGACTGGTCGGCGCAGTTGCAGCCCTGGAATCCGCAGGCGGCCTATCTGCGCGGCGTGCGCGCGCTGGCGCCGCTGCGGCTGGTGCACCTGGCACAATGCGCGGTGCATGTCTGCCGCGCCCGCTGGCGGTTGCTGGGCTGGCAGTTGCGCGCGGCCTATGAGGACGGCGTGCCGGAGGACGAGATCGCCGAGGCGCTGACGCTGGCGATGTTCCCCGGCTCCATTCCGCGCTTCGTCGAGGCGTGCCGCGTGTGGCTCGAGTTGATCCAGGACGGCACGCTGCCGGCCTCTCCCCGCTACCAGGCCTGGGCGCGGCTTGCCGGCCAGGGCGGGCACGATGAGGCGATGGCTGGCAAGCCTGAGTGACGACGGCCGGTGTGCAGGCCGTCCGCCTGCGTCAGGCCATGCCGCCCGGTGCCGTGGTCACTCCCACCTGTGTCATGGCCGTGCTTGTCACGGCCATCCACGTTGCTGTGCTGCAATCGGCCCGTCGTGAGTCGCCGACACGAGGCCGGTGACGAGAGGAGGGTCCGTCACCGCGCACAGTACCCCCCATCCACCAGCATGTCCGACCCCGTCATGAACGATGCGCGATCGGAGGCGAGGAACAGCGCGGCCTCCGCGATCTCCTCCACGCGGCCCAACCGGTTGAGCAGATGCAGCGGCGCCAGCGCCGCCTCGGCCGCCGCGACGGAGCCGAACGTGCCGGCCACGCGCGCGGTGCCCACCGCGCCCGGGGACAGGCTGTTCACGCGGATGCCCTGCGCCGCGTGATCGATCGCCAGCGCCTTGCTGTAGGCGATCAGCGCACCCTTGGTGGCCGAGTAGACCGTGCGCCCCGCGGCGGAGACGCTGCCAAGCTGCGAGGCCATGTTGATGATGGACCCACCTGACGGCATCAGCGGAATCGCGAAGCGGCAGGTGTGGTAGGCGGCCGTCAGGTTGATCGCGATCGCCTCATCCCACTCCGCCGGCGCAAGATTGGTGACCGGCGCGCGGCGGGTGTTCGCCGCGGCATTGTTCACCAGCACATGCACGACGCCCGCCTCCGCGGCGATGCGCGCGAACGCGGCCTCGATCTGCGCCGCATCGCCCAGGTCGAGCACGATCGAGGTGACGGAAGCCATCTCGGGCGGGGCGAACCGGTCGAGCGCGTAGAGCCGTGCGCCTGCCTCGACGAAGCGGCGCAGCATGGCCTGGCCGATGCCGCCGGCGGCGCCGGTGATGACGCAGACGCGGCCGTCGAGATCGCCGGCCATCAGGGAGCAGCCAGCAGGCGGGCGACGAAGCTGACCGTCGTGCCGGGCGGCGACGTCGGTTCCGCCAGCGCGTCGACGCCCTCGCCGTAATCCAGCACCAGCCAGTCGAGGCCGAGCGGATTGTCCTGACTGATCGGCACGTGCCAGGCGCCGGCGGCCGGGCCCATGGAGAAATGCTTGCGGATGGTTTCCTCGAACCGCCAGGCCAGGTCGTGGCCGGTGGGTGTCGCGCCGGTACCTCCGCTGATGCGGGCATACGGTGTGGGCGTGCCGGCGGGTTCCTGCACCGGCTTCATCAGGTAGGCATTGGCCTGGATCGGCGCGGGCTTGCCGGTGCCGTAGCCCCACAGCCGCACCCATTCGGTGCGGAACCCGTCCAGGTCCTTGTTGAACCAGACGCGTTCCAGGTCTTCGTGTCCCACCAGGCCCTGGAAGTCCAGGTAGTCATAGGGCAACGGCGCGCCGTCCAGCACGCGCTCCAGCTTCCAGTTGGCGTAGTGGTGCACGCCTGGAATGGCATTGAAGAACGGATTGTCGACGCTGCGCAGCCAGGGCTCGTAGCCCTTCGCCTCGGCCTCCGGGCCTGGCGTGTAGACGATGTAGATGACCGAGGGGCAGTCTTCCAGCCGGCGGGGTGCGCTCACGGGACGATCTCCTGATCGAGGAACTGGGCGATGACCGCGGCAGAACCCGCTTCGAAATCCGGGTCGCTCCAGGCGGGCAGGTCGGCGATGGTTGCGCCGGGAACCAACGCGGTCACGCTGTGGAAGTAGCGGTGCAGCATGTCGGACGGCGAGCACGCCACCAGCACCGGCAGGCGCAGCAACGGCAGTCGGTCGCGCTTGGGATGGCGGAACGCGGCGCGGTAAGAGTGGTGATAGCTGCGCATCGCCTTCAGCACTTCCACCACGAAGTCGTGGAACGTGCCGGCATCGGGCAGGCCGTTCGGCAGCCGCCCTTCGGCGCTGCGGTTGTAATACGGCCAGAACAGGTACTGGTCGCGGCAGAAATGCCAGACCTGCATCAGGTGCGTCGCCTCCAGGTCGGGCACGATCTCGCGCGCATAGCGCTGCAGCACCTCGCTCTGTTCGTCGCTCGCGTAGAGGCCCATGCCGTCGATCACCAGGCGGCGTACGCGATCGGGATGCGCGATGGCGATCTCCATGGCGATCGAGGCGCCGGTGTGGCTGCCATACAGATCGAAGCGATCCGGCAACACCTGATCGAGCGCCTTGAAGGCCTCGGCTGCAAGATGCGGAATGTCCGGCATCGCCCGCGGGGAGGGCGTGGAGTCGCCGTTGCCACGCGTATCCGGCGCCACGACGCGGCGCGTGGCCGACAGCGCGTGCATCAGGCCCTCGAGCTGCTTCGAGGACCCCGGCGAGGGGTGGATCAGCGCGAGCGGCACGGCGTCCGTCGCGGCGCCGGCCTCCCGCAGATGGATCTGCCCGTCCGGCAGGTCGACGAAGCGCCGGCGGATCATGCCGCGGCCTTGGTGTGGCGGTGCCCGAGCGTCTGGCCGATCCAGCGGCCGAACGACAGGGCAGGGGTGACGCTCATGCCGCCCACGAAGGCGTTGCCGGACAGCGCCGCGCCGCCCATCGCTTCGCCGATCGTATACAGGTTCGGGATCGGCTTGCCTTCCGTGTTCAGCACGCGCAATTCCGTGTCGATGGCGAGGCCCGCCGGCGTCTTCAGGATGATGCCGTGCATGCGGATGGCGCGCAGCGGCGCGGTGGCGACAGCGGCGGGGCGATGCTGGCGACCCAGCGGATCGGGCGCACCGTCCGCAAGCGCGGTGTTGTAGGCGGCGATCGTTTCGGCGAGCCCGGCGGGGTCGAAGCCCATTCCCATCAGCCAGTCGAAGGTAGGAGCGGCGAGTGCGGCAGCTTTTTCGACCAGCGAAACGTCGCAGGTGTTGCGGCTGATGCGGATCGCCTCCTGCACATGCGCGGCGACGCTGTCCGCGATGCCGCGGGCACGCTGCAATTCAGTGCCGGCGGCGCTCATCTGCCCGGCGGAGACATGCAGCGTGCCGCCGATGCGGTCCGATTGCTCGATCAAGAGCACATTGGCGCCGGTTTGGACGGCCTCGATCGCGGCTGGAATGCCGGCCGTTCCGGCACCCACGATGACGATGTCGAATTGCTGCATGGGCATCCTTCCGCGACTGTGCCGGGCAACGAGGCAATGGGCGGCGATCCGCCCAACCCCGGTCGGGCCTCTGCCGCGTCGATGGGCAATTCTGGCCGACGTCGTGGTTTTCCTGTTGGCGGGTTGGCAAACTGCGCCTAAAGTTGTGCCATCATGCATACAGGTTCGCAAGCGTTCCCCAGCCATGCATCTTCCGTAGCCATGCGGTTCCGCAGGCGGACCAAGATCGTTCCGCGAGGTCTGCGCGCTTGTCGGCTTCATTCGTGCCCGCTCCCGAAACTCCTTGAGGCTTGCTGATGAAAACCTCCCTCTCGCGCCGCGGACTGATGCTTTCGCTCGGCGGCGCCGCACTGCTCGCGCCGACCGTGCGGGCGCAGAGCAAGATCACCTTGCGGTATGGCAACGCGGGGAACGCGCAGACGCTGTCGAACACCTTCAACGCGAAGTTGTTCGCAGATGTGACCAGCAAGACGGGCGGGGCGGTCGCGTTCACCATCTTCGCCGGCACGTTGGGCGGCGAGCAGAAGCTGCTGGAGTCGATGGCGCTGGGCAGCCTCGATATCTACAACGGCGCCTATACCGGCACGCGCGAGTTCGACATCCTCTACAGCCCGTATTTCTTCCGTGATGGCGCGCAGGCCGACCGGGTGATGCAGGGCGAGATCGGCGCCAAGGCCTCCGCCGTTCTGCAGAAGCGCTACCGCGCCCGCCTCCTCGGCACCGGCCGGCTCGGCACCTACAACCTGATGCTGAAGGAGCCGATCAAGAGCTTCGCCGACCTCAAGGGCCGCAAGATCCGCACCGCCGCGATCGAGGGCTGCATCGAGGGCGTGAAGTTCTTCGGCGGCAATCCCACGCCGATCCCGTTCGACCAGATCTACCTCGCGCTGCAGCAGGGCATCGTCGACGGCGTGCTGACCGCGCTGAACCCAGGTGTTGCAGGCAAGTTCTACGAAGTCTGCAAATACGTGGTGGCCAGCGACTTCGGCGTGGCGCTGGACAAGGAGGTGATCTCCGACACCGCATGGAACCGGCTGAAGCCGGATCAGCGGAAGATCCTGGCCGATGGCTTCAAGTCGCTCGAGGTGACCGACTACTACGACATCGGCCTGAAGCAGAAGGACGCCGATCTGGCGAGCTGGGCGAAGGCCAACGGCCCGGACAGCGTGATCCGGCTGGATGCCGGCAAACTGTATGAGGAGCTGGAGCCGTTGAACAGCCGCCTGGCGAACGAGGTGTTCGGCCCCGGCGCCTGGGATGCCGTGAAGAAGGCCTGAGCCGCGCCACGATCGGAGGATCCAGCATGACCACGACTCCAGCCGCCCCCGAGCAGACCTTCTTCGCGGATGCTGCACTCGACCGCGCGGTCGCGATGATCATGACGCTCGGTGCCGAACTCTATGTGGTGAAGGACCGGCTGCGGGCGCTCGAGGTCATGCTGGCCGAACGCCAGGTCATCGCGCCGGATGCGCTCGATCGCTACGTGCCCGAGGGTGCGGAGCGGGCGCGTGTGGCCGCGGAACGTGATGCGTTCGTGGGTGAGCTGATGCGCTGCGTGCTGGGCGAACAGGCATCCACGGGCGCGCCCGCGGACGTGACCCAGCGCTTCCAGTAACGCCGGACGGGAGGGGACAGAGGATGGCAAAGGACCTGCCGGTCGACCGGCGCTTCGACGCGTATCAGGACTTCGTGCTGGGCTGCAAACTGGCGTGGACGCGCAGCCTGTATCCGGCGCTGCGCGCGCATTATGCCGAGGCGGTCGCGGCCGCCGACGCGCCGCCGGCCAGCGCCGCCGATGTCGCGGCGCTGCTGAAGGATGACCCGCTCAACCAGTATTTCGGCTGGTTCGAACGCCATCTGCAGCGCATGAAATACTCCGGCCGGCACGGGCTCGCGCCGCATTTCGCGGCCCAGCGTGCGGAGCTGGAGGATGAGCTGGCGGCCGGCGCCGAAAGCGGCATCCTGACGCTCGATCCGGCCTTCGAGCAGCCCGCGTATTACGTGGCGATCGACATCCACCAGCATCCCGGCGGTGTCTGGAGCGACGAGGTTGCCGGCTATGTCTATGAGCGCGGGGCGCGCACCACGACGCCGCTGCTGGAGGAGGATGCCGACCTGCATCATCGCTTCACCCGTGAGGTGATGGCGCGAGCCACCAATCCACGCCGGCTGGTCGACCTGGGCTGCGGCTTCGGCAAAAGCAGCCGCCCGTTCTACAACAAGCACCGCGAGCTGGATGTCACCGGCGTGGAACTCTCCGCGCCCTGCCTGAAGCTCGCGGCGCGCACCGCCGTGCAGGACCAGGCGCGCAACGTGCGGTTCCGCCAGGCGGACAGTGCCGACACCGGGCTGGAGGCGGGCGCCTATGACGTGGTGACCAGTACCATGGTGCTGCACGAGATGCCGCCCAGCCATATCGAGAGGACCATTCAGGAATCCTTCCGGCTGCTGGTGCCGGGCGGGTTGTCGATCCATCTGGACTTCCTGACCGACCAGGACCCGTTTCGCCGGTTCATCCACTACGGCCACAGCGCGCGCAACAATGAGCCGTTCATGCCGCCGCTGAACGAGATGGACCTGGAAGGTGCCCATCGCCGCGCCGGCTTCGAGACGTTCGAGGTCGTGCCGTTCGCGGAGATGCCCGGCACGCTGGATCCGGCCTTCACCGCGTGGCGGTTCCCCTGGACCATGATCATCGCCCGCAAGCCGGCCTGACACCATGAGCAACCATGGTGTGCCACGCCCCACCACGATCCTGGACAAGGTGATCTACTATCTGGGCGCGCTCGGGATGCTCTCCCTGTTCGCCGTGGTGATCTACAGCGTCGGCATGCGCTACCTGTTCAATCGCCCGCCGCTGTGGTCGGCCGACGTGCCCAACCTGATTTTCATCTGGCTGGTGTTCGGGGTCGTCGGCCTCACTGCCAAGCTGGGGCCGCAGATCCGTGTGGTGTTCTTCGTGGAGCGGATGCCGCCCGCGCTCAACCGCGCGCTGCTGATCGTCGCGCACTGCGCGATCCTGGTGATGCTGGCGACGTTCATCATCTACAGCCAGCCGATCATCGAACTCAGCAGCAGCGAGACGATGCTGTCCACCGGTTGGTCGGGATCGGTCTACTTCTATGCGCTGCCGATCGGCAGCCTGGTGATCGCCTATTACCAGATCGCCGCGCTGTTCCACCTGCTGACCAACCGTGACCACGCCGGGGATGGGCGCCGCCGATGATCCTCATCACGCTCGTCGTTCTGCTGATGGTCTTCATCCTGTCGGGGATGGAGGTGGCCTGGGCCATCGGCCTGACAGCCTTTGTCTGCATCGCGCTATCGCAACTGACGGACAATCCGCAGCCCTTCGTCGTGTTCGCGCACGAGATGACCTCGGGCATCAACTCCTTCACGCTGCTCAGCGTGCCGCTGTTCATCTTCGCGGGTGAGCTGCTGACTCTCAGCGGCGCCACCAAGCGACTGGTCGACCTGGCCTCGGCGCTGGTCGGGCACATCAGCGGCGGCCTGGCCAATGTCGCGGTGACGGCAAACTTCGTCGTCTCCGGCATGTCGGGCTCCGCCATGGCGGACGCCGCGGCGACCGGAGTCGTGCTGGTGCCGGAAATGGCGCGACGCAACTATCCGGTGGATTATGCCTGCGCGGTGATCGCCTGCGCGGCGACCGTGGGACCGCTGGTGCCGCCCTCGCTGCTGTTCA
The DNA here is from genome assembly GCA_017304945.1 of Rhodospirillales bacterium. GTDB lineage: Bacteria > Pseudomonadota > Alphaproteobacteria > Acetobacterales > Acetobacteraceae > Rhodopila. The sequence continues at coordinate 115,145 of JAFKLG010000058.1, forward strand.
TCGTGCTGGGGGCCGCGGTCAACCTGTCGGTGGGCAAGTTGTTCCTGGCCGGCATCGTCCCCGCCTTCGTGCTGTTCCTGTCGATGTACGCGCTCACCTGGTGGATCGCCCGCCGCCGCGGCCTGCCGCGCGAGCCGAAGCTGCCCTGGGCGCAGCGTGTGCGCATCATCGTCCTTGGGCTGCCGCCGCTGGCGGCGCCGGCCTTCGTGGTCGCCTCCATGGTGCTGGGCATCGCGACGCCCACCGAAGCCGCATCCATCGCGGTGCTCTACACGCTGTTCCTGGGCTGCCTCATCTATCGCACGCTCAACCTGCGCAACATCATCGACTGCGCCGCGCGTTCGGCCCTGGTGGCGACTGCGGTGATGCTGACCGTGGCGACGTCGCAGATCTTCTCGGCGCTGGTGGTGCACGAGCAGTTCGGTGACATGCTGACCACCGGCATGCTGTCGATATCGCACAATCCCTACGTGCTGCTGTTCATGGTGAACATCATCCTGCTGATGTTGGGCATGTTCATGGAGCCGCTGCCGATCGTGCTGGTGCTGGCGCCGCTGCTGGTGCCGATGATGGAAAGCGTCGGCGTCGACCCGATCCATCTCGGTGTGGTGATGGTGCTGAACCTGATGGTCGGGCTGATCCACCCCCCGGTGGGGATGAACCTGTTCGTCGTCTCGGCCATCGGCCGGGTGGAACTGATGGACGTGTTCTTCCAGGCCATCCCCTACATGCTGCTGCTGCTGGGCCTGCTGATCGCCATCACCTACGTGCCGCAGATCAGCCTGTTCCTGCCCAACCTGATCATGGGGCACTGATCCGCCATCACGGCGTCCAGGCCTGCAGATAGGCGAACACGGTCTGCACCGGCACCACGTCGGCGTATTTCACCTGCAGGTCGTACAGGCTGGCGAAATGCGGGCTCTCGTGCCGGTCGGCGGTGCATTCCTCCGGCACGATGGTGCGGAACCCGTGCGACAGGCTGTCCACCGCCGTCGCACGCACGCAGCCCGAGGTCGACCCACCGGTGACGATCACCGTATCGATGCGGTGGAAATTCAGCAGCGACGGCAGGTGCGTCTCGTGGAAGGCTGACGCCATGCGCTTGTTGATCACGGTGTCCCGCTGCGGGTCGATGGTGAGCCGATCATCGAGCTGCGACCGGCGTGAGCCTTCCTTGATGTTCTGCAGAGAATCGGGCGTGTCGGAGCGGGTGCCCCAGAGGCCGCAATCATCGCCTGAGGGCGAATAGGCGACATAGGTCCACACCACCGGGAGCCCGCGCTCGCGCATCAGCTTCGCCAGCCGGTCGATGTACTCCACCTGCCGCGGATCGGTTTCATATGCCGTGACGAACTCGTCCGGCCGCGTGTAGGCATGCTGCACGTCCACGTTGACCAGCGCGGGCCGCTTGCCGAAGCCGAAGCTGCGGCGCACCGAGCTTGATTTCAGAGCCTCGTAGAGTTGGCGGGCGGTCTGGTTGGAAAGCTCCATGGCGGGGGCTCCTCGGGCGTGACCGCGGTGGTCTCTTGGTCCGCGGCGGCGATGAAAACGACAGCACGAGCCATGCAACTATGCGGCCAGCCGGATCAGAATGCCGCCGGCAGCGGCGCTCTCATCATATTCGGGCACTTGCGGTGACGACGGCCTTGGACCAGTTGGCGGCTCTCCGGCGCTCAACGCTAGCACCGGTGGATACTTCCAGGTTCGCCGCACCGGCGCCGCTCCTCTGCCGTATGGGCCAGCACCTGCGTGGGATCGCGGCCGAACGGCAAAGTTCTGGCCAGGGCGACATCCATCCGCGACAGGCCAATATCGCACAGTAGCTCATCGCTCAGACCTTGCAGAATTCTTGTATCCCGACGGCGTTGCCACAGATAATATAATCTGGCAACGATCGTCACAGCCCGTCGCGTCGTGGTGGTCGAAATCGCACCGGCGGCGTTCCAGGCCGTCTGGCTCGGCGAAGAGTGCGACTGAAGTAGCGCGGTCGTCATCGGGTGGGTTCCTTCCGTATCTGTCTGGACGGACATCGTCTTCAACCACGCCGATATGCCCCACTGCCGCTTCCGTTGCTTGTCGCCAGTCACATCTGGCGTTATCGTTTTTTGCCTTTCCGGGAGCAGGGCCGATCAGTAGCGTCGGACAGCACGAAGCAGCTCGCCCAAGCGGCGGGGTTCGTCGGATCGTGGGTGGCTCACGGCTGCAGGTCGACCACGACCACAACGACGTAGAGTTCAACCTCGTGGTGCGCGGGTCGGGTCGCTATCTGATCGGCAATGCCGCCTATGAGCTGACGGCCGGCACGCTGGTCTGGCTGCTGCCTGGGCAGCGGCACCGGCTGATCCGTTCGCCGAATCTGGAAATGTGGGTGGTCCGCGCACCGTTCGACGCCGGCGATGCTGCCTGGCTGACCAAGCTCGCAGAGCAACCATCCCGCATTCTGCCCGGTCACGACCTGCTCGACCTCGACCGTCTGCTGAGCCAGGTGGCGCAAGATACCGACGATCCGGAGGCGTACCGCGCTGGCCTTCGCTATGCCTTACTCCGGGCTCGGAAGGCCTGCCGCAGCACGTCCAGCGCCGACGGCCGTCCGCTGCACCCGGCGATCAGTCGCGCGCTCCTGATCATGCGGCAGGGCGACGCATCGCTCTCCCTTTCCGAACTTGCCCAGGCGGCCGGTATCGCAGCGCCCTATCTCAGCCGCCTGTTCATCGAGCACACCGGGCGCAACTTCATCGAATGGCGCAACCGGCTGCGGTTGGAGCGATTCCTGGAAGCCTACAAGCCCGGTGACAATCTGCTGGCGTCGGCGCTGTCCGCTGGATTCGGCAGTTATGCGCGGTTTCATCACGTCTTCGGCGAGACGATCGGCTGTGCTCCGAGCGAATGGCTTGAAGCAGCCGGACACACCGAAGCCGCTCGACACGAGGCGGTGCGCGACCTTGCGCGGGAGCACGGTCACCTGGCGGCGATCGTGCATGGGAGCCGGCACGGTTGGACGCGACTGATGGGGATCGTTTCGCCTTCAATAGCCCTGGTGCTGGGAGGCGACTTTCTCACGCATGTCGCAAATACGGCGGAAGGCCCCAGCGTGATCGCCGACCCGCCGGTCTGGATCCTGGATGCCAGCCTGTCTGAGGCGGAGCGACAACGCCTGGTATCAGCCCTGGCCTCGCAAGGCCCGGCTCTGGCCGACGAGCTGAACGAGCTGATGCGCGCTGAGGACTTTGCTGGCTTGGCTCACGACGTGTTTCAGGCATACGAATTGAGGTCGGACCGTTTCGGCTGCGCGGTCGCGGCGTTCGTTGGGCTGCTTTGGATTCTCGCAAAGCGGGCGCCTGACCCGGGCCAGGACGCGATCGTCGCGCTGATCGGACAGGTCGAGACACTCCTGCGGCGCCGCCGGAACCCGATCGACCCGAGATTGCTGCAGGACGCGCATTCCGCACTGCTGTGCCATTTTGTGGTCGCCTACCAGGCGCTCCAGTCGGCGCGTGCCAGCGGCGACCCCCGCGCGCAGGATGACCTTGCCGAAGCGGCCAGCGCGTGCAGCAAGGCCGCGTTCGGAGAGGATGTCGCATTGATGGACCTGACGTCGCGCGGCATGCGTCGCAAGGGCTGACGCCTACGCCGCGGGTCTCCCGGCTTTCGGTAACAAGCTCCCTGCATTTCGGTGTTCCTCCTCTCGCGACGTGCCCCTTCGGGTGCCTGCGGGCCATCCGCTGTGGACGATCCGGGTGTGCCGGAATTGCGTAGCGGTTTGGCGCCGGCTCCACCCCTGGTCCCGTCCGGGCAACGCATGGCGGACGCCGGCGAGCCTGTCATGCGAAAGACAGGTTGATGGCCAGCAGTGATGCGACGAAGCACATGGCCGCTCCGGAAACCAGGTCGAAGAGCCACAGCCGCCGGCCACCGCGTGCGATTCTGGTCATGAGTTGTCCGCCACAGCCGTAAAGCACGTTGCCCGCCACGGCCATCACCACGACGATGCCCAGAAATCCCGCCTGCTGCGCAGGCTGATCGATGATCTTGAGGATGGCGGCAGGCACGAAGAGAAACTCCAGATAGCTGAGCGGGTTGACCCAGACGATTGGCAGCACGCGGGCCACGCAGGCCAGGGTGGTCTCTGTCTGACATGGATCGTTCGTCGCCTTTCGTGACGTGCCGGCCGCGCGGAACGATTGCAAGGCGAAGTAGAGCAGTACACCCACCGCGATCCAGGACAGCACCGTGCGGACCGTGGGATCGACGCCCTGCAGACTGGTCGCAAGCCAACCGGACGCCAAGACCAATGCTGCCTGGCTGGCTGAGATCAAAGTCACCACAAGCCCGACACGTCCGCGCGCCAGGCCTTCGCGCATCAGGGTGATGTTGTTGGGGCCGATGGAAAGGATTGAGGTCAGCCCGAGCGTCAACCCCACCTGAATGGCAGTCATATTGCCGGTCATCATGTCCTCCGCTGAAGAGGCGCCGCGCAGGAGAAGGGTCGCGGTCGCTACACCGGCACCGTCACCGGCGAGGGAAGCTATGGACTGATGGATGCCCGCTGCTCATCTCATGGCTTGCCGTTTCTCTCGCGTTTCTTGCGATGACGCGCCAGGTTCAGCCACCCCACCGACGTCCGCAGGAATGACAAGATACGAGAGCAACGCCGCAAGCGACGGAATGCGATGCTACGGCCTGCTTGCTTCCATGGCGCATCACCTGACTGATCTCAGAGGAGGCTGCCGTGAAGAAATGTCCCCGGGTTCGCATCGTCATCGTCGATGGCTATTCCACCGGCCGTGAGCTGCTGCGTGAATTGCTGGAACGCGAGGTGGAGTGCTTCCATCTCCGCTCCTCGCGCGACCTGCCCGACGCGGTGTCGGCCTGCTTCGACCCGCGTCCCTATGACGGCGACCTCGGCCATCTCGGTTCAGTCGCGCAAGCGGCTGAGGCGTTGCGGTCGCTGAACCCGGACTTGGTCGTCGCTGGCTCGGAATGGGGCGTCAGCTTCGCCGAACGCCTGGCAGCGCAGCTCGGGCTGCCGACGAACCGCCGCGAGACCACCGCGGCGCGGCGCGACAAGTTCGAGATGATCGAAGCGGTACGCCGCCGGAAACTCCTCGCCCCGCAGCAGGCCGCGATCGGCAACGTCGCGGAAGCCGTGGCTTGGGCCACCGCGCATGATACCTGGCCGGTCATCGTGAAGCCGCTGGACAGTGCGGGTTCCGACGGTGTCACCGCCTGTCGAAGCCTGCAGGAAGTTGCCGCCGCGGCCACACGCGAACTCGGGCGCCGCAACTTCATGGGGTGCGTCAACGACCGCGTGCTGCTGCAATCCTACCTTCCTGGCCCGCAGTTCATCGTCAACACCGTGAGCTGGGGTGGCGCACACTATGTGACCGACGTCTGGAGCATGACTGTCGGCCTGCGCGACGGATCCGTCGTGCCTGGCGGAATCCATCTCTGCGACCCTCAGGGGATGCGCACGCGGAGCCTGATTGCCTACACGCTCGAGACCATTGATGCGCTCGGGATCGAGAACGGCCCAGCGCACACCGAACTGAAGTGGACGCCGGACGGACCGGCGCTAATCGAGACCGGCGCCCGGCTGATGGGTGCGGCCATGGATGAGCCCTCCTATACGGCAGCCGGCATGCGGACCCAGGCCAAGGTCTTCGCCGATGTCATCGCCGGTTGCGCACATGATCGCGCGGCCATCCTTGCCGAACGTCAGTTCCGGATGCGGCGCCACATGAGCAAGGTGCTGTTCAACTTCGCGCAGGACGGGGTGATCGCGCATACGGCCGGCCTCGAGCGGCTGCGAAGTCTGCGATCCTTTCATGCGCACTATCGCGCCCTGCCTGCGGGCAGCAGGGTCTGGCGCACCTCCGACTGGCTGGCCTGCGGCGGCGTTATCTATCTGGTGCACGACGATGCCGGACAGATCGCCTCGGACATCGAGACCATCCGCTGCTGGGAACAGGCGGGCGCGCTCTACGCCGTCACACCCAGCCGCCCTCTGGCCCTGACGGCCTGACGCGACCCCTGGTCGGAGGAGTGCACGATGCTTGTCCATCAGTTGATGATCGCCGCCGCCGTCACCCTGGAGTCGTTCGGCAAGGTGCTGTTCAACGTCTTCCTGGGTGGGGTGGGGCTCGCCGGCTTCATACTCGTCGGCTTCGGCCTGAGCGCAGCGGTGTTTCTCGCCTGGGCGAGGTTCCGGCTGCCGCGCAGCGGCCGCAGGTCGCTGCTGGTACTTAACCTCTCCACGGCCGTGAGCTTCGGCTGCTTCTTCTTCGCTCTGCAACATGCAGCGCCTGCGGTCGTCGCCTCGCTGGAAGTCGGAACCTCGATCGTCGCCGCCGTGATCCTCGTCTGGACGCACCAGCGATCCTCACTTTCGCCGCTGCGCATACTTGCCTGTCTCGGCATCGTCGGGGGCACGCTGCTGCTCTGCGCTGTTGAGATTGGGAAGCTGCCCGCGGAGGCGGGCCCGACGATGCTGATCCTCGCCTGCGTCGCAGGAGCGGTCTCCGGCGCGACGTCCACCTTCTCAGCACAGAGTTCGAAGGATCTCTCGCAAGCTGGCTGGAGCCCGACGCAGGTCCTCGCGCACCGGTTCCACCTCACCCTCTTGTTCGCTGGCGCCTGGCTTGGTCTCGGAAATGCGGACGTCGCGCTGCCATCGGCGTCCGCCCTGCCGGCGATCGCGCTCGTGGCCGCGGTCGCCGTCATCGCCCCGCTGCTCCTGTTCCAGCTCGCACTGCGCCGCTGCGATACGCTTTCGGTGATGGTCTGCTGCGCGGTGCAGCCCCTTCTATCCTTCCTCGTCGCCATACCGTCGCCGAGCTTCATCTGGAACCAGATGACGCTGGTCGGGGTCATGGCGGTCACGGCGTTCCTGATGCTCGACGTGGCCGCGCAGCGGGGCATGGCGGGCTCGCGCAGATCGGAACCCGCCTATGCCAGGGCCGAACTCTCAGCAGCGTCCGGAGCGTAGGCCCATGGCGGAGACGGTCAGCGCTGCGAAGGCCGGTCCTGCGACGGGGCTGGCCGGCACACCAGCCTCGAGCTTACCGTGCCGGAGAACGTCTCGCTGCTGCGGCGGCCGCCCTGCTCGCCGGAGCTGAACCCGGTGGAATGGGTCTGGCTCTACCTACGCGAGCGGCAGCTCGTGCACCGGCTGCACACCGATGATGCCGCCGTCCTGGATGCCGCTTGTGCCGCCTACGGATAGCTCACCCCCGAACGGCGACGCTCTCTTTGCGACCACCCGTGGCTCAGACAGGTCAGGGCATAGGGTCGGAGGTATCAGTCATGATGGGACCTTGGGTTGGCGGAGAGAGTGGGACTGAGCGACGAGACAGGTTATGCAAGCATTTTCAGCGTGCTATCCATGGCACTCGGGCCGCCTTTGGACAAGCCCTCTGGACGAACCGGACTAGCCGCCAAACATATCTGATTGCCCAGGACGGCCGTGATCCGTTGAGGGTGCCCATTTAGCGGCGCGCGCTCTGCGCGCTTCCCGAATTGCTTCCCAATCGATCCCCATCCGCGCGACGTCGTCGTATGCGTCTGCGAGCAACTGGAGCGAGGCGTCGACTTCGGTATCGGTGATCCCGGGCAGGTTCATCGTCGTCAATGAGCGCGCGACCCGTGTCTTACCACCCTGGTCACTGAAGTCGAATATCTCCAGAGACGCTCCGGCGAAGTGTCCATCCACCAGTGTCCGCCGGAGTAGAGCGGCCCACAGTGCCAGAGCCCAGTCGGATGGATTGTAGCTGCGGCGGGGCTGAATGATCGCGAGGACTGGGCGCCCATTCTCTACGAAGTAGAAGTCGGCGCGCGCCTTGATCGCAAGGTCCCGGCGTATAGCAAGCACCTGGGTCGGAGGTGGATCGTAGCAAGCGACCTGGCGATCGTGCCCCAGTCCCCAGGTCATTTCAATGACGGCCCAATTTGGGCCTTCTCCGGCCTTCCTGGCCCGTGCGGCTACAGCGTGCCGTAGGGCCGAGAGGGGCACCTTGTGCCCGAAAGCGGCGCCGGACAGCGCGCGCGCCGCGTTGTAGCCCCACGATGGAGGCGCCCCGACGAACGTCAGGTGATCCTTCATGGCACTCGCGGTGGCCGGTCTGGTCGGGCGGATCAGGCGCACGCACTCATGGGCGGGCGGCAACGCAGGCATTGTCATCCAGCACTTTTACCATGGCGCATCGAGTCGCCACAAACATCACGAACGGCCGGCGACCCCCATCGACGGTACGGTGCGGAAGTCCTCCAGGATGAGTGCGTCTGGGATTGTCATGCCAACGTTGATGCGCCCCGCAGGAGCATTCCAGACACGGTCCCACGCGCCGCCGCTCCGATGGGTCATCCGAGACAACGCGATCGCATCGAGGTGCCCGTAGCCGGCGAGAACGGCGCCTAAAAGCCGCTCGTCCTCGGCGGAAAACGGCTCTCTCGCCGGCGACCAAACACGGTTGACCGGGTCGAATTTCTTGCCCCGGGACCGTATGGGCGCGCGCTGGGCCGCCTTGAATGCCTCCCAGACCGGCCGCAGCACCGGGCCGTGCTTCCAGGCAGCAAACGGCTGGTCGATCAGAGGGCCGCCGTGGGCCGCCAAGTGCCACCCGTGCGCGAAGTATAGGACCTTGTGGAGGCCCATGTGTGTGATCTGGAGGTCCCGCGCATCCGCTAGGTCGAGGAGCTTGTTCGCGGTGGCAAGGGCATCGTGTGGCATGGTCCGAAGCTAACCTCATGTCGAGGTCGGGTCGATGGAGGTGCGCGCCCCGCCCAGGACCCGCGGAGTCCCATCACGACCGGCGCCCCGGCCTCACGGCAATCCCTGGAAGGCCCCCCACCCCTCGAAATTCCGGGCGGGTCCCTCCACCAACGCCAAGCCGTGGGAGGAACAACAACAGCCAACAAGCCGAAGGAACTCGAAAGCGATCTGACAGAACCCCCGCCCCCTCCAAGTTCCGCAGGGGCCCCCTCGCGATCCGGCGCGAGACCGGCGCGAGACCGGCGCTGCGACTGCGCGAGATCGACGCGACCAACATGCGGGCCCTCCTGTGCCCTCTCAGCAACGGCCAGGCCCCACCCTTACCGCCCCGTTGGCACCCGATGGCGGGGGTAGCGTTGCGTCTATCGGGGATAACCAGGACGCCGTGCCGTGCCGACCCGAGACGAACTCAAGAGCCGCGCCGCCAGATACCGCCGCATGATGTCGATGACGTCCAACCGGACGCTCAAGGATGCGCTGGAGGCCGAGGCAGACCGGCTCGATCGACAGGCTCAGACGGAGGCGGAGCAAGGCCCCTGCGAAGTCCAGGACAGGAAGGAGATCGACCGCGGTTGAGTGGTCGTCATGCGTCCGCGGAATCCCGGCGATTCCCTATTGGCATGCCTGTGGATCAATCCGCCTCCGTATATTCACCGACAACGCTCGATGACGGTGAAGCAACATGGATGGCAAGTTCGTCTCCTACCTCCGCGTGTCGACCGATCGCCAGGGCCGCAGCGGCCTCGGGCTGGAAGCTCAGCGCGAAGCGGTCTCGCGCTTCCTCAACGGGGGCTCCTGGCGCCTACTAGGCGAGTTCGTTGAGGTCGAGAGCGGCCGGGCGAACGAGCGGCCCCAACTCGCTGCGGCCCTCAACCAGTGCCGGCTTACGGGCGCCACGCTCGTTGTCGCCAAGCTGGACCGCCTGGCACGCAATGCGCGGTTCCTCCTATCCGTGGTCGAGGGCTCCGGAGAGGGCGGCGTGATCTTCTGCGACCTACCGCGGCTTCCCCCAGGTCCAGTGGGCAAGTTCATGGTGACCCAGATGGCAGCCGTGGCCGAGTTGGAGGCGGGCCTGATCGGGCAGCGGACCAAGGATGCCTTGGCGGAGGCGCGTAGGCGCGGCGTGAAGCTGGGCGGCTACCGCGGGGGCCCCAAGGCAGACCACCGGCAGGCCACTGCGGCACGGCAGGAAGCGGCAGCCTCCAGAGCGGGGGCGCTGGGACCGCTGATCGGGAGGATGCGCGAGCAAGGGCTGTCTCTGCGGGAGATCGCTGCGGAACTCCAGAGGCAGGGCATACAGACCCCGCGGGATGGCGCTTGGACCGCCGCGGGGGTCAGGGCGATCCTGCTGCGTTCCTCGGGGGAGGCCCAAGCACCTGTTGCATAAAGGCGACACTACCCAGCGATCCGCCCGGCAAGAAATCGGGATGCGACTGCCAAAAGGTGCGCTTGGTGGCGAGTAGAGGGCGCAAGTCTCTGAAAGCTACCAAACTCCATCACTACGCATACTGATGTAATAACCAAAATATTTGCCTGAATATCCTGCTTGTGTCCTCGTGAGGCCGTGTGGTTATGCTTCGTGGCGCCCAGAGATCACTCTTGGTCCCCCGAGGAGAACCCACAATGACCGCATTCACATTCACGCCGACCGATCGCGCCGCGATCTCCGCTCAAACGACACGGCGCGATATGGATTTCTTCGTCATGACCGCCGGCCCGGACACTCAGGAAGGCGCGATTTTCGCGACCGACGAAGCAACCGAGATGGTCGCCGTGGGTCACACTGCGTTGCCGCTCGATTTTGGCGCAGTCGCGATGATCGTCCCGGCAGAGGGCGCGGTGGTGCTGCAAGACTATGAGGGATGGGAACGTGGCCGCTTTGGCAACGTGGAGGAGGCCCTTGAGGCCCTCCGGCAAGCCCAGCTTCGATACGGCGAGGTCGCTTGGGATCGGCTGCCCGGATAGGTCGACCCTGTCCAGAACCTAGGGCGCGGGGCTCAGACGTTCCGCGCAATGGGGATCGTCCGGGATGACGGGATGCGGGAAGGTTGGTCGGAGTTATATGACTATTGTCATATTTCTTCGAGAAAGGAAATCTCGCGCTTCAGGGCCGCACCGGACGGCCTGTCCTGCGCCGCCTTGGCCTACGTGCCTTCGCCGCTCTCGCCAGTTCCCGTTTCATCCTCTCGACCTCAATGCTCGGGAGCCGCTGCGAGAAGGCCATCAGGGCCAGCCAAGGGTTCGACCAACGGACCATGGCGAGGCCGAACTCCTCATCGTCCACCCCCAAGACGATCGCCAGGACCTCGTAACGCTCCGGGGGGATCGATGCTTGGCCGCTCTCGATCCTGGAAATGCTGCCCTGAGCCATCGCCGCCCGGGCTTCGACCTCGGCCTGTGTGTATCCCTTCCGGAGCCGCAGCTTGCGTATCCACAACCCGGCGCCGCGACGACAAGACGCTGCCAGGGTCGGGCGGACACGCGCCGGCATCGCCGAGCCACTCAAACGAACCTCAGGCATCGCGGCGAACTCCGGCGGGGGTCTGCCCGATATCCCGCCCAATCCCGTAACGTCAACGGCACGATCGAGTGACCGAAATGCACCGTCGCACCCTGCCGTCGCTGCCCGCCACCCTTGGGGCAACCTTCAGGCCCTCAGGGTCCACCTCGGGCTTACCCGACAACGCCCGCCGCGTTGCCTGCCCACCTTCGCCGGATACTCGGCCCCCAGGTGCTCCCGCCCCAATAGTCCTGACCCCAGCCGATCGGATCGAGGTCCGGCGTATCAGGAAGGCGCTCAGCGACGCCGGACGACATCGCCAAGTGACCACCGCAAGCATCGTCACAGCGGCTCTCAGGGCCTTCCTGGCGACTCCCGAAGCCGTGGAAGGGACAGCCTACCGGAGCCGCATAGAGGCGCCTGTAGCGGCCTCTGGCCGGCTTCCAGAGGGCATCACGGATGGCTCGACGAGCGGTCAGGACTGCGCTCCCAGGAGCAGGGTGATCGCCGCTCCACACACCAGGCGTGAAGCGCCCACGCTGGTGCGCATCTCAGCCTACCACGTGGCCTTGCTGGTCAGGATCGCGGAGGGCCTCGGGAGGCCTGCGCCGACTACACAGAGGGACCGGCAGGAGGTCGTAGCGACAGCCCTGGAGCGGGCCCTGGCGAGGTTGGCGGATGATCCGGCGGGGACGATCGGGCAGCCCCTCAGGGAGACTGCCAGCGGTCGCCAGGACCGTCCTGTGACGCTGATATCCGCTGTTCCACTCAACACCCGACAACTCGGGATGGTCTCAAAGATCGTCGCCGCGGCACGTCGCAGCGGCTATCGCCTTGGCCGCCTGGAGGCCCTTGGATTGGCGCTGCGTATCGCGGCACTGCCATAGGGCTAGCTGGCTATGGTTATCCACTACAACGACTCACCCTAGGGAGGATCGGTATGTCCACATTGACCTCTCTGGAGGTCCCTTCCGCATCGGAGGGGACCACAGGGGTAACGCAGAACGAAGTTCGGTGGGCCCCGGCCCGGTCGCCTGGCGCGGAGTGGAGCGGGGCTGATCTCCAACGCGCCGAACAGCTTTCGCTGGTGTCCGTGCCTGTCACGCTAGGTGCGGTGGCGCTCGTGGACGAACTCTGCGCCGCCGTAGCGGCCTGGGAGGCGCCGAACCGCAAAGGCACGGGAACTCGTGGGCCGGCTGGCCTCCGCGCGTTGAGGAAAGCAGTTGGCGCAGTGGTGGGTGGCGTCCTGATTGCCTGGCGTCGAACTCCTGCCAGGGCTGTCTATCGGTCGGTCGATCGGAGCGCGTTCTCCGGTGGTCCAGTTGGGTTCCGTCAGTTCGTCGCGGCGGTGGACGGGATGGTCGCGCTAGGCTTACTCGCCCACGCATCCGGCATTCGGTTCCAGATTGACTGGGGTGATGGTGCGAGCCAGCACGGATATGCTCGCAGGCTTCGGCCGACTGCCGCCCTGGTCGGCATGGCGGAGCGGCACGGCGTGACCCCAGCGACGATCCGCGAGGACTTTCGGCCCGAGTTCCCGACCGTCCCACCTACTGTTGCTGCCCCGCTCGTGCTGCGTCCGTTGCCTGTGGCTGAGTGGGAGCGGCGAGGCGTCCGCGCCCGGGATTTGCCGGTTCCTCAAGGCGAGCCCTGGCACCGCCTGGCAGCCGAGGTCGAGGACTTCAACGCCTTCGTCGCGGAGCATGACATCCGCGGGTGCCTCCCTCCGCGGTTCCGCAGGGTCTTCCACGGTGACCATCGCCTGTATGGTCGCTGGCACGCCGCGGGGAGCGACGGCGTCTATCAGCAACTCAGCGAGGCCCAACGGCTTGGCATCACGATTAACGGTGACGCGGTCGCTGAGATCGACGTGCGGGCCAGCCACCTCACCATCATGCACGGACTGCTCGGCCTCCCGATGCCTGAGGGGGACCCCTACAGCGTCCCCGGACTGGAGGGACAGCGGGAGGTGCTCAAGGCGTGGATCACTGCGACGCTGGGCAAGGGCTCCCCGGTCCGGCGGTGGCCTCGGAGCGCCGAAGATCACGTCCGCGATGTGCCGGCATCGATGGTGGCCGGGGTGGTCTTGGCCCGGTATCCGTTCCTGGCGGAGCCGTGGCGCGTCGTGGAGCATCTGCGCGACCTCGGGGACCCACGACGGCTGCTGACGTATCGCCTCATGGCACTCGAAGCGGAGGCAGTCACGGCTGCCATGAAGGTCCTACGGCGAGAGGGCGTCCTTGCCCTTCCCGTCCATGACTCGCTCATCGTCCCTGCGAGTTCCGCGGACCGCGCCGAGGTTGCCATGAGAGAGGCTTTCGCCGAGGCGGTGCAAGCGTGGCCGATGACCACTCGGGATTGATGCAATGTCTCCAAGGCAGGGAGATGGGGCTGCGCCTGGTGGCATAGCGAAGGATCGTGGGTGTATTGAAGAAGTCACACACTTCGTCGGCCGCGGGGATAGACGGACCGGCCGAAGCCCGTGCCGAACCTCCCCTGGCCGGTCACATGGCAGACCAACGTCCGATCACCGTCCGCTAACGCCATCGCATGGCGAATACCGGCATCCCACTAGCCGTTCCCCGTCCCAGACTTCGACGGTCTGGAATCGTCCCAGGTGCGCGCGCGCCGCTGCGAGGGCACTCGCATCGGTTGGGTGCTCCTCCTCGTAGGTGCGAATGGGGTGTCCATCCTTGCCGAGAAGGAAAATGCGATAGGGCATAATGGTTACCCTCCCCGCTATGGAGCTTTATCGGACGCGCCTGGGCGTTCTCGCAGAACGCTGAAGATAGTTGTCTGTTCCGATCGAGACGCGAGTGACCTTCTCCTGGCCGGCCACATAGATGCCATGGCGACGCTGACGTAAGCGACAATGACGTCAGCCCCCATCCCGGTCGAGTAGTGATGTCGCTAGGCGGGGGTGTCGGTAATGGCGACGTCCTTCTCGTCCGCCCCAGCCGCCGCGCCACACTCCGGTAAAGAACCGGACTGTGCAGCCAGGGCGCGAACCGGCATTCGTGTTGCCAAACAGGCGCCCCATATAGCCGCCTGGGCAGAGTGGCAGGGTGAGATATGCCGGATCGAGCACGTGAGGAGAGCGCGAAAAGCGCAGCTGAAGCCCAACGCGACTACTACGAGGAAGTCCGCAAAGTCGCCGAACAGGCCCGGATGGATTGCGAGGCCGCTCTTGGGCTTGCCGAGGAGGTGCGCATCCTTGCGGAGCGACTACTTGTCGAAGCCGAGACTCGTCGGCAGGCCGACTCAGGCGAGTAGGACGGCCCGAGTTCCGCAAGGGTCATCTCGCCCGTCCGGACCTTCTCCTGGCCGGAAACGTAGATGCCGTGGCGGCGGATCGAGGGGAGGACTTCGTGGGTCACCCAGCGTTTGAACGGGGCGGCCCGGAGGGTCCTGGAGGTCAGGATGACGGAGTAGAGGCCGGGCTCGGAGATGCCGGTTAGAAGCCGCGACTGCCGGACGCCATTTGAGCTGGTATCGATAATGTCGAGGGCAGCTTTCTCATCCTCATCCAGCCTGCGCGCTGCGTCGGACGGGTTGCCGATCTCCAGCACCCGGCAGACATCCGCGAGCACGAACCAGGGTTCTCCGTCCTGGTCGATCACGCGCACGTCCCAGGACCCCAGGTAGTCGGGGGTCTTGAAGGTCTGCAAGCCAGGTCCGACAGGGTCAGGTTGGGGTCGTCCAGCTTCTCCTCGCCCATCACGTAGGACCCGGTCTTCCGGATCGTCGGGAGGACGTCACGGGTAACCCAGGTCTGGAAGCGGCTGGCGTCGGGGTTCGATGTGTGGGCGCGGAGGATCAGCCTATATAGGCCGCTCTCGGAAATCAGGTTGATCTGGCTGGCCTTCGATCCGGCGAACAGGGGCGAAAATTCCGACCCTGATGCGCGGGTCACAGTGCGCCGCTCGTCGGCGGCGATGCCCTGAAGGTAGCGCGAGGTCGATCCCTGGCCGTAGCCAAACGGAAGTCCCAGCGCCCGGCAGACATCCGCTGCGACGAACCAGGGGTTCCCGTCGATCTGCACGACCCGCACGTCCATCGCGCCGAGGTCGGCAGGGGTCTTGAAGGTGGTCCAGGCGGCCGTCGTGTTCTTGATGTGTTCTCGTCCGACCGGTAGGCTCAGACCATGCGAGAAGCCACTGACGACGAGATCGCCCAGACCATCGCCTTCGCGCTCCGATACGAGGGAAGGGCCAGGGTCCGCGATGCCGACGAGGCGATGGCCCGGATCGTCGCCGCGAGGCTGATCCGACATCTGCGGCGGTCCGGCTTTGTCATCCTGAAGCGGCCCGACCTTGCCCCGCACACCACGCCAGACCGTCGCTGAGCGCGACCACGCTAGGCCTCTCACAGCGTCCTACAGGCCCTCCAGGGTCGCCCCGCTACACCGCCTGCCAGACCCGTCAAGCTGCCGCCTACGGCGTTCCTGCGACTCGCGCGGGCACACATGCGGTCAGCCCGCCCGCAGCCCGTCGGGGCGGCCAGATGTGCTCGATGTGCCGCCTGACCAGGGTGTGCATGAAAAACGCCTCCTATGACAGGCGGCAGCCCCAAATCGATCTCGCGCCGGCCTGTCTCCATAGGAGAACCCCACATGGCCGAACCCCTGACGCGGCTTGTCATCCTGGCAAGCGCCGCCGACCTCGCTAACCTCGCGACGATCGCTCGCACGCTGCTCGACGCACGTGGAACCGTTCCGAACAAGGCGGACGCTGTGCGTTACGCCCTCGCCCTTGCCGCCCGCGGTGGTGCCCAGGCGGCTTCCCATGGCTGACGCCCGCAGCATCCCAGCCGAGATCAACCTCCGCCTGACGCCACTGGAGAGGCAGACCATTGCCCGAGTTGCCGAGGGCTTCGGCACACCCGGCGAGCCGTTGAGCCCTGAAGTGGCTCTCCAGCTTGCCTTGGTGGTTCTCGACCAGGTCCACGCCCGGCGGCTCCTGACGCGCTTCGGTCTGGGAGGGATGGCGTGATGGAGGCGACGCAATTCGACCCCGGTCAGGGGAGCCCGGTCCGGCTAGAGGTCCTATCCCCTGATGGCTCACAGACCCGAACCATCGAGGTCCCCGGTGGCCTATCCGACGCCGAACTGCACGACGTGGCGCAGCGGGCTCGCGCCGACTTCGCCGCCGACCTTGCTGGCCCGCCGCCAGATACGTCCTACGGCTCCGCCCTCATGTCCGGGCTGCACAACGCCGCTGCGGGCTTCGGCTCGACGGCTCGCGTTATCGGGGACGCTGCTGGCATGCCGGGCTTGTCCGACGCAGGCCGGTCCATCGCGGGGGCGGTGGGCCAACCGCAAGGCTACGACCCAGCGGGTCCGAAGGTGGTCGAAGGGTTCCGCCGTGGCGACTGGCGGTCCATCGCCTCCAACCTCCCAAGGGCAGCAGTGGAAGCCGCTCCGGACCTCATCGGGAACATCGCCGCGGGGACGCTCGGCTCTGCCGTAGGCGGCCCTGCCGGGGGTGTCGCTGGGGTGGCGGCCTACAACGGCGGTCGCACGTTCGGCGAGACCGCGGAGAGCCGGGCAGCGAACAACGACCATCCGACCCCGACCGCCGGAGACTTGTCGGGAGCGGCGCTCACGACGCTAGCCACCTCTGCCCTGACCGCGGCGGGGATCGGTCGCGTTCCAGGCATCGGAACGGCCATCGAAGCCGCCCCATCGATCCTCCGTCCGGTTGCTGCCGCGGCGGCCGAAGGCATCGGTGCTGCCGGGGCGGATGCAGTCCAGCAGGCCGGGAACACACTCGGGACCGCTAGGGGGCTCGCCATCGATCCGGCCGAGGCAGCCGCTGCCGGGGCTCAGGGCGCGGTGGCCCGGTTCGGCCAGTCTGCGATCCCTGTTGCCGGTGAGATCACCCAGGCCGGCGCCAAGCGCGTCGCTGGTGCGATGCTACCGACGCCCGACGTTGCCGAGGCGCAGTCGATCACTCGCGTTCTGGACGCTGCGGCCCGCTATCGCCAGCAGGCCGAGGCGACTACAGGGCGTTCTCTGCCCGACGGGGACGTGCTTGGCGGTCTCCACCAGCAACTCACGGCCAACGTCGGGGAGATCGCACGGGGTCTGAAGGACAGCGGAGCCGTCACCCCGGAAGAGTATCGCCAAGTCGTCCTCCCGGCTGTCCGGCAGGCTAGGGAAGGCCAGGCACCGACTGTCGCGCTGGAAGACCTGGACTTGCCGGCGGCCATTGCAGAGCCGTTCGGGGCGACCCTGCGAGACCTCCGGACCCTCGCGACCACGGTGCAGTCCCGGGGCACCACAGGGCCTCTCGAACAACTCGGCCAGCGCCTCTCGGCTATCACCACTGCGGCGGGCCTGATCGCTGCGGGCGGAACGCACGGCCTGGGCATGCCTGAGGCCCTTGCCGGGGCCGCGGGCGCACTGCTTGGAGGCCGGAAGGTCAACAACGTGGGCGGCTTGGTGGGCCGTGCTGCCGACCAGGCGTTGGGCTTGAACGCACCTGACATCGCGCTCCGTGGTCCTGCCGCCGCTGCGGTGGTGCGCCGCGCAGGGCTCAGTCCCGGTGACGATCCCGCGGTGGCGTCTGCGCGGCTCATTGCCACGCTGAACGACCCGCAGGCCCGGCTCAACCTCTCCCTCGGGCTTCCTCTGGACACCCCAGCGGCACCGCCCGGTCCTACCCCGGAGCAAGCCCGCGGTCTCGCGCTGAGCGAGCAGGCCGGGCGCTTGGTGGAGCGGAACGCAATCGACCGCGCCTTGCAGGCTGGCCGGGATGCTGCTGGTCAGCCGGAGGGGGAAGACCCTGCGGCCACCCCGTGGAAGCCCGGAGACCCTCCAGTAGGTCTCGCAGCGATCCGGGCGGCAGCCCAGCGCAGCGCAGCGATCGAACTGGCCCGTCAGGCTGCGGGCATGACACCCGAGGCCGTCGCCCAGCGTCGGGTCGATCGTGACGCCAGGAACGCCGCTGCGGCACTTGCTGGCGAGGCTCTGGCGCCTTCCGAAGACGCAGGGGGGAACGACACTGCCGTCGCTGCGGCGGTTGCCCAGGCCGCGCGGCGGGCCGCTACGGTGCGCCGGCTGGCTGGAGAGGGTGCGAACGCAGCGGACCGGGCAGCAGTAGGTCTTCCGCTTCGCGACCCGGTGCCGGTGGGCGTGCCTCTGGCAGCGGATGGGCGGACGCCGATTGATGAGCCGTCTGCGGGTGCCTCTCGGGTGTCTGCTGGAGTGCCTTCCGATCCCGCCATGTCGCCTCCTGACGGCTCGAGTTCGCCAGCGGCCCAGCTACCCACGGGCTGGCTCGCCTACGTCCTCAGCGGCCTCATGCGGGCTGGTGTGGCCGCCAAACCTGCTGACGTTCACGGCGCCCTCTCGGACCTCGTGGCCGCTGGGGAACTCCGCCAGGATCATGCGGACGCGCTACGTGCCCACCGTGGTCCAGTAATGGTCCCCGAACTGCTCAACCGCATCGCCGCTGCGACGGCACAG
The DNA here is from genome assembly GCA_017304945.1 of Rhodospirillales bacterium. GTDB lineage: Bacteria > Pseudomonadota > Alphaproteobacteria > Acetobacterales > Acetobacteraceae > Rhodopila. The sequence goes on from JAFKLG010000058.1 coordinate 133,880, forward strand.
CGGACGGGCCAAGGAGACCGGCTCGACGCGGGTCTATCTTCTCCGCCTGACGTCCCGACCTCCTCTCGCGGACCCATTAGGGACGCTGAGAGGTGGCACGCGGCCCGAGAGGACCGGAAGGCCGCTGCGGAGGCGCTGGCAGACCAGGCCGAACGGCAGGGGGATCATCCCTTGGCGACCGTAGTCCGACAGGTAGCCGCGGAGCCGACGGCCGAGGGCAAGCGAGCGATCGCCGCGGCCTACCTAGCGAGTATCAAGGGAAACAGCGAGACCGCCGTCCGGCGCCGCGCGAGGGCCACGATGGTCCTCACCGGGCCGCTGATGAAGGGCGTCTGAGCGTCTGCCGCGTCCAACCGCCGATCCACCTCAACGATAATCCTACGAACCCACCATGACCCCGCCGGGAGCGATCCCGAGCGGGGTTCTTCATTATTTGGAGAGCCGCACATGGGACCCACGACATCCACGCTTCCCTCGCTTCCGCAGTCCCGACCGTCCAAGCCGCGCGCACCGCATCGCCGCCGTGACCCCGACCATGATCCCGCGGTGGTGCATGACACCATCGACGGCGAGGCGGTGGTCCGGGTGGAACTGTTCGGTAAAGGCGCAGCCGGGCGCTCGATGATCCTCGACGCGAAAGACTGGAGATCGATCTCGCGCCGCTGGGGCGTCCACTGGATTTGCTACGCATCCAGCAAGGGCAGCGTCTACGTCGGCTCCGGCCGCCGCGCACCCGCGAGTCAGGCGAAGCAGTCTGGCCCGGCCCCGACCGCCCTCCTTTCGCGGATCATCACAAAGGCTCCTCCCAAGGCCGTCGTCACCTACCGCAACGGAGACCGGCTCGACCTTCGCCGCGGAAACCTGGAGGTCACCACGCGCAGGGAGGTTACGCGCAGGAGGCTCGAAGGCTTGGCGGAGCAGACGATTCACTGACGCACCAAGGCAGGACCTGGCGTTATCGCTGGGCCTGCCGTTTTTCATTGCTACGATATACAGCCCCACTGCCATCCGGACCCCGACGGCCCCTAGGAAGGGCGCGAGTCGCCGGGCGCCACGGGATCAGAGTGAGCATGATCGCGCCTGGAGGGCCTTCTACGGCGCTTCCGATGCTTGGCCCAGGCGCCCTTCGCTGCGGGAGCAACTGGCCCCTGCTGGGGCCCGATCGGCGGGAGAGGCGAGGGCACCCGGCGCAATTCCTTCAGCAACTCGTCGGGCATACCTCGGAAGCCCCGCCCGTATCCCGCGCCTGCATTCCTTGGGTTGTCGTGGCCCGTTATCGCGTCATGCGCCTCGGGGCCTACCCTGGCGATCCTCAGTTGGTCTTCCATGCGGTGCCGCCAGGAGTGCGCCGGGGCGAGCCGCCGATCGATGATCCCCACCACGCCGCGGACCCAGCGCGAATGCGCCTTTGTGGCCGTGCTGCCCCGCGAGCCGTAGCGGCCCGGACGGAGATCGGGCCACAACGGTCCATCTGCCGGCAAGGATGCGGCGTAGTCGAGGAAGCCCTCCGCCACGAGTGCAGGGTGGATAGGGACCATGCGCTGTGCCTGGGCTGTTTTGCCCGCTCTCGTAGCGGTCGGGACGATGTCGAGTATCCAAACCCCGCCTTCCTGCCGAACGTCGCGGCGGCGCAACTCCGCGACCTCCTCGATACGGGCCCCGGTGAACGCCAGGACCCACGGCAACCACCGCTTCCAGCCAACCTCGTTCCGCGCTGCGGCGAGCAGGGTTCGCGCCTGTTCATCGGTGTAGCCATCTCGGGGCGCCTGACCGTGCTTTTTGAGCTTCGGTGCCGTCCCGGAGAACGGGTTGTCCTTCGGCAGGAGCCCGTTCCTGGCGCCCCAGTTCAGAAGCGCGCGCAGCGTGGCGATGCCGTCCGCAATCGTCTTCTGCGACCGCCCCTCTGCGGCTCTCCGCTGCTTCCAGTCGCGGACTTCGTCTACCGTGATGCGGCGCGCGTCATCATGTCCGGCGACAGAGGCGAAGCTGCGGGCTGCCGCCTCCCACTTCTCCCGCGATTTCTCCGGCGGCCGGTCCTCCAGCGCACGCGCCTGGATCAGTTCGGAGAAGGGCAGGGGCTTGGGCCCGGTTGTCCGTCGAGACTTGCTCGACGGCGCCGCAGCGATCTCCTCTGGCGACGGGAAACGGGCAAGGTTCTCATCAGGTCTCCAGTCCCCGGCAGCGCGGCGCCCGAGGGTCTTGGCGGCCTGTATCTTCGCCTGCCAGAGGCGGCGAGCCGTGCGTTTGACCGTGTCGTCGTCTACGGCGACTCCCTGGGACATCCAGAGGCCCTCTGCCTCCGTAAGGTCCTCAGCGGTCGCCCGATACTCATCCGCGGGTGGCTCAGCGCGGTCCAGAAGCGCATCAACGACACCCTGCCAGGCTTCTGAGCTAGCGGGGTCATCCTCGTGTTCAGCTAGTTCAGCCCGATACCACTCGCCGCACAGCGCCTCGATCTGGCGTGCCGTCATGCTCTGCCGCTTGCCGGCCAGCTTGGCCCGCGCCGACTCGATCAGGGTCTCCCACTCCGCCAGCGCTTCGGCGTGCAGCCGCTTGATCTCGGCCGAGGTGCTGCCGTGAAGGGGACGCTTGAACTCAGTGCGCCCTAGGATCGCGCGGAGGGGCGCTGGGACGACCTTGCGGGCGTAGGGATGACGGCTATTGGGGAGGCGGACCGGGCGGGCCATTGCGAGGACCATTTGGACACCCTGTTTGGACAAGAGGGGTGTCGCTAAGTCCCTGATAGCGCGTTCTGATCTGCGATTTCAAGCTGTTACGCTATCGTGGCGGAGAGAGTGGGATTCGAACCCACGGTACGCTTGCACGTACACACGCTTTCCAAGCGTGCGCCTTAAGCCGCTCGGCCATCTCTCCAGCGCCGGAGGGCGCGGACATAGCAGACCCCGCGTCCCCGGAAAACCCCGATTTCAGGCATCCATCTTCAATGCCGCCAGGAAGGCCGACTGCGGAATCTCCACCTTGCCGAACTGGCGCATCCGCTTCTTGCCCTCCTTCTGCTTCTCCAGCAGCTTCCGCTTGCGCGAGATGTCGCCGCCGTAGCACTTCGCCGTCACGTCCTTCGACAGCGCGCTGATCGTCTCCCGCGCGATCACCCGCGAGCCGATCGCCGCCTGGATCGCGATCTTGAACAACTGCTTCGGGATCAGGTCCTTCAGCCGCGCACAGATCGCCCGCCCCCGCGCCTCGGCGGCCGAACGGTGGGCGATGAAGGACAGGGCGTCCACCGGGTCGGCATTGACCAGGATGGAGATGCGCACGAGGTCGCTCTCGGCATACCCGTCCATCTGGTAGTCGAAACTCGCATACCCGCGGGAGCACGACTTCAGCCGGTCGTAGAAGTCGAACACCACCTCGTTCAGCGGGATGCGGTAGACGACCATCGCGCGGTTGCCGACATAGGTCAGGTCCACCTGCTGGCCACGCCGCTCCGTGCACAGCGACAGCACCGCGCCCAGATACTCGTCCGGCACCATGATGGTGGCGCGGATCCAGGGCTCCTCGATCCGCTCGATCACCGACCCGTCCGGCATGTCGACCGGGTTGTGCAGCTCGATCATGTCGCCGTTCGTCTTGAACACGTGGTACACGACCGAGGGCGCGGTCGCGATCAGGTCCAGGTCGAACTCACGCGACAGCCGCTCCTGGATGATCTCCAGGTGCAGCAGCCCGAGGAAGCCGCAGCGGAACCCGAATCCCAGCGCCGCCGAGGTCTCCGGCTCGTAATGGAAGCTCGCGTCGTTCAGCCGCAGCTTGCCCAGGCTCTCCCGCAGCTTCTCGAAATCGTCGGCGTCGACGGGATAGAGCCCGCACCACACCACCGGGATCGACGGCTTGAACCCCGGCAGGGGGTCGGCGGCCGGCGTGCGGTCGTCGGTGATCGTGTCGCCGACGTTGCAATCGGCGACCGTCTTGATGGCGGCGGTGATGTAGCCCATCTCGCCCGGCCCCAGGTCATCGACCGGGATCATCTTCGGGCTGAACACGCCCACCTGCTCCACCGTGTGCACGGCGCCGGTCGACATCATGCGGACCTTCATGCCCCGCTTGAGCCGCCCATCCTTCACGCGGACCAGGATCACCACGCCCAGGTACTGGTCGTACCAGCTATCCACCAGCAGCGCCTTGAGCGGCCCCGCGGCATCGCCTTTCGGCGGCGGCAGCCGGGTCACCAGCGCCTCCAGCACCCCCTCGATGTTGAGCCCGGTCTTGGCGCTGATCTCCACCGCGTCCGAGGCGTCGAGCCCGATCACGTCCTCGATCTGCTGCTTCACCCGCTCCGGTTCGGCGGCCGGCAGGTCGATCTTGTTCAGCACCGGCACGATCTCGTGGTTCGCGTCGATCGCCTGGTAGACGTTGGCGAGCGTCTGCGCCTCCACGCCCTGGGAGGCGTCGACCACCAGCAGGGAGCCCTCGCAGGCGGCCAGGCTGCGGCTCACCTCATAGGCGAAGTCGACATGGCCGGGCGTGTCCATCAGGTTCAGCTCATAGACCTGCCCGTTCTTGGCCTTGTAGGTCAGCCGGACGGTCTGCGCCTTGATGGTGATGCCGCGCTCCCGCTCCAGCTCCATGTTGTCCAGGACCTGGTTGGTCATCTCCCGGTCCGAGAGGGCGCCGGTGTACTGGATCAGCCGATCGGCCAGGGTCGACTTCCCATGGTCGATATGCGCGATGATCGAGAAGTTGCGGATGTGGTCGATCGGAGTGTCGGTCATGACCTGACTGCGTTGGAGGTCGGGCCGGGCGGGCCGCGTCGGGGGACAGATAGAGAGTCCGGACCCCGGTGTCATCCATTCGGCATCATCCGCCGGTCCGGCCGGTGCCAAACCGCCGCGGACGTTTGCATGTCTGCTCTGAGTGTGTATGATGCGCACGATGAAGGGCGCGGCCCTCATTCGTGAGTTGGAAGCCGCGGGATGGGTGCTCGATCGGATTCGTGGATCGCACCACGTGTTCAGGCACCCCACACGGCCCGGACGAGTGGTCGTCCCACACCCGAAGAAGGACCTCGGCGTGGGGCTCGTCGCCGCGATCCGCAAACAGGCCGGACTTTAGGAAATTGAGCATGCGCTACCCGATCGCCATCGAGCCGGGCACGGAGACAACTGCTTTCGGTGTGGTCGTGCCGGATCTGCCCGGGTGTTTCTCGGCCGGGGACACGCTGGATGAGGCGATGACCGCCGCGGAGGAAGCCGCGTCCGCCTGGATCGACGCCGCCCTCGATGCGGGCGAGGCGGTGCCGCCTCCCTCCAGCCTGGACGCGCTGCGCAACGATCCCGCCTATGCCGGATGGACGTTCGGGGTCATCACCGTGGATCCGGCTCTGCTCGACGACACGATCGAGCGGGTGAACATCACGCTCCCACGCCGGGTGCTGCGCCGCCTCGACGCTCTGGCCCGCGCCGCCGGGGAGACGCGGTCGGGGTATATCGCACATCGCACGCTGGAGACGGTTCTCCCGACAAGGTAGCGGGTCGGGCGGGGAGGGGCGGCGCAGACATCGACCCCCGGCCCACGCTCGCCCCCCCGGCACGGCCCTTTGCATGACAATCCCATGGCGGCCCCAGGCAGTTGACCCACGTCAAGGCACGCCGCCGCGTCCCCGGCTTCGATCTCCGGCATGCGCAGACGGAGCCGACCATGAAATCCGACGTCCTGGCCGCGATCGGCGAAGCCGGGCTGCAGCAGCCCGCCGCCGTGAACGCCGCGCTCGCCGCCAATGACCGCATCAAGTACGTGTTCACCCTGCTGCAGATGGCGGCGTCCCACGCCGACCAGCCGGAGCAGCCCGCGCCCCTGCTGCGGCGGGAACGGCTGGCCTGCGGCATCCAGGACCCGGCGCTCGACGACCTGCCGGCCGCCACCTCCCGCACCGGCGCCCGCTACCATATCCCCGGCCTCCCCGCGCTGCTGCGCCGGATCGCCGCCGATCTCCGCCTGATGGCCGCCCCGGTCGCGGTGATCGACCCCGCCATCCAGCCCCGTCTCGACGCGCTGCTCGCCGCCCTGCCAGCCGCCGAGGACGAGACGCTCGACCCCGCCACCCTCGCCGCCATCACCCAAGCACGGCCGGATGCGGACAGCCTGCACCGGCTGGTCATGGACCTGCACCGTGCGCTCAACGCCCTCCAGGCGACCCTGGCGGAGGAACGGATCGACGGCGCCGCCGCCTATGGCCTCGCGCCCGAGGACCGGCCGCGTGTCGCCGCCTTCATGGCCGGGCTCAATCGCACCGCGCCGCTGAAGTTCGACCATCCCGGCCTCGCCACCTCCGCCACCCGTCAGGGCCAGCGGCTGGTGGTGCAGAACGACATCGGCACCACCGACGCGCATGTCGTGGTGGTGCATATCGAGGGCCTGGCGGTCACCGTCACCTACACCGACGTGCATCCGGAACGGCTGCGCTTCTTCCAGGACATGCTCTCCGGCCACCCCGTCACCTGGACCGTCTCCCAGTCCGGCCAGCTCGGTGGCACCCCGTTCCACATGGCCACCGGGCGCCTCGACGCCGCCGACGAGACCGCCTGCCGCGCCTTCCTGACCACGCTGGGCGCCAGGCTGGTGTTCCTGATCGACTGGAACCGCGCCCGCCGCCAGCTTCGTGCCTTCCTGCCGGGCGGCCCACGCGTCGCCCTCCTGCGCTGGGCAGCCGAACAGGAGGTGGGGCATCGCGGCTTCCTCGCCCTCGGCGGCGCCAAGCTGGTGAACGAGGCGATCGAGGCCGCCGCCGGGTCGGCCATGCATTTCGGCGACCGGCTCTCCGACGTGCTGGGGGTGGCGGAGACCGAGGCATTCCTGCGCTTCGTGCTCACCGGCGCGACCGGGTGCCTGCGTCAGCGACGCTCCGTCTCGCTGCTGCGGGACCGGATCCGCGCCGAACTCGCCCGCCATTTCAGCAACGAGCAGACCCGCCTGATCGGCCTCGCCGCCGACCATGCGGGGCTGGTGTTCGAACTGGCGAGCCTCGCGCGTGACGGCGCGCTCGCCATGGCCGAGGCCGGCCTCGATCGCCAGCAGGCCCGCGCCGCGGACTACGAGCGGGACGCCGACCGGCTGGTCAACGAGGTACGGGCGGCCGTGCGGCGCCGCCCCGACCATGCCGGGTTCGTGCCACTGATGCATGCTGCGGACGATGCCGCCGACGAGCTCGAGGAGGCCGTGTTCCTGCTGGCGCAGTTCACCGCCCGGCTGCCAGCGCCGGTGCTCGACCGGCTCCAGGCGCTCGCCGCGCTCGTGGTCGAGGCGGCGCAGGAATGGGTGAAGGCGCTGCTCGGCGCCGCCGAACCGGCCCCCGAGGACCAGGACGACGCTCTGGTCGCGATCGACCGGGTGCTCGCGCTGGAACACCTGGCCGACGATGCGGAGCGCGCCTTGTCCGCCGCCGCGGTCCGGGACTCGGTCGACTTCCGCCAGCTCCATCTCTGCACCGCGCTCGGCACCCGCCTCGAGGAAGCGGCGGACGCGATGAAGCGCGGCGCCCTGCTGCTGCGCGACCGGCTGATGGAGGCGTCCGGTGGCTGACCCGCTGCACGATCCGATCCTGATCATGCCCGGCCAGCCGCTTCCGGCTGGCGGGCCGGAGCAGGTGGGGAACAAGGCCTGGAACCTGATGCGCATGGCGGAGGCCGGCTTGCCGGTGCCGCCCGCCTTCGTCCTGTCCACCGCGTGGTGCCGCACGCGGCCGCTCGACTCCAGCGCGCTCGCCGCGGCGCTGGCGGACGGGATCCGCCAGCTGGAGGCCGCCACCGGTCTCGGCTTCGGCGCCGCGCGCCGGCCGCTGCTCGTCTCGGTGCGGTCCGGCGCCGCCATCTCCATGCCCGGCATGCTGGAGACGGTGCTGGACGTGGGGCTGAACCCCGAGAGCGTGGTCGGGCTGATCCGCGCCACCGGCAACCCGCGGCTCGCCTGGGATTGCCACCGCCGGCTCGTGCAGGGCTTCGCCGAGGTGGTCACCGGCCTCGACCCCGCCCCGTTCGAGGCGGCCCTGGCCGAGGCCGTAGCGGCAGCCGGGGTGGACACCGACCGCGCGCTCGACCACCGCGCGCTGCGGGCGCTGACCGACCGGATGCTGGACCTGTTCGCGGAGGGGGCCGACCGGCCGTTCCCGACCGACCCGATGCAGCAACTGGCCGAGGCCGCGGCGGCCGTGTTCGCCTCCTGGGACGCACCGAAGGCCGTGGCCTATCGCCGGCTGAACGGGCTGTCGGACCTGGGCGGCACCGCCGTCACCGTGCAGACCATGGTCTTCGGCAATGCCGGTGGCGGATCGGGCGCCGGGGTCGGCTTCACCCGTGACCCGGCCACCGGCGACCGCCGGCTCTATTTCGATTTCTGCTTCAACGGTCAGGGCGAGGACGTGGTGGCCGGCCGTCGCACCCTGACCGATGACGACCGGCTGCGCCGGGTGCTGCCGGTCGCGCACGCGGAGCTCGTCGCGGCGCAGACGCGGCTCGAGGCGCTGTTCCGCGACGCGCAGGATTTCGAGTTCACCATCCAGGACGGCCGCCTGTTCCTGCTGCAGACCCGGCGCGCCCAGCGCACGCCGCTGGCGGCGCTACGCATCGCGGTGGACATGGTGCAGGAGGGGCTGATCCAGCCCGGCGAGGCGCTGGAGCGGCTCGCCGGTCTCGATCTGCAGGCGCTGGTCCGCACCCGCTTCGCCGCTCCGCTGCCGCCGGCGCTGGCCAGCGGGGTGATCGCCGCGCCGGGCGTCGCCGTGGGGCCGATCGCGCTGGATGCCGTGGCAGCCGAGGCGATGGCCGAAGCGGGCACGCCGCCCATCCTGGTGCGCCCGGAAACCGCCACCAGCGACATCGCCGGTATGGTGCGGGCGGCCGGCATCCTGACCGCCGCCGGCAGCCGCACCGCCCACGCCGCGGTGGTGGCGCGCCAGCTTGGCAAGCCGTGCCTGGTCGGCTGCGCGGCGCTGGTGATCGACCCCGCGACCCGGACCTGCCGGATCGGCGAGCGCGTGCTGGCCGAGGGCGAGATGCTGAGCCTGGACGGGAACGCGGGCGCGATCTACGCCGGCGCGCTGCAGGTGGTGCGCGACGTGCCGGAGCGGGAACTGGCCGTGGTGGCGGGGTGGCGGGCGCAGGCGGCCGAACAGGTGATCGGCGCGTCGTAAACCCGCCGCACGCCGCCGGCGTCATGCCCGCCGCCGGGCCTTCGTGTCATGGTCGCTGCAGGGCGGCCCCAGTGTCATGGCCGGCGCAGGCCGGCCATCCACGACTTCTCAACGCTCGGGTGTTCGAAGTCACGGATGGCGGCCATGACACGAGAGCGGCCGTTCAGACAGGCCGAACCCGCGCGGCGCCGGGCAGCTTCTCCGGCCGGTCCTGGCGCACCAGCACCGCCACGCTCACGGCGCCGCAGATCGCGATGGCGCCCGTCAGCACGAAGGCGCTGCTGAAGCTGCCGGTGCCCTCGATCAGGAACCCGGTGGCCGACGGCGCCACGATGCCCGCGAGATTGGCGATCAGGTGCACGAACCCGCCCACGCCACCGACCCGCGCAGGCGGCACCGTGTCCAGGATGATCGCGAAATAGGTGTTGCCGGTCAGGTACATGAAGAACACCGACACCGCCATCAGCGCCACCACGGACACGATCGACGTGACGATCCCGGCCAGCGCCACGCAGACCGCCGCGATCGCCAGGCTGCCGACCAGGATCAGCTTGCGGGCAAACAACGCGTTGCCCGTCCGGCGATAGATCGCGTCGGCGACGAACCCGCCCGATCCCAGGCCGATGAAGCCGATCAGCCACGGAATGGCGTTCACGAAACCCATCCGCTGGATGCTCAGGTGCTGCACCGTCGCGAGATAGGTCGGGAACCAGGACAGGAAGAAATACAGGATGTACGCGTAGCCGAAGAAGGCGAACGCGGTCGCCAGGATCGCCGGACGCCGCAGATAGGCGCCGAGCGGCAGCGCGGTTTCCGTCGCGGCGGCCGGATCGGGGACGACCTGCGCCGCCGCCTGCTTGTCGGTCGCGTCGAGCCAGCGATGTTGCGACGGGCGGTCGGTCGCGCAGATCAGCCAGGCGACCGTCCAGATCAGGCCCACGACGGCGATCACGACGAAGGAGATCCGCCATCCGGCGGCAACCGCGATGAAGCCGACCACCGGCCCGGCCATCGCGGCACCCAGCGGCTGGCCGGCATTGGCAAGCCCCACCGCGCTCGCCTGTTCATTGCGCGGAAACCAGTTGCTGACGAGCTTGCTGGCGGTCGAGCTGAACGGACCCTCGCCCATGCCGAAGATCACGCGGATCACCAGCAGGGAGACGAGGCCGGTCGCCACCGCGGTCAGGCCGCAGAACACCGACCAGACCGTCATCGCGATCGAGAACACGTTCTTCGGACCGATCTTGTCCGACGCGTAGCCGCCGACGAAGCAGAACAGCGCGTAGCCGAAGAAGAAGCTGCTGAACACGATGCCGAGCCGCGCGGGATCGAGGCTGAGATCGTGCGCGATCATCGGTGCGGCGATCGACAGCGCCGCCCGGTCGAGATAGCTGATCCCGCCGCCGATGAAGAGAAGCAGGATGATGAACCAGCGGAGACGCGCGTACATGGCGGACTTCCTCCCCTGCGCCGGCGTCTGCTGGCCGGTCGCCTCACATCGTGGGTGATCGCCCGCCCCGGTCGGGGGCGGGCCGCAGGCTCAGGCCGCCGCCGGACGGCCGGTGCCGCGCATCAGGATCTGCTGATGCCCGCCGGTGATCTCCGCATGATGGGCGAGCGCAGCCGGCGAGAAATCCGCCTCCGGCCGCCGTTCGGCGCCGAAATTGCCGTACGCGTCGACGCCCCGCACCAGCGTGGCATGGTCGTGCGTGCCGACGATCTGGCGGACATGCGTCGGCAGGTAGCGGATCGCGAAGCCGATGCGCCGCTGGTCGGACGGGTTCGGATCCGATCCATGGATCAGGCGCACATGGTGCAGCGACATTTCGCCGGCGCGGAGCTGCAGCATCTCGGCCTGGTTCTCGTCGACGTCGACCGCGATCTCCTGCCCGCGCGACAGCAGGTTGCCCGCGGCAAACGTGTCGCGATGCGCCACCTGTTCCATCTTGTGCGTGTCGGGGATCACCCGCATCGCGCCGTTCTCGGCGGTGCTGTCCGAGAAGGCGACCCAAGCGGTGACGATGTCGGCCGGATCCAGACCCCAATACGTCGAATCCTGATGCCAGGACACGTAGCTCGGGTCGTGCGCTTCCTTGGTGAAGAAGCTCGAGCCCCAGGCGAGGATGTTCGGCCCGATGATGTCCTCGACGGCGTCGAGGATCGCCGGATGGCGGATCAGGTCGTCGAGCCAGGTGAAGACCAGGTGGGTCTTGTGCCGCAGCGGTCCCTGCAGCCGGCCATGCGCCGCCTCATGGGCCTCGAGCTTGGCGCGCAGGGCGCCGGCCTCCTGCGGGCTCATCACCGGAACCGGCGCGAGATACCCGTGCGCCTCGTAGAAGGCGACGGCTTCGGGCGAAAGCTTCTTGAGCGGGTGGGCCGCCGCGAGGTTGGCGCTCATCGCATCTCCTCCTATCGTCGCGTGACTGCACGATTTCATTAGTGATTGAGCAATTCCAAGGGTGACATCACGTGGAAGCGGAAGTCAACTCCGGCAGGCCAGCGCCGGCAGGCGCCCCGGCCCTCGAGAAGGGGCTGGATCTGCTGGAGGCGCTCGCCGTCGAGGACGGTGCCCTCACCCAGAAGCAACTCGCGGCCAGGGTCGGCCGATCGGTCAGCGAGGTCTTCCGGATGCTGGGCGTGCTCGAGCGGCGCGGCTACATCGCCCGCGACGCCAAGACGGGCGAGTATTCGCTCACCTTGGCGCTGTTCCGATTGGCCACCCACCACCCGCCGATGCGCCGGCTGCAGCGCGTCGCCCTGCCGATCATGCAGGCTCTGGCGGACACGACGGGGCTGGGGTGCCACCTGTCGATGCTGAGCAGCGGCCAGCTTCTGATCGTCGGCGTCGCCGATCCCGACCGCCCCATGGGCTGGGCGGTGAAGCTCGGGGGCGTGTTTCCGTTCGCGCCCAGCTACGTCTCCGCGCGCGTGTTGGCGGCGTTCCAGCGCGATCGCCGGCGCGAGGAGATGGTCCGCCTGCTGGCCGCCGAAGCTGCGCAGGAGGAGGCGGCGCTGACCCAGCGGCTCGATCGCATCGCGGCGGCCGGCTATGACCTCGTGGCGAGCGAGCTGATCGACGGGTTCATCGACATCTCCTGTCCGATCCTCGACGAGCACGGCCAGGCGGCCGCGGCGTTGACGCTGCCCTTCCTGCCGCGCTTCGCCAAACGACAGGATGCGGCGGAGTGCCTGGCGCTGCTGAAGCGCGCCGCGCGGGATATCTCGACCCAGGTGGGCGGTACGACCACTCCGGAGCCGCACGCGAACACCGACCCGGGGGAGACCGGCGAGCGACGCTGAACCGGACCGGCGCTAACGGGGCTGCACCGCCGAGCCACCCGGAGCGCCGCCGGCATGCGGCGTCCCGGGCCGTCCCGGCAGGATCGCGTCGGCGATCACATCGAACAGGTGATCGGCACGGGGTACCAGCGGCGGCTGGTCCGCCAGCCACGCCAGGGCGCTGATCAGCGCGAACAGGTCGTTGCCGTCGATATCGCGACGCGCCACGCCATCCTCCTGCGCGCGGCGCAGCAACCGGGTTCCGGCCGCGCGGAGCGTCACGCAAGACGCATGCAGGGCCGAACCCTCGTCGGCGATCGCCGCCACCATCAACGCGATCGCGCCACTGAAGCCGTGCGTGACCGCGATCGCCTCGTGCAGCCAGGTCACCAGCGATCGCGCCGGATCGCCCGCCTGCGCCAGCTCGTCCGCGCGGCACGCCAGGGTGTCGAAATCGGCGCGAAGGAGTGCCTCCAGCAGCGCTTCCCGGGTCGGGAAGTGCCGGTACAGCGTTCCCAGCCCCACCTCCGCTCGCCGCGCGATGTCCCGCAGCGACGCCTGCGCGCCTTGCTCCAGGACGGTGCTCCGCGCGATCGCGAGCAGGTGGTCACGGTTCTTCCTTGCGTCGGCGCGCATCGCTTGCCTTGAAAACCGGAGCACTGCTCCGAATTAAACGGGAGCGGTGCTCCGTATATTACCGAGCGCCGCGACGGGTCGAATCACACATGGGGTTGGAGGGAGAGCGGGCGATGGCGCGCGAGATGATGAAGGCGGTCAGGATCCACGCATTCGGCGGGCCGGAGGTGCTGCAATACGAGGACGCGCCCATGCCGAACCTCGCAGCGGGCGAGGTCCTGGTGCGGGTGCATGCGATCGGGGTCAACCCGCCGGACTGGTATCTGCGCGACGGCTTACGCGCTTTGCCGCCGGAGTGGCGGCCGCAGGTGACGTTTCCGCTGATCCTCGGCTCCGACGTCTCGGGGACGGTCGTGGCGCTTGCCGACGACGTGCGCGGCTTCGCCATCGGCGATGCGGTGTATTCGTTGGTCCGCTTCTTCAGCATGGGCGAGAGCCGCGCCTACGCGGAGTATGTCAGCGTTCCGGCCTGGCAACTCGCCCACAAGCCGGCCGGGATCGATCATGTGCATGCGGCGGCCGCGCCGATGTCGCTGCTGACCGCGTGGCAGTTCATGGTCGATGTGGGGCATGACGCGCCGAACCCGCTGCAGCCCGAGAGGCATACGCCGGTGCCGCTTGCGGGCCGGACCGTGCTCGTCAACGGCGCGGCCGGCGGGGTGGGGCATCTCGCGGTGCAGATCGCCAAGTGGAAAGAGGCACGCGTGATCGCGGTCGCGTCCGCGCGCAACACGGCGCTGCTGCGAGAGCTGGGCGCCGACGACGTCATCGATTATGCCCGCACGCCGCCGGAAACGGTGGTGCGCGACGCCGATCTCGTGGTGGACACGCTGGGCGGTCTGACCGCGGGTCGCTTCCTGCAGACGTTGAAGCCCGGCGGCGCCCTGTTCCCGGTCTATCCACTCGGCTTCACGGATCATGCGGCGGCGAAGGCGCGAGGGATCGCCGTGTCCACCACGCAGGTCCGCTCGAGCGGCGGGCAACTGGCCGAGGCGGGGCGACTGCTGAACGATGGGACGATCAGGGTCGTGCTCGACAGCACCTATCCGCTGGCGGATGCGCGGGCGGCGCATGAGCGCGCCGCGGCCGGGCATCTGCAGGGGAAGATCGTGCTGACCGTGGCGGGATGAGGGGCGGCGGAGCCCGCTGGGCACGTCGGGCGGAGCACCGTGCCGGGTCTGCGGAGACAGGAGATGGCAGGCCGCGCCACGGCGACGGAGCCTCGCTTACCGCTGGCTGCGGCGCCCGGCGAGCAGCGCCACTGCCCCGCCCAGCAGCACGGCGCCGCACAGCGCCTCGCGATTCATGCTGGCCCAGAGTGCCCAGCTCCTCCGGCGCTCCCGCGCGCCGAACCGGCCATGCGCCCCCCACGCGCCGGGGACCGGTGCGAACAGGTTGGCCGGCGCGTCCGGGCGCACCGGATCCGCGGTGAGCTGCCCGCTATAGCCGACCTTCGCCAGGTAGCGGTCGACCAGGCCAGGGGCAAGCATGCCGCCCAGGATGGCCTTGATCGCCGGCCAGCCGACCCACAGCTCGCGTCGGCGATGCGTCGCGGCGAACAGGATCGCCTCGGCGGCCACTTCGGGGGCGAAGATCGGCGGCACCGGCTGCGGGCGGCGGTCCGTCTTGTTCAGCGCCCAGTCGAATTGCGGCGTGTCATGGGCCGGAAGCTGCACCATCGTGAGATGGACGTCGACGCGATCGTGCAGAAGTTCCGAACGCAACGAATCGACGAAGCCGCGTACGGCGAACTTGGCGGCGCAATAGGCCGCCTGCAGCGGGATCGCGCGGTAGGCGAGCGCGGAGCCCACCGCGACGATGGTGCCGCGATTGCGCGGCCGCATGCGCCGCAGCGCCGCCATGATCCCGTGCACCTGGCCCAGATAGGTGACCTCGGTGGCCCGGCGCACCTCGTCGGGCGTGAGCGCGGCCACCGGTGCGAACACGGTGGCCATCGCTCCGTTCACCCACACCTCGATCGGTCCCAGCTCCGCCTCGATGCGATCGGCGGCGGCCTCCACCGCCGCGGCATCGGCCATGTCGGCCGAGACCGCGCAGGCCCGCCGCCCCAGCGCCTGCACGGCGGCGGCGGCGCGATCCAGCCGGCCCTGGTCGCGCGCGATGATGCCGACGTTCCAGCCGGCGCGGGCGAACGCCTCCACCGTGGCGCGGCCGATTCCGGCCGATCCACCGGTGACGACGACGACACGCTCAGACGGGGAGAGCTTGGCGGGCAGCATGGTGCGGACGCTCCAATTCGCCGCGATCGGCCATGGCGCGGATGCGGTCCGCGGTGCGGCAGGCGATCGCCTGGATGGTGAGGGACGGGTTCACGCCGCCGACGGTCGGGAACACCGACCCGTCGCAGACCCACAGATTCGGGTGATCCCAACTGCGGCAATCCGCGTCGACGACCGAGGTCTCGGGGTCGCTGCCCATGCGCGCGGTGCCGTTCATGTGGCAGGTGTCGTCCGTCTGTTGCCAGATATCGCTGGCGTCGATCACCTGCAGCGCCTCGGTCATGGTGCCGAGCGCGTGCTGGATCAGGGCGCGGTCGTTGTCGCACCAACTGTATTCGACGCGCGCGATCGGCAGCCCGTACTGGTCCCTGGTGTCGGCCAGCGTCACGCGGTTGCGGAGCTGCGGCAGCATCTCGCCGACGATCTTGAAGCCGACCTGGTGATTGTAGTTCTCCATCGCCGCCATCAGCGGCGCGCCCCACAGGCCGCGCGCGCTGGCGAGCGTGTTGGCCCAGAGCTGCGGCAGCGGGCCCTGGCTCATGTAGCAATAGCCGCCGAAGAAATCCTTCTGGTCGTCGTAGTTCCAGTGTTCGGTCAGCGCGAGCGAGGGCGGGCCCTTGTACCAGCGCACCTCTCGCGGCAGCAGCCCCCAGGCCGCCTGGTTCGCCTGCACCGTCAAATAGCGCCCCACCAGGCCGGAGCGATTGGCGAGCCCGTCGCGATAGCGATCGGTGGCGGAGTTCAGCAGCAGGCGCGGCGTCTCGATCGCATAGCCGGCGACCACCACGTTGCGCGCGCGCTGGAAGCGCCAGGCGCCGTCGCGGTGATAATGCACGCCGGTGGCGCGGCCGTCGGCATCCACCTCGATGCGGCCGGCCATCGCCTGGTCGCGGATCTCCGCCCCGGCGGCGACCGCGCGCGGGATCCAGGTGACCAGCGCGCTCTGCTTGGCGTTGGTGGAGCAGCCCAGCGTGCAGAAGCCGCGATAGACGCAGGGGTGGGCGCGGCCGCGCGGGGCGGAGAGGGTGGCGAGCGGCGTCTCGGTCCAGGCCATCCCCATCTTTTCGCAGCTCTCGGCGAGCGCGAGCCCGGCGGCGTTCAGCTCATGCGCGCGATAGGGGTAGCGCGGGCGCTTCGGGCCCCATGGGTAGGACACGGGGCCGGCGATCTTCAGCGCCTGCTCGACCTCCGCGTAGTAGTGCCACATCTCGCGCCAGTCGATCGGCCAGTCGGCGCCGTAGCCCAGCAGGGTGCGGGACTTGAACCATGCGGGGCGGAAGCGCAGCGAGACCATGGCGAAATGCACGGTGCTGCCGCCCACCGCCTTGCCGCTGTTGTTGGAGCCGAGTTGCAGCGGGTTTTCGCCGCCCGAGAGCCGGTCGTCGGTCCAGTAGAGCTTGGTCTGCGCGGCTTCGTCGGAGGCGAAGTCCTCGAGCGGGCGGAACCACGGGCCGGCGTCCAGGCCGACCACCGAGAACCCGTGTTCCGCCAGCCGCGCGGCGAGCGTCGCGCCGCCCGCGCCGGTGCCGACGATCAGGAAGTCCACCGGCTCGTCGCGCCGGTACTGCCGCATCGGCATCCAGCCGCGTGGCTCGAACACGTCCGGCGCACGGCCGCCACGGCCGCGGATCTCCAGCGGCGCGTCAGCCGACACGGGCGTTCTTCCGGCGCGCGGCGGCGGGGTCGGCATGCGCCTCCGCCGCTTCCCAGGGATCGCGCGCGTCATAGCCCATGCGGACATAGCCGCGCGGGCTGGCCGGCCCGCCCCAGCCGATCTCGCTCCAGGCGGTCGGGTGGGAGAAATAGGCCATCACGATGTCGCGCAGCAGGCGGTGCTTGAAGAACGTGGCGGGCGGCAGGCCGACCCAGGCGGAGCCGTGCAGCTGGCCGGCCTCCATCTGCCGCAACAGCGCGTCCTGCTGCGTGCCTTCGAGCGCGCGGAACGGCGCGCCGTGCGCGGCCTCCGCGTCCGCGTCGAGCGCGAGGAGGCCGCGGCGCCATGCCTCCCGTTCCGGCGGCATCGCCGGGTCGCGATAGCCGTCCTGCTGGTTCTCGAGCAGCTTGGTGTCCACCAGCGCGGCGACCGGCACCGGCGGCCGCTGCGCCGGCTGCGGCACGATCCGCGCGGCAAGGGCTTCGACGGTCGCGTATTCCGCCTCGGTGAAGAAGCGCGGCGTGCGCGGGATCGCGAGGCGCGCATCGATCACGCGCCGTGTCTGCTCGTTCCAGGAGGGCGTGTGCCGCTTGGCGAGCACGTCGTAGCCGGGGAAACGGTCAGGCATCCGGATGATCCTCCAGCAGGCCGAGGGCGGCGAGGCCGGCGAGCGCCAGGCCCGTGAAACTGGGCGGCGCGGGCAGCGGCGGGCCGTTGAGGATTGTCTGTGTCCAGTTGCGCCAGCCGCCCATGTTCCGCTGCACGCCCCAGGCGTGAAAGCCGACGCCCGCGAGGCCCATGACGGCCAGCCCGCGCAGCCACCAGCGAGTAATTCCATGCACCGACGAACGCCCCCTCTCCCCTTGCGGGAGAGGGAGGGGGTGAGGGGGCGTGCGTGACCGACCCCGACCGGTTCGGCTCGTCGCCGGCCGTTCGCCCCCTCCCGCACGTGAAGGAGGGACCAGGCCGCGACTCTCGCTCGCCGCGGTGCCGAGCAGCAGGGCGGCGCCAATGGGGGGGAGCGTGACCGGGATGAACATGGCCGGGTTGTGGTAGGCGCCGCGGAAATGCAGCAGGCCGGCCTCGCCGGTGGTGCCGATCAGCCCGAGGCCGCTCAGCACGGCGAGGAAGCGCCCGGCCCGGAAGCCCAGCAGACGCGGCGAATGGGTCGGCGGCGTGTCGCGCACGCGTTCGGCGGCGGTGCCGAGCAGGCCCGAGAGCAGGATGGCGAAGGGCGCGCCGAGCGGGGCGCCGTAGAACAGGTTCTGCCAGGCGAAGCGGCCGGGGCGCTTGGCGACGTTCCAGACGTGGAAGCCGGTGCCGATCAGTCCGGTCCCCGCGGCGGTGACCGCGACCGCCTGGCGGGCCCGATGCGCGATCGGCGTGCGGTCCCGCGTGCCGTGCGCGCTGAGCGCGAGGGTGAGCGAGGACACCACGAGCGGCGTGATCATCGCGGGATTGCGGAAGCTGCCGCGATAGTGCTCGACCGCGCTGTCGAGCAGCACGGACAGGGCGAGCAGCGCGGAGCCCTGGTTCAGTCGCTGGGCCGCGTGGACGGTGGCGGCGGAGTGGGGAGCGAGGGCACGCTCTCCGGTGTTGCGGAGGGCAGGCGCGCCCTCTCCTGTGTCATGGCCGGCGAAGGCCGGCCATCCACGACTTTGGGGGCGGCGGGACGTCGTGGATGGCCGGCCATCGCCGGCCATGACACGGTACGAGCGGCCCTCGCCGGTCTTGTCACCGTCCCTCCCGCCGTCGCCGGCCATGACACCGCCCGGCCCACCCGCCCTGCGCGTGGCGCGAGAGTCCCGCCGGCCCCACAGCAATCGTGCGAACGCGCTCATACCGCATACCTCGCTGCATCGGCCGCCTTCAGCGTCAGCCCCATGCCAGGGCGGCCCAGGTCCGGCGCGATCGCCCCAGCGCGCACCTGCGCGGCGCCGTCGAACAGCAGCGCTTCCAACCGCACGTGG
Source organism: Rhodospirillales bacterium (assembly GCA_017304945.1). Lineage (GTDB taxonomy): Bacteria > Pseudomonadota > Alphaproteobacteria > Acetobacterales > Acetobacteraceae > Rhodopila. The sequence continues at coordinate 152,804 of JAFKLG010000058.1, forward strand.
TCATGGAAGTATTCGAGATGCCGCAGCCGCGGCGCGGCGCAGGCGACATGGCAATGCAGCGAGGGCGCGCAGTGGCCCGACAGGTCCACATGCTGCGCGTCGCACAGCGCGGCGACCGCCAGGAACCCCGTGATCCCGCCACAGCGCGTGGCATCGGCCTGCTGCACGTCCACCGCCTCGGCGGCGAGCATCCGCCGCGCGTCGTCGAGATCCCAGACATACTCGCCTGCCGCGACCTCGATCGACGCCGGCATCCGGTCACGCAGCAGCCGCAGTCCGGCCAGGTCGTCGCTGGACACCGGCTCCTCGAACCAGCGCACGCCGAAGCCCGCGCCCACCTCCGCCATCGCCAGCGCGCGTTTGCGGCTCAGTGCCCCGTTCGCATCGATGAACAGCGCGGCCGCTCCGATCGCCGCGCGCGCAACAGCCATCCGGTGCGGATCCTGGTCGGGATCGCTGCCGATCTTCATCTTCACCCAGCGGCAGCCATCCCGCTCCACCCAGCCCGCGAGCTGGTCGCGCAACGCCGCGTCGTCATAGGTGGTGAAACCGCCGCTGCCATAGACCGGCACCGCCTCGCGCCGCATTCCCAGCAGGCGCGCCAGCGGCATGTCCAGCAGCCGCGCCTTCAGGTCCCACAGCGCCGCATCCACCGCCGAGATCGCCATCGCCGCCAGTCCGCACGCGCCCACGTTGCGCATGTGCTGGCGCATCCGGTCATAGGCGGCGGGGATGTCGAACGCGTCCGCCCCCTCCAGCAGCGAGGCCAGCGCGTCGTTCACCAGCGTCGCCGCTGCCGGCTCGGCATAGGTGTAGCCAAGCCCGCGCACGCCGCCGGCCTCGGCCTCCACCACGACGATCACCGTGTGATCCCAGGCGAGCGTGCCGTCCGCCTCGGGCCGGTCGGTCGGCATGCGAAAGGCGCACGCGTGCAGCCGCGCCACACGAAGGTCCGCTCGCATCGGTGGTCAGGAGCGCTTGGACCCGCCGGGCAGCACGCTGCTCAGCACCTCCTTCGCGGTGTCGATCAGCATGCTTCCCTGTTCCGGGTCGCCCTGCCAGATGGTGGACGCGAACGCCTTCGCCTGGGCCAGCGTGATGTGGGGCGGCAGCGGCGGCACGTTCGGGTCGGTCTTCACCTCCAGCACCACCGGGCGATCGGAGGACAACGCCTCCTCCCAGGCCGGCCCCATCCGTTCCGGCGTGTCGACATAGATGCCGCGCAGGCCGATCAGTTCGGCGAAGCGGTGATAGGGCACGTCGGGCAGCTCCTGGCTCGCCTCGAACTTGGGGTCGCCCGCCATCACGCGCTGTTCCCAGGTCACCTGGTTCAGATCCTGGTTGTTGAACACGCACACGACCCAGCGCGGGTCCGCCCATTCCTTCCAGTATTTCGCGACGGTGATCAGCTCCGCCATGTTGTTCATCTGCATGGCGCCGTCGCCGACCAGTGAGATCACCGGCCGGTCCGGATGCGCGATCTTGGCCGCGATCGCATACGGCACCGCGGCGCCCATCGAGGCGAGCCCGCCCGACAGCGACGCCATCATGCCGCGCCGGATCTTCAGGTCGCGCGCATACCAGTTGGCGCAGGAGCCGCTGTCGCTGGTGATGATCGCGCGCTCCGGTAGGCGCGGCGACAGCTCCCAGGTGACGCGCTGCGGATTGACCGGCGTCGCGTCGTGCATGGCGCGGCTTTCCAGCACCTTCCACCAGTCGGCGACACCGGACTCGATCTCCTTGCGCCAGGACCGGTCGGTCTTCTCCTGCAGCAGCGGCAGCAGGGCGCGCAGCGTCTCCTTGCTGTCGCCCTGCAGGGAGAGCTCCATCGGATAGCGCAGGCTGAGCATTCCCGGCTCGAGGTCGATCTGCACGCCGCGCGCCTGGCCTTCCTTCGGCAGGAACTCGGAATACGGGAAGCCCGACCCCACCATCAGCAGCGTGTCGCACCCGTTCATCATGTCCCAGCTCGGCCGGGTGCCGAGCAGGCCGATGGAGCCGGTGACGAAGGGCAGCTCGTCGGGGACGGCGGCCTTGCCCAGCAGCGCCTTGGCGACGCCCGCGCCCAGCTTCTCGGCGACGGCGATGACTTCGTCGGTGGCGTGCAGGGCGCCGGCGCCCACCAGCATCGCGACCTTGCGCCCGTCGTTCAGGATCTCGGCCGCGCGCCGCAGGTCCGCCTCGAACGGCACCACGCTCGGGCGTGTGTAGCCGACGCCGGAATGCACGGTGCCGTGCTTGCGGGGCGGTTCCTCGTAGGGCATGTCCTGCAGGTCGTTCGGCATGACCAGCGCGGTGACGGTGCGGTTGCCGATGGCGATGCGCACCGCGCGATCGATCAGGTGGCGCACCTGCGGCGGCGTGCTGGCCTGCTGCACGAAGGCGCCGGCCACATCCTTGAACATGCTCTGTAGGTCGAGTTCCTGCTGGTAGTGGCCGCCCACCGCGGCGCGGGCCTGCTGGCCGGCAATCGCCAGCACCGGCATGTGGTCGAGCCGCGCATCGTAGAGGCCGGTAAGCAGGTGGGACGCGCCCGGGCCGGAGGTCGCGATGCAGACGCCGAGTTCGCCGGTGAACTTGGCGTAGGCGGACGCCATGAACGCGGCCATCTCCTCGTGCCGCACCTGGACGAAGCGGATCTTGTCGGTGCCGAACCGCTGCAGCCCACCCAGCAGGCCATTGATCCCGTCGCCGGGGTAGCCGAACACCACGCGGACACCCCACTGGTGCAGGCGCTCCCAGAAATAGTCGCTGACCGTCTGTGCCATGCGCCGCCCTCCGTGTGCCGTCGTCTCTCGGGGCGAGAACCGGGCGCGGCGGGGAGGGTTGCGCGATGTCTCGGAGTTCATGCTCTTCACGCCGCCCGGAGCGGGGGCGGCTTCCCCGCCGGCGGTGGCGCGGGCATGCTGCCGCGATCCCGCGGAGGGCCTGACCCATGAGCTTGAACGTTGCCGTGATCGCACCGGGTGCGATGGGGAGCGGCGTCGCCGCGCGGTTGACCGCGCATGGCGTGACGGTGCGCACGCTGCTCGCCGGTCGCAGCGCGGCCACCGTCGCCCGCGCGCGGGAGGCCGGCATGACGGACGCGCGCGAGGAGGAGATCGCCGGCTGCGACATGATCCTCTCGATCGTGCCACCCGCCGAGGCATTGGGCCTGGCGGAGCGCCTCGCGCCCGCGTTGCGCCAAGCGCCCCGCAAGCCGCTATATGTCGACTGCAACGCGGTCGATCCCGGCACCGTGCTGCGGATCGCGGAGGTGGTGGAGCAGGCGGGCGGACGCTTCGTGGACGGCGGCATCATCGGCCCGCCGCCGGTGCCGGACTCGCGCAACACGCGGCTGTACCTGTCCGGGGCGGAGGCGGCGGCGGTCGCGGTACTGGGCGAGCACGGTCTGTCGGTCGTGGTGCAGCCGGGGCCGGTCGGCGCGGCCTCGGCGATGAAGATGTCCTATGCGGGGATCACCAAGGGGTTCACCGCACTGGGGGCGGCGATGATGCTGGCGGCGAGCCGCGCCGGCACGGTGGAGCCGCTGATCGCCGAGATGAAGCTGAGCCAGCCGGCGCTGCTCGACTGGCTGACGCGACAGACCCCGCGGATGTACTCGAAGGCGTATCGCTGGGTCGCCGAGATGGAGGAGATCGCGACCTTCGTCGGCGAGGACCCGGCCGCTCGCGACTTCTACCTGGCGGCCGCGCGCTTCTACGAGCGGATTGCCGCGGACCATGGCGGGCAGGGATCGGAGACCGCGGCCATGGACGCATTCTGCGGCGCCGCCCGCGCGTAGGGGGTGGGTGGTCCGGGGCGGGGGTACGGGGCCGCGAAGGGGCTGAGTGCGCCGTCCCCGCCCCCGCCGTCCCCACCGTCATCCGCCCCCCACCGTCATCCGTCCCCCACCGTCATCCGTCCCCCACCGTCATCCGTCCCCCACCGTCATCCGCGGGCCCCGACCCGCGGATCCCCACCGGCACACTGCCGCCAGGACTGGCCGGGCGGCGCGCGGAGGACCCGGTGGTCCGGGGAGGGGCTGCGTATGGTGAGGCGCGGGCGTGCGTGTCGGGTCTGTGCCGGTGGGGATGGCCGGCTCGCGGCCGGCCATGACGGGAGGGCGCGGCCTTGCGCGCCCGCCCGCGCCCCAACCGTGGCCCGCGCCCCCCGTCGCCCCCACCGTCATCCGCGGGCCCCGACCCGCGGATCCCCACCGGCACACTGCCGCCAGGACTGGCCGGGCGGGGCGCGGAGGAGCCGGTGGTCCGGGGACGGGCTGCGTGTGGTGAGGGGGGGGCGTGCGTGTCGGGTCTGTGCCGGTGGGGATGGCCGGCTCGAGGCCACTGCTGTCCGGCTTATGCATGAGCGAGGCTGAAGCTAAGCTGTTGGTCCACCTGTGCTTTGTCTGGGGGTGGCGGATGGAGCAGTCCGTTCATGCTCCTGC
>JAFKLG010000002.1 GCA_017304945.1 Rhodospirillales bacterium
AACGCGCCGACGGCGATGACGGTGGCGGGGCCGGAGGCGGCGCTCGACCGGCTGCTCGCCGATCCGGGGCTGAACGGCGGCACGCTGCTGGGACAGAAGCTGCCGCTGCGGCACGCGTTCCACTCGCGGCTGCTGGAGCCGATGCTGGAGGAGTTGGCGGCGGTGGCGGACGCGACGCCGCATCATGCGGCGCTGCTGCCGGTGGTGGGGAACCTGGACGGGTCGGTGGTGGATCGGCACGACGGGGCGTATTGGCGGGCGCATGCGCGCCAGCCGGTGCGGTTTGCGGCGGGGCTGGCGACGCTGCGGCAGCTTGGCTGCACGCATGTGATCGAGCTGGGGGCGCAGCCGGTGCTGAGCGGGTTCGCACGCACCGCGGCGCCGGAACTGGTGGCGCTGCCCAGCCTGAGCCGGTCGCGACCCGGGGCCGCGGGGCAGGCGGGCGTGCAGGGGGCGGGGGCGCAGGCTGGCGCGGCCTGGCAGACGCTGCTGGACGCCGCGGCGCGGCTGTGGCGCGAGGGCGCCAGCCTGGCATGGGGCGAGCTCCAGCCCGGACGCATCGTCGATGCGCCCGGGCTCGCATTCCGCCGGCAGCACTATTGGTTTCAGTCGCAATCACCGGCCGAGGCGGGCGCGCGCGGCGCCGGCGCAAGCGGGCCGGCCGCGAATGGTACCGTGGCGCCCGCCGCGATTACTACGGCGCAAGGCGATCACGCCGCACAATCATCCTTCCCCGAACCACCGGCGCTGCTTGCGGGCGAGCGGATCCCGCTGGCCACGGGCGAGACGCTGGTCCGCAACCGCCTGGACGCGCGGCGCTACCCGTTCCTCGCGGACCATGTCGTTCTGAACGAAACCATCGTGCCCGGCGCCTCCCATGTCGTGATGCTGCTGGGTGCATCCGGGGCGTCGCTGACCGATGTCGTCTTCGCCGCGCCGCTGAAACTGCCGGAGGCCGGCTGCGACACGCAGGTAATCCAGCGCGAGGACCGCGTGGAACTGCATGCCGCCTCCGATGCCGGCTGGACCCTGCATGCCGCCGCAGCGCTCGCCGCCCCGTCCGTGCCGGAGCCGATCGATCGCGCCGCGATCACTGCCCGCTGCACCGAGGATCCCGACGGACCCGCCACCCTGCATGCCATGCTGGCGGAACGCGGCATCGCCCTCGGGCCGACATTCCGTGGCATCCGCCGTCTGTTCCGTGGCGCCAGCGAAGCCCTGGTCGAAGTCGCGCTGCCCGACGACGAGCCCGCCATCGCACCGCTGCATCCCGCCCAGCTCGACGCCTGCTTCCAGGCGCTGGGCGCAACCTTCTCCGGACAGGGCGTGGGGGGCGCCTTCCTCCCCCTGGCGATCGATCGGGTCGCGCTGCACCGATCGTTCCACGGTCCGCTCTGGGCGCATGTGCAGGCGCGCGGCGGCAGCGGCGACGTGGCCTCGGGCGACGTCACGCTGTTCGATGCAGACGGCGTCCCGATCGCGACCATCGTCGGACTGACCATCAAGCGCGTCGGCGCGCCGGCGGACCCGTCGGCGCGCTGGACCTACCGCGTGAGCTGGATGCCGCAACCCGATGCGGCGCTCGCGCTGCCGCCCGTCGCGACCGTCGCCGACAGCGCCGCCGCCGCGCGCGACGCGAACCGTCCGCCCGACGCGCCCGACCTCGCGGAGGACCTGGAGCGTCTCGCGGCCGCTTACGCCGCGACCGCACGCACCCAGGTTCCCGCGCGCGCCGTCGTCGCCGCGTACCAGCGCCTCTACGCGCATCTCCCACACATGGCTTGTGCCACAAACGAGCCGCCGGAACCGCTCGCAGCGGCGCTTCTCGCGCGACACGGTGAGCGTATGGAGATCGCGCTCGCGACCCGCGCCGGGCGCGCCTTGCCCGGCGTGCTGCGCGGTGAGACCGATCCGCTGAGCGTGCTGTTCGGCGGCGACGGCAGCGCCGTCTATGCCGATCCGCCCTTCGCCCGCATGCTGAACGCGATGATCGCCGCGGCCGTGCAGCGCCTGTTGCCTTCCGGCCGCGCACTGCGCGTGCTGGAGATCGGGGCCGGCACCGGCGCGGTGCTCGCGGCCTTGCGCGCGACCGTGCCGGCCGATCGGCTCGACTATACCTTCACCGACGTGTCGCCGGCTTTCCTCGACGCGGCTGCCGAACGGTTCGGCGTGGCGACCGCGCCGCTCGACATCGAACGCGCGCCCGAAGCCCAGGGATTCGCCGCCGCGAGCTTCGATCTCGTGATCGCCGCCAACGTGCTGCATGCGACGCGCGACCTTGCGGAGAGCGTGGCGCACGCGGCCGCCCTGTTGGCCCCGCACGGTGTGCTGCTGCTGCTCGAGGCGGCGCGGCAGAGCAACTGGTCCGACCTCGTGTTCGGACTGACACCAGGATGGTGGCGCTTCGCCGATACCACCCGGCGTCCCGCCCATCCGCTGATCGGCATCGCCGCGTGGGAGTCGCTGCTCCGCACGCGGTTCGGCGATGTCGCGACCGTCGCCTCGGGCGAGGACGGCGCGCAGATGCTCGCCATCGCCGCCAATCCATTGCCGGCGCGGCCCACTCTAATGTGGGAGGCTCCAACCGATCTGGCGCCGCTCGACCTCGCCGACGCGGCGTTGCGCGTCGCGCAAGAGGCATTGGCGCAAACGCCCCCGCCGGCGCTGCGAGTCGTGACACGCGCCGCACAACCGGTCGACGGACCCCTCGCCCCCGCCCAATCCGCGGTGCTCGGCCTCGGCCGCGTGATCGCGATCGAACATCCGGAACTGGACTGCCGCCTCGTCGACCTGCCGACCGATGCGCCGACTTCGATCGCCGCCCGCATCCCCGCGGCGGCGCGCGAGGCCGCGTGGCGGGACGGCACATGGCACCTGCCGCGCCTCACCCGCGCGGAGCTTCCGCGCGATCCCCTCTTCGCGACCTCCGGCACGCATGTGATCACCGGCGGCCTCGGTGGCCTCGGACCGCTGCTCGCCGACTGGCTGCTGGCGCACGGCGCCGCACGGGTCGTGTTGATGGCGCGCCGGCCGCGCGACGTGAGCTTGCCACCAGGGGGCGAGGTGGCGATCGGCGACGTGTCGCAGGAAGCGGAGGTCCGACGCGTCTTCGCGGCAATCGACGACCTGCGGGGCGTGTTCCATCTGGCAGGGTCGCTCAGCGACGCGGCCGTGCTGCGCCTCTCGCGCGACGATCTGGCGCATGTCTTCGCGGCCAAGGTCGACGGTGCGCGCCATCTCGACGCCGTCGTCGGGAACCGTGCGCTCGATGCCTTCGTGCTGTTCGGCAGTTCGGCGGGGCTGATCGGCAATCCGGGGCAGGGGGCGCATGCCGCCGCCAATGCCTGGCTCGCCGGGCTCGCGGTGGATCGGCAGCAGCGCGGGGTGAAAGGGCTCTGCATCGATTGGGGGGCCTGGGGCGAGGCGGGCACGCTGACCCGCTCCGACCTGGGCGATCGCCTGGTGGCGACCGGCGCCGCGCTGATGCCCCCGGCGGACGCACTCGCCGCCATGGGACGCGCGATCGTCTCCGGTGAAACGAGGCTGTTCATCGCCGCGATCGCGTGGGATCGCTTCCTGGCAGGCCATGGCGACGCGGTGCCGGATTTCTTCGCCGCCGTCGCACCCGCGCGGCGCAGCACCTCGGTCGCCGATCGCCGGAGCAGCGGCGATCCACGTGCGAGCCACGCGGCGCTGGCCGCCTTCGTCGCGGACGCGGCGGCGCGGGTGCTGCGGGCCGGACCCGACGAGATGCCGGCGGCCGACGTGCCGCTGAACGAGGCGGGGCTCGACAGCCTGATGGCGCTCGAGTTGCGCAAGGCGCTGGGCAGCGGTCTCGACCTGCAGCTTCCGGCGACGCTGCTGTTCAACTTCCCGACCGTCGAGGCGCTGACGCAGCATCTTGCGACGCTGGTGGGGCTGACCGAAGCGGATGCACCGGCGGTCGCACCCGCGCCACCCCCGCCGCCGCCGATCGCACCGGACCGGATCGTGGAAACGGTGATGCAGATGACGGAGGCCGAGATGGCCGATCTGATCGCGCGCGAGTTTGCGCTGACGGTGGGTGGCCGTGACTGACATCGTCACGCTCCCGATAGGCGTCCCCCCCGCGCCGGCACCGGTGCAGGCCCTCGGCGAAGATACGCTGGGCCTGCTGCTCGGTGCTCTCGCAAGCCGGCCGGGACCGGTGCCGAAATACCGCTATCCCTCCGCCGGCACGCTCTATCCGGTGCAGACCTATCTCGTGCTGCGCAGTCCGCTCGGAACCTTGCCGTCCGGCACATTCTGCTTCGACCCGGACGCGCACGCACTGGTGCCGCTGTCGGACGAGACGCCGCCCGCGCCGGATGGCTCGCATCCCGCCGCGCTGCTGTTGCTCGTTGCGCAGCACGCGGCGATCACGCCGATCTACAGAGACGAAGCGGCCGCGTTCTGCCTGCTGGAGGCGGGCTACATGGAGGCGGCGTTGCGGGCGGCGGCGCCAGGACTGCGGCTGCGCGAGGCGGGCGATGCGTCCGCCGCACCTGCCCTGGAAGCAGCGTGCCGTTTGGAACGAGATCACGTGCCGCTCGTGTGCTGGGCGGTCGGGGAGGAAGGCTGATGTCCGGAACCACCGCCGTCGCGCCGCGCGGCAAGCTGCGTGAGGCGCTGGATTACCTGTTGTGGTTCTACACGCCGTTCAAGCGCATGTCGGCGAGCGACATCTACGAGCTCGTCTCCACCAACGCGTATAGCGGGCAGGGGCTGTACCTCAACCTTGGCTACTGGAAGACCGCGCGCACCATCGACGAGGCCTGCGTCGCGATGGCGATGCTGGTGGCGGAGACGGCCGGGATCGGCCCGGACACGGACGTCGTCGACGTGGGTTTCGGTTTCGGCGACCAGGACATGCTGTGGGTCGAGCGGCTGAACGCGCGGCACATCACCGGCCTGAACATCACACCCTCCCAGGTGAAGCTGGCGCGCGAGCGCGTGGCGACGCGGGGCCTATCCGACCGGATCACTTTGCTTGAGGCCTCGGCCACGCGCATGCCGCTGCCGGATGCGAGCTGCGACCGCGTCGTCGGTGTCGAGTGTGCCTTTCACTTCGACACCCGCGAGGACTTCTTCCGGGAGGCGTTCCGCGTGCTGCGCCCGGGGGGGCGCCTCGTGCTGGCCGACGTGATCCGCGCGCATCCCGACCCGCGCCCGTTCCGACGCCGCGTGCAGGACTTCAACTGGCGCTTCTTCGAGCAGAAATACGCGGTGCCGAGCGCGAACGCCGATACGCGGGAGAGCTATGCCGCGAAGCTCACCGCGACGGGCTTCGCCGGCGCGCGCGTCGACTCGATCCGGCACGAGGTCTACCCCGGCCTGCATCATCACATGGCGACCGACCCCGCCATGCTGAAGCGGTTCCATCCGCTCGCGCGCCTGCCCTACAAGCTGACGCTGCGATTCGATGCGGACGCGGTCTACAGCGCCTACGACTACGTTCTCGCCGTCGCCGAGAAGCCGCGCTGAGGCCCTCGTGTCATGACCAGCGCAGGCTGGCCATGACACGACATCACTCCTCTACTCCGCGGGCTGCGGCACGCCGCCGCTCCGAGCCTGCGGCGGCGTGAAGCCGCACAGCCAGGCACCGAACCGGCGCGCCCAGGCGATCGCCTTCTCGTCCACCCAGCTTGCGTAGGGAATCGCGATCACGACGATCGCCGCGTAGTAGAGTGCCGCGATCAGCAGCAGGTACCAGTCGCTCTTGGGCAGCAGCAGGTAGAGCCAGGAGCCCAGCGAGCACAGCACCAGGATGTGCAGCAGGTACATGCTGTACGCGATGCGGCCCAGCGCCTGCGGAATCCGCGCGGACAGGAAGCGCTCACCGAAGCCCGCGACGATCGAGCCGACCAGGAACACCGATCCGATCGTGTTGTAGAAGGAGACGTTCAGCAACTGCTCCATCGGGTCCGTGAACACCTGTGGCAGCCAGGCATATTCCGCGTGCCCGGGAATGTAGGTGCCGAAGTAGATGCCGATGACGAACATGACCGGCCGCGCCCAGCGCGGCACGGTGAGGAAGTTCAGCAGCGCGCCGGCGAACACGCCCATGATGAACACCGCGGTTGCGCCGAACGCGAAGCAGACGATGAAGCTGACCGCCAGGATCGGCACGGCGCGATGCCGCGCCGGGAGGCACAGGAACAGCGCCAGCACGAGAACCGAACCGATGAACTCGTACTTGATGGTCCAGAGCGGGAAGTTGAAAAACGACAGCCCGGTCAGCAGCCCGTAATAGGTCATCTCCTTCAGCGCCCGCAGCGGCGTCAGCTCCGGTCCGGGGAGCTGCATGTTCAGCGCGATGGATTTGGAGACGGCGGCGGCTTCATGGTTGACGAACAGCCCGGCGCGGTAGAACAGCAGGGACAGGATGATCGACACCGCCATCGGCACGGTGAGGCGGATGTAGCGGCCCCACAGGCTCACCATCAGCCGGTCGTTGCGACCGTTGAAATAGGGCATGGTCAGGACATATCCCGACAGCACGAACAGGTTCGTCACCGAAAACTGGCCCGCGATCGCCAGCGACAGCACGGGCATCTGCAGCCAGGGAACGATCCAGTGCGTCGCCTCCTGCGCGGGGAACAGGCCGGAATCGAAGGAGGTGAGCGAGGTCGGGATGAAGGCCATCAGGAAATGCACCATCACCACGTGGGAGGCGAGCAGCCCACGCAGCCCGTTCACCCCCGCGTGATAGCGCCGTCCGGTGCCGACGCGCGGCAAGCTCGTCTCCGCGTTCATGCAACATCTCCCCTGATCGTTTCTCCGCAGCATAGTACGCGTCGCATGTGCCCACGTCACGTCGCGGCGACGCGGAGGAGCGCGCGATGAAACTGTGGGCGATCGCCGACCTGCATCTGGCCGCCGAACGGAACCGCGCCGCCCTGCTCGCCTTGGCGCCGCATCCGGAGGACTGGCTGCTGGTCGCCGGCGACGTCTGCGAAAGCCTCTCCCTGTTCGAGGAGGCGCTCGGCTGGTTGCAGGCCCGATTCGCGCGCGTCTTCTGGGTGCCGGGCAATCACGAGCTGTGGCTGACCGGCTCCGAACCCGGCGCGCGCAGCAGCCCGGCGAAATACATGGCGCTCGTCGCGGCCGCGCGGCGCTGCGGCGTGGTGACGCCGGAGGATCCGTACGAGGTCTGGCCGGTCACCGGCGACGTGATCGTCCCGCTCTGCACGCTGTACGACTACAGTTTCCGCCCGGACTCGGTCGCGCTGCAGGACGTCGTGCCCTGGGCCGCGGAGCTGCGCAACGTCGCCGCCGACGAGCACCTGATCAGCGCGGCGCCGCATTCCGGCATGGTCGAATGGTGTGCCGCGCGCTGTGCCGCGACGGAAGCGCGGCTGGCGCGGGAGCTGCCCGACGAGGCGCGCACCATCCTGCTCGGGCATTACCCGTTGCGGGAGGATCTCGTGCGCATCCCGCGCATCCCGCGCTTCACCCCCTGGTGCGGCACGCGGCTGACGGAGCAGTGGCACATTCGCTATCGCGCCCGCGTCGCCGTCAGCGGGCATCTGCACGTCCGCCGCACCGACTGGCGTGACGGCACCCGGTTCGAGGAAGTCTCGCTGGGCTATCCGCGGCAATGGGATTCCGCCAAGGGAGTCGCATCCTACCTGCGGGAGATCATGCCGGCCGGCTGATGCGCTGGGCCGCACTGCGCGAACGGAACGTTCAGCGGCCGATCATGTCGGCGCCCTGGTACCAGGCCTGCACCAGCGGCAGGAACCACGGCTTGCCGAAATAGAGCGGGTTGGTGGGATGCTCGATATCCGCGAACGCGCTCTTCGCCTCCGGCTTGTCGAGCACGCGCAGCCCCGCCTTGCGGCCCAGCCAGGTGGACATGACGACGCCGGAGCCGCAGTAGCCCATCGCGTAGTGCACGCCGTCGCGGAACCCGACATGCGGCAAGCGGTCGAACGTGTAGGCGATGAAGCCGGACCAGGAGTGGCTGAGTTCCACCCCCGCGAGCTCCGGGAACACCGTCGTCATGTAGGATTGCAGGCGGCGCGCAGCCTCGACCGGACCGATATCGGTATAGGCCGGGCGACCGCCGAACAGCACGCGCGTGTTGTCGGGCGAGGGACGGAAGTAGCACAGCAGCCGGTTGCTGTCGGTAAGCATCCGCCCGCGCGGCATCAGCGTCGCCATCAGGTTGGGCGAGAGCGGCGCGGTGGCGATCATGTAGCTGGTGACCGGAATCACCCGGCGCCGCAGGGCGGGCGTGACCGCGCCGGTATAGCCGTTGGTCGCGACCACGACGTCACGGGCGGTGACGGTGCCGCGCGCCGTGGTGAGGCGGAAGCCGGACGGATCCCGCTCGAGCCCGGTCACCGCGCAATTGCCGATCACGGCGGCACCGTTTGCCCGCGCGCGCGCCAGCAGCCCGGCATGGTATTTCGCCGGATGCAGGCCGCCGCGCCGATGCATCAGGCGGCCGCCGACATAGAGGTCGGTGCCCACCTCGTCACGCAATTCCGCTTTCGGGATCATCACCGCATCGAGGCCGGTGGTGCGACCGAGCGCTTCGGTCTCGCGGGCCATGGCGTCGTATTGGGCCTGTTTGAGGGCGCCGGTGAAGCCGCCGGAATGGACGTAGTTGCAGTCGATACCTTCTTCTTCCAGAAATGTCGGCAGGAAGTCGAACGCCTCCCGCGCTTCCTTGATCAGCGCCAGCGCGTGGTCGCGGCCGTAGCGCTTGCTCAGCGTGGCGAAGGAGGGTTTCAGCACCTCGCTGCACATGCCGCCGTTGCGGGAGCTTGCGCCCACGCCCGGCTGGCCGGCCTCCAGCACCGCGACGCTGCGGCCACCGCGCGCCACGGTCAATGCGGCGGACAGTCCGGAGTACCCGGCGCCGATGACGGCGACGTCGACCCGCGCGGGCAGCGCATCGTCGGTGCTCGCACCGATCGGTGCATCGTCCCACCAATAAGGCTCGTGCCGCATGCGTCCCCCGGTTCGTTGCGTCGCGATCGCCCCCGTGCACGCGCGCCGGCCCGATTGTTGCAACCCCACCTCCGGTTCGGCAAGATCGTGGCAACGGGGAAGGCGGCAGACAACAGTGCCGGTACAGGCAAGTGAGACAGATGCGCTGGTCCGATTCGTCGGTGTCCAGAAGAGTTACGACGGGCACACGCTCGCCGTGCGCGACCTCAACCTAGACGTGAACCGTGGCGAGTTCCTGACGCTGCTGGGCCCCTCGGGCTCCGGCAAGACCACCACGCTCAACATGCTCGCCGGGTTTGAACGGCCCACCCGCGGCGAGATTCTGCTCGCCGGCCGTCCGGTCGATCGGCTGCCGCCCTATCAGCGCGATATCGGGATGGTGTTCCAGAATTACGCGCTGTTCCCGCACATGAGCGTGGCCGAGAACGTGGCCTTCCCGCTGAGCGTGCGTCGCGTCGCCCGCGCGGAGGCGGAGCAACGGGTGAAGCGCGCGCTCGCCACGGTGCGGCTCGAGGCATTCGGCGATCGGCGGCCCGGGCAGCTCTCCGGCGGGCAGCAGCAGCGTGTCGCGCTCGCCCGCGCCCTCGTGTTCGAACCGGCGCTCGTCCTGATGGATGAGCCGTTGGGCGCGCTCGACAAGAAGCTGCGCGAGCACATGCAGATCGAGATCAAGTTGTTGCACGAGCAACTTGGTCTCACCGTGGTCTACGTCACGCACGATCAGAGCGAGGCGCTGACCATGTCCGATCGCGTCGCCGTCTTCCACGACGGCGAGGTGGTGCAGCTCGGACCGCCCGACACGCTGTACAGCCGCCCGCGCACGCCCTTCGTCGCCGGATTCATTGGTGAGAACAACCTGCTGCCCGGCCGCTGCGAGACGGTCGAGGGCGCCGGCGCCACGATCCGCCTGCAGGACGGAACGATGCTGCACGCCACCCCGGTCGGAGCCGTCGCCCCGGGCGCGCGCGTCGTCGTGGCAATCCGGCCGGAGGCGATCCGTCTCGCCGAAACCGGCGACAATGTGTGCCGCGCGCTGGTGCGCAGCGTCATCTACCTGGGCGACCATCAGCGCCTGATCTGCGACGTCGCGAACGGGGCGACGCTGACCGTGAAGGTGCCGCCAGGACCAGGCGCGACCGCCGGCGAAACCCAGGCGCTCGCCTGGTCCGCCGTGGACTGCCTCGCCTTCGCCGCCGACGCATCGACCGACGCAACCCTCAACGAGGAGTGGAACGCTTGAAGACCTCTTTCCGTCTCACCGGTCTTGCCGCACTCGCGGCCGGGCTGCTCGCCACCGCACCCGCGGTCGCACAGGAACTCACCATCGTCTCCGCCGGCGGCGCCTGGCAGGCGGCGCAGCGCGACGCCTGGTACAAGCCCTTCGCCGAGAAGATGGGCATCAAGTTCAACGAGCAGGAGAACTCCTCCACCCTCGCTCTCGTGCAGGCGATGGTGCAGGCGAAGAACGTCACGCTCGACCTCGTCACGGTGGAGACCGCCACCGTGCTGCGCGGCTGCGATTCCGGCATCCTGCAGCGGCTCGACTACAAGAAGATCACCGACCGCTCCAAGTTCCTGCCGGGTTCGGCGCTCGATTGCGGCATGGGGCTCGACGTGTACGGCGACGTGCTGGCGTACGACACCACGGTGCTGGCGAACGGCCCGACCTCGCTGCTCGCGCTGTTCGACACCAAGACCTGGCCGGGCAAGCGCGGCATGCGCAAGGTGCCGCAAGGCAACCTGGAATGGGCGCTGATGGCGGACGGCGTGCCGATCGACCAGGTCTACAAGGTGCTCGCAACGCCGCAGGGCGTCGACCGCGCCTTCGCCAAGCTCGACACGATCAAGAACGATATCGTCTGGTGGCAGGCGGGCGCACAGCCGCCGCAGTTCCTCGCCTCCAAGGAAGTGGTGATGACCACCGCCTATAACGGCCGTATCCAGAACCCGATCGACCAGGAGAAGAAGCCGTTCAAGATCGCCTGGGAAAACCAGATCATCGAATACGACATGATCGCGATCCCGAAGGACGCGCCGCATCTCGATCTCGCCTACAAATACCTCGCCTACATCGCCCAGCCCGAGATCAACGGCAAGCTCGGCAGCTTCATCCCCTACGGCCCGGTGGTGAAGGATGCCGCCAAATTCGTTCCACCTGAAACCCTCGCCAAGCTGCCGACCGCGCCGGAGCACATGAAGTCCGTGCTGGTCGCCGACGTCGAGTTCTGGGGCGACCACGGCGAGGACCTGACCAAGCGCTTCAACGCCTGGCTCGCGAAGTGACGTGATGGGGCGCAGCGTCGCCTTGCCCGGTGCGGCATCGGTCGCACCGGTGACGGATCCGACCCTGGCCGCCGCGGTGCACCGCGCCGCGCGTGGCCAGCGCCTCACCGCGTTGCTGCTGGTCGGCCCGCTGCTCCTCCTGCTCCTGTTCAGCTTCTGCTTTCCGATCGCGTCGCTGCTCGGGCGCGCGATCTACGACCCGACCATGGCCGACTCGCTGCCGCGCACCGCGGCCGCGTTGCAGGCCGCGCCGGACGGTGTGCCCCCGGATCCGGTGTTCGCCGCGCTGGCCGAGGACCTGCTCGCCGCCAAGCAGGACAACTCGCTCTACGCCGTGGCGAAGACCCTCAACAGCCTGCTGCCGGCCGCGCGCAGCCACGTGCTCCGCGCCGGCCGCTTCCTGCAGCCCGGTCAGCCCGCAACCCGCGAGTCGATGACCGGGGCCGATCCGTTCTGGGGCGAGCCCGATACCTGGTTCGCGATCCGCCACGGGGTGCAGCGCTTCACCACCACCTATCTGCTCGCCGCGATCGACCTGCGCTGGCTGCCCGACGGCGGCATCGGCCAGGTGCCAGAGGGCGAGGCGATCTACCGCGCCGTGTTCGTGCGCACCTTCCTGGTCGCCGCCGCCGTCACCATCGCCACGCTGATCCTCGGGTTTCCGCTCGCCTGGATGCTGGCCAACCTGCCGAACCGGCTCTCGGGCCGCCTGATCATGCTGGTGCTGCTGCCGTTCTGGACCTCGATCCTGGTGCGCACCGCGGCCTGGACCGTGCTGCTGCAGAAATACGGGCTGCTCAACGACCTGCTGCTGTGGCTGCACGTCAGCAGCGACCGGTTCGACCTGATGTACACCCGCACCGGCATGATCATCGCGATGACGCACATCCAGCTTCCGTTCACGCTGTTGCCGATCTACAGCGCCATGCGCACGCTGCAGCCGTCGCAGATGCGCGCCGCCTACTCGCTGGGCGCGCGCCCCTTCACCGCGTTCCGTCGCGTCTACCTGCCGCAGGTGATGCCGGGGGTCGCCGCCGGCGCGCTGCTCACCTTCATCCTGTGCCTCGGCTACTTCATCACCCCGGCCCTGGTCGGCGGGCCGGCCGACCAGCTCATCAGCAACTTCATCTCGAACTACATCAACGTCGAGCTGAACTGGCAGATGGCCGCGGCGCTCAGTTTCATCCTGCTCGCGCTCACCCTCGCGCTCTACGGCCTGTTCACCAAGCTGCTCGGCGTCGACCGCCTGAAACTGGTGTAGCGCGATGCTGCTCTCTCCCTACGCGACCCTCGGCGATCGCCTGCGCATCGGCGTGCTGATCGGCTGGTGCGCCCTGGTGCTCGCCTTCCTGGTGCTGCCGATCTTCGTGCCCGTGCCGCTGTCGGTGAACAGCGAGGCGTTCTTCACCTTCCCGCTCGCCGGCTTCTCCTGGCGCTGGTACGAGGAAGTGCTGGGCAGCGACCAGTGGCGCGAGGCGATCTGGCACAGCATCGTCATCGCGATCGGCGCGACGGTGCTGGCGACCGGGCTCGGCACGCTTGCCGCGATCGGCCTCACCAACCCGCGGCTGCCCGCCCGACGGGTCATCATGGGCATCCTGATCTCGCCGCTGATCGTGCCGGTGGTGATCACGGCGGTCGGCGCGTACCTGTTCTATGCGCGGTTCGGGCTCGCCAGCACGTTCAGCGGCATCATCCTGGCGCACACCGCGGTGGCGTCGCCCTTCGTGGTGGTGACCGTCGGCGCCAGCCTGGCGAATTTCGACCGCGCCCTGATGAACGCCGCCTCGATCTGCGGGGCGCGGCCCTGGACCGCGTTCCGCCGCGTCATGCTGCCGGCGATCCTGCCCGGCGTGCTGTCAGGCGCCGCCTTCGCTTTCGTCACCTCGTTTGACGAGCTGGTGATTTCGCTGTTCCTGGCGAGCGCCGACCAGCGCACCTTGCCGATGCAGATGTTCACCGGGCTGCGCGAGCATCTGAGCCCGGCGATCACCGCCGCGGCGACGCTGATGATGTCGCTGTCGATCGTGCTGCTGATCGTGGCCGACCGGCTCGCCCATCGCGGCCGGCGGGACTGACGCGCGGAGGGGCCACGCGGGAGGCGGGACGAACCGGGGAGAGGCGGGAAGGAGGCCGCTGGGCGAGGCGCCCTTCCGAGCGCCCCGACCCAGGTGTTGTCAGGCCACTGCCATCGCCGGGGCTTCGCTCGCCGCCTGTTCGAGTGTGGCCGCCAGCCGAAGCACGATCGGCCGGTGGTCCGACGCTTCGCGCAGCAGCGCCTTGGCGCCGAGGCAGGCGACGCCGCGCACCAGGCAGCGATCGATGCGCAGCGGCATGATCTCGCCCGCCACATGGGTGGGTTCCCGCGGGCCGACATCCCGGAAGCCGGGGAGCAGCGCGGGGCCGACCAGGTTGTAGTCGCCGATGATGGCGGCGCGGTGGGGTAGCGCCTTCGCGATGCAGCGCAGTTGCCGACGGTTCAGCACCTGCCCGTGCGAGAGATGCACGTTGGCGAAGGCGATGTCCGGGAAGGTGATCACCTGGCAGACGCGGTGGAACATCGCGCCGGATGGCAGCGTCAGGACGACGGGCGGCGCGGGCAGCGGGGTCGGGCTCCAGGTCGCGGGGCCGTGGATCCGGCCCGGCAGCGGCGCCCGCACGAAATGGCCGCCCACCAGGGAGGTGATCCGGCTCATGGACCGGGTGCATTCCTGCATCAACAGCAGGTCGGGCCGCTCGCGCTCGATCAGCCCGGCCACGTCTTCCGGCGAGGCGCCGGTCAGGCGGAGCAGGTTCCAGCTCAGGATCTTCGCCACCCCCGATCCGCCGACCGGCGCCGTGTGTGGCAGGCCGGTTAGGCCGAAAGGGGAGGGAAGGGAGCCGGCGCGCCTCGCACCGAACCGATCGACGATCGCGGCGCCGGCGCGCGCGATCCCGTTGTCAGAGAGTGTCATGCGACTGGTCGACGTCCTGCCCGTAGAACCCGTTCATCTGATCCATCATCCATATCATGCGTCACCGACGCCCGCATCTCCGATATGGGGCGCGGCCATTCGCGCCGCCGATGAGAGGCGTGCCCGCACGTCATACTCGACTTTCCTTAACAATACGCAACCTGAGACTGTCGGGGCCGGAGATCGATGCACCCGGCTTGGGCGGCCGGCACGGATCCGTCATGCTCACCCGCTGCCAGGCGACGGGACATTCGCGCCAACGCGCAGGGGGGAACGCAATGATCGGCGACGTGATCGGCTTCACGCTCCGGAATGTGCCCGTCCTGCTGCTCATCCTCAGTTTCGTGCTCGCCTTGCTGCCGCGTCGGGGCGCCGGCTTCAGCGAGCGACTGCTCGCCTGGGTCCTGCTGCTGCCGCTTGGGGTCACCTTCATCTGGGCGGCCGTATTCCACCTCTTCTTCCCGGCCATTGCCGCGGCCGATATCGGGTGGCAGGTCAGCCCGTTCCAGTTCGAGGTCGGCATGGCTGATCTCGCCCTCGGGGTCACCGCCTGCCTGGCGGTCCGCGCCGCGTGGCATTTCCGGCTCGCCACCGTATGCGCCGCCTCGATCTTCCTGCTCGGCGACGCCGTGGGGCATGTCCGGCAGATGCTGGAAGCGGGCAATTTCGCGCCCGGCAACGCGGGGGCGCCTTTCTACGTGGACATTCTCGCGCCAGTGCTGGCCCTTGCGCTGCTTCTGATCGTCCGGGCGAACGCCGCGGAGACCCGGAGCGGCCTGCGCGGGAGTCGGTGACCGCGCCGGCCCGTTCAGGCCCGCGGCGTTCGGGGATCGGAGGTGTTTCGCCGCTTGGGTCGGCGTGTTCGGGTCGGGCGGCGGGGGCGCCGACCGAGCAGGGGCGGGGGGCTGGGTGCGTCGCGCCGCGTGCCTCAGGCCATGCAGGCGCCCGGGAGCGACGCCGAATGGTCGCAGATGGGCGTATCGGCGCGGCCGAGAACCTCGCGCAAGGCACGGAGCAGGTCGGCTGGCGTGGTCTGCTCGGCGAGCATGTCCAGGCGCTTCCCGCGATGCCGAATGAAGACGTGGTCGCGCAAGCGGCCGACGACGGCCCCATCGGTGGTGGAGGCGACGTAGCCGCTCAGCGCCAGGCGAACGGCGTCAGCTTCGGAGACCCTGGTCATGGGTGTGCGACCGCCGCCGTGCTGGCCGAGGCGAATGCCTGGACGGCCACGGATTCCAGCAGATCCTGACTGGCGGTGAGATCGAACCGGTCCGAATAGACCGGATCGCGGTCACGCCAGACTTCAATGCTCCACGACTTGCCATGGCAGGACCGTTCCGCCCATTTCGCACGGGCGCGCGCGGCCGCCTTTTGTGCAGATCGTGCGTCGATGGATTCCCCCCATTCGATCCGATCATCTTTCAGAAGGTAGACTCGAAATTTGAACATCCCGGCCCTGCTGCGTTCAAAAATTGATCTGACACTCGCATAATAGGATCGTGCGGCGAATGCAACTTCGTTTCGCGTGCTCGCGAGAGACCCGAAAAATTCATATTGTTAACCTTTTCAAAGAGGCATCGACGGCGGTTCGTGTCGGTTCTGAACATAATTCGCGAATTCGTGAAGAAATTCTGGCGAATTCGGGTGGATCGGTTGGGTTCGCCACTATTCGAGGCCATGCTCACGCAGACGAGAGCCAGAATTCAGGGCGTCAGATCAAATTGACTTGCCGCAATTCCGTACCGAGGTTGGGTCGTCTAAAAAACAGTTACGATCCACGCTCGGGTCCTCGGCTCTGGGAGGCGACCCAGCAGGAGGCCGTCGGCCCGCGCGCGCGAGCGATCAAATGCGTTCGGCGGAGCCCGCCGGATCGGCGGCGACGGTCAGCGATCGACGGGGCGGCGATAGAACCTTGCGTGAGCACGCCGCCTCGAGCGGCCGAGACTGGTCGGCGGTCGCGGTCAGGCGTCGTAGGGCGCCTTCAGTGCCCGTTCGAGCGCGGCGCGGGTCAGCACCCGCAGGACCGTCGCACTGCCCGCGAGTCCCTCCTCCACCATCACCTGGAGCGGCGACCGCCCGTTGAATGGGGCGGCGCGGCGCTTCTGATGCAGCCAGGCGGGCTGATGGCCCGCCGCCGCCAGCGCGCGATCCACCTCGGCCAGGAACGCGGCGAGGCGTTGTTGCTTGGTGATGAACCGAAACCGGGGCCGCTTGCCTGACCGTGGCATCTTTCCAGGGAAGGCGATCAGTTCCAGCGCGACGGGGTCGGGCACGTTCCACCGCTCCATCAGCTCCCAGAACTGCGCCGCCGACACGGTGCGGCCGACCGGGTGGGGTGGCGTCTCAGGGGCGTCTGACATCCGCTGAACATAGGCAGGCTGGATTGGGCGCGCTGCTGGAACCGGCCTGACCCACGACGTTGCGTCCGTCGAGCCTGCCGGGTTGCGGGGCAGGCTGGACGGGGTCGCCTGGCCGGTGATCCGCGGCGCCCCTCCTACTCTCCGGCGAACACATGCTCCTCGCCGGGGAAGCGGCGGTCGCGCACATCGGCGGCATAGCCACGCACCGCTTCCTCGATCGTGCCCGCCACCTCGGCGTAGCGGCGCGCGAATTTCGGTCGGAAGGCCGTGAACAGGCCGATCAGGTCGTCGATCACCAGGATCTGCCCGTCGCATCCGACCGAGGCGCCGATGCCGATCGTCGGCGGCGCGATCCGGCCGGAAATCGCGCGGGCAAGCGGCTCGATCACCTTCTCCACGACGACGCTGAAGGCGCCGGCCTCCGCGACCGCCGCGGCATCCGCCATGATCGCCTCGGCCTCCGCGTCGGCGCGGCCGCGCACGGCATAGCCGCCCAGCGCGTTCACCGACTGCGGCGTCAGGCCGACATGCGCCATCACCGGCACGCCGCGGCGGGTCAGGAAATGGATCGTCTCCGCCATCGGGGCGCCCCCTTCCAGCTTCACCGCCGCGCAGCCGGTTTCCGCCATGACGCGCGCGGCCGACTGGAACGCCTGGGCCGGGGAGGCCTCGTAGGAGCCGAACGGCAGGTCGACGACGACGCAGGCCCGCCGCGCCGCGCGCGTCACCGCGCGGCCGTGCGCGATCATCATCTCCAAGGTCACCCCCACCGTGCCGGGCATGCCGTACACGGTCATCGCGAGCGAATCGCCGACCAGGATCAGGTCCACATGCGGGTCCACCAGCGCCGCCATCTGCGCGGTGTAGCTGGTCAGGCAGACGATCGGTTCGCCGCCCTTGCGCGCCTGGATCGCAGGCGGGGTGAGGGAGCGCTTGGGTGCTGAGCTGGTCATGACGTTTCCCGTTGATTGGTCCGCTGGGCGGCTTACCCCCGCATGCTCGCCCTGGTGGTTTCCGGGGGCAATGGATGGGCTGACCGAGCGGGTGAGGCCACCCGACGCTGCGGACCGGTCGCGCGACCGGGAACCTCAGATAATAGGATAAGATCTCAGCTTGTCATAGTTTGGATTGGCTTCATCCTTGGCGCCATCAATGGAGGAGCCGAGGAATGGGCAAGTCGCATGGGGACGTCGTCGAGGCACAGTTCGGGCCGCGAGCCCGCGCCTATGTCGAGAGCGCGGTTCACGCCCAGGGCGCCGATCTGGATGCCTTGCGGGAGATCGTGCGGTCTCGGCAGCCGCGCCACGCCCTCGATCTCGGGGCGGGCGGCGGCCACGTCTCCTACCTGCTCGCGCCACATGCCGGGCAGGTGACGGCGGTCGATGTCTCGGCGGAGATGCTGCGGGCGGTCGCTTCAACGGCGACGGAGAAGGGGCTCGACAACATCCGCACCAAGGAGGGCAGCGCAGAGAACCTGCCGTTCGAGGATGCGACCTTCGATTTCGTGGCCTGCCGCTACTCCGCGCATCACTGGCGTGACTTCGAAGCGGGCTTGCGACAGGCGCGCCGCGTCCTGCGCACCGGCGAGGGTGCCGTGTTCATCGATGCATACTCGCCTGGCCCCGCATTGCTGGACACGCATCTGCAGGCGGTCGAACTCCTGCGCGATACCTCCCACGTGCGCGACTACACCGCGTCGGAATGGCTGGCCGCGCTCCAGCGTTCGGGCTTCGCGGTCACGACGTCCCGCACGTGGCGCGTGCGGATGGACTTCCCGGTCTGGATCGCGCGGATGCGCACGCCGGCGGAGAACGCGCGTGCGATCCGCGCCCTGCAGGCAGCAGCGTCGACGGAGACCAGACGGCACTTCGCGATCGAGGACGACGGCTCCTTCATGCTCGACGTCCTGATGATCGAAGCGCACGCGGCGTAGGCGCGAGATCGGTTCGGAGGCGGGGGATGCCGTCGCGCCGGCTCGCACGACAGCAAGGCCGGCCGCCGGAGATCGCGGCGATCCGTCAGGCGAGCGGCATGCATCATCCGGCGTCCAGCGTGGGCAAGCCCGTCCTGCTGGGCGACCGGCCCGTCAGCCTGTTCAGGGGATCGGCGAACCAACGGGCGACGGCTGCGCTGATCAGTGCCGATAGGGCGAGGAATGCCACCAGCAGGATCAGCTTCTGGTCGCTCACCACCTCGCTGCGCGGCAACGCCGTGCGGAGCAGGCCGAGGACGATCAGGTGGAACAGGTAAAGCTCGCAACTATGCGTCCCAAGCCATCTGACGGGCGCGGCCGCTCCCCGGATGAGATCGACGCGGGGATTGCGAACGCTGACGCTCATCGCATGCCGTCATTGGCCCATTGCACAAACACCTGGCCTACCTCGCGCAACACGGCTTCGCGCGCCTGCATGTCCAGCTTCGGCGTGTCGAGATAGGGGGCGACGAGAAGCGGTGCACGACCGGGAGCGTGCACGATGGCGTGGCCATTGGTTTCCTCCTGCACGTTCGTCACGGGCGAGGCGAAGATGAGATCAGAACCCGCTCGTCCGCTCGGTGGACTGCTCGGAGACGCTGAGCTCGCCCGCCATGGCGGAGGAGAACCCTCGGGCCGGCAACGGCTGCAGAAAATTCGCGGCCGTGGGGAATAATCGGGACCTCTTCCAGTCAACCCGGGAACGACGCAGCGAGGCGAGAGACAACGGCATGCGATATCCCATTCATGCGTTCTTGGCTGCCTGTCTCGCTGTAGCCCCTGCAGCCGGCGTGTCTAGCGCCCATGGGCAGGAGAGGTCAGACTCCTCATCAGGCAAACACCAATCGCCTGCGAGATCGGCAGCGGATGAAGCGCCGTTCCTCAGAGAGAATGCTGCTGCCATGGACAGGATGATGGCCGGCATGGCGGTCAAGTCGACGGGCGATATCGACGCCGACTTCGCAGCGATGATGATCCCACACCATCAGGGGGCGATCGAAATGGCCCTCGCTGAACTGCGTTACGGGAAGAACGAACAGCTCCGACGTATCGCGCAGGAGATCATTGTCGAGCAGCAGCAGGAAATTGCCGCCATGCGCTTGGCGCTTGGGCAGGCGTTGCCGCCCTCGACACCAGCACCGACCCAGCCCCAGGCCGAACCCTCGGGCTCGAGAACGCCTTCGGCTTCGATGCAGATGCCCGAAAACATGAAGATGGATCAGTCCCGATGAAGATGCGCCTGGTTTCAACGGCTGCGATGATTGCGAGTGCCTTGCTCACTGGCAGTGTGTCTGCTCTTGCAGGTCAGGCGCCTTACAGTAGCTCCGCGCCCGACATTCCCATCAGCCACCGCGATCGGGTCTATGCGGCCGAGCAGTTCTCAAACACCGTTTCGGTCATTGATCCTGCAGACAACAAGCTGCTCGGCGTCATTCGTTTGGGCGACCCGCAGCCGGCAAATTTCAGCCCGCTCTACAAGGGCCAGGTTCTCGTTCACGGCATGGGCTTCTCGCCGGACCACAAGACCCTCGCCGTTGTATCGATCGGCTCCAATTCGGTTGCCTTCATCGACACTGCAACCAACGCGATCAAACACATCACCTATGTCGGCCGCTCGCCACACGAAGCGTTCTTCACCCAGGATGGGAGCGAGGTGTGGGTAACCGTGCGCGGGGAAGACTATATCGAGGTCCTCGACGGCAAGACCTTCGAGGAGAAGACCCGCATCAAGACGCCCAATGGTCCCGGCATGCAGATCTTCTCGCCGGACGGAAAGTACGGTTACATCTGCTCATCCTTCAATCCTGAGACTGATGTCATCAGCGTGGCGGATCACCAGATCGTCGCCCGCGTCCAGCAGGCGAGTCCCTTCTGCCCGAACATCGCGGCCACCCCGGACGGCAAGCAGGTTTGGTTCACACTGAAGGATGTCGGCAAGACCCAGGTTTTCAATGCCCGGCCGCCGTTCAATCTGATCAAGACCCTCGACACCGGCCCGATCACCAATCACGTCAACTTCGCGCACAATGCCAACGGCACGTTCGCTTACGTCACGATCGGCGGGCTGAACGAGGTCAAGGTGTTCCGCACCGATAGCTTCGAGCAGGTGGCGACCATCCCCGTCGGCAACCTGCCACACGGCGTCTGGCCCTCCGGCGACGGTAGCCGCATCTATGTCGGACTGGAAAACGCGGACGGGATGGCGGCGATCGACACTTTGACCAATAAGGTCGTTGCGACCGTGCCCATCGGACAGGCGCCGCAGGCAATCACCTATGTGCCCAACGCCGTACCTGCGGGCGCAGGGACCGACAATCTGACGCCGCTCGGCATCGCCGGACAGGCCGTGCATCTCAACCTCGCGATATTGGCGAACGGGAAATCCGGCAAGACGGTAACGACCGTGTCGCTGTTCGACCAAGGCCTGATCCAGGTTCTGCAAGCGTCGGTCACAGGCCTTGCGCCCAAGAAGCCCTACGTGCTCGCCCTCGCGGAGAACCGGTCAGGACATGGCGCTCTTCAACCGCTTTCAGCGTTCATGACAAACCCAGCTGGTTCGGCAATCGTGAATGCGACCGGGCCGATCCGCCAGATCGTACAAAGCGACACCAAGACAGAGAGGCGGTACTTGGTGATTGCGGAAGGTACGGCCGCTCAGACCGGCTCCATCGTGCAAGTCGAAGCTGAAGTCCATTGACGTCTCTTCCGCCCTCCACCTGCTGGTGCGAGGGCGGATGACTCTGGGATGAGACTCGGATGGCCGTAACGTCGAGCGACATGGTCCAAGTGCTTGAGCCGCTCATCCCGGCTCTGCGCCGGTACGCGCGGGCACTGTTGCGCGACCGAACAGCCGCCGACGATCTGGTTCAGGACTGCCTCGAACGCGCCATCGCTCATTGGAATCAACGTCGCGCAGGTGGGAACTCTCGTAGCTGGGTTTTCACAATTCTGCACAATCTGGCCATGACGGAGTTGAAGCGCAGAGCCGCACGGTCCCGGGATGTCGGCCTCGAAGCCGCCGAGGCGTGGCTGCCGATGCCCCCCGGTCAAGAAGACGGCCTGAACTATCGAGCGCTCCTGCGAGCGCTTGCCGCCCTGCCAGAAGATCAGCGGGCGGTGGTGTTGCTGGTGAGCGTCGAAGATCTCTCGTATGCGGAAGCAGCGAAGGTTCTGAATATCCCCATTGGAACGGTCATGTCGCGATTGTCTCGGGGCCGCGATCGTCTCCTGAAGAGCGTCAATGAGACCTCCACCGCTTCGTCTGACACGCCTCACCTACGGAGGGTGAAATGAGCAGCCGTCCGATCACTGAAGACGATCTCAACGCATTCGTCGATCAGCGACTTGATGCGGCACGGCGCGCAGAGATCGAAGCCTACCTTGATGCACATCCAGACATCGCTCAGCGGATTAGCGGCTATACGGACCAGCGGGACGTATTGAGAAAGCTTCTCCTGCCAATCGGTGAGGAGCCCGTCCCTGTTGAACTGAATGTCGCTCGTCTTGCGGATCATCCAGCAGGTTCAAGTCGACGAACATGGTGGGCAGCAGCCGCTGCGGTCGTTCTGATGTGCTTCAGTGGCGCTGCTGGTTGGGAAGTCCGCGGTCTCTCTGACTTGCCAGCACAAGGTATCAGCTCGTTGGCCCAGGAGGCAGCTGACAACTACGTCGTCTACACGCCGGACGACGAACATCCCGTGGAGCTGAGGGCCAGGGCTGCCCTTGTCGATTGGGTTGATCGACGCGTCGGCAGGCGCATCGAAGCTCCCAACCTCGAAGCTTCCGGATACCGCTTCATGGGTGGTCGGGTCGTTGCTACGGCCCATGGGCCGGCGGCACTTTTCATGTACGACAACGACCGGGGGGTCCGGCTGGTGATGCTTACCCGCCCGATGACCGCTGAGAGGGAGGCCCCGATGCAACCGATGAGACGCAACGAAGTCAGCGGCTTCTCCTGGGCCGCCAATGGAATGGGGTACAGCCTCGTTGGTCCCGCGGCTTCCCAGGCGCTCCTACACCCGATTGCTGACGAAGTGCGACGACAAATCGCAGGGGATGTCTGACTCGACGAATACACGCTATCGGCCCTGAGTTCTGGGATCTGCTTGCGGTCGCAGTATCGTCTACGGATGTAATTGCTCGCATACATTGGAATCAATCACGGCGACCATTTGGGTTCCCGCTGACCCTCCCTTTGCCTGAGAGGCGTAGTCACT
>JAFKLG010000003.1 GCA_017304945.1 Rhodospirillales bacterium
ATCCGCGGGTCGAGCCCGCGGATGACGGAAGGTGGGCGGCGTGACGGCGGCCGTGGGTGGCAGGGTGCCGGGTGAGGTCGGGCGTGGGGGCACGGCCCCTCCCCGCCGTCATGGCCGGGCTCGACCCGGCCATCCCTGCCGGCTCCCGTCGTCACCCTGGCCGCATCGTGCCGGTGGGGATCCGCGGGTCGAGCCCGCGGATCACGGAGGGGAGTGGCGGCGTGACGGCGGCCGTGGGCGGGAGGGTGCCGGTGGGGATCCGCGGGTCCAGCCCGCGGATGACGGAAGGGGGGGGGCGAGCCTGCGGATGACGGAGGGGGGGCGGCACGTCCGTCCGCGCCAACCCCAGCATCAGACCCGGCCGTCTTCCGAGCGGCGGCCTCGCGGGAGCGTCAGCTCCAGCCGCGGGCGAGTTTGCGGACGGCGGTGGAGGCGTTGCGCTTGCCTTCGCCGGCGTAGTCCTCGTGATATTCCTCGATCCGGCCGGGATCGTAGAGGTAGTTCACCATCAGCGTGGCACTCTCCTTGGCGCCCTTCTCGGACGTGTCGCCGGCCATGTTCAGCCGCTCCACGCGGGCGCCGTTCGACAAATGGAAATGCGCCACCGGGTCGAGGGCGCGCTTGCCGCGCGCCTCGGCGATCAGGTACCGCGCGCAGAGCCGCACCAGCACCGGCTCCGCCGCCTTGCGCAACGCCGCGTCACGCCACCAGCCCCGCTTGGCCAGGAGCAGCGCCAGCGCCGCCGAACCGCTCTCCGCGGTCATGGCGCCCATCAGCGCGGCACTCTCCTCCTCGCTCAGCAGTCCAGCCTCGCCCGCCTTCAGCTTCGCATCCAGCCAGCGGCGGAACCCCGGGATCGGCGACAGCGTCGCGAAGGTCTTGAGGTTGCGGAACTCGCCCGACAGCTCCTCGACCACGCGCTTGATCAGGAAATTGCCGAAGCTGATGCCGGCGAGCCCGGCCTGGCAGTTGCTGATCGAGTAGAAGATCGCGGTGTCCGCCTGTTTCGGGTCGAGCACCGGCGCCTTCTCGTCCAGCAGGTCCTGCACGCTGCCGGCGAGCCCGCGCACCAGGGCGACCTCCACGAAGATCAGCGGCTCGCCCGGCATGCGCGGATGGAAGAACGCGTAGCAGCGGCGATCGGAATCGAGCCGGTTCTTGAGATCGCGCCAGGAGCGGATCGCGTGCACCGCCTCGTAGTCGACCAGCTTCTCGAGCAGCGCCGCGGAGCTGTTCCAGTCGATCCGGCGCAGCTCGAGGAAGCCGATATCGAACCAGGCCGCGAGCAGGCCGCGCAAATCCGCCTCCAGCGCGCCCAGCATCTTGTCCTCGGCGCGGGTGCGCATCAGGAAGGCGCGCAGATCGACCAGGAACTTCGTCCCGTCGGGGATGGAGGTGAACTGGGTCAGCAGCTTGAGCCGCGGCGGCTCGAGCGCGCGGCGCAGCGCCGCCTTGGCGGTGGCGCGGTCGGCGGGGTCGCTCGCCGCCTGGACACTGGTATAGGCGGTGGCCACGGCTTCCGGATCGGAGTCGAAGCGCGCCAGGGTGCGCAGGAACTCGACGCGGCCGGGCTCGTCCAGCGACTGGAAGGTCTGCGCCAGCCGCGCCGCGCGGTTGCGCGCGCTGACCTCGCCGCCGCGGCCATGCAGGCAGGCCTGCATCTGTGCCTCGAGCGTCTCGTCCGCATCGCCGCTGACGCTTGCAGCCATGTCGCGCCACACGGTGGTGATGCGCCGGATGGCGCGGTCGAGCAGTCCGGTGGCGAGGGCAGCGTCACTCATGCGGTGTCTCCTGGTCGGCGGACCCAGAGGAGCATAACCTGCAACTCACGGATTGTATCCTATCGTTGCATCCGTGAGCGCGGAAGTGAGACCGCGGAGAAGGTCCTCCGCGACCAGCCCGCGCCCCACGATCGTGGCGGCGCGACCGTGCAGCCAGGCGGCGGCGCAGGCGGCCTCCCAGGCCGGCATGCCCTGGGCGAGCAGGCCCGCGATCGTCCCCGCCAGGACGTCGCCCGACCCGGCGGTGGCGAGCCAGGGCGGTGCCGAGGCGTTGATCGCGGCGCGGCCGTCGGGGGCGGCGATCACCGTGTCGGGTCCTTTCAGCAGCACCACCGCATTGGTGCGCGCGGCGGCGGCGCGGGCGGCGGCGAGCCGATCCTCCCCGGCTTGTCCGAACACGCGGGCAAACTCGCCCGCATGCGGCGTCAGCACGGCGGCCCCGCGCAGCGCGTCGGGCTCGCCGGCGAACGCCGAGAACACGTCGGCATCGGCCACCACCTGCCGCTGCGCGGCGCACAGCACCGGCAGCGCGTCACGCGCGGCTTTCGGCCCGAGGCCGGGGCCGCAGACCCAGACATGCCGCCGCGCATCCTCGAGCAAGGTCGGCAGCGGTGCCTCGGTCACCAGCAAGCCGGCCGACCCGGCGCGATAGACGTCGGCGCGGCCGAACGCGGCGATGCTGACGAGGCCCGCCCCGGCATGCCGCGCCGCGTCGGCCGCGAGTCGCGCCGCGCCGGTCATGGTGTCGCCGCCGAGCACGGTGACGTGGCCGCGGGCGTATTTATGCGTGTCGACGGCAGGATCGGGGATGTGCCACAGCCCGGGTTCGTTGGCGAAGCAGCGGGGCTCGACCTGCGTCAGGACGCCAGGCGGCATGCCGATATCGGCGCAGACGGTCTCCCCGCACAGGGTCCGGCCGGGCAGCAGCAGATGGCCCGGCTTGCGGCGGAAGAAGGTGATGGTCAGCACTGCGGTCGGCGCATATCCCCGCGCCATCCCCGTGCCGCCATCGAGGCCGCTCGGCACGTCGACCGCGACGATTTTGCGGGCGGCGGCCAGCACCGCGGCGACGTCGGCCGCGACCGGCCGTGCCAGGCCAGCCCCGAACACCGCATCGATCACGAGGTCGGCGCGCGCGGCCTCTCGCGCGTCGAAGGGTGCCGACGGTCCATGCCAGCGTGCCGCCGCGCCGGCGGCGTCGGACCCGGCCCGTGGGGGGGCCATGGCGGCGACTCGCACCGGCCAGCCGGCCTGCTGCAGGAAGCGGGCGGCGACATAGCCATCGCCGCCATTGTTGCCGGGACCGGCCAGGACGAGCACCCGGCAGGGCCGGAACCGCGCGCGGATGCTCCGGGCGACCGCGCGTCCGGCATTCTCCATCAATACGGGGCCAGGGGTGCCGAGGCGTGGGGCGGCGGCATCCGCGCGTCCCATCTCCTCCGGCGTCAGCAGAGCGAGATCGAGCATGCGCGGAGAGTGCGCGCCTGCCTGCGACGGCTCAAGCCGCGCGTCGGATTGGGACTGACGGTCCCTCCCCCGGACGGCGGCGGCGGGTCAGGCGAGGGATTCGGCGTCGCAAAGCACGGCGTCGGTGTAGAGGCGCTGGGTGCCCTGCCAGATCTCGATCCCGTGGAAGCGTGCGCGGCGGTCCGCCGCGAGCAAAATGCGGCCCCGGTGTACCGCCTGCGCAAGATCCTCCGCCTCGATCATGGCGGCATCCCCGATCCGATCACGATTGTCGAGGAAATAGCAGCGAAAGCTCTGCATAGCGACCTCACCCCCTCAAATGCACGGCTGCATTATTTCATCTGGGCCATGAATGCGGTGAGGTAGATCACAGAATCAGCCGCGGCTCCAGGATTCGCGAGGCCTGGGTGCGATTTCCACGATATCGTTACCTTTTCGTCAAGGATTAGATCGCCTGTTCGGCCCGCAGCGCCGCCACCCCGTCGGCGCCGAGCCCGAGCCAACTGCCGTAGACGTCGTCGTTGTGCTGCCCGAGGGCGGGGCTGGGGAGGGTCGGCACGCGCTCCGCCCCATGCAGGCGGAGCGGCGAGTTGGGCACCACGATCGCGCCGAGTGCCGGGTGATCGATGCGCTCGAGCATGCCGCGGGCGTGCATGTGCGGATCGTTCATCACCTCCACCGCGTCGCGCACCGGGGCGGAGGGAATCTTGTAGCGCTTCGCCGCGGCGACGACCTCGGCCTTGGTCAGCGTGGTGGTCCACTCCGTCACCACGGCCTCGGTCGCGGGCACGTTGGCGGCGCGGGCGGCGTGGTTGGTGAAGCGCGGGTCGTCGCGCAGCGCCTCGCGTCCCATGGCCTTCAGCAGATTGTGCCAGTGCTCCTCGGTGACGACGTGGATCGCGACCCAGCCGTCCTTGGTCGGGAACGCGTTGTAGGGCGCCTGCGACATGCCGGCCTGGCGGTTGCCGGCGCGCGGCGGGACCTTGCCGGTGCGCAGATGGTAGTCGTAGCTGGAGGCGAGGGTCGGATAGACCGCTTCCTGCATCGCGACCTCGACGAGCTGGCCTTCGCCGGTGTGGTCACGCTGGAACAGCGCGGTCATGACGCCGGCATAGAGATGGATGCCGCCCATGAAGTCGACCAGCGTCGGGCCGGCCTTCATCGGCGGCCCGTCGGGCATGCCGGTCACGCTCATGATCCCGGAGGCGGCCTGGATGGTGAAGTCCATCGCGAGGTTGTCGCGATCGGGGCCCGACAGGCCGAAGCCGGTGCCGGAGGCGTAGACGAGGCGCGGGTTGACCTTGCGCAGCGCCTCATACCCGACGCCGAACTTGTCCATCGTCCCCGGCGAGAAGTTTTCCAGCAGCACGTCGGCGCGGGCGACCATCTGGCGCAGCAGCTCCTGCCCGCGCGGGGATTTCAGGTTCAGCGTCACCGCGCGCTTGTTGGCGTTCAGCATGGCCATCGGCAGCGTGGTCTCGCCGCCCTGCGCGATCACGCGGCGGCGCAGCGGCTCGCCACCGGGCGGCTCGATCTTGATCACGTCGGCGCCGGCCTTCGCCATCAGGAAGGTCGCGTAGGGGCCTTGGTAGATCTGGCCGAAATCCAGCACGGTGATACCGGCGAGCGGGGTCGTCATGTCGCGTCTGCCTCTTGGAGCGTCGTTGGGGCGAAGCTTGGCAGAGTCGCGCGCCAGTGGCGACCCGACCGCGCCGGGAGGCTGGCCGCGTGTCGGTGGCGGGACGGACGGCGCGGGCGGCGCGACGTTGCCAGCACGCCCCGGCTGCGGCATGTACGAGACAAACGCATCGAGGACGTCATGCCCTTCCTGACCGAACCGGAGCCCGCGCGCGGCGAGAATCTGCCGGTCCTGCCCGGCATCACCCGCATCGTCGCCGACAATCCGGGCCCGATGACCTATTTCGGCACCAACACATATCTGATCGACACCCCGGAAGGGCTGGTGGTGCTGGATCCGGGGCCGGAGGAGCATCCCGCGCATGTGGAGGCGATCCAGCGTCATGCGGGCCAGCGGCCGATCGCGCTGATCCTGGTCAGCCACACGCATCACGACCATGTCGGCGCGGTGCCGGCATTGCAGGCGGCGACCGGCGCGCCGACCGTGGGCTTCGTGCGCAGCGCGACCGAGGGGTTCGCGGCGGATGTGAAACTCGCAGACGGGGACACGATCGCCGGGCTGACCGCGATCCACACGCCGGGTCACCTGTCGGACCATCTGTGCTTCGCGGTGACGCTCGCGGACCAGACGCGGGTGCTGTTCAGCGCCGACCACGTGATGTCGTGGTCGACCAGCGTGGTCAGCCCGCCGGGCGGCGACATGGGCGACTACTTCGCCTCGCTGCGGGTGCTGCTGGATCGGGAGGACGACGTGTACCTGCCGGGCCATGGGCCGCCGCTGTGGCAGCCGCGCGAGCTGGTGCGCGAGATGCTGACGCATCGGATGGCGCGCGAGCAGGCGATCGCGGCGCGGCTGGGCGAAGGGGCGGCGAACACGTTCACGCTGATGGACACGCTGTATTCGCAGGTGAACCCGCGGCTACGGCGGGCTGCGGAACGCAACGTGCTGGCGCATCTGCTGAAGATGGAAGCCGAGGGCAAGGTGGTGCGCGACGGAGAGATGTGGCGCGCGGCGTGAGTCGATCTGGGGCCGGAGTGTTTCCGCCTGCCCCACGGCCTACCGGCCTACCGCAGGACCGTCATCGCCGCAGGACTGCACGACCGTCATGGCCGCACGACCGTCATGGCCGGACGACCGCCCTGCCGCCCGACCGCCCTGCCGTACGACCGCCCTGCCGCCCGACTGTCATGGCCGGGCTCGACCCGGCCATCCCCGCGGCAGGGTGCCGGTGGGGATGGCCGGCTCGATGGCCGGCCATGACGGAGGAGGGCACGACGGGGAGAGGCATGGGGCACGCCGGGCGCGCCGTAGCCTGTCGACGGAGGAGGGCACGACGGGCGTGACGGAGGAGGGCACGACGGGGAGAGGCATGGGGCACGCTGGGCGCGCCGCAGCCTGTCGTGAGTCAGGCCCCGCGCGTGCGTCAGGCCTCGCGCCAGATCGGCCCGCGGGCGCGCACCGGGTCGAGCAGCGACCAGTCGTTCGGCTCCAAAGCGTGCCCCTGCGGGAAGGGCGGGCGCGGCTCGAGACCGATCGCGCGCATCACCCGATCGTCACGGTAGTAGCTCTGTGCCACCGCGCGGGTGAGCGCGAGCACCATCGGCCCGCCCGCGGCCTGCAGGCGCGCCGCGGCGGCCGCCTGGGCGGCGGGCGCGAGATCGCCGAAGCGGCCGCCCGCCAGCGCATCCAGAGCGTCGAGCGCCGCCACCACCTGGGAAGCGTCGCGGCCGAGGCTCGCGAGGATGTCGGCGAAGATCGCGTCGTCGTCGGCGGCCGGCATGGACGTCGCCGGGTCGGCGGGGATCATCAGCGCGGCGAGCGCGCGCAGGCTGCGGCACTGCGCATCGGTCAGGGCGGTCATCGGGGCCTCGTTCAGACTCATCGCGGCCTCACTCGAACAGGGTGGCCAGGCGGCGCTTCATGCTGTCCGCGACGTAGAGCGCGAGCGCCTGGATGGTGCAGGTCGGGTTCACCCCGGCCGAGGTGACGAAGACGCTGCCGTCCACCACGAACAGGTTCTTCACGTCGTGGCTGCGGCCCCATTCGTTGACCACGGACCGCTCCGGGTCGGTGCCCATGCGGGCGGTGCCCATCAGGTGCCAGCCGCCGACCGCGAGCGGTGCCTCGTGCCCCACGTCGTGGGCACCGGCGGCGCGCAGCACCTCGGTGCCGCGGGCGACGGCGTGGTCGAGCATGCGGCGGCTGTTCTCGCTCAGCCGATAGGTGACCTTGGGCGCCGGGATGCCGTTGCCGTCGGTCAGCACCGGATCCAGCGTGACGGTGTTGTGTTCCTCCGGCAGGTCCTCGCAGATCGCCACCATGCCGGTGCGGTGGCCGAACAGCTTGCGGTAGGCGGCGTGGTGGCCGGCGCCCCAGGGGATGCGGCCGGTCATCATGCCGGTGATCGCCGCCTGCACCGGGCCCTGGCCGCGGGTGAACTCGAACGTGTAGCCGCGCACGAAGCCGCGGCTCTGGTCGGTCTCGTAGAATTCCTGGCTCCAGATGCAGTTGCCGGGGCCGCGATGCCCGTCCTGCGGCGCGTCGAAATAGCCGTAGATCTGCGCGTAGGGATGGAACATCAGGTTGCGCCCCACCTGCCCGCTGGAATTGGCGAGCCCGTTCGGGAAGCGGCCCGACACCGAGTTCAGCAGGATGCGCGGCGTGCCGATGCCGTTGCAGGCGAGGATCACCACCTCGGCCGCCTGGAAGCGCTCCACCCCGTCCGCGTCGTAGTAGACGACGCCGGACGCCATGCCCTCGGCGTTGACGGTGATCTCGCGCACCCGGCAGCGCGTGCGCAGCTCGACGCCGGCGCGGATCGCGGCCGGCCAGTAGGTGATATCGCTGCTCGCCTTGGCACCCTGGGCGCAGCCGCCGGTGCAGTGGCCGAGATTGATGCAGCCGGCCCGTCCCTCATACTCGGTGGAGGCGATCGCGCTGTCGGACGGCCACCAGTGCCAGCCCATCCGGTTCAGCCCGGTCGCCAGCGTCGTGCCGGAGCGGCCCAGCGGCAGCGGCGGCATGACCGGCTCTTTCGGCGGGTACGCTGGGTCGCCGGCGAGGCCGGAGACGCCGGTCATGCGGTCGTTCTCGGCGTAGAAGGGCGCCAGGGTCACGTAGTCGATCGGCCAGTCGTCGGCCACGCCGTCCAGCGAACGGACGCGGAAGTCGGACGGGTGGAAGCGCGGGTAGTGGCCGGCATACAGGATCGTGCCGCCGCCGACGCCGTTGAAGTTGGCGATCTTGATCGGCGTGTCGTCCTCGTTGATCGGGTAGTCGGTGTCGCGGGCGCGGCGGTTCGGGTTGTAGTGGAACTCCGCGAGCTGGCGGGCCTCCCAGTCGCGCCCGTTCGACGGGTAGTCGCTGGGCTTCATCCAGTCGCCCTGCTCCAGGCAGACGATGCGCATGCGCGTGTCGGCGAGGCTCCAGGCGATCGCGCCGCCCGCCGCGCCGGCGCCGATGATCAGCACGTCGACCGTGTCCACCATGTCCGTTCCACCCCTGCCCGTCCCGGGCGCGGCCGCGATCGGGCGCGCGTCGCAGAGGCTGCACCGGTGCCGCGCGTTCGGCAATGACCGAGCGCGCCGAACCTTCCCGGAAAACGCCGAACCGACACTTGCAAGGAAAGGCGGACCACCGACCACCCGCACGGGTCGTCCGTGCACGTCACGCAGGTGCCATGCGCCTGTCATCGCCCCGACCCGCGCGGCTGCTACGCGCCCCGCATCCATCCGACGGAGTTCCCGCATGCCCCGCATCGGCCGCCGTGGCGCGATCGGCCTCGCCGCTTCCGCCGCCGCCCTGCCCCGCTTCGCCATCGCCCAGGCGGACACCCGCCCCGTCGTCACGGTCGCGGTGCAGAAGATCAGCAACTCGAACACGCTCGATTGCCTGCGCGAGCAGTCCAATGTCGGCACGCGCATGGCGGCGATGTACACCGAACGGCTGATCGACCTGAACTACCAGTCGAAGCTGGAGCCGGTGCCGGGTCTCGCGACCGAGTGGCGGCGGATCGACGACCGCACCGTGGAGTTCACGCTGCGGCCGAACGTGCGGATGCACAACGGCGACCTGTTCAGCGCCGAGGACGTGGCGGCGAGCTTCTCGCCCCAGCGCATGTTCGGCGACACCCGCCCGTCGGTGCAGGGCAAGACCCTGCCGCTGTCCGGCAACATCGTCACCATGACCGCGAGCAAGGACCTGCCGCGCGAAATCCCGCCGGTCGCCCGCCGCCTGTGGCCGGCCTTCGACCGGGTGGAGATCGTGAACGCGCAGACGGTGCGCTTCGTCAACGCGACGCCGGACGTGACGATCGAGGGCCGCGCCTCGGCGCGCGGCAGCGACATCGTCTCCGGCCGCGCCTTCAGCGAGGCGGCGAGCTGGCTCGACTACGCGCGCAAGCCGGTCGGCACCGGCCCCTACCGGATCGTCGAGTTCAAGCCCGACCAGTCGCTGACCCTGGAGGCGCATGACGCCTATTGGGGCGGGCGGCCGCCGATCCGCCAGTTGCGCCTGGTCGAGGTGCCGGAGGTGCCGAGCCGCGTGAACGGGTTGCTGGCGGGGGAATTCCAGTTCGCCTGCGACATTCCGCCCGACCAGATCGCCGATATCGAGAAGAACCCGGCCTTCGAGGTGCAGGGATCGCTGGTGCCGAACCACCGGCTGACCACCTTCGACAAGCACCATCCGCAACTCGCCGATCCGCGCATCCGGCTCGCCATGGCGCATGCGATCGACCGGCAGTCGATCGTGGAGAGCCTGTGGGCGGGGCGGACGCGCATCCCGGCCGGGCTGCAATGGGAATTCTACGGCCGCATGTTCGTCACCGGCTGGACGGTGCCGGAATTCGATCAACAGAAGGCGCGCGCGCTGGTGAAGGCGGCCGGGTACAAGGGCGACGCCATTCCCTATCGGCTGCTGAACAACTACTACACGAACCAGGTGTTCAACGCTCAAGCCCTGGTGGAAATGTGGCGCGCGGTCGGCCTGAACGTGCAGATCGAGATGAAGGAGAACTGGACGCAGGTGTTCGAGCGCACGCCGACGCGCGCGGTCCGCGACTGGTCCAACTCCGCCGTGTTCAACGACCCGGTCTCCTCGATCGTGTCCCAGCACGGGCCGAACGGGGAGCAGCAGCAATACGGGGAATGGGAGAACGCCGAGATGAACCGGCTTTCGCTCGAACTCGAGACCAGCACCGACTGGGACCGCCGGCACGCGATCTTCGCGCGCCTGCTGCAGATCTGCGAGCGCGAGGACCCGGCCTACACGGTGCTGCACCAGAACGCGGTGTTCACCGCCAAGCGGAAGGATATCCGCTGGAAGGTGGCGCCCTCCTTCGCCATGGACTTCCGGGCGCAGAACTGGGGTGCGTGACACCGGCCCCCTCGACCTGGCGGCGGCCTCGTTGACGCCGCCGGATGCGACACCCCTGCTCGCGATCGAGGGACTGACGGTCGCCTTCGACGGCGTGCCGGCGCTGCGCGGGATCGATCTCACGATCCATGCCGGGGAAGCGCATGGGCTGGTCGGCGAGTCCGGCTGCGGCAAGTCCGTCACCCTGCTCGCCGCGCTGGGCCTGCTGCCGCGCTCAGCGACGGTGCAGGGCAGCGTCCGGCTGGACGGGCGGGAACTGCTGGGCGCCCCCGCCGCGGTGCTGGACGACATCCGCGGCGGCCGGGTCGCCATGATCTTCCAGGACCCGGCGAGCGCGCTCAACCCGGTGCACCGGGTCGGTGCGCAGGTGACCGAGGCGCTGCGGCTGCATCGCGGCCTGGACGGCGCCGCGGCGCGGGCGGAGGCGCGGCGGTTGTTCGACCTGGTCGGCATCCCCGACCCGACTCGCCGGCTCGACGCCTATCCGCATGAACTCTCCGGCGGGCAGAACCAGCGGGTGATGATCGCCATGGCGCTGGCCGGCGAGCCCGACCTGCTGATCGCCGACGAGCCGACCACTGCGCTGGACGCGACGATCCAGGCGCAGATCCTCGACCTGCTGCGCAAGGTGCAGCGCGAGACCGGCATGGCGCTGATCCTGATCAGCCACGACCTGGGCGTGATCGCCGATGTCTGCGCGCGCGTCGCCGTGATGTATGCCGGCCGCATCGTCGAGCATGGGACGGCCGAGGCGCTGTTCGCCACCCCGCTGCATCCCTACACGCGCGGGCTGCTGGGCGCGCTGCCCGACATGGACGGGCCGCGGCGGCGGCTGGCGGCGATCGAGGGGTCGGTGCCGGAACCCTGGGCGATGCCGGCGGGCTGCGCCTTCGCCCCCCGCTGCGGGCTGGCGGTTGCCGCCTGCCGCGCAGACCCGCCACCGGCGCTGCTGCCGCACCAAGGCGCGGACGATGCGGAAATCTCAGCCCATCTGGCGGCCTGCCATCGCGCCGATCCCGACATACGGACGAGGGCGGAGCGGCTCGCCGATCCGGCGCCGCCCGTCCCGCCGTCCCGCGGCACCGCAGTGAGCCAGGGCGTATGACGGATCCTGATCTGCTGGCGCTCGACGGGGTCGCCCGCGTCTATGCGGCGCGCCGCGGCCTGTTCGGCGGCGCCGACCCGGTGCGCGCCGTCGACAGCGTGACGCTGTCCGTGCCGCCGGCCCGCACCGTGGGGATCGTGGGCGAGTCCGGCTGCGGCAAATCCACCCTCGGTCGCCTCGCCCTGGGCCTCGAACGCCCGGACGCCGGCTCGGTGCGGTTCGCGGATGCGCCGATGCCCCGGATCGGTAGCGCCGCCTGGCGGCGGCTGCGGGCGCGAATGCAGCTCGTGTTCCAGGATCCGCTGGGCGCGCTGGATCGCCGCCTGCCGGTCGCGACCCAGGTGGCGGAGCCGCTCGAGATCCATCGCATCGGCAGTCCGGCCGATCGCGCCGACCGGGTCGCCGACCTGCTGCGCGCGGTCGGGCTGCGGCCCGATCACGGGACCCGCTATCCGCACGAATTGTCGGGCGGGCAGCGCCAGCGCGCCGTGCTGGCCCGCGCGCTGGCGACCGATCCGGCGCTGCTGGTCGCGGACGAGCCGATTTCCGCGCTCGACGTGTCGATCCAGGCGCAGGTCGTGAACATGCTGGGCGACCTGCAGGCGGCGCGCGGCATCGCCATGCTGTTCATCAGCCACGACCTGAAGGTGGTGCGCCAGGTCAGCCACCATGTCGCGGTGATGTATCTCGGCCGCATCATGGAACAGGGCGATCCGGATGCGATCTTCGCCGACCCGATCCACCCCTACACCCAGGCGCTCGTCTCCGCCGTGCCGGTGGCGGGGCCGCGGCGCCGGCCGCGCATCGTGCTGGAAGGCGAGCCGCCCAACCCGGCCCGCCGCCCCGCCGGCTGCCCGTTCCATCCGCGCTGCCCGATCGCCGTGTCCGATTGCCAGGTGATCGTGCCGGAATTGCAGCCGATGCCGGATGGGCGGCACGTTGCCTGCCTGCGCGCGGCCATCTCCCCCGGCGCCGCGCGGATCGCCGCCTGAACGGATCCTGTCCATGCACCGCCGCACCCTCCTCGCCGCCACCGCCGCGAGCGCCCTGCCCCGCTTCGCCATCGCCCAGGCCGACACCCGGCCGGCGATCACCGTCGCCGTGCAGAAGATCTCCAACACCGGCACGCTCGATCCGATGCGCGAGCAGTCCTCCAACGTGTCCGAACGCTGGATGGGCCTGCTGCTGGAGACGCCGATCGGCCGCAATCAGCAGGGCAATCTCGAGCGGGTGCCGGCCTTGGCGACCGAATGGCGCCGCATCGACGAGCGCACCGTCGAACTTTCGCTCCGCCCCGACGTGAAGCTGCACGACGGCAGCACGCTGTCGGCCGAGGACGTCGCCTTCTCCTTCGGCCCGGCGCGAATGACCGGCGATACGATCCCCGCGGACGTGCGCGCGGTGGCGAAGCGCTACTGGCCGGCGCTGGAACGGGTGGAGATCCGCGACGCGCTCACGGTGCGCTTCGTCAACGCGACGCCGGAGATCACCATCGAGGGCCGCCTGTCCGCCGGCGGCAGCCAGATCGTCTCCCGCCGCGCCTGGGAGGCGACCGGCTCGTGGGAGGCGAACGCCCGCACCGCGGTCGGCTCAGGCCCGTACCGGCTGCGCAGCTTCCGGCCCGACGTCGCCCTGGAACTCGAGGCGCATGACGCCTATTGGGGCGGCCGCCCGCCGCTGCGCTCCGTGCGCTTCCTGGAAGTGCCGGAACTCGCGGCGCGGATCGAGGGGCTGCGCGCCGGCGAATACCAGTTCGCCTGCGACATCCCGCCCGACCAGATCCCCACCGTCACCGGCGATTCCCGCCTCGCCCTGCAGGGCGGCCTGGTGACCAACCATCGCATCGTCGCCTTCGACCAGCACCACCCGGCGCTGCGCGACCCGCGCGTGCGACTCGCCATGGCGCATGCCACCGACGGACAGGCGATCGTGGATGCGCTGTGGGACGGGCGCGCCAAGGTGCCGGCCGGGCTGCAATTCCCGTTCTACGGCCCGATGCTGGTGCCGGACTGGAGCGTGCCGCAATACGACCCGGACCAGGCCCGCGCATTGCTGAAACAGGCGCGCTACGACGGGTCGCCGATCGCCTACCGCATCCGCAACGACTACTACACCGCCGAGGTCGCCACCGCGCAGGTGCTGGCCGAGATGTGGAAGGCGGTCGGGCTCAATATCCAGCTCCAGGTCAAGGAGAACTGGACGCAGGTGCTCGACAAGGCCGGCCCGCGCGGCGTGCGCGACTGGTCGAACAGCGCGACCTTCGACGATCCGGTCTCCTCCATCGTCAACCAGCACGGGCCCGACGGCGCGCAGCAGACCAACGGCGAGTGGAGCAACGCCGAGATGAACACGCTGTCCCGCGCCATGCAGGCCAGCACCGACATCGCGGCGCGGCAGAAGATGTTCGCCCGCATGCTGCAGATCTGCGAACGCGAAGACCCGGCCTATGTCGTGCTGCACCAGAACGCGGTGTTCACCGCGCTGCGCAAGGGCCTGCCCTGGAAGCAGCCGCCCTCCTTCTTCATGGATTTCTCGCCGCGCAACTGGGGACGGACATGACGCGCTTCCTCGCCCTGCGATTCGCCCGCGCGCTGCTGTCGATCGTGCTGGTGGTGACCTTCGCCTTCGTGGTGCTGCGACTGTCCGGCGACCCGGCGCTGACCATCATGTCGCCCGAGGCGCCGCCCGAGGCGATCGCCGCGTTCCGCAAGGCATGGGGGCTCGACCAGCCGATCTGGCTCCAATACCTCCACTATTTCGGCGCCATCGTCCACGGCGAGCTCGGCGTCTCGATGCGCGACGGCCGCTCCGCGCTCACGGTGGTGACCGAACGCATCCCGGCCACGCTGATGATCACCATCCCCGCGCTGATGCTGAAGATCGCACTCGGCATTCCCGCCGGCATCACCGCCGCGCTGCACCGGAACACGCTGCGCGACCGGCTGCTGATGGCCGGCGCCGTGGCCGGCTTCACCGTGCCCAGCTTCGTGCTCGGATTGCTGCTCGTGCTGGTCTTCGCGGTGCGGCTGGGCTGGCTGCCCTCCGGTGGTGACGAGCGCTGGAGCAGCGCGGTGCTGCCGGTGCTGACCCTGGGCCTCGGCGGCGCCGGCATCCTCGCGCGCTTCACCCGCAGCGCCATGCTGGAGGTGCTGGGCCAGCCCTATATCCGCACCGCCTCCGCCAAGGGCGTTCCCTGGCGTCTCGTGGTGCGCCACCACGCCTTGCCCAACGCCGCCATTCCCACCGTCACCGTCGTCGGCTTCATGATCGGCAGCCTGATCGCCGGCGCGGTCGTGGTGGAGAGCGTGTTCTCCTGGCCGGGAGTCGGGCGCTTGCTGGTGGTGGCGGTCGCCAATCGCGACCTCGCGGTCGTGCAG
Organism: Rhodospirillales bacterium; assembly: GCA_017304945.1. GTDB lineage: Bacteria > Pseudomonadota > Alphaproteobacteria > Acetobacterales > Acetobacteraceae > Rhodopila. Next base: position 14,746 of record JAFKLG010000003.1, read on the forward strand.
TGCATCCTGCTGCTCGTCTCCGCCACCATGGTGATGGCCAACCTGATCGTCGACCTGCTCTACGGCGTGCTCGATCCAAGGCTGCGCGTCAGCACCGCGGCGGCGCACTGAGATGTCGGACCTCGCCCTTCCCGCCGCCGCGGCCCCGCGCCGCCGCCGCACCACCCTGCCCCTCGGCGTCGCGCTCGCCGCGGCCTGGATCGTACTGATGCTGCTGGTGGCGCTCGGCGCCGACTGGCTGCGGCCCTATGGCATCACCGCGCTCGACCTGCGCGCGCGGCTGCTGCCGCCGGTCGGGTTCGGCGGCAGCGTCCACCATCTGCTGGGCACCGACGAACTCGGCCGCGACGTGCTGTCCCGGCTGATCGTGTCGATCCGCATCTCGCTGCTGATCGCGTTCTGCGCCACCGTGATCGCCGCGGTGCTGGGCACCACGCTGGGCTTCCTCGCCGCGCATTTCCGCGGCCTGGCCGAACAGGCGGTGCTGATGCTGATCGACTTCCAGGCGAGCATGCCGTTCCTGATCCTGGCGCTCGCCGTGCTCGCATTCTTCGGCAACTCGCTGACGCTGTTCGTCTGCCTGATGGGGCTGTACGGGTGGGAGCGGCACGCCCGCATCGCGCGCGGCCTCGCCATCGCCGCCACCGCGCAAGGCTACGCCGCCGCCGTCCGTCAGCTCGGTGCCAGCCCGCTGCGCGTCTATCTGCGCCACGTGCTGCCGAACATCGCCTCCACGCTGATCGTCTCGGCGACGCTGTCCTTCCCCGAGATCGTGCTGCTGGAATCCGGCCTGTCGTTCCTGGGGCTGGGCGTGCAGCCGCCGATGACGAGTCTCGGCAACATGGTGGGCTACGGGCGCGAGTATCTCACCCGCGCGCCGTGGATCCTGCTGGCGCCCTCGGCGACCGTGGTGCTGACCACGCTCGCCGTGTCGATGCTGGGTGATTGGCTGCGCGACCGGCTCGACCCGACGCTCGCGTGATCGGCGGAGGCGTACTTGCCGCAGCCGTGAATCACGCGATCAAACAAGTTGCCAGGGAGCGATCGCGAGTCGGACAGGCTCTGGGCTGAGCCGTCACGCGACCGGCGCGGCGCCAGCGGCCCCGCGCCGGTGTGGCGCGTTCAGTGGCCGGCGTTGCTGCCGGAGAAGTCGGGTGCGGCGAGCCCGGACTGCTCGAGCTGCGACACCAGCGCGGCCTTGAGCCGCTCCAGCCCCTCCGGCGTCTTCGCCTCACAGCGCGCGACCAGCACCGCCTGGGTGTTGGAGGCGCGCAGCAGCCACCATCCATCCTCGGTCAGCACGCGCACGCCGTCGGTCTCCGAGACGTTGGCGCCGTCCTTGCGCAGCCGCCCCGCGACTTCCTCGATCACGGCGAACTTGCGCGTATCGTCGCAGTCGAACCGCAATTCGGGCGTGTTCAGCACCTGCGGCAGGGCGGTGCGGACCGCCGACAGGTCGCCATCCATGCGGGCGACGATGCCGAGCGTGCGGACCGCGGCGTAGAGCGCGTCGTCGAAACCGTACCAGCGGTCGGCGAAGAAGATGTGGCCCGACATCTCGCCCGCGAGCGGCGAGCCGGTCTCCGCCATCTTCGCCTTGATCAGGCTGTGGCCGGTCTTCCACATCAGCGGCTTGCCGCCGGCGCGCGCGATCTCGTCGAACAGCACCTGGCTCGCCTTCACGTCGGCGATGATGGTGGCGCCGGGATGCTGCTTCAGCACGTCGCGCGCCAGCACCACCATGAGCTGGTCGCCGAACAGGATCTCCCCGGTGTCGTCGACCAGGCCGATGCGGTCGGCGTCGCCGTCGAACGCGACGCCGACATCGGCCTTCTCGGCGCGCACGCGGGCGATGAGCTGCTCGAGATTCTTCGGCACGGTCGGATCGGGATGATGCGCCGGGAAGGTGCCGTCGATCGTGCCGTTCAGCACGATGTGCTCGCCCGGCAGCGAGGCCACCAGCTTCTGCAGCACGTCGCCCGCGGCGCCGTTGCCGTTGTCCCACACGACCTTCAACAGCCGGTCGCCGCCATCCCAGTCGGCGAGCAGCCGGGCGATATAGTCGGCGGCGATGTCGACGCTGCGTTCGGAGCCCTGCGCCTCCGGCACCACGTCGCCGGCCGCGGCAAGGCGGCCGAGTTCCTTGATCTGCGCGCCGAAGAACGGCTTGCGGCCGATCATCATCTTGAAGCCGTTGTAGTTCGGCGGATTGTGGCTGCCGGTCACCATGACCGCGCCGTCGGTCTCCTGCGTCGTCGCCGTGTAGTAGAGCATCGGCGTCGGGCCGCGGCCGATGCGCAGCACCTCCATCCCGCTCGCCATCAGCCCGCGCACCAGCGCGGCTTCCAGTTCGGGGCTGGAGAGCCGGCCGTCATAGCCGACGGCGACGGTCTTGCCGTCCGCGCGGGCGACGATGGAGCCGAAGGTCCGGCCGATGGCGAACGCATCCTCCGCCGTCAGCGTCTGCCCGACGATGCCCCTGATGTCGTATTCGCGGAGCGAGGTGGGATCGAAACGGTGAGAGAACGCCATTGGTCTGCCTTGTTCCCAGAGCGCGAGCGGCGAAGATGCCTTCGCCGGAGCCGTGAATCGCGCGATCAGATAAGCTCAAACGTAGGACTTGAGGAAGCTGCGCACGGCATCCGCCAGGTCCGGGCGCTTCAGCGCGAACGCGATCTGCGCCTCGAGGAAGCCTACCTTGTCGCCGCAATCGAAGCGACGCCCCTCGTAGCGCAGCCCGTGGAAGGGCTGGTTGCCGATCAGCTTCGCCATGCCGTCGGTGAGCTGCACCTCGTTGCCGGCGCCGCGCTCCATCTTCGCCAGGTGCCCGATCACTTCGGGCATCAGCACGTAGCGGCCGATGATCGACAGGTTGGACGGCGCATCCTGCGGCGCCGGCTTCTCGACCAGGCCGGTGACCTCGACCATCCGCCCGTCATCCTTGCCGATGCGCAGGATGCCGTAGCGGTTGGTGTGCTCGCGCGGCACTTCGGTGACCGCGACCACGTTGCCGCCGGTGTCGCGATAGGCATCCGCGAGCTGGCGCAGGCAGGGCGTTTGCGACAGCACCAGATCGTCGGGCAGCAGGATCGCGAACGGATCGTCGCCGATGAAGGCGCGGGCGCACCAGATGGCGTGACCGAGTCCGAGCGGGACCTGCTGGCGGACGGTGACCATCGAGCCGGGCTCGACCTGGGTCGCCTTCAACGCCTCCAGCGCCTCGGTCTTGTTGCGCTCCTGCAGCGTGCGTTCCAGTTCGAACGCGATGTCGAAATGCTCGACCAGCGCCGTCTTGCCGCGGCCGGTGACCATGCAGAACTGCTCGATGCCCGCGGCGCGCGCCTCCTCGATCGCGTATTGGATCAGAGGCTTGTCGACCACGGGCAGCATTTCCTTGGCGATCGCCTTGGTGGCCGGCAGGAAGCGCGTGCCGAGGCCGGCGACGGGCAGGACAGCCTTGCGCAAGGGTTTTGTCACGGAATCACCTCAGCTTTGGATGGCGGCGGCACTCGATCACCGCCGCTCGACGGAAATGTGGCAGGCGCAGGATAGCACCGACACGACCTCGCGAGACACCTCCCGCCAGGTCGGGCCGGCGCCGCCTGCGCGCTGGCCACGCTGCCTAGCTGAGGGAGACTTCGGCCACCTTGTCGGCTGCGTCCTTCTTCGGGTCGGTGCCCAGCAGGCTCTTGAGTCCGGCGACCAGGCTCGACGCATTCTCCCAGATCTCGACGGACTCCCCGTCGAGACGCAGCAGCGCCAGGTTCGGATCGTCCTTTCCGCCCTCATACCAGGCGGCGACGTAACGATTCCATAGCCGATCGATGACGGCGCGATCATTGTCCATGCGCAGCGTGCCGCGCAGGCTGGCGAACAGGTCGTGATCCTTGGAGGTGAACGTCGCGATGGCGCGATGTCCCTGCTCCAGCTTCTCGACCAGCACATTGTCCTTGGCGGTGAAGAACCAGATCGGGCCGCGCTCGCGCTCCACCTGAGCGGTCATCGGGCGGACATGCCCGTCCTCCACGCCGTCGAGGCCCAGCATCATGGTCATGTCGGACTGCAGGGCCTTCCAGAACTTGGCTTCGAGTTCCTGCGGGGTGGGCATGGCGCGTCTCCTGAATGAACAGGAGGCAAACGAAGGGGTGGCGTCGCAGGTTCCTGTCGCGCGGGAACGTCACCCGGCGCGGCGGCCGAGCAGCGTGTCACGCGCCTGGTTGATGCGGGCGGCGAGCCAATCGGACCCGCCCCGGTCGGGATGGGCGCCGCGCATCAGCCGCCGATGCGCCGCGCGGATGGAAGGCTCGTCGGCGCCGGGCCGGAGTCCCAGCACCTCGAAGGCCTCGGCGCGGCTCATCCGGCCGCCACTGCCGCCCGGCGGCGGCGGCGGTGCCGGGCCGGCGCCGGTGGGCGTCTGCGACGCCTTCCACTGCTGCCAGAGCAGCGGACCGAACAGCGTCAGCGCGCCGAGCGCGATGCCGCCGCGACCGGTGAGGACGAGCAGCAGGGCCAGGGAGAGCCCGCCCAGTACCGCGATCCAGGCGAGCAGCGACTTGATGGAGCGGACCGAGGCGCGCTCGAACGCCCGCAGCCCGCCCAGGAAGAGGAACAGGACCGCCGCGCCGAGGATCAGCCAGAGCATCGGCGGTCCCTGCTCATGATGCGTCCGCCGCGAGCTGCTGCGCTTCCAGCACCGCGAGCGCGCTCAGGTTGACGATGCCGCGCGCGGTGACGCTGGGCACCACCACGTGGATCGGCTTGCTCATGCCCAGCAGCATCGGCCCGATCGGCAGCCCGTCGCCGGCGGCCTTCAGCAGGTTGTGGCTGATGTTGGCGGCATCGAGGTTGGGCATGATCAGCAGGTTCGCGGTGCCGGTGAGCGTGCTGTCCGCCACCGCGCGGCTGCGGATCTGCTCGACCAGCGCAGCGTCGGCATGCATCTCGCCGTCGATCTCGAGCTCCGGCGCGCGGGCGCGGATCATGCCGAGCGCCTGGCGCATCTTGCGGGCGGAGGCGCTGTCGGAGGCGCCGAAGCTGGAGTGCGACAGCAGCGCGGCCTTGGGGGTGATGCCGAAGCCACGCACCGCCTCCGCCGCCAGCAGCGTCATCTCGGTGATCTGCTCGGCGGTCGGCTCGACCACCATGTAGGTGTCGCAGATGAACAGCACGCCGGTGGACAGGATCAGCGCCGACAGGGCGTAGACGCGGCCGACATCGGGGCGACGCCGGATGATCGGCAGGATGTACTGGATCTGCCGCCACCAGGCGCCGGTGCCGCCGCAGATTGCCGCATCGGCGATGCCCGCATGCAGCAGCATCGCCGCGGCCACCGAGGGGCGGGTGGCGACGCGCCGCGCCGCCGGTTCGGGCGGGGTGCCGCGTCGGCCGGCCATCAACTGGTATTGCGGCACCAGTGGCCCGAACACCTCGGTGTCGCGCGCCGGGTCGAGGATCGTGACCGCGCCGTCCATGTCGAGCCGCAGGCCCATCTCGCGCGCCTTGGCGCAGATCGAGTCGCGGTTGCCCAGCAGGATCGGATGGGCGATGCCGTCATCGACCAGCGTCTGGGCGGCGCGCAGCACCCGCTCGTCGTCGCCCTCCGCGTAGACGACGCGTTTCGGGTCCTTCTTCGCCGCCTCGAACACCGGGCGCATGAGCTGGCCGGAGCGGAACACGAAGCGCTCGAGCTCCCGGCGGTAGGTCGCGAAGTCGGCGATCGGCCGCCGCGCGACGCCGCTGTCCATGGCGGCGCGGGCAACGGCGGGGGCGATCTCCAGGATCAGCCGCGGGTCGAACGGCTTCGGGATGATGTACTCCGGCCCGAACACCGGCGCGGCGCCGCCATAGGCCGCGGCGACCACCTCGCTCGCCTCGACGCGGGCGAGCTTGGCGATTGCCTCCACCGCGGCGATCTTCATCTCCTCGTTGATCGTGGTGGCGGAGACGTCGAGCGCGCCGCGGAAGATGAACGGGAAGCAGAGGACGTTGTTGACCTGGTTCGCATAGTCGCTGCGGCCGGTGGCGATGATCGCGTCGGGGCGGATCTTCGCCACCAGTTCCGGCAGGATCTCCGGCTCCGGATTGGCGAGCGCCATGATGATCGGCTTGTCGCCGAGGGCGGGCAGCCATTCCTGCTTCAGCACGCGCGGCGCCGACAGGCCGAGGAAGATGTCGGCGCCCGGCAGCGCCTCCTGCAACGTGGCCGCGTTGGTGTCGCGGGCGTAGCGGGCCATGTTCGGCAGCATGTTCGGGCGGTCGCTGCGCACCACGCCCTGGATGTCGGTGAGGGTGACGTTCTCGGGCCGCAGCCCCATGGACACCAGCAGGTCGACGCAGGCGAGCGCCGCGGCCCCTGCCCCCGAGGTCACCAGCCTGGCGTCGGACAGCGCCTTGCCCTGCAGCAGCAGCCCGTTGCGCACCGCGGCGGCGACCGTGATCGCGGTGCCGTGCTGGTCGTCGTGGAACACCGGGATCTGCATGCGGCCACGCAGCGTCGCCTCGATCGCGAAGCACTCGGGCGCCTTGATGTCCTCGAGGTTGATGGCGCCGAAGGTGGGTTCGAGCGCCGCCACCACGTCGCAGAACCGGTCCGGGTCGGCGGCGTCCACCTCGATGTCGAACACGTCGATGCCGGCGAACTTCTTGAACAGGACGGCCTTGCCCTCCATCACCGGCTTGCCGGCGAGCGGGCCGATATTGCCGAGACCGAGCACGGCGGTGCCGTTGGAGATCACGGCGACGAGGTTGCCGCGCGCGGTGTAGTCGACGGCGGCATCGGGATCGGCCTTGATCGCCTCGCAGGCGGCGGCGACGCCGGGGGAGTAGGCGAGAGCGAGGTCGCGCTGCGTTGCCATCCGCTTGGTGGGCTCGACCGACAGTTTGCCGGGCCGTGGAAGGCGGTGATAGTCGAGGGCGGCGCGGCGGAAGTCTTCGTCCATGCTCTCTGTCCGGTTGGGAGCGGGCAGAATGTGCAGGCTCTCCGCATGCTGGCAACGACGTTTCCCGATGACGTGCCATTCGCGCCGGATGGAGGCAGGCTGGATCGCCAGGCGCGAGGGGCGGGCCGGTGGGCACCAGCCGCTTCGTTCCGCTGCAGCAGTTGTTTTGCACGACTCACACGGTTCGGCGGGAATACTGCGGAACTGGCCTGCGGGCCTCGATTTTGACTTGCAGGGTCACAGAGGCGTGAGCGACAGTCGTGTGACAGCCGGGAGTGCCACATGACGACGATTGCCTGGGACGGGACCACCCTCGCCGCCGACCGCCGCATCAGCAGCGGCACCGTGACCTACTCCACCACCAAGATCCGACGTACGGCGGATGGGCGGCTGATCGGCGCCACCGGCGATTACGGCGTGTGCAGCGCGATGCTGGACTGGCTGGAGGGCGGCGGCGCGCGCCCGACCTGCCAGGACAGCGAGCGGTGGATTTCCGCGCTCGAGATCATGCCGGACGGCACGTGCTGGATGCACAACCGGGACAGCCGGTGGCGGGTCGAGGACGGGTTCGTGGCGATCGGCTCCGGGCGCGACTATGCGATGGCGGTGATGTCGCTCGACCACCCGGCTTCGGTTGCGGTGGAGGTCGCCGCCCGCTTCGACCCCGGCACCGGGAACGGCGTGGACACGCTGCGCTTCGCGGAGGCGGGTTCGGAGGCCGACGGCGAGGCGGAGAGCCTGGTCAAGCTGGTCGCCTGACGAACGCCGCGCGAGGCGTTCCGGGGCAAGGAGCACCGCGCCCCGCAGCGCGTGGGGCACCGCAGCCCGCGCCCCCACGTCATGGCCGGGCTCGACCCGGCCACCCCCACCGGCACCGTGCCGCG
>JAFKLG010000004.1 GCA_017304945.1 Rhodospirillales bacterium
TCGGCCGGGGCAAGGCAGGCGGCCAGCGCGGCGGTCAGCCGGGCCGCACCCGCCGGATTGAGATGCGAGAAGGCGTCGCCGAACCAGCGATCCGGCCAGGCCGGCATCGGCGGTCCCAGCACGCGCAGGTTCGGGTAGCGCCGCGCATAGGCGGCGAGATAGGCGGCGAAGGCGGCCCGCACCTCCGGCCGCACCGCGGCGGCGGTCGACTGGTTGATCGGCATTGGAACGAAAACGACCGGCAGCCCGCGCGCCGCCAGGGCGGACAGCAGCCGGTCGAACGCGCGGTCCAGCACGGGGGCGGGGTGGAAGGCCGCGAGATGGCCGTCCACCGCCACCGCGTCGGAGCCGGCCGCCGATCCGAAGAAATACTGTCCCCGCGCGGCCAGGGTTTCGGCGAGGGCGCGCCGGTTGCCGGCCCAGCGTAGCGCCACGCCACCCTGCACCAGGCTCCCTACATACAGCGGCGGCGCGCGGATCGCATGCAGCGCGTCATGCAGCCAGGAGCGGGCATCGGCGAACCGCCCGCCGAACGGGCCGCTGGCGAACCCGTCCCCTGGCGCGAGCGTCGCGTCGCCGAGGGTCATGGACTCCGCGCGCAGGGTGCGAAGGTCGTCCCACGCCATCCAACCGAACCGCACGGCGCGCTCCCAGAACAGGTCGGGCCGCATGAAATGCACCGCGTCGAAGGACAGCAGCACCTGGCGCGGCAAGACAGGGCAGCGGAGTGCGCGCTGCAGCGCGGCAAGCGCCTCGATCGGCTTGCCGCCGCCCACCGCGAGGTTCGTGGCCGGCATCGGCAGCCCGGCGGGCATGATCCCGACCGCGGCACGCGAGTCGCCCAGCACCAGCAGCTCGCCCAGGTCGCACCGCTTCAGCAGCACCTGCTTGGCGCGCCAGGCGGCGTATTCCGGCTCCAGGAAGGCGAGCGGAGCGAGCGCGACCCAGGCCCAGACGAGGAGGAACGCCCCTGCGCTCCCCGCGAGGATGCGCCGCAGCACCCGCCAGCCCTGGGCCGGCGAGATCCTGCCAGGGTCGGGGTCGGGGTCGAGGGTCGGAGCCGGATCCGCCACCCGGTTCGACGCAGGGCCCGGCAGGGCAACGTTCGGCGCGGGACCCGGCGCGGCAACCTTCGGCCCGGAGCCCGACGACACGACATTCGCCACGGGCCCCGGCGCCGCGGCGACGCCATCAGGGGGCATTCAGAACCTGCTTGGCCCCCACCATGCGGACCAGGTCGCCGACGCTGACCATCGCATCGACCTCGTCCGGCGCGACGGTGATGCCGAACCGGCACTCGAGCTCGACCATGACCGCGATGTGCAGCATGGAGTCCCAGCCGGGCAGGTCCTCCAGCAACGTGCCGGGCTCGCATTCGAGATCGGGCACGCCGAGAAGCGACCGGATCGCCGTCCTGATATCGGCAGGCAGGCTCGCCGTGACGAACGGGTCAGGGCGCATGGCATCGTCTCCCATCAGTCGCGACATCAAACCACGCGGCCGGTGAGCGAAGCGTTAAGCCCCGCTGGCCGCGCGGGGATGCACGGGAGCCCCGCTCATCGGGCGCGGGTGGGCGCTTCCCCAACCCGGCCGCGACTGCGCATGATGCGGCCACACGTCGTGCCCGAACGTGTCCGTCTGCGGGGCCCAGGCTGCGCAGGACGGGCCAACCCGAAACGCCTCGAGGGGAGAAACACCATGGCTGATGGCGGCATCGATACCCGCACCGCGCGCATCTCGGCGGAAGAGGCGCTGGCAATGCATGCCAATGGCCGCCCCGGCAAGCTCGAGACCCGCATCTCCAAGCCGATCACCACCGCGCGCGACCTCTCGCTCGCCTACTCGCCGGGTGTCGCGGAACCGTGCCTGCACATCGCGCGCGATCCCTCGCTCGCCTACGACTACACGACCAAGGGCAACATGGTGGCCGTCATCTCCAACGGCACCGCCGTGCTCGGTCTCGGCAATCTCGGCGCGGTCGCGTCGAAGCCGGTGATGGAGGGCAAGGTCGCGCTGTTCAAGCGCTTCGCCGACGTCGATGGGATCGATCTCGAGGTCGGCACCGAGGACGTGGACGAATTCGTCAACGCGGTGCGCTACCTGGGCCCCGGCTTCGGCGGCATCAATCTCGAGGACATCAAGGCACCCGAGTGCTTCGTCATCGAGCAGCGGCTGCGCGAGCTGATGGACATCCCGGTGTTCCACGACGACCAGCACGGCACGGCGATCGTCGCCGCGGCGGGGCTGATCAATGCCGCGCACCTGACCGGCCGCGACCTGCGGGAGACGCGGCTGGTGGTGAACGGGGCCGGCGCCGCGGCGATCGCCTGCGTCGAGCTGCTGAAGGCGATGGGGATGCGGCCGGAGAACGTGATCCTGTGCGACACCAAGGGCGTGGTGTACCAGGGCCGCACCGAGGGCATGAACCAGTGGAAGTCCGCGCATGCCGCGGCGACCAAGGCGCGCACCCTGGCCCAGGCGATGGAAGGCACCGACGTGTTCTTCGGCCTGTCGGTGAAGGGCGCGCTGACCCAGGACATGGTGAAGACCATGGCCGACAAGCCGGTCATCTTCGCCATGGCCAATCCCGACCCGGAGATCACTCCGGAGGAAGCGCGTGCGGTCAGCAAGGACGCGATCATCGCGACCGGCCGCAGCGACTATCCGAACCAGGTGAACAACGTCCTGGGCTTTCCCTACATCTTCCGCGGCGCGCTCGACGTGCGGGCCTCCACCATCAACGACGCGATGAAGATCGCCGCGGCCGAGGCGCTGGCGAAGCTCGCGCGGGAGGACGTGCCGGACGAGGTCCACAGCGCCTCCTCCGGCCGGCGGCTGACCTTCGGCCCGGACTACATCATCCCGAACGCGTTCGATCCGCGGCTGATCTCCTGGGTCCCGCCCGCCGTCGCGCGGGCGGCGATCGACAGCGGGGTGGCGCGCCGGCCGATCGAGGACCTGCGCCGCTACGCGCGGTCTCTCTCCGGCCGGCTCGACCCCACCGCCGGCGCCCTGGATGCGATCATGGAGACGCTGCGCGAGCAGCCGCGCCGCGTGGTGTTCGCCGAAGGGGAGGAGGAGAAGGTGGTGCGCGCCGCGGTCGCCTATCGCAACGCGGGCTACGGGCGGCCGGTGCTGATCGGGCGGGAGGACCGCGTGCAGGCGACGCTCGCGAGCCTCGGCCTCGGCATGGTGGACGGGATCGAGATCCACAACGCGCGGCTCTCCTCCGCCAACCGCAAGTATACGGACTTCCTGTACGGGCGCCTGCAGCGGAAGGGGTTCCTGCAGCGCGACGTGCAGCGCATGGTCAATCAGGACCGCAACGTGTTCGCCGCCGCGATGGTCGCGACCGGCGACGCGGATGCAATGGTGACCGGGCTGACGCGCTCCGCCTCCGTCTGCCTCGACGATATCCGCCACGCGATCGGGGCGGCGAACGGAGCGATCCCGTTCGGGCTGACGCTGCTGCTGGGGATGCGCGGCAAGACCATCTTCCTGGCCGACTCGCTGGTGAACTTTCGCCCCAACGCCGAGGAGATCGCGGCGATCGCGATCGGCGCGGCGCGCGCCGCCCGCCATCTCGGCCATGAGCCGCGCGTCGCGCTGCTGTCGCACTCCACCTTCGGCGACCCGCCGCACGACCGAGCGATCCCGATGCGCGACGCGGTGGCCATCCTGGACTCGCAGAAGGTCGACTTCGAGTATGACGGGGACATGAGCCCGGACGTCGCGCTGGAGGCTTCGATCCGCGCGCTCTACCCGTTCTGCCGCCTGACCGGCGACGCGAACGTCCTGCTGGTGCCGGGGCTGCACTCGGCGCACATCGCGACGCGCCTGATGCACCACCTGGGTGGCGGCACGACGATCGGGCCGCTGCTGATCGGGATGGAGAAGCCGGCGCAGATCGTGCCGATGGATGCGTCGGTGAGCCAGATCGTCGATCTCGCCTGCCTGGCGGCGTACCAGGCCGCGGCCTCCTGAGCGGGAGGGGGAGAGCTTCGTCGAGACCGGCCGTGGTCGGGAGCGGGGAGCTCTCGTCGCGAGTGGCTGGATGGGGAATGGAGGAGCCTGGTCGCGAGCGGCTGGATCAGCAGCGGGGGACGGTCGGGTAGGCCCGTGCGGTCCGTCGGAGCTTCGAGTCAGCACAGAGTTGAGGCGAGTTGAGACAAGCCACGGAGGAAGTCTTGAATTACTTCTCTGTGGCTCGTCTCAACTCGCCTCAACTATGAGTTTAAAATAGAGTTCTCGCAGGCGGCACGGGCGCCTCCGGAGGACGCTCGATCTCCCGCCAGCAGTGTGCCGGCGGGGATGGCCGGCTCGATGGCCGGCCATGACGGAGGGGAGTGCGCGCCCCGAGCAGCACGGGCGTCTCCCGGGGGACGCTCGATCCCCGGCCAGCAGTGTGCCGGTGGGGTTGGCCGGCCATGACGGAGGGGAGTGCGCGCCCCGAGCGGCACGGCGCCTCCGGAGGACGCCCGATCTCCAGCCAGCAGTGTGCCGGCGGGGGTGGCCGGCTCGATGGCCGGCCATGACGGAGGGGAGTGGCCGCCGCGGGCAGCGCCGGCATCTCGAGAGGACTCCCGATCTCCAGCCACGCTGGAGTTGGCCGGCACGGTGGCCGGCCATGACGCAGGGGACTCGCCTCTGCCTCCCCCTTCGGGGCCTCAGTCGGCGGAGGAGCTCTCGACCAGGGGAGGACGGGGCGGGAGGTCGGTCTTGGGCGCGTCGGTGATCATCTCGATCCGCCCGGTGATCTGGCCGCCATCCTCCACCTGCAGGCGGCGGCAGCGAGCGGTGCCCAGCACCCGGCCGGTCGCGCGCACGATCAGGCTGGCCCGCACCGTCAGCGTGCCGTCGATGGTGCCCGCGATCTCCGCGTCCTCCACCTCGACCTCGCCCTTGAACACGCCGCCCTGGGCGATCGCGAGTTCGGTCGCGTGGATCATGCTGGCTTCGACGGTGCCTTCCACGACCAGGCGTTCGGCATCCTGCACCGTGCCCTGCACGCTGATGCCGCGGCCCACCACCAGGGTGCGGCGTTCGGCAGCCTCACGCACCGGGCGGCCCGGCGCGCCGGTCGGCCGTGCGGCAGGGGCGGAGGCGGGCGGCGTGGGAGCGGCGGTCGGCGAGAACGGCGGACGAGACATCGAAGGCGCCTCCTTGGGTGGGGCAGGGCGATAGGGCGGGACGCCGAGGCCGGTGTCGCCGGGAATGGGAGCAGCGCCGGGCTGTGCCCGCGACAGGTCCGGGTCGGCGACTTCCAGCCCCTCGGGGCCGGACGGCAGGCCGGCGGGCAGTGGAGCCCCGGGCACGGCCGGCAACTCGTCGGGCTTGCGGCGTTTGAACAAGATGACCCCATCTGCTGACGAAGCTGTGACGTACGCCGCCTAACATGACGGCGAGCGGTCGAACAACGGCACCGGCCCACTTATCCACATCGATACGCGATCCGCATCGATCCGGATCCGGTCAGACCCGCAGGGCGCCCGGCGGCGGGCCGACTCGCGCCAGCGCCATGTCGAGAGCATGCACCATCGCCGCCGTGCCCACCACCGGCAACAGCAGGTTGAGCAGCGGCACGTAGGCCGCCACCGCCATCACGCCGCCCTGGGCCAGGACCGACCAGCGGCAGGCGCGATACAGCGCTTCGGCGGCCGGGCGCGGCATGCGCCGCATCGCGACCGCGACGAACAGCCCGCGGCCGAGCGCATAGGCGGCGATGGCCCAGGCGAGCAGGAGGCCGATGCCGGGGATGGCGAGCGCGAGCAGCAGCGCGACGATGTTGAGCCCGAGGATGCGCAGGCCGAGGATCACGCCGTCCCAGACCTGCACCGACAGGGGCGCACCTTCCGGCGGCGGCAGGGCGGGGTACCAGCGCCGCTCCACGGCGGCGGCGATACGGTCGAAATACAGCGTGCCGATCGCGGCGGCGACCGGCACGAACAGCCAGAGTGCAAGCAGCGAGGCGGCGACGCTGCCCAGCGCGTCCACCACCCAGGCGATCCAGCCGTGCAGATCCAGCAGTCCGTGCACCGCCCAGATCGCGGCGACATGCAGCAGGGCGAAGCACAGCACGGACCAGAGCACGCTCTGGATCACGACGCCCAGCAGGACGCGGTCGTCGAGCTGGGAGATGGCGCGCACGATCGGGGTCATCAGCGGGATCATGCGTGGATGGGCACCCGGCTGTCGGGCCAAGTCAATCGGGGGCGACGTCAATCGGTGGACGGATCGGTCGGGGGGCAGGTCGCCCGTCAACGGGGCGAGGGGGCGGCGAGCGGCGAGGGGCCGACGGGCCCACGGGGCGGTGGCGCGCGTACGCGGAAAGGGCCGGCTGGTGCCGGCCCCTGGTTCCGCGCGGAGCGCCGCTCAGGTTCGGGTGAGTCGGGCGATCAGTGCTCGCCGCCCTGCAGGCCCGCATAGCCGAACATCGGATAGACGTTGGTCTGCGGCGCCGCCTGGGTCGAGAAGAGCGGCCGCGTGTTCCGCGTGCCGGTGGCGGGCTTGGCAAACTGCGCCGTCGCCGCATTGGCGGGCGCCTGTGGGACGAACACGTCGCCGTCATTGGCGAAGGCGGAGCCGACCCCCAGGGTCATCAGCGTGGCGGCGGCAAGGGTCATGATCTTGTTCATCGTTGGTCTCCATCGTTCGATCCGGGATCGTGGATCGGTTCTGATGCTGACCAGATAGGCCCGGAAGGTCTCCCCGATAATCGCGAGAATGCGGAGAACATTGATGCGTATCCCGGTGAATTTCGAACGGCCGACTCCGGCGATTGCCGCATCGGTCCTCTGCCCTAAAGCGGGATAATCACGCCCCGGTGACCTGCCCATCTCTGTGGGCGACGCTGCCGCATCGCGCGGGGGCGTCGGCAAGGTCTCCATCCACTTCGGGCCGGCTCCGGCCGGCCCTCTTTTTGTGATCCGGCCCATCGGCCCCGCATCGCGCCGGCCCTCGCCTCGACCGCGGCGAGTCGCGGTGCGGCGCATGTCCCCGGGGTCCCCGTCCGGACCGCGCCACCATTGTTATCGGTCCGTTTACCCTCCCCTGCCATGCTCGCCGCATGACCCCGGACCCAGCCGATCCGATCGCCGGCCTGCAGGCCGCGGTTGCCGTGCATCGCAGCGGCGATCTCGCGCAGGCCGAACGCCTCTACCGCGCCGTCCTCGCGTCCTGCCCCGATGAGCCCAACGCCCTGCACCTCCTCGGCGTGCTGGAGCGGCAGCGTGGCCGGCCGGACCTCGCCGTCGCGCTGATCACCCAGGCGCTGGCACGCGCACCGGACCTCGCCGATGCCCACGCCAATCTCGGCAATGCCTGGAGCGACCTGCAGCGCTTCGACCTCGCGGCCGAAAACTACGCCGGCGCCCTGCGGCTCGGCGGCGGCGGGGAGGAGACCCAGCGGCGCCTGGTGGCCGCGCTCTACGCCGGGGCGAACGTCCATCGCGCCGCGCGGCGCGTCACCGAGGCGCGGCTGATGCTGCGCCGCGCGCTCGACGAAGCGCCCGACCGGATGGAGATCATCCAGGCGCTCCTGCCGCTCTGCCTCGATGACGACCTGCTGGAAGCGCTGGACCTCGCCGCCCGGGCCTGGCGCCTCGCTCCGACGGAGGCGACCTTCCGCACCGTCTGGGATCTCGCCAATCGCGCGGGGCAGGACCCGGCGCGGGCGGAAGCGCATCTCGCGGCGGCGCCGCAGGATCCGTTCCGACTGATCGCGCTGGGCAACGCCCTGCGCCGCGCCCGCCGCGGCAATGAGGCCGAACGCCGCTACCGCGCCGCGATGGCGCTTGCCCCCGATCAGCCCTTCGCCGGCATGCGCCTGGGCTGCCTGCTGCTCGAGCAGAACCGCTGCGACGCCGCCGACCGGGTCTTCCGCCAGATCGAGGCCGTGGACCATGGCCGCGTGCAGGCGATGCAGTTCGGCAGCCACTTCTTCCGCCGCCTGCGCCGTCGCGCACTGCCGCCGCCGCCCCAGGGGTTCACCCCGGCGCTCTGCACCACCGATCTGATCGTCTTCGCCGCCTGCGACGGTGTGTATTTCGAGCGCTTCGGCAGCGCGCTGCTGGCCTCGGTGCGGCGCAATGCCGGCGTCGGCTGTCAATTTCACCTGCATGTCATCAACCCGCCCAGCGACCTGGACGCGCGCATGGCCGCCTGGCGCGCGGCCTTGGGCGGACCGCCGGTGGTGGTATCCACCGAAAGTCTCGACACTGCCGGCTGGGACGCGGACCGGTGCCGCACCTGGTATGCCTGCGCGCGGTTCCGGCTCTTGCCACATCTGATGGAGAGCTACGCGGCCCCGGTCCTGATGCTGGACACGGACCTGCTGGTGCTGCGCGACCTGAACGGTCTGCTGGAGGCCGCGGCCGAGGGGGACATCGCCCTCGTCGCCACCGAACGTCACCGGCAGGAACCGTGGAACTGGTTCTGGGCGGACGTGCTGTTCTTCAACGCCACCAACGCCGCGCTGGCCTGCGCCGACCTGGTGGCGCGCTACATCGACTGGCACCTGCAGGAGGGGCGGGCGCACTGGTTCCTCGACCAGATCGCGCTGACCGCCTGCCTGGTCGCCGGGTTCCGGGAGCAGGTGGAGCCGCGCATCGTCACGCTGCCTCCCGATATCCATCGGCTGCAGCTCGTCTGCGCCGATGGTGCCGACCAGCCGCCCGACGATTGCGTGCTGTTCTGGTCGGCGCATGCCAGTACGGTCGATCTCGCGATGACGTTGCAGATGCCGCGCTACCAGGCCTACGTGCTGCCCTACCCACCGGCGTCCACGCCGTCCGTTGCCGAGGCACTCCCGACGACGGAGTCGGCCGCGGCGGTCTCCGAACCGACGGCCGCGCCGGTCGAGCCCGTGGGTGCCACGTCCGAGACCAGCGCCGCTCCGGCCGCGCCCACCACGTCCCCCGATTCCCTCACCGCCTCGGCGTCATCCCCCGCCGCCGCCCCGTCAACCGGCACGTCCGCGGCCGATCCGGACGCCGCGGACGTGCCCGGCCCCGCCTCCGTGAGCGAGGCGCTGGCCGCGCCCATGCCGGCGCCATCCAGCCTCCTCGAGGTGGCCGAACTGGCCGCCGCCTGACCAACCGCGCCGTCCGGACCGCGCCGCTTCCCGCGGGCCAGGCCGAACCGGCCGGTGGCGCCGAACGTTGACAGTCCCGTAACCGGCGGTTACGCCGCCGCGCCATTCTGTTGGGACTGCGACCATGCCGGTGCACGCCTTCATCTTCCCGGGCCAGGGCAGCCAGGCCGTCGGCATGGGCCGCGACCTCGCCGCCGCCTTCGCCGCCGCCCGTGAGGTGTTCGAGGAAGTGGACGAGACCCTCAAGCAGAAGCTCTCCAAGCTGATGTTCGAAGGGCCCGGTGACGAACTGACCCTGACCGAGAACACCCAGCCGGCGCTGATGGCGCATTCGCTGGCCGTGCTCCGCGTGCTGGAACGCGAGGGGGGCTTCCCGCTCCAGCAGAAGGCGATCGTCGTCGCCGGTCACTCGCTGGGCGAATACTCCGCCCTGGCGGCCGCCGGCGCCTTCACCATCCCCGAGGCGGCCCGCCTGCTCAAGCTGCGCGGCCAGGCGATGCAGAAGGCCGTCCCTGCCGGCGAAGGCGCCATGGCCGCCCTGCTCGGGGCCGACATGGCCCAGGCGCGCGCGATCTGCGACGAGGCCGCCCCGGTTCCCGGCAGCGAAACCAATGAGCGCCAGGTGGTCGAGCCGGCCAACGACAATGGCGGCGGCCAGGTGGTGATCTCCGGCCACGCCGCGGCGATCGACCGCGCGATCGAGATCGCCAAGGACAAGGGCGTGCGCCGCGCCATGAAACTGCCGGTCTCCGCCCCGTTCCACTGCGCGCTGATGGCGCCCGCCGCCGACGCCATGGCCGAGGCGCTGGAGAAGACGCCGCCCCGCGGTCCGGTGGTCCCGGTGGTCGCCAATGTCTCCGCGCAGAAGGAGTCGGCGCCCGACACGATCCGCGACCTGCTGGTGCGCCAGGTCACCGCCACCGTCCGCTGGCGCGAGTGCGTGGCGGCGATGGCGGAACTCGGCGTCGACAGCTTCGTCGAGCTGGGGGCCGGCAAGGTGCTGGCCGGCCTGGTGAAGCGAATCGCCCCTGATGCGACCGCCGTCTCCGCCGGGACCCCGGCCGAGATCGAGGCGGTGCTGAAGACGCTCTGAACGGAGGCCACGCGATGTTCCGCCTCGACGGCAAGTCCGCGCTGGTCACCGGCGCTTCCGGCGGCATCGGCGCCGCCATCGCCCGCGCCCTGCACGCCCAGGGGGCGGTGGTCGTGCTGTCCGGCACCCGGCGCGACGCGCTCGACGCGCTCGCCGCCGAACTCGGTGAGCGCGTCCATGTCTGCCCGGCCAATCTGGGCGAGGCCGACGCGGCGGACGCGCTGATCGCCGCGGCCGAGGCCGCGGCCGGCCCGCTCCACATCCTGGTCAACAATGCCGGCCTCACCCGCGACGGTCTCGCGTTGCGCATGCGCGACGAGGATTGGGCGACCGTGCTCGACGTCGATCTCGCCGCGCCGTTCCGCCTGGCCCGCGCCTCGTTGCGGGGCATGCTGCGCCGGCGCGCCGGCCGGATCATCAACATCTCGTCGATCGTCGGCGCCACCGGCAATGCCGGCCAGGCCAACTATGCCGCCGCCAAGGCCGGGCTGGTGGGCATGAGCAAGGCGCTCGCGCAGGAAGTCGCCTCGCGCGGGATCACGGTCAACGTGGTCGCGCCGGGCTTCATCGTGACCCCGATGACCGACGTCCTGTCCGACGCCCAGAAGACCAAGCTGTCCGAGGCGATCCCGCTCGGGCGACTCGGCCAGCCGCAGGACATCGGGGCCGCGGTGGTCTATCTCGCCTCCGACGAGGCGGGGTGGGTCACCGGCGCCACACTGCACGTGAATGGCGGCATGGCCATGTTGTGAGGCACTGCCCCGACGGGCCGCGGCCTTTCTCGGGGTGGGAAACCATGCTAATCGGCCCGCTGCCTCGTCCGGAGCGGGTCCGGCGACACCGCCCATCGGTGGACAAGCAGCCCGGACGGAAACGAAACGCAGGACCCTAGCGCAGGAGTTGCGGAGCCGATGAGCGAGATCGCCGACAAGGTCAAGAAGATCGTCGTGGAGCACCTGGGAGTCGAGGAGAACAAGGTGACCCCGGAGGCCTCTTTCATCGACGATCTGGGCGCGGACAGCCTCGACACCGTCGAGCTGGTCATGGCGTTCGAGGAAGCGTTCGGCGTCGAGATCCCGGAAGACGCTGCCGAGAAGATCAGCACCGTCAAGGACGCGATCGACTACATCGAGAAGCAGAAGGCCGCCTGAGCGGGCCCGCGGGAGGAACGCCGACGATGCGTCGCGTCGTGGTGACCGGCATGGGCATTGCCTGCCCCCTCGGTCTGGGGGTGGAGCATGTCTGGCGCCGCCTGATCAATGCCGAGTCCGGGATCGGAGCCATCCAGGCCTTCGACACCAAGGATCTGCCCTGCAAGGTCGCGGGCGAAGTGCCCACCGGTGTGAAGGCAGACGGCAAGCTCGATATCGCCGAATGGGTGCCGGTGAAGGACCAGAAGAAGATGGATCGCTTCATCCATCTGGCACTGGCCGCCGGCGTCCAGGCGGTGGAGGATTCCGGCTGGGTTCCCGAATCCGAGGATGATCGCAACGCCACTGGCGTGATGATCGGGTCGGGGATCGGTGGGCTCGAGACGATCTTCGAAGCATCGCTGCAGGTGCATTCCGGCAAGGCGCGACGCCTGTCGCCGTTCTTCATCCCCTCGGCGCTGATCAATCTCGCCTCGGGCCATCTCTCGATCCGCTATGGCTTCAAGGGCCCGAACCACGCGGTGGTGACGGCCTGCGCCACCGGCGTGCATGCGATCGGCGACGCCGCCCGCCTGATCATGTGGGGCGATGCCGACGTGATGGTTGCCGGCGGCGCCGAAGCCGCCGTGAACGAGATCGGCATCGCCGGGTTCTGCGCCTCCCGCGCGCTCTCCACCGGCTTCAATGACGAACCCGCCCGCGCGTCCCGCCCCTGGGACAAGGATCGCGACGGTTTCGTCATGGGCGAAGGCGCCGGGGTGCTGGTGCTCGAGGAGCTCGAGCATGCCCGCGCGCGCGGCGCCAAGATCTACGCCGAGGTGGTCGGCTACGGCATGTCCGGCGACGCCTATCACATCACCGCCCCGGCGGAAGGCCATGACGGCGCCTTCCGCTCCATGAAGGCGGCGATGCGCAACGGCGGCATCACCCCCGAACAGATCCAGTACGTGAACGCGCACGGCACCTCGACGCCGATGGGCGACGACCTGGAGCTCGAGGCGGTGGAGCGCATGTTCGGCGACCACGCGAAATCCATCGCCATGTCGTCCACCAAGTCGGCCACCGGCCACCTGCTGGGCGCCGCCGGTGCGATCGAGGCGATCTTCTCGATCCTCGCGATCCGCGACAACGTCGCTCCGCCGACCCTGAACCTGGAGACCCCGTCGCGCGAGAGCGTCATCGACCGGGTCGCCAAGACCGCGCAGGAGCGGCGGATCGACGTCGCCTTGTCGAACAGCTTTGGCTTCGGCGGGACCAACGCCTCCGTCATCTTCCGCGGGGTCTGACCCCAGCCCGCCGCCCCGCCGCCGCCGCGTGTTCCGCGCGGTGGTGGTGGGCGTCGTGCTGCTGGCGCTGCTCGCCGCGGGCGGCGTGGTCGGCGCGCGCCGCCTCCTCGACTCCCCCGGCCCGCTGCCGGAAGCCCGCGACGTCGTGGTTCCGCGCGGCAGCATCACCCAACTCGGCGCCGCCCTGACCGATGCCGGCGTGGTCGCGCGCCCGCTGCCGTTCCAGCTCGCCGTCTGGCTCACCTGGCGCGACGGGCCGCTGCGCGCGGCCGAGTTCGCCTTCCCGGCGCATGCCTCCCTGCGCACCGTCCTCACGGTCCTGCGCACCGGCAAGCCGGTCCAGCACCTGCTCACCATCCCCGAGGGCCTGACCGCAAAGCAGATCGCGGCGCTGCTCGATCGCGCCGAGGCGCTGACCGGATCCACGCCGCTGCCGCCCGAGGGCAGCGTGCTGCCGCAGACCTACGCCTATGAACGCGGCACCACGCGCGCCGCGCTGCTCGCCCGCGCGCAGGCGGCGATGACCCGCGCCCTCGCCTCGGCCTGGGCCGATCGCGCCCCCGACCTGCCGATCGACAGCCCGGCCGAGGCGCTCACCCTCGCCAGCATCGTCGAGCGCGAGACCGCCAAGCCCGAGGAGCGAGCGCATGTCGCGGCGGTCTATCTCAACCGGCTGCGGATCGGCATGAAGCTGCAGGCCGATCCGACCGTGGTCTACGCCGCGAGCGGCGGTCTCGGCGTGCTGGACCGCAAGCTGAGCCGCGCCGACCTCGATCGCGACGATCCCTACAACACCTATCGTATCGCCGGCCTGCCGCCGGGGCCGATCGCGTCCCCCGGCCTCGCCACGCTGCAGGCCGTGCTGCATCCCGCCACGAGCGACGACCTGTACTTCGTCGCCGACGGGACCGGCGGACACGTCTTCGCTCGGACGCTCGAAGCGCATGCCCGCAACGTCGCCGCCTGGCGTGCGCTGACCGCGCCGGCGCACGCCTCGGACTGAGGCCGGCGGCGTTTCGCGGAGCCCAGCAGGTGCCGCGCGGCCGCTCGGATCCGCGTCCCCGCGCTCCCCACATCGCCAAGTCCTCCTCGCGGGCGACGGCCTGCCTGGAAGTCTTCGATCCGCCCTGCCAATAAGGCGGAGCGGCAACACCCTCCCGCTAAGTGCAACCCAAACATGCATCGCTGGGATGCAATAAGAAACATCTCGCAATGTCTTTGGTATCACGGCAATGTGAGAGATAATTATTGGGTATCGGGAAGGCGGATCTGACGAATGGCAAATCGACCGGCCACGACCTTGTTCGACCTCGCGGGCGGTTCGCTCGCCGACGGTCAGGTCACGGAGATCTCGTTCACCACCGGCCTGGACGCCAACGGGTCCCTGGTCGCCTTCTCGGGCTGGGGCTCCGGCACCGGCATTCCCGTCACCAACCCGGATGCGACCGAGTCCGCGCACAAATGGGACGGCGGCGTCGCCGGCACACCCGGCACGATCCGGTACATGTTCGACCCGTCCTCCGGCTTCACCGCAGGACAGGAGGCGATCTTCCGCGCCGCCATGCAGCTCTGGAGCGACGTGGCCAACGTCACCTTCGTCGAGGCGGACACTCCGGCCGACGCGCAGTTGCGCCTGTTCCTGTTCGGCTCCACCACGCCCGGGGTCACACTGGACCAGGGGGCCTATGCCGGGGCGTCCTACACCGCGGGGAAGGCGGGTGACACGACCATCCCGACCACCCTGTCCGCCACCCTGTCCATCGAGCAGGTCGAGAGTTGGGCGCAGCTCGACTCCTTCACCTTTGCCGGCGGCTACGGCCCCAGCACGATCGTCCACGAACTCGGCCACGTCATCGGGCTCGGTCACACCGGCCCCTACAACGGCAATGTCAACGCGCTGCTGCAGCAGCTCACGCCGTACGACAGTTATCCGTGGTCGATCATGTCGTATCTGCGGTCCACCGCGGATCTCCGCTACCCCGCGGTACCCGCCGCGCAGGGCGCCGTCTACACGCCGCAAGTGTCCAGCGCCACGCCGCAGATGCTCGACATCCTGGCCGCGCAGCTTCTCTACGGCGCGCCCAGCAGCACGACCTTGACCTCGGGCGGCCAGGTGTTCGGGTTCAACACCAACATCACCGACGCCGCGCGGCCGTTCTTCGACTTCACCCAGAACGTCAACCCGGTGGTGACGCTGTGGGACCTGGGGCAGGACAACACGCTGGACCTGTCGGGCTTCTACACGCCCTCCATCGTCGACCTGAACCCCGGCCGGTTCAGCAGCGTCGACGGCATGACCAACAACATCGGCATCGCCTACGGCACCGCGATCGACAACGTGGTCGGCGGCTGGGGCAACGACGTCTTCACCGTCAACGGCCAGTCCGACAGGGTCGACGGCGGTGGCGGCGACGACACGGTGCGCTTCGCCTCCGCTTACGCTGCCTATCTGATCGGGCAGCATGACGGGACCATCACGGTCGGCAACGGGGCGGTGTCCGACACGCTGACCAACGTCGAGACGCTCGCCTTCAGCGACGGGACGATCGCGGTGGCCGACCTGCTGGCGGATCCGCGGACCCTGGCCTGGTGGACCGGCAACGGCGCCTATGACGACCCGGCCAACTGGGCCGGCGACGCGGTGCCGACAAGTGCCGACATCGCGGTGATCGATGGGCCGCGCGGCACGACGCAGACGATCACCGGCGACGGAACCGCGGCGCAGATGCTGTTCACCGGCCTGACCGGCATCACCGGCGCCCTGGCTCCGACCGTCCTCACCATCGGCCAGCAAGGCGACGGCGAGGCCGCGACCCTGGTCATCGCTCCCACCGGCGCGATTCAGGTCGGCGAGTCGGCCGCGATCGTGGCCGGCGCCATCCAGGCGCTTGGTCGCATGATCGTGGCGGGCACGCTGACGGTGGGGGATGGGTCCGGCGCCCCTGCCGTGCTGGCCGCCCGCAACGGCGGCGGCGTGCGGGCGAGCACGCTGATCATGCAGGGCGGATCGGTGACGGCGGACGCGTATTCGGCGGTCATCGTCAACTCGATCACCGCCGCACCGCGCGCTGGCCGCATCCGGGTGGAAGCCGGGGCGGTGCTGTCCGGCTGGGGCAGCGTCGGCGGCTACAATGCCGGTTACCTCGACAACGCCGGGACGGTGATCGCGACCGGCGGCACGCTCGCCGTCAACGTCTTCGACAACACCGGCACGCTGGCGATCGCCGCCGACGGCGTGCTCCGGATCGACCCCGTGCTGGGCGCGCTGGGCGGCACGACACGCTTCCTCGGTGCGACCGGCGCGCTGCAGTTGCAGATCAATCCCTCCGGCACCGCGACGCTGGAAACCCTCGCCGACTTCGTGCCCGGCGACGTGGTCGCCATGACCGGCCTGAACGAGCCGGTCCTGCAGCCGACCTTCGACCCGACCACCAGTGCGCTGTCGATCAACGTCGCCATCTCGGGCGAGAATGCCTCGCCCCGCACCAACCAGGCGCTGACGATCACGCTGGCCGAGACGCCCGCCGATCGCGTGTTCTTCGTGCTGCCGGGGGCCGGCCACACCTCGGTTCTCTACACGGCGGTGGGCAGCCTCACCGGCCAGGACGCGGGGGCCGGCACCGGGCAGGCGCGTGTGCTGACCTGGAACCCCCGCCTGTCCGGGGATTGGAACACCGGCGGGAACTGGTTCGACACCACCACCGCGGTCAGCCAGACGCCCACGGCGGCCGTCGGACCGGGCACGCTCGACACCGTCAACCTGTTGGGCCCCTACGGTCTCGGGACCCTGTTCGACGTGGTGAGCGGGAACGGCAACGCCGCCGCGGTGAACGTGACGGGGGCGGTCGCGGTCTCCGGGACGGTCACCACTGGAACCCTGGCGGTGGGCGCTCCGGACCAGGCGACCACCTTGGCGCTGATCGGCAGCGGTCGGGTTCAGGCCGGCGCGGCCACGATCGGCGCGACGCTCGACCTGACCGCCGGCACGACGCTGACCGCGGACGGCACGATCGCCATCGCCCAGCTCACCGGCACCTCCGGCACCGTGGCGGTCGCCGGCGGTGCCCTGATGCAGAGCCCGACCTTGCTGGTCGACACGCCCAACCTGCGCTCGCTTGGCATCGACGGAGCGTCCCGCGTGGTGGTCGGATCGGGCGGCGCGGACGGCGTGCCCGGCGGCCTGACCGTCACCAGCGACGGGCTGCTCGCCGGGCGTGGCGATTTCAGCCAGATCCGCGTCCATGACGACGGGTTGGTCCGCGCCGATGGGTTGCTGCAGCTTGGCATCGTGAGCGGCAGTGGTCGCGCGCAGATCAGCGATGGCGCCACCCTGTCGATGATCGGGCTGCCCGGCACCACGGCGGCGGTCGATCTGCGGATCGACTTCTCGACCGGGGACGGCACGTTGCTGCTGGACACCGCCGCCGCCCAGGTCACCAGCGAGACGGCGTTCGGCATCGCCACCGGGTTCGGCGCCGGCGACGTGCTCGCGTTCAACTATTTCGGTGCGGCCGCGCCCACCTCGCTCAGCTATGTCAGCACCGGGATCGCGCAGGGACTTCTCACCCTGTCGAACGCGAGCGGCTACCGCGCTTCGCTGCGCCTGAGCGGCCAGTATGAGGCATCCGGGTTCAGCCTGGTGGATCTGGGCGGCCCGCAACTCGCCGACGTCACCTACGCGCCGCCTTGCTTCACGACCGGCACCCGCATCACCACCCCGCACGGCGGCTCCGTGGCGGTGGAGGACCTCGCCGTGGGTGACCTGGTCACCACGCTGTCGGGCGAGACGCGGCCGGTGGTCTGGATCGGCCATCGCCGGGTGACGCCGGCGGCGCACCCGAGACCCGACACGGTCGCGCCCATCCGTGTGATGGCCGACGCGTTCGGCCGCGGCCTGCCGGAGCGCGACCTGCTCCTGTCACCCGACCACGCGCTGTTCCTCGAGGACGTGCTGATCCCGGTCAAGTACCTGATCGACGGCGACGCGATCCACCAGGTTTCGCCCGAGATGGCCGGCGAGGTGACCTACTGGCATGTCGAGCTGCCGCAGCATGACGTGCTGCTGGCCGAAGGATTGCCGGCCGAGAGCTATCTCGATGCCGGCGATCGTTCCCGTTTCACCAATGCGGGCCCGGTCGCCGCGCTGCATCCGGACTTCTCGTCGCGGGTCTGGGATGCGGCGGGCTGTGCGCCGCTGGTGGTCAGCGGTCCCCGGCTCGCCGCCGCCCGCGCCTGCCTTGTGCGTGCCCGCAGGCTCCGCGCCCGTTCGGGCGCCGGCGCGGCCGGGATCGGGGCGGTGCGGCACGGCCGTGCGCGGGCACCTCGCGCGCCGCTCGAACGGCCGCCGGGAGCCTGATGCCGACGGGCCGCGTCGCTTCGGCCCTGCGCGGGGTTGGGGGAGGCCGGCGGCGGCGTGCGCCCGTCGCCGACCCCAAGAGTCAGTCGAAGTCGGTCGGCAGCGCCGGGTCGCGCCAATGCGCGAACATCCGCGCGACCTGGTTCGGCAGGACGCGACCGAGGGAGAGATCCGCCGGCAGGGCGTCCTCGGCGAACCAGCCGATCGCGCTCGTCTCCAGCGAGGTCGTGGCCTCGCCGCCTTCCAGCGCGCAGACGAAGAACAGGCGGACGACGGAGTATGGGGCGGGTGGGTGCCGCTGCCGCGCGCGGTCCCAGACCGCGGCGAGCTTCACTGGGCGGACGTGGTAGCCGGATTCCTCGAACACTTCCCGCACCACTGACTCCGCCGGAGTCTGGTTCACCTCCGCCCAGCCGCCGGGCAGGGTCCAGCGGCCCTGGTCGGCGGTTTCCCGCACCATCAGCACGCGCCCGGCCTGGTCGAACACCGCGCCGCGAACGCCGACCTTGGGGGAGGCGTAGCCACCCTCGGCTTCGAACAACGCCTCGATGCGGGTCAGGTCGGCGGCGGTATGCGCGGCCATGATGCGCGCGGCGAGCCGCTGCAGTGCGTGATAGCGTTCGGCATCGTAGGGATCCCGGGTGAAGGCGAGGCCGGTCTGCGCGGTGGCCTGGATCTCGCGGGCCCAGACGAGCCAGTCGGGTTCGCTCATTCCGCCGATTGCGGGACCAGGGTGTCTGCCCCGAGGGCGGCGGGTTCGATATCGGCGTCGGTGAGCATGCGCCAGGTGCCGCCGACCAGGATCTCGGACGGGCGGAAGCGGGCCTTGTAGGCCATCTTGCGGCTCTCCGGCACCCAGTAGCCGAGGTAGACATAGGGCAGGTCGAGGGCGCGGGCGCGTTCGATCAGCCACAGGATTGCGTAGGTGCCGAGCGAGCGCTTGTCGTGGTCGGGGGCGAAGAAGCTGTAGACGGCGGAGAGCCCGTCTCCGAGACGGTCGGTGAGGCAGGCGGAGACCATGCGGTCGTCGGGTTCGCGGAACTCGACGATGAAGCTCTCGATCGGCGTGTCCTCCACCATGGCGCGGTAATCGTAGAAGCTCATGGTGGCCATGTCGCCTTCGCCGTGGCGGGCCTGCTGGTAGCGCTGGAAGAGCTGGAACTGTTCGGCGGTCGCGCGCGGCGGCACCTCGAACCCTTCCATGCCGGCATTGGCCTTGATGATCCGCCGCAGTGTGCGGTCGGGCTGGAAGGCGGCGACCGGGATGCGGATGGGCACGCAGGACTGGCAGGCGGGGCAGACCGGGGCGTAGGCGATGTTGTGGCTGCGCCGGAACCCGGCGCGGGAGAGGCGGTCGTGCAGTGTGTCCGCATCCGGGCCGGTGATCTCGGTCACCACCTTGCGCTCCGTCCGTCCGGCCACGTAGGGGCAGGGCAGGGGCGCGGTGGTGTAGAAGAATTGCGGCCGGCGCGGGGGTTTATAGGTCATCTGGTGGGCGTTCCGGCCGGCATGTTCCAGCCTCCCTGAGATGCGGTCAACGCTCGCATTGCGCGGGTCCGCACGACCACGAGTCCGCTCACCAGGTCGTGCAGGGTCCGGTGCCGGGTGGTGAACAGCGCGACCAGCAGCAGCAGCCCGGAGGTGGCGAGGGTCACGTAGTAGCCCAGCGTGGAGATCAGCGCCTGCAAGGCGGTCGGTGGCCCGAGATCCTCGTCGCGCCGGACGGTGAGGCCCAGCATCGCCTGCCCCGGCGTCGCGGTGGCGCTGCCGAGCAGCGAGAGCATGTTGTAGGCGAACGGCACCAGGGCGAGCACCGGCATCAGGGCGAAGCCGAGACCGAGGGTGACCACGCCGACCATGACCAGGATCCACCACAGGACCCAGACCAGCAGTCCGATCAGCACTGCGTCGACCACCCAGGCCACGCAACGCCGCCACATCACGCCCTCGATGAAGAAGGGCTCGTCGAGGATGGGTTCGAAATCGCTCATGGGATGAGGCGCAGGGTTGCTTCCGTGCTCTTGGGCGTGGGTCCGATCGTCACTGTAGCACCGTCGCGCCAGCGGGTCAGGAAATCCCGCGCATGCCGGCTCAACGGATTACCCGATTGTCCGGGTGCCATGACGAACAGGCTGGCATCCAGGTCGGCGAGGTCATAGACGCCGCGATAGGCCGGCCCGTGCACGTCCTGCAGCGCGGCATTGGTCTCGCCGCGGTCGATCGTGGTGTCGTCGCCCGGCGCGGCGACCGTCGCGGTGGTCAGCGGGCCGAGGATCGGGAACTGCCGCAGCACCGGGTGCGCGAACACCGCCTGGTGCACGGTACCCCAGCGCCAGGCGGCCGGATCGTCGCCGAACGACTCGCGCAGGCGGCGCACCGCCACCTCCCGCGCCTGCTGCAGCAGGCGGGTGCAGTCGTCGCCGCACCAGAGCGCCTGGCCATCGGTCAGCACATAGGCGACGAAGTCCGGTTGCGGGCCGCCCTGGTCGGGGCGGATGCCCTTGCCTGCCAGCACCAGCCGGTAGAACTGGCCGACCCAGGTGTTGAAGATCAGCGGTTGCGGCTGGTCGATCTCCATGGTGCCGTTCCAACCGTCGAGCAGCGCCTGCGCCCTCGCAGCGACACCGTCGGCCCCCGGCCCATCGCCCTTTGGAACGGCGCGCAGCCGCGGCAGCACGCGCTGGGCGAAACTGCTGGTCACGTCGGCCTGGATGCGGGCGAAGCCGGCGGCGGTATGACGGTTGGAAGCGTCGAGCAGGGTCCGGATCCGGTCGGCGCGCCAGGGGGCGAACGCGTCGCGGCCGAGAAACGCGTCGTTGCCGGCGACCCGCACGGGCTCGTTGCCGTTGACGATGCGGCCGCTCTCGGGCGCCACGACATGCGGCAGTGCGTCGCCGCTGAGCCAGCCGATCCAGTCGTGCGATCCGTCGCCGGGCACCGGGGCGGATCCGTCGCCCGCCTTGCGCACCGGCACGCGGCCGGTGAGGAACAGACCGATCCGCTCATGGTCGGCGACCGCCAGGTTCTGCACCGGCGCGGTGACCAGGGGGGCGGCCCGTCCAGCCTCCTCCACGCTGCCGGCGCGATTGAGCGCGAGCAGCCCGGCGGCCGCGGTGTCGTCCGGCTGCAGGTTGCCCATGGCGACGGCGAGGATCGGCCCCTTCGGGTCACGCAGGTCGCTGATCACCGGCCCGTGCCGGGTCTCGCGCACGGTCAGCACCTCGTCGTCCTGGCCGCGGACCTTGATCCGCTCCTCATGCACGACGAAGGGCTGCGGCCCGTCGGGCGTCTGATACAGGCCGGGACCGGCCGGAGCCTCGACGAACACGTCCTGCACGTCGGCGCCGGTGTTGGTGAAGGTCCAGGCGATCCGGCTGTTGTGGCCCAGCACCAGGAACGGCACGCCCGGCGCGGTGGCCCCGGCCAGCACCTGGTTCGGCGTTTCGATCCGGGCCAGGTACCAGATCCCGGGAAAGCCGAGGGCGAGATGCGGGTCACCGGCCAGCAAGGGCGCGCCGGTCGCGGTGTGCCGCCCGTCCACCGCCCACTCGTTCGAGGCGGTGCCGGGCAGGGTGAACGGGGCGGGGAAGCGCGGCATCCATGCCGAACCGGCGGCGGCGAAGCGGATCGGCAGGGAGGCGGTGGCGGCGGGGATCGTGTCGGGGCGGGTCGGCCAGAGCGTGTCGATCAGCGCCTGGTCCACATCGCCCGCGAGTTCGCCCCGTACCATCTCGGTCTGCCAGTTCTCCGACAGCCACAACCCCATCGTCTTGCCCCAGAGCAGGCTGTCGACCGGAGTCCAGGGATCGGGGGCGCCCAGCAGCAGGAACTCGGGGGCGGCGAAGCGGCCGCGCTCCTCGATCCAGGCGTTCACGCCGCGCGCATAGGCCTCCAGCATCGCCCGCGTTTCCGGCGGCTGCACCGCGAGATCGGCGACGGCGCGGCGGCGCAGGCCGAGGGTGCGGCTCATGCGGTCGAGCGGCAGCGTCGCCGGTCCTGCCAATTCGGACAGCCGGCCGGAGGCGTTGCGCCGCATCAGCTCCATCTGGAACATGCGATCGCGCGCATGCACGAAACCGAGGGCCGCAGCGGCGTCGAGCGCGTTGGCGGCGCGGATGCGGGGGATGCCGTCCTGGTCGAAGCTGATCTCGACCGGCGCCGAGAGCCCCTCGATCTCGGCCTCCTGGTTGCGGGCCGGCAGCGTGAGCCAGAGCGTTCCTCCGACGACGCAGGCGAGCAGGACGAGGAGAATGCCGAGGGCGGTCAGCACCCGCGCAATGGTTCGAAGGAGCGATCGCATCGCGCCGGACCATGCGGGCACGCGCGGGCGGGTGCAAGCAGCCGGTGAGGGATTCGGACGGCGCCTTCCACGGACGGGCGCGCGGGCGTCATGACGGGCGAGGGAGGGACCGTGCCGACGATGGCTGTGGCGGCCGACCCGGGGGGGGGCCGCCCCGCCGACCCGGCGTGCTCGCCGCCCCACCGACCCGGCGTGCCAGCCCGCCCTGCCGACCCGGCGTGCCCGCCGCTCCACCGTCATGGCCGGGCTCGACCCGGCCATCCCCGCAGCAGGGT
>JAFKLG010000005.1 GCA_017304945.1 Rhodospirillales bacterium
GTTGGAACCGGCCTGGTAGCCGGCGCGGTAGGACGACGCCTCGCTCTTCTTCACCTGGTCGTAGAGCAGGCCGCCGGCGAGACCGGCGGCGGCGCCGATGCCCGCACCGAGGCCTGCGTTGCCGGCGATCGCGCCGATCACCGCGCCGCCCGCGGCACCGATGCCGGTTCCGGACAGCGCGCGCTGTTCGGTCGGGCTCATGTTGGAGCAGCCGGCGAGGGGCACCGCCACGACGGCGGCCATCAGGATCATTTTCTTCATGGTGTCAGCTCCTGCATCCGCTCACTTCTTCTTTTTCGCCGCCGCGGGCGCGCAGGGATATTGCGTGCCCAGGTAGACGAACATGCCGTCGATCGCCGGCTGCTGCAGGCGCTTCGGGTCCTGGTTCGCCCATTTGGTGAAGGCGGCGAGTTCCGCGTCCGTCTCCGGCGGCGGGTTGGGCAGGCAGAACAGGGCGCGCGCGCCGCGCTGCTTGGCGTGCGCCATCTCGACGATCACCGAACCCTCCACGAAGCCGCTGCAGTAGTTCACCGCGGCCGTCATTCTCGGATCGTCCTTGCCGGCCGAGCAGATCGCGATCAGATCGGCGACCGTCTTCGGCGGGAACTGCGTGTCGGTGACCGCTGCGCGCGCCGGGGCCGAACCCCCGGCAAGCAGTGCGACCGCCATCGGCACGGCCAGCAGGGCCGCGCCTCGGGTCAGAGTTTTCCTCATTCGATACCCTCCAACTGCGCGTCCCGCCTGAACGCGGCGGCGACGCGGATTCCGGCCGCGCAATTAAAGCGGAGCGGCGTCGATCAGGCCAGCGGAACAGCGCAAGCCGGGGTTGCGGCGCAGGGAGCCCGACCGCCGCGTCAGGCGAACATGCGGTCGATGTCGTCCTGCACCAGGTCGGGATCGACCGGCGCCGCCACCTCCGGCACGGGCGCTTCCGCCGCCGGGGTGGCTGCGGTCTCCGGCATCATGTCGGTCAGCATCGTCTCCACCTGCTGGAGCTGCTTGATCGCGCGGCGGATCCGCTGGCCGGTGATGTCCTGGAAGGTGCAGGCCTCGAAGATCGCGTTCACCTTGGCCGCCATCTCATCGACCGATTCCGGATCGCGGCGCCCCTCACGAAGCCAGTCGTTGATCGCCTCCGCCGCCTCCATGATGGTGTTGGCGGCGGTTTCGGTCGCCTGCACCACCGCCTCCAGCTCGAGCCCGCTATTGCGGGTGGCGGCGGCGGGCATGGCGAGCAGCGTGGTGATCTGGTCATGAATGCGGGTGAGCTGGCCGGACAGGTTCGACTCGCTGTAGTCGACGAGTTGTACCGTCGCATGCACTTCGGCGCTGAGTTCACTGATCCGGCGGTCCACGAAGCGTCGCAAATCGTCGAACATGACGGCGATCGCGGTATGGCTCTGCGGATCGAGGCCGCCCTGGGACTGTGACACGATGGCCTCGCCTTCCAGCAACCGCGGAAGTCTGCGCAGCCGGACGTTAAGGTGCGGTGAATCGCGGCCGCCAGCGCCGCAGCAGCAGCGCGTTCGCGACCACGCTGACCGAGGAGAGCGCCATCGCCGCGCCCGCCACCACCGGACTCAGCAATCCGGCGGCGGCGAGCGGGATGCCCAGCACGTTGTAGGCGAAGGCCCAGAACAGGCCCTGGCGGATCTTCGACCAGGTCCGGCGGGAGATGTCGATCGCATCCGCGACCAGGGCCGGATCGCCGCGCATCAGGGTGATGCCGGCGGTCTCCATCGCGACGTCGGTGCCGGTCGCCATGGCGATGCCGATATCCGCCGCCGCCAGCGCAGGCGCGTCGTTCACGCCGTCGCCCACCATCGCGACCACGCTGCCGTCCTGCCGCAGCGCCATGACGGCGTCGGCCTTGCCGGCCGGCAGCACCTCCGCGCGGACTTCGCTGATGCCCAGGGGGGCGGCGGTGCCGGCCGCGGCGCCCTGGCTGTCGCCCGTCAGCATGACGATGCGCAGCCCCAACGCGCGCAGGCGTGCAACGGCCAGTCCGGCGGTCGACTTCGGCGTATCGGCGAAGGCGAGCAATCCCAATGCGCGGCGCTCGGGCGCGGTCTCCGCCAACCAGGAAACGGTGAGGCCCTGCTCTTCGAGCCGCGCGGCTTCGGCGGCGAAGCCCTCGAGTGGGATCCCTTCCGCCTCGAGCAGCGCGCGATTGCCGAGGCACAGGGACCGGCCGTCCACCCGGCCCGACACGCCGCGGCCGGGCAGGGCCCGGAAGGTCTCCACGGGCGGCACGGTCCCGCCGGCCGCCGCCCGCACTGCACGGGCGAGCGGGTGCTCGCTGCCCTGCTGCAGGGCCGCCGCGAGCGGCAACAGAGTACGATCCGGATGAACCTCGGCCAGGCGTGGCTGCCCCTCGGTCAGGGTGCCGGTCTTGTCGAACGCCACCACCTGCACGGCATGCGCACGCTCCAGCGCGGCGGCATCGCGGATCAGGATGCCGCGCCGCGCCGCGACGCCGGTGCCGACCATGATGGCGGTGGGGGTGGCGAGGCCGAGTGCGCAGGGGCAGGCGATGACCAGGACGGCGACGGCATTGAGCAGGGCGGTGGCGACGGTGTCCCCGGCGACGAGCCAGCCGAGGAAGGTCGCGAAGGCGATCACCAGCACCACGGGCACGAACACCGCGCTGACCCGGTCGGCGAGGCGTTGGATTGGCGCCTTGGAGGCCTGCGCCGCGTCGACCAGCCGCACGATCTGACCCAGCAGGGTCTCGGCGCCGATCCGCTGGGTCTCGATCACCAGGCGCCCGTCGGTGTCGATCGTGCCGGCGGCGACCTGCGTGCCGGGAGCGGCGTCGAGGGGGCGGCTTTCGCCCGTCAGCATGGCGGCGTCGACCGCGGCGGTGCCGTCGCGCACCACCCCGTCCACCGGGATGCGCTCGCCTGGCCGGACCACGACGAGGTCGCCGACCCGCACTCCGTCGATCGGCAGCTCCGCCTCGGTACCGTCCCGCAGCACGCGGGCGGTGTCGGGACGCAGCTTCATCAGGGCGCGGATGGCGGAGGCGGTCTGCCGCCGCGCCCGCGCTTCCAGCCACTTGCCGAACAGCACGAAGGCGATCAGCAGCGCGGAGGATTCGAAATAGAGCGCATGCGCGTGGCCGCCGGCCAGCCAGATCCAGGTGGAAAGCCCCCAGGCGGCGGAGGTGCCCAGCGCGACGAGCAGGTCCATGTTGCCGGACAGGGCGCGGGCGGCATGCCAGCCGGCGCGATAGAAGCGCGCGCCCAGCCAGAACTGCACCGGGGTCGCCAGCGCGAACTGCGCCCAGGCGGGCAGCATCAGCGCCGGCACCAGCATGCCGATCACCAGCGGCGCCGCGAGGACCGCCGCGGCGACCAGGTGAATCAGCTCGCGCCGGTCCTCGGGCCGGGTCGCCGGCAAGGGGGCTGCCGCCACCACCGGCGTCGCCCCGTAGCCCGCCTTCTCGACCGCGCGGGCGAGTGCCTGCGGGTCCGGATGGGTGCCGACCACATGGGCCCGTTCGGTGGCGAGATTGACCGCGACGTCGGTGACGCCGGGTACGGTGGCCAGCACCTTCTCCACCCGCCGCACGCAGGCGGCGCAGGTCATGCCGGTGATGGCGAGGTCGATCGTATCGGTGCGCGCGTCCATGTCACCCAAGAAGGGGCGGCGCGGCGATCGCACAAGTCACCGCGATGCAGGGCAGGCGCGCCGCCCTGGCCGGCCCTGCCGGAACGTCGGCGCGACTGTTGGGCTGCGCCGGCTCCGTTCCCATATCATGGCGCGAATCAGCAGGAGTGAGAACCATGAGCGAGGCGACGGCGACCTTGGGCGGCGGCTGCTTCTGGTGCCTGGAAGCGGTCTACAAGGAGCTCCGCGGGGTCACCTCCGTCATGTCCGGCTATGCCGGTGGCAGCGTCCCGAACCCGACCTACAAGGCGGTGTGCAGCGGCCGGACCGGCCATGCCGAGGTGGTGCAGGTCAAGTTCGACCCCGACCAGCTCTCCTATGCCGACCTGCTGCGGGTGTTCTTCACCATCCACGACCCGACCACGCTCAACCGGCAGGGTAACGACGTGGGGACGCAGTACCGCTCCATCATCCTGACCCACTCCGACGCGCAGGCCGAGACGGCGCGCGCGGTGATGCAGGAGATCGCCGAGGCGGGGATCTGGGACGGCAAGCTGGTGACCGAGATCGAGCCGCTCACCACCTTCTACGAGGCGGAGCCGGAGCATCACGACTACTTCGCGCGCAATCCCTGGACTGGCTACTGCCAGGTGGTGGTGGCGCCGAAGGTGGCGAAGTTCCGCAAGTCGTTCTCGGACCGGCTGAAGAAGGCGGCGTGAGCCTGCGCTCCACGTCAGCGACGTGGGGCGGATGGGCAGGCGGCGCGCGGGGGATGGCAGGTCACGCGGTCGGACCACGACCGGGCATGCGAGACCGATTGACCGCCCCCGTGCCGCCCGCCTAACTACCGGACGGTAGCGCGGGGGAGAAACGCACCATGGACCTGACCTTCACCGAGGAAGAACGCGCCTTCCGCGCCGAGGCGCGGCGGTTCTTCCGCAGCGAGATCCCCGCCTCGATCCGCGCCAAGGTCGCGGAAGGGGAAGGGCTCACACGCGACGACATGATCACCTCCCAGCGGATCATGAACCAACATGGCTGGGCGGTGCCGAACTGGCCGGTGGCCTGGGGCGGCAAGGAATGGTCGCCGGTGCAGGTCTATCTCTACCAGGACGAGATGCAGCAGGCGAACGCGCCGACGCCGATCGCCTTCAACGTGTCCATGGTCGGGCCAGTGATCGCGCAGTTCGGCAACGACGAACAGAAGCAGCGTTTCCTGCCCGCCACCGCCAATGCCGACATCTTCTGGTGCCAGGGCTTCTCCGAACCCGGCGCCGGGTCCGACCTCGCCGGCCTGCGCACCCGCGCGGAGCGGAAGGGCGACAAATACGTCGTCAACGGCCAGAAGATCTGGACCACCCTCGCGCAATACGCCGACTGGATCTTCTGCCTGGTGCGCACCGACCCGGCGGCGAAGAAGCAGGAGGGCATCTCCTTCCTGCTGATCGACATGAAGACCCCCGGCATCACCGTCCGCCCGATCATCACCATCGATGGCGGGCGTGAGGTGAACGAGGTGTTCTTCGACAACGTCGAGGTCCCGGCCGAGAACCTGGTCGGCCAGGAAAACAAGGGCTGGGACTACGCCAAGTTCCTGCTGGGCAACGAGCGCACCGGCATCGCCCGCGTTGGCGCCTCCAAGGCCAAGGTCGCGCGCATCAAGGAACTCGCCGCGCTCGAGCAGTCGGGCGGCCGGCCGCTGATCGAGGATCCGAAGTTCCAGGAGAAGCTCGCCGCGGTCGAGGTGGAACTGAAGGCGCTGGAGATGACGCAGCTCCGCGTCGTCGCCGATGAGCGCAAGCTCGAGAAGGGGCGGCAGAACCCGGCCTCCTCGATCCTCAAGCTGTCCGGGTCGGTGATCCAGCAGCGGCTGACGGAACTGCTGATGGAGGTGGTGGGTCCGTTCGCGATGCCCTACCAGCGTGAGTTCGACGGCAACAACGAGCCGGTGGTCGGGCCCGAATACGCGACCGAGGCGGCGCCGATGTATTTCAACTACCGCAAGGTGTCGATCTACGGCGGGTCGAACGAGATCCAGCACAACATCATCGCGAAGGCGATCCTCGGACTGTAGCGCGGCGGGACGGCGGGCGGCATAGAGCCGTCCTCGGCCGTCTTCGTGGTGCCGCCCAGGCCGCCGGGGTCGCATAACCGCCCCGGCTCGGAAGGATCACTGGGCTGGCCCGCAACCCGGACGTGGTACAGGGTCAGAGCGCTCCTGCGCCCGACACCACGCGTTACGTGCCGAATTGCGACGCGCGCGACCCGGTCACCATGCTCGCACCCGCCGACGGGTCCGGTGTCGCACCCCGTAGCCACTCCACCGGCTCCCCGCTACGCTACCGCCAACACCAATACGCAAACCCACCCGGGGAACGCTTCATGGACTTCGACCTGACCGACGACCAGCGCCTGCTCAAGGAAAGCGTCGATCGCCTGATCGCCGACCAGTACCAGTTCGAGCAGCGCAAGAAATACATGGCCGAACCCGGCGGCTGGAGCCCCAGCCTCTGGTCCCAGTTCACCGAACTCGGCCTGCTCGGCCTGCCGTTCGAGGAAACCCTCGGCGGCTTCGGTGGCGGTGCGGTCGAGACCATGATCGTCATGGAGGCATTCGGCCGCGGCCTGGTGCTGGAACCGTATTTCTCCACCGTTATCCTCGGCGGCGGGCTGCTGCGCCGCGCCGGCAACGCCGCCCTGCGCGGCGCCCTCGTGCCGCAGGTCGCCGCGGGCAAGCTCAAGCTCGCCTTCGCGCATGTGGAGCGGCATTCGCGCTACGACCTGAACGACGTCGCCACGACCGCGAAGAAGCAGGGCGGCGCGTGGGTCCTCGACGGCGCCAAGAGTGTCGTGCTGCACGGTGACTCCGCCGACAAGCTGTTCGTCACCGCCCGCATCGGCGGCGGCACGCGCGACCGCGCCGGCATCGGCCTGTTCCTGGTGGATGGCGCAACCCCCGGCCTGTCGCGTCGCGGCTACCCGACCGTGGATGGTCTGCGTGCGGCCGAAGTGACGCTCGCCGGCGTGCGCGTCGGCGCCGACGGCCTGCTCGACGACGATGCGCTGCCGGCGGTGGAGCACGCGATCGACGAGGCGACCGCCGCGCTGTGCGCGGAGGCGGTCGGCGCCATGCAGGCGATGCACGAGACGACGCTCGAATACCTCAAGACCCGCCAGCAGTTCGGCCGCCCGATCGGCCAGTTCCAGGTGCTTCAGCACCGTTCGGTCGACATGCTGGTGGCGCTCGAGCAGGCGCGCAGCATGGCGATGTTCGCCGCCGTGATGGCGCAGGAGACCGACGCGCGGGAACGCCGTCGCGCCATCTCCGCGGCCAAGGTGCAGATCGGCCGCTCCGGCCGGCATGTGGGTCAGGAAGCGGTGCAACTCCATGGCGGCATCGGCATGACCGCCGAGTACAAGGTCGGCGCCTACTTCAAGCGCGTCACGATGATCGACCAGCTCTACGGGGACGCGGACAAACATCTGTCGCTCCTCGCGGGGTTGGGCGGCCTGTTCCGCGACGCGGCCTGAGGTGGCGCGCGGCGCCCGCGCGGTCCTGCTCGACCTGGACGGCACGCTCTCGGACTCGCGGCCCGGCATCGCCGGGTCCTTCCGTCACACGCTTGCGGAACTCGGCCACGACCCGTCCACGGCCGGCGACCTGACCTGGGCGGTCGGGCCGCCGATCGCGGTTTCCATCCGCCAGTTGCTCGCCCGCTACGCGGACGATCGCGTGGACCAGGCGGTCGCCATCTACCGCGCACGCTACTCCGATGTCGGGCTCTACGACTGCGCCCTCTACCCGGGCGTGGTGCCGATGCTCGAGGCGCTGCGGGCGGATGGATGGACGCTGTGCCTCGCCACCTCGAAGCGGCGGGATTTCGCGGCGCGTGTGGTCGCCCATCTCGGCATCGCCGACTGGCTCGCCGGCATCTATGGCGCGGAGCCGGGGGGCGGGCTGGACGACAAGGCTGACCTGCTCGCCCACATCCTGGCACGGGAGTCCTACGCCCCGGAGGCGACCATGATGCTGGGCGACCGGCTCCACGACGTGCACGCCGCGCGCGCCAACGAGCTGCGCTGCATCGGCGCGCTGTGGGGCTATGGCGGGGAAGCGGAGCTGCGCACCGCCGGCGCGGACGTGCTGGCGGAGGCACCGGCCGCGGTCCCGGCGTTGCTACCTCGGCCCTGAGCGAGACGCGCCGCGCCCCTGTCGCGGCTACGCCACACGAGCCCGATCACCGCGACCAGCACGAACCCCGAGGCCGACACCACATCGATCGCGTGCAACGGACCGATCCCGCTGCCGAGTGCGCCGACGAGCAGGATGCCGACCGGGCCCATGCCGATGCAGACGGTGAGCAGGCCCATGAGGCGGGACCGGATCGCGGGTGGCGCGTGCAGCACCACGAGTGCCGTCTGCATGTTGGCGAAGGCGGCCGATCCGAACCCGCCGACCACCAGCAGCAACACCGCGATCGGGAAGGCGGGCGCGCGCGGCATCAGGAACACGCAGGTGAGGAAGACCAGCGAGCCGCCCACCATCAGCACGCGGCCGGACCAGCGCGGCTCCCGCGTGCTCAGCCATAGGCCGCCGAGGAATGCGCCGAATGCCTCGGCGGCCGCGAGTACGCCCACCAGCGTGTCGGAGACATGGAACACCTGCTTGCCGACCGGGGCGAGCAGGGCGCTGTAGGGAAAGCCCAGCAGGTTCATCGCGAAGGTGACGGCGAGCACGCCGGCGATGATCAGGTGCCCGCGCGCGAAGCGCAGGCCTTCCCCGAGGTCACGCGGTACGTGGCTCAGCACGAAGCGCCGCACCTCCTGCCGGTGCGGCAGGCCCAGCACGATCGCGGCCGACAGGGCGTAGACGAGCGTCGACAGGGTGAAGGCACCGGCGATGCCATAGCGCTGATACAGGGCGCCGGCCGTGATCGGGCCGACCAGCCGCGTGAGCGAGTTGGTCATCGCGTCCAGCGCGAGGGCCCGCGCGACCAGCGGGGCGGCGACGCATTCGCCGACCATGCGGCGGCGGGTCGCCATCTCGGTCGACCACACGATGCCGGCTGCCAGCGCCGCGGTCGCCAGATGCCAGGGTTCCAGCCACTCGGCCCAGGCGAGCGCGGCCACCGCGGCGGCGGCGAGGCCCGCCAGCACCTGGCCCGCGAACAGCACGTGCTTGCGGTTCACCGCTTCCGACGCAACCCCCGCGAAGGCGCCCAGCAGCAGCATCGGAAGCGTGCGCGCGGCGGAGACGACCGCCACCGCGAACCCCGATCCGGTCACCTCCAGCGTGAACAGTGCGGCGGCCAGCACCTCGAACCAGCGCATCGTGTTCGCGCAGGCGCCGATCGCCCACAGTCGCGGAAATCCGGCCGAGCACCAGAGCGCGCGCAGGCCGACCTGCGCGGCGGGCGCGTCCACACGCGACGTGACCATGCGCCGGGTCAGTCGCCCGCTGTCACGTGCACCGGCGGGACCGCGCCGAACCAGCCGGGGCGCGCCTGCTCGACCTGCGCTGCGAGCTGCAGCAACCGCGCCTCGGCGCCGAACGCGGCATGGAGCTGCACGCCGATCGGCAGGTCGTCGGTGTCGAACCCGGCCGGCAGGCTGATCGCGGGATGGCCGGTTTCGTTGCCCGGCATGGTGTAGCGGCACGCATCGGCGAGGCGGCCCACCCAGGGATCGAGCTCCTCGTCGCGCAGCAGCGAATAGGGGCCGTTCGCCAGCGGCACCCGGACCGCGAGCGTCGGTGTCAGCAGCGCGTCGTAGCGGTCGAAGAACGCGCCCCATTGCCGCGTGACGGTGTTGTTCGCGTTCATCATGCGCAGCAGGTCGAACTTGTCGTAGCGCTCGCTCGCCAGGTAGTGGCGCCAGGTCATCGGGTTGAGCAGCGTCTGGAGCTGCTGGCGGCCGATGCCCTTGTCCGCGGCCATCAACGTGAACATCGCGCGGCTGCCGACCCATTGCGTGACATAGGCGGACCACAGCGTCGGCCAATCGCAGATCGTCGCGTCGTCGACCTCCTCGATCGCGTGGCCGACGCTCTCGAGCAGCCGCGCCACCTCGTGGACGCGGGCGGCGACCTGCGGGTCGGTGTCGCCATCCCGGCCCCAGCGGCCGGTGGAGAGGGCGATGCGCAGGCGTCCCGGCGGGCGGGTGATGGCCTCGCGGTAGGAGCCCTCGGGCGGTCCCATGCGGATGAACGATCCGCCGGTCGGGATGCGCGTCAGGTAGTCGTACACGGCGGCGGTGTCGCGCACGCTGCGGCT
The DNA here is from genome assembly GCA_017304945.1 of Rhodospirillales bacterium. Classification (GTDB taxonomy): domain Bacteria; phylum Pseudomonadota; class Alphaproteobacteria; order Acetobacterales; family Acetobacteraceae; genus Rhodopila. The sequence continues at coordinate 9,885 of JAFKLG010000005.1, forward strand.
CACCACGCCATCGATGCTGATGCGCGTGACGTATTCGTTGCGCCCGAGCGGTTGGGGGACGCGGCCGCGGGAGGCCTTGAGGCCGACCAGGCCGCAGAAGGAGGCGGGGATGCGGGTCGAGCCGCCGCCGTCTGAGGACATCGAGAGCGGCACCACGCCCGCCGCCACCATCGCGGCCGATCCGCCGGAGGATCCGCCAGGCGTGCGGTCGAGATTCCACGGGCTGCGGGTGACGGTGACCTCGCCGTCGTACTCGGTGACCGTGTCGAAGGTCATGCCGAACTCGGGCGTGGTGGAGCGGCCCAGCGGGACCAGGCCGGCGCGGAGGAAGTTGCCGATCGACGGATCGGTCGCGTCGATCCGGGTGCCGCGCGTGAAGGCGGAGCCGGAGTCCTGCATCCGGCCGGCAAGGCCGGAGCCGAGGTCCTTGAGGAACATCGGCACCCCGTACAGCGCGCCGTCCCGCGCCGGCCGATCGGTGTCGGGATTGCCGGCGGTATCGGCAAACAGTTCGATCACGCCTTGCAGTTTCGGGTTGAGCCGTGTTGCGGCTTCGCTCGCCTGCGCGGCGAGTTCCGCGGGCGTGAGTTCGCCCTTGCGCACCCGTTCCGCGAGCGCGGTCGCGTCATGGCGCGCCCAAGCCTCCCAGCTCATCGCCGGCATCGCGTTTCCTCCCGTTTCGCCGGCGGGCATGGACCGGACCCGCCGCTCGCCGCTATCATGCCTGTTCGAGGCAGATCCGCCAGAGGGATCCCCCGACGGGACATCCCAACGATGCGCGGCGGACCGGGAGGAGGCCAGGGATGAACGACCGCGTCACCACCACGCCGCAGTTCGGTCGAACGGCGGAGGATCTGGGCAACATCGTCGAGCTGGGTCACGTGAACGTGACGGTTCCGGACCAGACCAAGGCGACCGCCTTCTACATCATGGGGCTCGGCCTGACCCGCGACCCATACCTGATGGCCGGCGTCGAGAACATGTGGGTCAATGTCGGCCGTGGCCAGTTCCACCTGCCGACGCGGGCGACGCCGCAGGTGGTGCGCGGCACCACGGCGCTGGTGGTGCCGGATCTCGAAGCCGCGATGAAGCGGCTGCACGGCGTGCGGAAATACCTGGAAGGCACGCACTTCGGCTTCGAACAGGCGGGCGACGTGATCGAGACGACCTGCCCCTGGGGCAACCGCATCCGGCTGCACGCGCCCGACACGGCGCGGTTCGGGCCGATGCGGGTGGGCATGCCCTATGTCGAGTTCGACATTCCCGTCGGCACCGATCTCGGCGCGATCGCGAAGTTCTACACCGAGATCATGGGCGCGATCGCCGGCGTCGAGGCCGACGCGCGGGGGCCGTATGCCTGGGCGCGCACCTCGGCCGAAAGCCGGGTGATCTACCGCGAGTCGAACCGGAAGCAGCCCGAGTATGACGGGCACCACATCCAGATCACGCTGGTCGATTTCTCCGGCCCGCACCGCAAGCTGCTCGAGCGGGGGCTGATCAGCGAGGAGAGCGATCAGCATCAGTACCGCTTCCTCGACATCGTCGACGTGGACAGCAACAAGCCGCTGTTCCGCATCGAGCACGAGACGCGCAGCATGCGGCATCCGATGTTCAACCGCGTGTTCGTCAATCGGAACCCGGACATGAACAACCGCAACTTCGTGCCGGGCTACGAGGTGGGGCTCTGGGCGCTGTCCTGACGTAGCGTCGCGACGTCAGGTGCGCAGCGCTGCGCACCTGACGCACGGCGAGGTTGCCAATGTCCGAAAGAAGAGCCGTCGCGCCAGCCGGCGCCGGCCGCGGTTACGGGAGAAACGAACGATGTCCGCACTGCCGCCCTATCGCGTCTCGGCGTACAACACCGCCAAGGCCTCGGAGAACAAGATCCACGACGACGCCACGGCGCAGAAGTTCGGCTTCAAGGGCGGCTTCGTGGGCGGCGTGAACGTCTACGGCTACATGACCCACCTGCCGGTGCAGCGCTGGGGCCGCGCCTGGCTCGAGCGCGGCACCGGGGAAGCGCGGTTCGCCAAGCCGGTCTACGAGAACGCCATCGCCGAGGTCACCGCAACTGGGGACGGCGAGGCGCTGCTGTTGCAGGTGGAGAGCGAGGGCGTGCTGTGTGCCAGCGGCCGCGCCGCGCTTCCGGCCACGGCGCCCAGGATTTCGCTTCAGGACTACCAGGCCGTGGCACCACGGGCGACACGGGCGCCGGCGGATGAACGCTCCCTGGCCGTGGGCGACTGGATCGGCATGACCCCGCTGCACGTGACCGCGGAGATGCAGGCCCAGGATCTCGCGGACCTGCGGGAGACCGATCCGCTGTATCGCGCCGAAAGCCTGGTGCATCCGGGCGTGATCCTGCGCACCTGCAATTGGGCGCTGACCCACAACGTGATCCTGCCGGCCTGGATCCACATGGGCAGCGTGGTGCAGAATCTCGGTCTGGCGCGGGTCGACGACACGCTGACGGTGCGCGCACGCGTGACGAGGAACTACGAGAGCAAGGGCCACAAATGGGTGGAGCTCGATGCCCTCGTGGTTGCCAATGAAACCACCCCGATCGCACAGGTGATGCACAGCGCGATCTACCGGCCGCGCCAGCTCGCCCAGGCGGCGTAGGCCCGGGCGGGACCGTCAGGATCCGGTCGCCTCGAGGAGCATGGCGCGCCGGATCGCGGCAGCGAGTTCGTCGCGGGTGAACGGCTTGCGCAGGAGCGGGAAGGGAGCAGCGTCGGGCGCCTGCGTGTCGACGTACCCCGAGATCAGCAGGACCGGCAGATTCGGGTAGGTTCCGCGCAGAGCGTGCCCCAGATCCGCGCCGCTCATGCCGTCCGGCATCATGACGTCGCTCACCAGCAGATCGACGGCCCCCTGCGCCTCCAGCAGGCGCTGGAGCGCGGCGTGGCCGCGTGCACAGCACAGCACCTCCCAGCCCATGCTGGTCAGCATGTCGGTCACCGTGGCGGCGACGTCGGCATCGTCCTCCACCAGCAGCACGCGCCGCGCGCCACCCGCCTCCCAGGTCTCCAGGCCGGCATCCGCCTCGTCGCTCGGTTCCAGGTGGGTGCGCGGCAGGAACAGGGTCACGCAGGTGCCGACGCCGACCGTGCTGTCGATCACCGCCGCGCCACCCGCCTGGCGGGCAAACCCATAGACCTGGCTCAGCCCGAGACCAGTGCCGCGGCCGATGTCCTTGGTGGTGTAGAACGGTTCGAACGCGCGGGCGCGCACCTCGGGCGGCATGCCCTGGCCGGTGTCGCTCAGCGCGATCGCGACGAACTCACCGTCGAGGTCGGGCGCCATCGGCAGCGCCCCGCGCCGGATCGTGCGGTTCTCCGTCGTGATCGTGAAGCGCCCGCCCGCCGGCATGGCGTCGCGCGCGTTGACGGCGAGATTGAGCAACGCGATCTCGAACTCGCCTGGATCGACCGCGATCGGCCAAACGTCGGGCGCCAGCACCAGGCTGGTCTGCACGTGTCCGCGAAGCGAGGGGCGCAGCAGCGACAGCATGCGCGGCAGTTCGACGGCGAGGTCGAGGCGGCGCGGGGCCAGGCTCTGGCTGCGGGCGAAGGACAGCAACTGCCGCGTCAACGTCGCGGCGCGATGGCCGGCATGGATGATGTTGTCGAGCAGCCGCGGCAATCGATCGGTCGGCGCCGTCTGCGCGAGTTCGGCGCTGCCCAGGATGATGGCGAGCAGGTTGTTGAAGTCGTGCGCGACACCGCCGGTGAGCTTGCCCAGGGCTTCCATCTTCTGGATCTGCCGCACGGCCTCCTCGGCCTGCTCCCGGCGCGCCATCTCGCCGGCGGCGCGCGCCTGCGCCATCGCCGCCTGCCGGGTGCGGCGGATCGCCAGCAGCGTGATCACGATCAGGGCGAGCGTGCTGGGAATGCCGACATAGAGCGGCGGCGCCAGCCCCGCGAGCCAGCTCCGCATCACCACGCGTTCGGAGATCGTGGTGAACACCACGAGGTCGATGCTGGAGAGCCGCCGCCACGTGGCGAGACGGACGTCCCCATCCTCGCGGACCAGCCGCTCCCGCGCCTCGGTCACGTCCGGGTGTCCGCGCAAGGCGTCCTCGATCGCCTGCGCGGTGCGCGGGGTAGGTTGGGGGCCGTTCAACGGCGCGTGGACGAGCGTCAGGCCATCGCCCCGGCGCAGTGAGAAGGTGCGATCCTCCGCCCCGCCATAGGCGGTGGCCGCCTGCTCGAAATACTCGGTGAAGTATTCGGGACGCATCGACGCGACGATCACGCCCGCGAACGCCCCGTCCCGCAGCCGGGGGATGGCGACGGAGAAGAAGGGCAGCCCATCCACGCGCCGGAATCCCCGTTCGCCGACGAACAGACCGGTCCCGCCCTCCGCGAAGTGGCGATAGTAGTCGCGATCGCTCAGGTCGGTTCCGCTCGGCGCCGGCAGCACGGTGCCGGACACCAGGGAGTGACCATCGCGGCTGACCACGAACAGGTCGCGCACCTGCGGCAGCCGGGCCAGCATGGCGGCGATGCGGGCATGCAGCTCCGGCTCACGGGCGTGGATCTCCGCATCGTCGAGGTCATCGGTGAGCTGCTGCACCTGCTCGACCGCGAGCAACTGCGCGTCGAACAGCTTCGAGACGCTCTCGTGCACGAGGTCGTTCAGCCGGGCCATCCGGTCCCACGCCTCCTGCTCGCGGGCCTTCCACGACAGGTGGGCTGCCACGAGGAGAACGGCGAGCGGCAGGACGATCGCGGCGGCGAGCAGCAGGCGCAGCACCGGGATCGCAGCGGAAGCCGCTCCGGCGGGTTCGCCGCTGCCCGTGGCCGATCCGCCGGAGGGACGCGTCTGCGGGGAAGGTGTCTCAGGCACGCGCCGCCAGTTCTGGATCAGGAACTCAAAGCTATGCACAAACTTGCAATGAACCGCCAGACTCGTTCTGCTTGCCTTGAAAGCGGTGCCGTGCTGAACGGAATGTCACGTATCAGCCAAAGGGAGCGGACGATGCAGATCGGCGTGATCGGACTGGGCCGGATGGGCGGGAACATCTCCCGCCGGCTGATGCGGGCGGGGCACAGTCCCATCGTGTGGGACGCGAACGCCGGCACCGTTCAGGAACTGGGCAAGGAGGGTGCGGTCGCCGCCTCCGGCCTGCAGGACGTCGTCTCCAAGCTGACGGAGACGCCGCGCGCCGTGTGGGTGATGCTGCCGCACGGCAAGATCACCGAAGACACGATCAACACGCTGGCCGGCATGCTGTCGAAGGGCGACATCATCATCGACGGCGGCAACACCTACTACAAGGACGACGTCCGCCGCGGGAAGGCGCTGGCCGAGAAGGGCATCCGCTACATCGATGTCGGCACGTCGGGTGGCGTGTGGGGGCTGGAGCGCGGCTACTGCCTGATGATCGGCGGCGATACCGATGCGGTGAAGCATCTCGACCCGATCTTCGCGACGCTGGCGCCGGGCATCGGCTCGATCGAGCGCACGCCGGGCCGCGAGAGCCGTGATCCGCGCGCCGAACAGGGCTACATCCACGCCGGTCCGGTCGGCGCCGGGCACTTCGTCAAGATGATCCACAACGGCATCGAATACGGCATGATGCAGGCCTTCGCGGAGGGCTTCGACATCCTGCGCAACCGCAACGCGGCCAGCCTGCCGGAGGGCGAGCGCTACGACCTCAACATGGGTGACATCGCCGAGGTGTGGCGGCGCGGATCGGTGGTGAGTTCCTGGCTGCTCGACCTCGCGGCGCAGGCGATGGCCAAGGACGAGAAGCTCGAGGCGTTCTCCGGCACCGTCGAGGATTCCGGCGAAGGCCGCTGGACCGTCGAAGCCGCGATCGAGGAGGCGGTGCCGGCGGACGTGCTGTCGGCCGCGCTGTTCGTGCGCTTCCGGTCGCGTCAGGACCACACCTTTGCGGAGAAGGTGTTGTCGGCGATGCGCTTCGGCTTCGGCGGGCATGTGGAGCCGCCGAAGAAGTGACCGTCCTGGTGATGATGGGGGTCTCCGGCAGCGGCAAGACCACCATCGCCGCCGGCGTCGCCCAGCGGCTCGGGTGGCAGTTGCTGGAAGGGGACTCGTTCCATCCGCCGGCCAACGTCGCGAAAATGGCGGCTGGCCACCCGCTCACCGATGCGGATCGCTGGCCGTGGCTGCACGCGATTGCCGCGGCGATCGACGGCCTGCGCGCGGAGGGGAAGTCGGGCGTGGTCGCCTGTTCGGCGCTGAAGCGCGCCTATCGCGATATCCTGGTGGGTGACCGGCCGGACGTGCGGCTGGTCTACCTGAAGGGTTCCCACGACCTCATCGCCGCGCGGATGGCGGCGCGGAAGAACCACTTCATGCCTCCTGCGTTGCTCGACAGCCAGTTTGCGGCGCTGGAACCGCCGGGACCGGACGAGCGTCCGATCGTCGTGTCGGTCGATGCGTCGCCCGAGGCGATCGTCGCGTCGGTGCTGCAGGCACTCGAGAAGGAACCGACATGAGCGAGCAGTTCGCGCGCTACCCGAGCCTGCGGGGCAAGGTGGTGTTCGTGACGGGCGGCGGCAGCGGGATCGGCGCCGAGGAGGTGACGCAATTCGCCCGTCAGGGCGCGCGGGTCGCCTTCGTCGACATTGCCGATGCGCCGTCGGAGGCGCTGGTCGAAACGCTGCGGGGCGAAGGGCTGGAAGTGCCGCTGTATCGCCGCTGCGACCTGAAGGACATCGCGGCCCTGCAGGCGGTGATCGCGGAAGTCGGCCGCACCCTGGGTCCGATCACGGCGCTGGTGAACAACGCGGCCAACGACCAACGGCATGACTGGCAGGATGTCACCGTCGAGTATTGGGATGAGCGGCAGGCGACCAACCTGCGCCACCAGTTCTTCGCGATCCAGGCCGTGGCGCCGATGATGAAGGCGGCGGGCGGTGGCTCGATCGTCAATTTCGGCTCGATCAGTTGGCATACCAACAGTGGCGGCATGCCGGCCTACACGACCGCCAAGGCGGCGGTGGAGGGGCTCACCAAGGGCATGGCGCGTGACCTGGGCCCGTTCGGGATCCGGGTGAACACGGTGATCCCCGGCTGGATCATGACGCAGCGGCAGATCGATCTGTGGCTGACGCCCGAGGGCGAGGAGCAGTTGCTGAAGCTCCAATGCCTGAAGGACAAGGTCTATCCGCCGGACGTTGCGCGCATGGTGCTGTGGCTGGCGAGCGACGACAGCCGGATGTGCACGAGCCAGCTCTGGGTGGTTGACGGCGGCCGGATGTAGCCGCCGCGCCGGGCGGGCGAGCCGCGGTGGGTTTACTGCCCCCGGTCATGGCCGAGCTCGTCCCGGTCACGTCTGCCGGCACCCTGCGGCAAGGAGGGCGTCGCGGGCTTCGAGTGCGGTGGGGATGACCGGCTCGACGGCCGGCTATGACGTTCCGGCCATGACGTTCCCCCCTCGGGCGGCGATCTCATGTCGCCATGATGTGGGGGGACCGCGACGCGTGGCGCCGCGAATCGTTGGCTACCCCGCTTCGGCTGCGTCCAGGTCGCTGCCCCACATCTTCTCGAGCGCGTACATCGCCCGCGCCTCGCGCTTGAACAGGTGCACCACGATGTCGCCTGCGTCGAGCAGCACCCAGTCCGAACCGGCGCCCTCGATCGGCACGCGCTTCTGCCCGGCCTGATGAAGCTTCTCCACGATGTGCTGCGCCATCGCGGTGATCTGCCGGTCGGCGAGGCCGGTCGCGATGACCATGCGATCGCAGAACATCGCCTTTCCCGTCAGGTCGAGGACGACGATCTCCTCGGCCTTGTCGTCCTCGAGGCTGGTGACGATCAGGGTCTGCAACTGATCCAGCACCGAAGGTTCCGGCTTGGGCGTGCGCGGCTTGCGCGCCGGCGCCTTGGCGACGGGCTTGGGGCCGGCGGCGATCGTCTTCTTGCGTGGCGTGCCCTGCGTCCTGGCAGCCTCGGGCAAGGCCGGCTTGGCCACGCGCTTGCGCGGCGCGGGCTTGTGCCGCGCGGGCGAGGAGGGCGGGGCGGGCGTCTTGGCTATGGGTCGCTTCCTTTGCCGGCGGCGCGGATCGCAGTGGCTGATATGGGGTTCTGCCGCGCCGGCAGGAACACCCAGGCAGGGGTTTGGTCGGCCAGCACGGGCGCTTCCCGCGCCGGCCGTCGCCGATGGCGCAACCGTCGCGCCGCTTGCCCGGCCAGTGCCGGCAGTGTGTAGCCGGGCCGGGGCAACACCGCAAAGCCCATGTCGTGCGTGATGTCGCGCCAGCGTCGCCAGCGTGGCAGTTGACCGAGGATGTCGGCCCCCATGATCCAGACGAAGCGCACGCGCGGGAAGCGTCGACGCAACAGGCGCAACGTATCGACGGTGTAGCGGGTGCCGAACGCGGCCTCGATGGCGGTGGCCAGCACGCGCCGCCCGTCGCCGATCGCGCGGGCGCTCGCGAGGCGGGTGGGAAGCGGCGCCATGCCCGCCCGCGGCTTCAGCGGATTGCCGGGCGAGACCAGCAGCCAGACCTGGTCCAGCCTCAGCCGCCGGCGCGCGAACGCGGCGATCTGCCGATGGCCGGCATGGGCCGGGTTGAACGATCCCCCCAGCAGCCCGACTCGCATCCGTCGGCGATCACCGAAGCGCGGCAGCGGGTCCGGCGGCGCCACGGCCGAGGACGGTTCAGCCTCCGGCGCAGCGCGGGGCCGCAGTTCGGGTTCTGCACCGACCATGCAGGTGGCTGCGGGTCAGGGACGAACCTGACCGGCGCCGAACACCTGGTAGCGATAAGTGGTGAGCTGCTCCAGCCCGACCGGCCCGCGGGCGTGGATGTGGCCCGTGGCGATACCGATCTCGGCGCCGAAGCCGAATTCGCCACCGTCACAGAACTGCGTCGAGGCGTTCCACAGCGACACCGCACTGTTCACCGAGGCGAGGAAGTGCTCCGCGACCGCGGCATCCTCGGTGATGATGGCGTCGGTGTGCTCGCTGCCATGCTGCGCGATGTGCGCGACCGCCGCATCGACCCCGTCGACCACGGCGACCGAGATCACCGCGTCCAGCCATTCGGTGTCGAAGTCGGCGGCCGTTGCGGCCGGCAGCTCCGGCAGGATGGCGCGGGCCGCCGCATCGGCGCGGAAGCCGCAGCCCAACGCGGCGAGGTCGGCGACGATCGCCGGCAGCAGGCTGGGCGCGATGGCGCGGTCGATCAGCAGCGTTTCGGTCGCGCCGCAGACGCCGGTGCGGCGCATCTTGGCATTGGCCACCACCCGGCGCGCCATGTCCGGATCCGCCGCGGCGTGAACATAGGTGTGGTTCAGCCCCTCTGCATGGGCGAGCACCGGGACGCGTGCCTCGCGTTGCACGCGCTCGACCAGGGATTTGCCGCCCCGGGGGATGATCAGGTCGATCAGCCCGGCGCCGCCCAGCATGGCGGCGACATAGGCGCGGTCGGTGGTGGGCGCGACCTGGATCGCGGCCTCCGGCAGGCCGGTGGCGCGTAGCGCGCCCACCAGGGCCGCGTTGATGGCGCGGGCGCTGTGCACGCTCTCGGAGCCGCCGCGCAGCAGCACGGCGTTGCCCGACTTGAGGCAGAGCGCGGAGGCATCGGCGCCAACATTCGGCCGGCTCTCGTAGATCATGCCGATCACCCCGATCGGGGTGGCGACGCGACGGATGCGCAGCCCGTTCGGGCGGGTCCATTCGGCGAGCACGCGGCCGACCGGATCGGGCAGCGCCGCGACTTCCTCGAGCCCCTTGGCCATCGCGTCCACCCGCGCCGGGTTCAGCGTGAGCCGGTCCCGGAACGCCGGCGTCGCGGTGGAGGCGGCGAGGTCGGTGGCGTTGGCGGCCAGGATCGCCGGCGCATCCTGGCGCAGCGCGACGGCCATCGCATGCAGCGCGGCGTTGCGCCGCTCCGTCGGCGTGCGCGCCAGGACCTGCGTGGCGCGGCGGGCGGCCTGGGCCGCCTGCTGCAAGTGCTGGGTGGCGTCGCTGTCGATATGCATGCCGCGAGTGTGCCGCGCGGCGCCGTGGGTTTCCAGTGTCCCGGGGCGTTTCGCCGGCAGGACAGGCCTGCGTTTTCGCTTGCTACCCGCCGGTAGCGGGCCTCAGATGGCAGGCGAGCGGCGTGGCCGCGGCCGCGCCGTCTCCCATGACCACAACGGGGAGTGACGACCATGAACGCGCCGGTGCATGCCGATCCGAGTTCGCCTGCCTGGACGTTGCCGCTCGAGCGCTTCGACATGAGCGATCCGCGCTACTACCAGGAGGACAGCTGGCACCCGTATTTCGAGCGCCTGCGGCGTGAGGCGCCGGTCCATTTCACTGCCGACAGCGCCTATGGCCCATACTGGTCGGTGTCCCGCTACGCCGACATCATGCAGTGCGAGGTCAACCACCAGGTCTTCTCGAACGAGATCGGCGGCATCCAGGTCGAGGACCAGCCGAAGGACCTGGCGCGGCCCAGCTTCATCCGCATGGATCCGCCCAAGCACGACGAGCAGCGCAAGGTGGTCAGCCCCATCGTGGCGCCGGCGAACCTGCAGAACATGGAGCCGCTGATCCGGGCGCGCACCCGCGCGGTGCTGGACGCGCTGCCGCGCAACGAGACGTTCGACTGGGTGCAGCACGTCTCGGTCAACCTGACCACGATGATGCTGGCCACCCTGTTCGACTTCCCGTTCGAGGAGCGCGCCAGGCTCACCTACTGGTCGGACGTGGCGATCGCCAACGTCCGCGCGCCGGATGCGCCGGTGAAGTCGGAGGAGGAGCGGTTCGCGGTGCTGAAGGAGATGGCGGAGACGATGTCCCGCCTGTTCGAGGAGCGCCGGGGCGCGCCGCCCAAATTCGACCTGCTGTCGATGCTGGCGCATGGCGCGGCCACGCGGGAGATGCCGCTGCGCGAGTTCATGGGCAATCTCGCGCTGCTGATCGTGGGCGGCAACGACACCACCCGGAACTCGATGACCGGCGGGTTGATGGCGCTGAACGCGTTTCCCGACGAGTACCGCAAGCTGCGGGAGAACCCGGCGCTGGTGGAGAGCCTGGTGCCGGAGGTGATCCGTTACGTGACGCCGGTGATCCACATGCGGCGCACCACGACGCGCGAGACCGAGGTCGCCGGCACCCGCATCCCGGCCGGCGCCAAGGTCGTGATGTGGTACATTTCCGGCAACCGCGACCCGGACGCGATCGAGGCGCCCGACCGCTTCATCATCGACCGCCGCCGGCCGCGCCAGCATTTGTCCTTCGGCTTCGGCATCCACCGTTGCGTGGGCAACCGGCTTGCCGAACTGCAACTGCGGATCCTGTGGGAGGAGATCCTGACGCGCTTCCCGCGGATCGAGGTGGTGGGCGAGGCGAGGCGGATCTACTCGAACTTCATCCACGGCATCAGTTCGCTGCCGGTGCGCATTCCGGGATAGCGCGCGGCGGGGCTGGCGTGATGCCCTACAGCAGCACCAGATCGTCCCGGTGCACCATCTCGTCGCGGCCGCGCCAGCCCAGGATCGCCTCGATCTCGTCGGAGCGGTGACCGGCGATCCGTTCGGCATCGCTGCTCGCATAGGCCGACAGGCCGCGTGCGAGCGGGGTGCCGTCCGGGCCGCGCACCACCACCGGGTCGCCGCGCTCGAACGTGCCCTCCACCGCCCGCACGCCCGCCGGCAGCAGTGACTTGCCGCAGGCGAGGGCGCGCGCCGCCCCGGCGTCCACGACCAGCACGCCGAGCGGCGACAGGGCGCCGGCAATCCAGCGCTTGCGGGCGGAGCGGCCCTCGGGCG
>JAFKLG010000006.1 GCA_017304945.1 Rhodospirillales bacterium
CTCGCCACCCCACGCCCCCCGAGACCCACCCCGCTCATGCCGCACCACCCGCCGCGCGGCGGCCGCTGCCGGCCTGCAGCGTCAGCAGCTCGTTCGGCAACGCCGCGGCCCATTGCGTGATGGACCCGGCGCCGAGGCACACCACGAAATCCCCCGGCTTCGCGATCGCATGCACCATCTCCGCCAGCCGCCCCGGGCTCGGCAGCGGCACCACGCTGCGATGGCCGCGCGCCCGCAGCCCCTCGACCAGCGCGTCGCGATCCACGCCCGCGATCGGCTGCTCGCCCGCGGCATAGACATCCGCCACGATCACCGTGCCCGCATCGTTCATGCAGGTGCAGAACTCGTCGAACAGCGATTGCAGCCGGGTGAAACGATGCGGCTGCACCACCGCGATCACGTCGCGCGCACCCGCCTGCCGTGCCGCCTTCAGCACCGCCGCGATCTCCACCGGATGATGGCCATAATCGTCGATCACCGTGATGCCGTTCGCCTCGCCCGTCTTGGTGAAGCGGCGCTTGACGCCCTTGAAGCTCAACAACGCGCTGCGCAGCGTCTCGTTGTCGATTTCCATCTCCACGCCCACCGCGATCGCGGCCAGCGCGTTCTGCACGTTGTGCTGCCCCAGCATCTGCAGCCGGAACGGGCCCATGCGCCGGGTGCGGCCGCGCGCGCGGTCGGTGACCACCACCTCGAAGGTGGAGCCCGACTTGTCCGGCATGATGCGTTCGGCACGCACGTCCGCCTGCTGCGACAGGCCGTAGGTGATGATGCGGTGGTCCGACAGCCGCGGGATCATCTGCTGCACCCCGGGATGGTCGATGCACAGCACCGCGAACCCGTAGAACGGCACGTTGTTCACGAACTGGTCGTAGCCCGCCACCATCGCCTCGGGCGTGCCCCAATGGTCCAGGTGCTCGGGATCCATGTTGGTGACCACTGCGATCACCGCCGGCAGCCGCAGGAAGGAGCCGTCGGACTCGTCCGCCTCCACCACCATCCATTCGCCGTCGCCAAGACGCGTGTTGGTGCCATAGGCGTTGATGATGCCGCCGTTGATCACGGTCGGATCCATCTTGGCCGCTTCCAGCACCGCCGCGACCAGGCTGGTCGTCGTGGTCTTGCCATGCGTGCCGCCGACCGCGATCGCCCATTTCAGCCGCATCAGTTCGGCCAGCATCTCGGCCCGCCGTACCACGGGAATCAGCCGACTGCGCGCCGCGACCACCTCGGGGTTGTCGCGCTTCACCGCGGTGGAGACGACCACCACCTGCGCGCCGCCGAGATTGGCCGCGTCGTGGCCGATCGTCACCGGGATGCCCGCCTGGCGCAGCCGCAGCACGTTGCCCGATTCGGACAGGTCGCTGCCCTGCACCGTGTAGCCGAGATTGTGCAGCACCTCGGCGATCCCCGACATGCCGATGCCGCCGATGCCGACGAAGTGGATGGTTCCGATCGAAAGCGGCAGAGCCCTCACGGCCTGACCTCCTGGCGCATGAGAGATTCGACGAGGTCGGCGAGTTTCGCCGCCGCCCCCGGTTGCGCCTGCGTCCGCGCGCCGACCGCGGCGCGGGTCAGGCCCGCCGGGTCGCCCAGCAGGGTCGCGAGCCGATCGGTGAGCGCGGCCGGCGTGAACGCCGGTTGCGGCATCACCCAGGCACCGCCCGCCTCCGCGAGCGCGCGTGCATTGGCCGACTGATGGTCGTCGATCGCATGCGGCAGCGGCACCAGGATCGAAGGCCGCCCGGCGACCGCGAGTTCGGCGACCGTGGACGCGCCCGCCCGCGCGATCACCAGATGTGCCGCCAGCAGCCGCGCGGCGACGTCGGGGAAGAACGGTGCCAGCTCCGCGGCGATGCCGGACGCCGCATAGGCGGCACGCACGCGCTCCAGGTCCTCGGCGCGGCATTGCTGCACCACGGAGAGCCGCGCCCGCAGCGCCGCGGGCAGGCCGGCCAGCGCATCGGGCACCACGTCGGAGAACACCCGCGCGCCCAGCGAGCCGCCGAGCACCAGCAGGCGGATACGGTCGGTCGGGGCGAGATAGCCCGACTGGCTCAAGCCGCCGATCGCCGGACGCACCGGGTTGCCGGTGACCAGCGTGGCGACGCCGTTCGGCACCCTCGTGGTGGTGGCGAAGCTCAGCGCGAGACGGTCGGCGCGGGAGGCGAGGAAGCGGTTGGCGCGGCCCAGCACGGCGTTCTGCTCGTGCAGGATCACCGCCGGCCGGCGGCGCATCAGGCGGGAGCCCAGCACCGGCGCGACCGAGGGATAGCCGCCGAAGCCGACCACTGCCGCGGCGCCGAGACGCGCCAGGATTCCGCGCGCCTGCCACGCCCCGGCGGCGAGCGCCGCCCCGGCGCGCAGGCCGCGCACCGCGCCGCGCCCGGCGATGCCGGCACCCTTGACGACGAACTGCTCGCGTCCGGCGAACACGGCGCTCTGCAGCCCGCCGGAGCGCGCGTCGGTCATCAGCGCGATCCGATGCCCGCGCGCGATCAGTTCGGCCGCCAGCGCCTCGGCCGGAAAGAAATGTCCGCCGGTCCCGCCGGCGGCGATCACGATCGGCTGCACCGCGGGGCCCCTCACAACTCGTCTCCGCGATGGCGACGGCGGGTCAGCGCCAGCAGCATGCCCATGCCCAGTGCGACCGCCATCGCGGACGATCCGCCATAGGAGATGAACGGCAAGGTCATGCCCTTGGTCGGGATCAGCTTCAGCGTCGACGCCATGTTGATGAAGGCCTGCAGCCCGAAGCCGGTGATCAGCCCGGTGCAGGACAGCACGATGAATAGGTCCTGCTCCTTCAGCAGACGCAGCAGGCCGCGCAGCACGATGAAGGCGAACACCGCCAGGATCACCAGGCAGATCAGCATGCCGAACTCCTCGCCGGCGACGGCGAAGACGAAGTCGGCATGCGCGTCGGGCAGCACGTCCTTCACCCGCCCCTCGCCCGGCCCGCGCCCCAGCAGCCCGCCATTGCCGAACGCCTCGAGCGCAGTGGTGATCTGGTAGGTGTCGCCGGATTCCGGATGCAGGAACCGCTCCACGCGGCTCTGCACGTGCGGGAAGATGACGTAGGCCATCACCGACCCGCCGGCGACGACGCCGAGGCAGGCGAAGACCAGGAACAGGTTCATCCCGGCGACGTAGAGCTGCGCCAGGAACACCGCGGTGATCACCGCGAGCATGCCGATATCCGGCTGCGACTTCAGCAGGATCAGAATGAGGCCGAACACCCCGCACGCGATCAGCGTGCCGGGGAAGCCGCGCGTGCGCTTGCTTTCCGCGATCAGCCAGGCGGCGGCGACGGCGAAGCACGGCTTGAGGAACTCGGATGGCTGGATCGACATGCCCGGCAGCGCGATCCAGCGCCGCGCGCCCTTGATCTCGACGCCGATCACCATGGTGGCCGCGGTCAGCGCCAGGGCGACGATGCAGCCGGCGATCGCGAGGCGGCGCACGTCGCGCGGCGAGAGCAGGGAGACGCCGACCACGATCGCGCTGGCGACGGCCAGGAAGAACACCTGCTTGAAGATGAACAGGTCACGCGACTGGCCGATGCGTTCGGCGACCGCCGGGCTCGCGGCCAGCATCATGATGTAGCCGAAGCCGATCAGCACGCCGATCGCCCCCAGCGTCCAGCGGTCGACCGTCCACCACCAGCGGCCCAGCATGGAGTTGTCGGCGCGGGAGAGTGTGGGCATCAGGCGGCCCTCCCCGAGGCAAGGCCGCGGGCCAGGTCGGCGAAACGGTCGCCGCGCTGGTCGTAGCCGGTGAACTGGTCCCAGCTCGCGCAGGCGGGCGAGAGCAGGACGACGGGCGCCGCGAGCGCGCGGGCCGCGGCGAAGGCGGCGGGCACGGCGGCCTCGAGCGTGCCGACGGTCTCGTGCGGCACGCCATGCGCGGCCAGCGTCTCGGCCAGGATCGGCGCGTCGCGGCCGATCAGCAGCGCGCGGGCGATGCGCGGGAACAGCGGGACCAGCGGCACGATCCCGCCTTCCTTCGCCATGCCGCCGGCGATCCAGACCAGCCGGTCGTAGCAGACCAGCGCGCGCTCCGTGGCATCGGCGTTGGTCGCCTTCGAGTCGTTGACGAAGTCCACGCCGTCGATGCGCGCGACGAGCTGCTGGCGGTGCGGCAGGCCGGGATAGGAGGCGAGCCCGCGGGCGAGGTCGGCACGCGGGACGCCGAGGAACAGCGCCATGGCGACGGCGGCCGCGGCATTCTGCGCGTTGTGCGCACCCGGCAGCGCCTGCGCCTCGGCCAGCCGGAACAGCGGTCCGGCCGCATCGCGCAGGACCCCGTCGACCGGGTGAATGTCGGCAGCCTCTCCAGTCGCCGCCGCCGGCGCCACGCCCGACACCGTCATCACCCGCGCCGGTCCCGCCCGCAGCGATGCGGCCATCTCGCGCGACAGCGGGTCGTCCACGCCGATCACGGCGAGGTCTCCGGCGGCCTGGCGGTCGAAGACCGCCCGCTTGGCGCGGGCATAGCCGGCCATGTCGCCATGCCGGTCGATATGGTCGGCGCTGAGGTTGAGCATCGCCGCGGCATCGAACCGCATCGTCGCGAGTCGCTCCAACATGTAGGAGGACATCTCAAGGACGTACACTCCATCATGTGGCAGCAGCGGCAGCGACAGCGCCGCCGGTCCGAGATTGCCGCCCGCCGCCACCGGCATCCCGGCGGTCGCCAGCACATGCGCGAGCAACGCCGTCGTGGTCGACTTGCCGTTGGTGCCGGTGATGCCCACGAAGCGCGCCCGCGACCCGGCGCCCCGCACCGCGCGGAACAGCAGCTCCGCGTCCGACAGGATCGGCACGCCCGCCGCCCGCGCCCGCAGCGCGATCGGGTGCGGCGCCGGCAGCAGATGCGGGATCCCCGGCGACAGCACCAGCGCGTCGAAGGCGAACGCGCCCTCCCGCAGGTCGCGCAGATCGATCCCGGCCGCCTCGGCGCCGGCACGCGCGGCCGGCTGGTCGTCCCAGGCGGTCACCGCGGCCCCCATGGCACGCAGCGCCAGCGCGGCGGGAAGCCCGTTCTTGCCCAGCCCCACCACGGCGAAGCGCTGGCCGGCGAACAGGTCGGAGGGGAACGTGCTCATCGGATCTTCAGGGTCGCCAGCCCGACCAGCGCCAGGATCATCGAGATGATCCAGAAGCGGATGACGATGGTGGGTTCGGCCCAGCCCTTCTTCTCGAAATGATGGTGCAGCGGCGCCATCAGGAACACGCGGTGGCCGGTGCGCTTGTACCAGAACACCTGGATCATCACGGACACCGTCTCGACCACGAACAGCCCGCCCACGATCATCAGGACGATCTCGTGCTTGGTCGCCATGGCGACCGCCCCCAGCGCGCCTCCCAGCGCCAGTGCGCCGATATCGCCCATGAACACCTTGGCGGGCGGCGCGTTGAACCACAGGAAGCCCATGCCGGCACCGATCAGCGCGGAGCAGAACACCGCGAGCTCACCGACGCCGGCGACCGGATTGAGCTGCAGGTAGTCGGCGAAAATGCGGTTGCCGACCAGGTAGGCGATCAGGGTGAACACCGCGGCGGTGATCATGGTCGGCACGATGGCGAGCCCGTCCAGCCCGTCGGTCAGGTTCACCGCGTTGGAGGCGCCCATCATCACCAGCATCCCGAAGATCGGGAAGAACCAGCCGAGTTGCAGCGCGAATTCCTTGAACACCGGGAAGGTCAGCGCGGTGCCCAGCGGCCCGCGGGCGAGCCACGTGATCCAGATCGCGGCGATCAGGCCGACGGCGGCCTGCACGATCAGTTTCACCCGTCCCGGCACGCCGCGCGTGTTGAGCTTGGTGACCTTCAGGTAGTCGTCGGCGAAGCCCAGCGCGCCATAGCCCAGGGTGACGAACAGCACCGCCCAGACATAGCCGTTCTTCAGGTCGACCCAGAGCAGGGTGGAGATGGTCAGCGCGAACAGGATCAGCAGCCCGCCCATGGTGGGCGTGCCCTTCTTCTCCACGAGGTGCCGCTCCGGCCCGTCCAGCCGGATGGGCTGCCCCTGGCGCTGCACGCTGCGCAGCCAGCGGATCACCGCCGGGCCGAGAACGAAGGCGACGATCAGGGCGGTCATGCAGGCGGCGCCGGCGCGAAAGGTGATGTAGCGGACCAGGTTGAACAGGATGAACTGGTCGGCCAGCGGGCGGAGCAGGTTGTACAGCATCAGGCGGCTCCGGCCTCGGGATGCGACGGCGCCAGCGCTTCCAGCGCCTGCACCACGGTCTTCATGCGGCTACCGAGGCTCCCTTTCACCAGGATCGCGTCGCCGGGGCGGACCGCTGCGGCGACCAG
Source organism: Rhodospirillales bacterium (assembly GCA_017304945.1). Lineage (GTDB taxonomy): Bacteria > Pseudomonadota > Alphaproteobacteria > Acetobacterales > Acetobacteraceae > Rhodopila. The sequence continues at coordinate 6,321 of JAFKLG010000006.1, forward strand.
CGGCGCCAGCGCGGCGGAGTCGGCGGCATGCGCGGCGCGGCGCGGCGCCGGGATCGCGTCGTAGAGCGTGCGCATCAGCGGCCCGCAGGCGAACAGCAGGTCGGCGGAGCGCAGCACCTCGGGCGCCAGCGCGGCATGTTCGCAGGGACCGGCCTCGCCCAATTCCAGCATGTCGCCGAGGACGGCGACGCGGCGGCGCGCGGGCTGCAGCCGCAGCACCTCGAGGGCTGCGCGCATCGAGGCGCCGTTGCCGTTGTAGCTCTCGTCCAGCAGCAGCGCGTTGCCGGCGGGCAGCGGCAGCGGCCGGCGCAGTCCGCGACCGGCGATCGGCGCGAAGTCTTCCAGCGCGCGCGCGGCGGCGACCGGATCGAGCCCCAGCGCGGCCACCGCGGCGAGCGCCGCGACCGCGTTCAGCGCCATGTGGAGCCCCGGCGCCCGCAGCCGGAAACGCAGCTCGAGGCCGGCGATATCGGCATGCACCACCGACCCGTCGGCGTCCTGGTCGGCCTCCAGCAACCGCGCCTCGGCGGCGGAACCGGCGCCGAAGGTCAGCACCGGCCGCGTCCCCGCCACCGCGCGCAGCCGCGCGAACAGCGGCGAATCGCTGGGCAGCACCGCGACACCCTCGGGCTCGAGCCCGGCCATCAGGCTGGCCTTCTCGTCGGCGATCGCCTCGATGCTGCCGAGATGGCCGACATGCGCCTTCTCGATCGTGGTGATCAGCGCGACATGCGGCCGCGCGAGCCGCGCGAGCGGGGCGATTTCGCCGGCATGGTTCATGCCGATCTCGACCACGCAGAACGCCGCCGAGACCGGCAGCCGCGCCAGCGTCAGCGGCAGGCCCCAATGGTTGTTGTAGGAGGCGACGGCGGCATGGGTCGGCCCGACGGCGGACAGCGCCGAACGCAGCATCTCCTTGGTGGTGGTCTTGCCGACGCTGCCGGTCACCGCGACCACGCGGGCCGGCGAACGGGCGCGCGCGAAGGCGCCGAGGCGGGCCAGCGCGGCGAGCGTGTCGTCCACCTCGAGCAGCGGGCCGGTATTCGGCACCGGCCGGTGCACCATCGCGCCGGCGGCCCCCTTCGCCAGCGCCTCGGCGACGAAGGCGTGGCCGTCCCGCCCGTCCCCGCGCAGGGCGACGAACAGGTCCCCCGGCTGCAGGGTCCGGGTGTCGATCGAGACCCCATGCGCGGCGAAGGGAGCGGTGAGCGTGCCGCCGGTCGCCTCGGCGAGATCCTGTTGCGTCCAGAGCGGCGGCATCACGCGGCGCCTCCGACCAGGCCGCGCACCACGCTCACGTCGTCGAACGGGATCACCGAACCGCCGATCGTCTGGCCCTGCTCGTGGCCCTTTCCGGCCACCACCAGCACGTCGCCGGCGGCGAGCCCGTCCAGCGCCACCGCGATCGCGCGGGCGCGGTCGCCGATCTCCCGCCCGCCGGGGCAGCCGGCGAGCACGGCGGCCCGGATCGCGGCGGGGTCTTCGCTGCGCGGGTTGTCGTCGGTGACGATCGCCACGTCGGCGTAGCGCGCGGCGGCCTCGCCCATCAGCGGGCGCTTGCCGCGGTCGCGGTCGCCGCCGGCGCCGAACACCACATGCAGCCGCCCATGCGTATGCGGCCGCAGCGCGGTCAGCAGCCGCATCAGCGCGTCGGGCGTATGGGCGTAGTCCACGTAGACGGTCGCGCCGTTCGGCAGCACCGCGGCGCGCTCGAGCCGGCCGCGCACGCCGGTGAGGCCGGGCAGGCGCGCGAGCGGATCGGGCTCGCCCAGCGCCTCGGCCAGGACGGCGGCGAGCAGCGCGTTGTCGGCCTGGAAGCGGCCCGGCAACGGCAGCGGGATCACGCGGGTGGTGCCCGCCTGCTCGATGCGCAGGTCCTGCCCGTCCGGCCGCGGGATCACCTCGAGCAGCCGCAGCCAGGCCCCGCCCTCGCCCACCGTCAGCAGCCGCAGCCGCCGTTCGGCCGCGATGGTGCGCAGGGCGTCGAGCGTGGCCGGATCCATGTCGGCATGGGCGACGGCCGGCGCGCCCGCGGGCAGCAGGTCGGCGAACAGGCGCAGCTTCGCGCGGCGATAGGCATCGAGCGTGCCGTGATAGTCGAGATGGTCGCGGGTCAGGTTGGTGAACCCGGCCGCGGCGAGCCGCACCCCGTCCAGCCGGTACTGGTCGAGCCCGTGCGAGGACGCCTCCATCGCCGCGCGGCCGATGCCGACACGGGCGAGGCCGGCCAGGATCTCGGCCAGGCTCACCGGATCGGGCGTGGTGAGGCCGGGGCCCGGCGGGAAGTTCGGCGCGACCACGCCCAGCGTGCCGAGGCTCGCCGCCGCATGGCCGCCCAGCGCCCAGATCTGGCGCAGGAAGTCCACCGAACTGGTCTTGCCGTTGGTGCCGGTCACCGCGACCAGGGTGGCGGGCTGCGCGCCGGCGATCACCGCGGCGATCTGCGCCAGGCGGCGGCGCGGTTCGGCGTCGAGCAGCAGCGGCCGTGCCGGCACGCCGTCGGGCCAGGTGGTGCCGTCGGGGGCCAGCACGGCGACGGCGCCGCGCGCCACCGCCTCGGGGATGAAGGCACGGCCGTCGCTGCTGGTTCCGGGAATCGCCGCGAACAGGTCGCCCGGCACCACCTGCCGGCTGTCGGCGGTGATGCCGGCGATATCGATTCCGGCCGCGTCCTGCCAGGCGGCAGGCAGTTCGGGCGGCTGGCTGCCGCCGAAGCCGGAGAGCGCGCGCATCACGTCAGCGAGCCGCAACGGAGGGCACCGGCGCGCGGGCGATCGCGGGCGCGACGCTCGCCCCGACGGGAGCGGGCACCGGCGCGGCATTGTTGGTCTCGCGGCGGCCCTCGGCTTGCGGCCGCGGCGCGGCGGGCGGCAGCATGGTGGCCGGCACGGTCAGCGCCGGGCGCGGTTCGGCGCGGTTGCCATTGGCGGTGCGATTGGCGTTGACGGCCCCGGGGGCGCTGACGGTCATCGGACCGCGCGCCGGTGCGCCGGGCGGGCGGCCCGGCTGCAGCGGGATGTAGAGCGAGGCGTTGATCGCCGGCGCGTCCTGGGTATCCGGCAGCAGGCCCAGCATCGGGCCGATGCGGGCGATCACCTTGCCGGCGGCGGGCGCCGCCACCCAGCCGGCGGTGGCGTAGCCGTAGGTGCTCTTGTTCCCGTGCGGCTCGTCCAACATCATGTACACGGCGTAGCGCGGCGCGTTCATCGGGAAGACGCTCATGAAGGCCGAGACGTTCGCCTTCTTGCGGTAACCGTGGATGCTCGCCTTCTCGGCCGTGCCGGTCTTGCCGCCGGGGTAGTAGCCGGGAACCTCCGCGCTCTTGCCGAACCCGTCGGTGACCACGAGCCGCATCAGCTTGCGCATGATATCGGAGGTGGATTGCTGCATCACCCGCACGCCCTCCGGCCGATCGCCGGGCGGCAGCGCGAGGATGGTGGGCCGCATCAGCACGCCGCCATTGGCGATCGCCGCGGTGCCCCGTACCACATGCAGCGGCGTCACCGAAATACCGTGGCCGAAGGACACCGTCATGGTGACGATCTCCTTCCAGGCGGAGGCCGGCTGGATGATCGGCATGCCGGCTTCCGGCAGCTCCACGCCGGTGCGCCCGAACATGCCCATATTCTTGAGCCAGGCCCGCTGCCGGTCCGCCCCCATGAACTGCCCGATATGGGCGGCGCCGAGGTTGGAGGAGTAGGCCAGCACCTCGGGCAGGTACAGCCAGCGGTGCTTGCCCTCGAAATCGGTGATGGTGAAGCGGCCGATATGGATCGGCTTGGACGCGTCGAACTCGTCCCAGATGTGGATGAGGCCGCTGTCCAGCGCCATCGAGGCGGTCTGCAGCTTGAACGTGCTGCCCGGCTCGTAGCGTTCCTTGATGGCGCGGTTGCGCTTCTCCTCCTCGGTCGCGGTGCGGAAGTTGTTGGCGTCGTAGTCGGGCAGGCTGACCAGGGCGAGCAGCTCGCCGGTGTTGACGTCCATCACGATGCCGGCGGCGCCGATCGCGTCGAACTTGTCCATCGCGGCGAGCAGCTCCTCGCGCACTACCGCCTGCACGCGCACGTCGAGCGAGAGGCGGAGCGGTGTGCGGTCGTCCCGCAGGCGCTGGTCGAAATACTTCTCGACGCCGGCCACGCCGTTCTCGTCGACGTCGACGCCTCCCAGCACGTGGGCGGCGGCGCGGCCCATCGGATAGCGGCGCTGTTCGGTGGGGCGGAAGTCGATCCCCGGGATGCCGAGGTTGTTGATCGCCAGCTCCTCGCGCGGCGTGATCTGCCGCTCGAGGTAGACGAAATAGCGGCGGCTGTCGGAGAGACGGGCGCGGGCACGGTCCTCATCCAGCCGCGGCAGCACCTGCTTGAGCTTGTGGGCGGCCTCGGCGGGATCGATGATCTGGCGCGGATCGGCGAACAGCGAGACGGTCGGCATCGAAACCGCGAGGATCTGGTTGTTGCGGTCGACGATCATCGCCCGCTCGCCGATCGTGGTGGTGATATCCGCCTGCCGGGAGGGCGCGACGAGCGCGGCGAGCGGCCGCTCCGGCCGGTGCGGCGGCAGCGGGCGCAGGATGGTGGCGTCGGCGAGCCGCCCCACCACGGCCAGGAACAGCACCGCGAATCCGGCCGCCGCGATCACCAGCCGGCCGCGCGTCTTCTCCATCGCGGCACGGCGCTTCAGGTCCGGTTCGGTGACCCGCACGGTCTCCATCATCGGCACCGCATCGGCGCGCGCGGCGCCGCGGCGGCGGGCCGGGCGACCGAACCCGGCGCCGTTCAGGGGCGGCGAGTCCGGCGAGGGCGGATTTTCGCGTTCGTCGGTCATGTCGGTCCTAGCCGCCCGTGCCCCACTGGTTGCCCCAGGCGTTCACCGGCGTCGGCCGCGGCACCGGGACGGGCAGCGGCGGCGGCGCGGCGGCGCCGCCATGCGCCATGCCGAGGAGAGAGCCGCCGCCGACGGCAGGGGCGGGCAGCGGCGCCGTGGTCGGCATCGCACGCACCGGCTGCAAGGCCGGGGCGGCGACCGGCCGGACCGGCGCGGCGACCGGCACGATCGGCGCCGGCGCCGCGGTTGCGGCGACACGCACCGGCGCCACGGCTCGGGTCTCGACGGCTCGGATCTCGACGGGGCGCGGTTCCGGCGCGCGGGTGTCGACGGCGCGGGGTTCGGGCCGCGCGGGCGCCGGCCGGTAGTCTGCCAGCCGGGTCTCGATCGGTCGCGCCTCGGCAACCCGCGCCTCGGTGCGCGGCTCCGGTGCCGGCAGGCGGGGCGTCGGCGGGGCCAGCGCCACCGCGGTGGCGGGGCGCGGGGCCGGCGCGGCGGCGGCCACCGGCGTCGCCGTCGGCGGCACCGGCTTGCGGTCGACCGGCCGCACCGGGACGACGACCGGCGCGGCGGCCGCGGCGAGCGTGACCGCCGACGGGGCAGCCGGCGGCACCGGCGGGATCGGCAGCAGGTCGGTCGGGACGTCCGCCGCGGCGAGGTCGGTTGTGCCGTCGGCGGCAGCCGGGGCATCGGCCGACGCGACCGGCACCGGCGAGGGTTCGGGCACGATCGCGCGCGGCGGCGGCAGGCGGTTGTCGAGTTCGGCCATCGAGGTGAACTGGCTGGGCGCCACCGGCCGCAGGTTCGGCAGATACTGTTCGGCGAGCTGGCGCAGCCGCTCCGGATCGTTCAGCAGGGTCCATTCGGTGACCAGCCCGCGGGTCTGTTCGCGGATCGCGTCGGTCTCCCGCGCGGTCTTCTCGATCTTGCGGTCGAGCACCTGGGCGGCGTGCTTGGACTGGTAGAGGTAGAGGCCCGAGCCGAAGGCCATGGCGAAGCAGATGCAGGTGATCGGGCGGATCATGGCGCCGTCCTCTCCTCGACGATGGCGGCAGGATGGAGACGCTCGAGCGCGCGCAGCCGTGCGCTGCGGGCGCGCGGATTCGCGTCGGTCTCGGCGCGCGACGGGCGTTGCGCCTTCGCGGTCAGCAGGCGGTAGCCGGCGGCCGGACGCGCCGCGAGGCCGCGCGGGTCGTGCCGGGAGGGCGCGGGCGTGCGGCCGGCCGCCTCGATCATGAAGCGCTTCACGATGCGGTCTTCCAGGGAATGGAACGAGACGACCACCAGCCGGCCACCCGGCGCGAGCAGGCGGGTGGCCTGGTCGAGCGCACGCTCGACCTCGCCCAGCTCGTCGTTCACCCGGATGCGCAGCGCCTGGAAGCTGCGGGTCGCCGGGTCGATGCCGGAGCGGTCGGGCGGCAGCACGGCGCGGATGATGGCGGCGAGGCGTCCGGTGGTGGCGATCGGCGCCTCGGCACGGGCGGCCACGATGGCGCGGGCGATGCGGCGGGACGCCCGCTCCTCCCCCAACTCGTAGAGCAGGTCGGCGAGCGCCTTCTCCGGCAGCCCGTTCACCAGTTCGGCCGCCGTCGTCCCATGATCGCCCATGCGCATGTCGAGCGGCCCATCGGCGCGGAAGGAGAAGCCGCGTGCGGGGTCGTCGATCTGGTAGGAGGAGACGCCGAGGTCGAGCACGATGCCGTCGAGCGCAGTGACGCCGTGCGCCGCCAGCAGGTCGAGCATGTCGCCGAACTGGCCCTGGATCAGGTGCAGCCGGTCCGGGAAACGGGCGGCGAGGCTGGCGCCGCGCGCGATCGCCGCCGGGTCGCGGTCGATCGCCCAGAGGGTGCAGGGCGCGGCGTCGAGGATCGCGCCGCTGTAGCCGCCGCCGCCGAACGTGCCGTCGAGATAGATCCCGCCGGCGCGCGGGGCGAGCGCGTCCAGCACCTCGGCGAGCATCACCGGGACATGGCCCCGAGCGGGTGCCGTGGACGCGCCGCTCATGCCGCGCTGCCCGGCAGGGTGAAGCGGCGCTCGCGGGCGCGCTCACGCGCCTCGGCGCGCCGGCGTTCGGCCGCCTGCGGCTCCCAGATCTGGAAGGTCTTGCCGAGACCCATGAACACGACCGTTTCGGTCAGCCCGGCATGGGCGACGAGGTTATCGGGCAGCACGACGCGGCCCTCCTTGTCGGTTTCCATCGGGTAGGCGTCGGCATACAGGGCGGCGGCCAGGTCTTCGTGCTCCTCGCTGAAATGATCGAGCCGTTCGAGCGGCGCGGCGAGCGCCTGGAAGGCCTCCTCCGGCCAGGCTTCGATGCAGGGGTGCTGATGCGACGGTCGCAGCACGAGGGAAATCCCCGGTCCGAGGCTGCTGCTCTGCGCTTTCAGCACGGCGCGGAACGGCGCCGGGACGGAAACGCGGCCCTTGGCGTCCAGCCTGTTCTGGTGGGTGCCGAGGAAATGGGCCATTCGGACCCGACCGCCTTTCTCGCTGAATGCCTCGCTGGTGGGCGGCAGGACCGTTGGCTGTTGGCCGGCGGAAGCGGGCTGCCTGCCTGTTCAGCCCGCTTTGCCTGGTTCCTCGGCAGGGGCGCGGATGTGGGATGCCGCGCCTCGCCTTGGGTGAACATGGGATACCATGGGCATTCATGGGCGTCAAAGCGTTTCGTTCCCCCCCGGCATGGGACGACTCGGATTTTTGGGGTTCCGATCAAAGGGTTATCGGTTCGGCTTCCGAGTCACCCAAACGGAATTCGGCGCCGCCGTTACTTTCACGTTTTGTTCTCTTCATGAGAGAAGGATATTGTATCGACATCGGCATGGAATCTGCTGCCAGACGGCCTGTAAGCCGGGTTCTGTCCGCACCGCCTGGGTGCGGGACGACCATTCCTCTGGGACGCGTCTTGCGACGCGCCTCACGCGACCAACCCGAACGGCGGGGCGGGAACGCCCCTGCCCTCTTGCGAGGGCGGCCGCTCCTATTCGGTCTTGCTCCCGGTGGGGTTTACCTTGCCGCCGCCGTTGCCGGAGGCGCGGTGCGCTCTTGCCGCACCGTTTCGCCCTTGCCCGCGGGAGTGGCCCTCGGCGTGCGCCGGGGGCCCTCTTGCGCGGGCGGTTTGTTTTCTGTGGCACTGTCCCTGGGGTCGCCCCCGCCGGCTGTTGGCCGGCACCGTGTTCCCGTGGAGCCCGGACTTTCCTCCATCCGCGGGGCGAGCCCTTGGACAGCGGCCGTCCGGCCGTCTGGCAGCGCCGCAGAGATGCGCCGCGCCGCCGGGTGGGTCAAGCCGCGGGGCCGGGTTCGGTGATGACGAGGCGCCGCGACCGCCCCCCGGCCGCGAGCCCCCTCAGACGCCCCCGGGCCGCACGCCGCCTCAGAACGGCAGCAGGATGTCGGCGAGCTGCTGGCCCCAGCGGCCGGTCTGCACTTCCGTGAGCTGCCCGCGCCCGCCATAGGCGATCCGCGCCTCCGCCATCCGGTCGTGCAGCACCGTGTTGTTGGAGGCGATGTCCTGCGGCCGGATCACCCCGGTCACCTGCAGTTCGCGCAGCTCGCTGTTCACCCGGAACTCCTGCCGCGCCACCACCACCAGGTTGCCGTTCGGCAGCACCTGCGTGACCACCCCGGCGAGCCGCAGCAGCACCGCCTCGTTGCGCTGGATCTGCCCGGTCCCGGTGTTGTTGTTGGCGCTGTTCGCGGTGAACAGCTTGGCGGGGTCGGCGATCGTCTTCGGCAGCAGGCTCTCCATGCCGAACATGTTGGGGATGCCCATCGCTTCCTTGCTGGTGCGATCGGCCGAGGTGACGTTCTTCATGTTGGCGGTGTCGTTCATGCTGACGACGATCGTCACCACGTCGCCCACCGCCGCCGCGCGCTGGTCCTTGAAGAACGCCCGCGCGCCCTGGCGCCACAGCGCGTTCGCCTCGTTCGGCGTCGCCTCGCGTGCCGGCATCGGCATGCTGACCGGCCGCCAGGTCTCCTGCTTGGTCGGATCGGCGGTCTGCGTCAGTTCGGGCGGCCGGCCGAGATTGGACAGCCGGCTCAGCGCGCCGCAGCCGGGGGTGAGGAGGCAGGTGCAGGCCACGAGCAGCCGCACCGCATGCCGCGCGCGGCTCATGGCACCGGCACCGGGCTGGCGGTGCCGCGGGCGAGCCGGACGGTCCCGTTCGGCGCGATGCGCACCAGGTTGGGGCCGAGCACCTCGGCTTCGAGGACGGCGCGCGAGGTCGGGTTGAGCACGCGGATGCGTTCACCCATCGCGCCGGCCTCGAGCGCGACGCCCTGGCCGGTCAGCTCGATCCCCGGCGCCTGCAGCCGCATCTGCACGGTGGCGCCGCGCACGATGGTGGCCGGGCGGGTCAGGTCGGCGGTGGTCAGCGGCTGGCCGGCGGCGACGGAGCGCTTGATCTGCATCCCGACCGCCTCGGCCACCGTGTGCACCACCTCGCCGCGGGCGAGCGTCGCGGGAATGCGCGCGAAATGCACGTCCTCCGCACGCAAGACCGCGCCGGCGTTCAGCCGGGTGGTGGTGACCGGCAGCTCGATCGTGTCCTCCACCCGGCCGGACACCCGCGTGTTGATCGGCTCCATCCCGGCCGCCAGCACGCTGAGCATCGCGGTGAACCGACCGGTCCCCGCCTCGTAGTCGAGCTGGGTCACGTCCGCACGGGTCGGCGTGTCGAGCGGGACCAGCGGCGGGTTGAAGCCGGGCAGCTCGATCAGGCAGTCCTCCGCGGCGCCGGAGGCGACCAGCGCGAGCCGCACCGCGGCCACCACCTGCTGCCGCGGCAGCGGCCGGCCGGGCCATTCCAGCACCGCGCGGTCGGCCTTCGAGGCGGGCCGCCAGGCGACGCCGAACTGCCGCGCGATCGCCGCGAGCTGCGGCGCCTCCACGACGATGCGTCCGCCCGGCGCGGGACCCGGGCCGAGGACGCGGTCGGCATGGGCGCCGGCGTCGTCGAACAGGTCGCGCAGCAGCACAACCGGCGCGTTGAGCGTGGTGGCGGGGCGCAGGGTGGCGGCCTCAGCCCCGGCGGCGGCGAACAGGAGGGGAAGCAGGAACACGGCACGCATGGCGGTCACCGCAGGTTGGTGAGGGTGGACATCATCTCGTCGCTGGTGGTGATCACCCGGCTGTTCATCTCGTAGGCGCGCTGGGCGGTGATCAGGTTGGTGATCTCGGTGACGATGTTGACGTTGGAGGTCTCGACGAAGCCCTGCATCACCGATCCGAACCCCTGGGTCGCCGGGTTGCCGGCCACCGGCGCGCCCGAGGCGGCGGTCTGCAGGAACAGGTTGTCGCCCTGTGCCTCCAGCCCTGCCTCGTTCGGGAACACCGTGAGCTGGAGCTGCCCGATCGTCTGCGGCGCGGTCTGGCCCTGCAGCGTCACCTGCACCTGGCCGGAGCTGTTCACCGCGACGCCGGTGGCGTTGGAGGGGATCTGCAGCCCCGGCTGCACCGTGTAGCCGTCCGCGGTGACGATGGTGCCGTCGGAGGCGAGGCCGAACGTGCCGTCCCGCGTGTAGGCGGTGTCGCCCGAGGGCAGCGTCACCTGGAAATACCCGTTGCCCTGGATCGCCATGTCGAGCGTGTTGCCGGTCTGCTGCAGGTTGCCCTGGGCGTTGATCCGGTAGATCGCGGCGGTCTTCACGCCCAGCCCGACCTGCGCGCCCGAGGGCACCAGCGTGCCGGTGTCGGAACTGTTCGCGCCGACGCGGCGCAGGTTCTGGTAGATCAGGTCCTGGAACTCCGCCCGCCGCCGCTTGAAGCCGGTGGTCGACATGTTGGCGATGTTGTTGGAGATGACTTCGACGTTGGTCTGCTGCGCCTGCATCCCGGTGCCGGCGATGTCGAGCGAACGCATGGCGGGCTCCCGCGCTGTGGGTGGATCGGTCGCGGTCAGAGCCGCGGGGACAGGATCTTGTCGATCGCGTCCTTCTGGCGATCGAACTCGGCCTGGACGAACTGCGTCACGAGCTGGAACTCCCGCAGCTCGGACATCATCCGCGTCATCTCGACCACCGGCTTGACGTTGCTGTCCTCCATCGCGCCCTGGACTATCCCGGGGGAGGGCAGCGGCGCGGTCGGTGCGTCGGCGCGGAAATTCGTGTTGCCCTCGGCGGTCATGCGCATGCGGTCGGTGACGCGGACGACGCCGATGCGGCCCAACTCCCCATTCTCGCTGGAGATCGTGCCGTCGCCGGCGATGGTGATGCGGGTGTCGGCGGGGGAGAGCTGGATCGGCCGCCCGTTGGCGTCGAGCACCGCGGCACCCGCGCCGTCGGCCAGCGTGCCGTCCGGCCGCGGCCCGAACCGCCCGTCCCGCGTGAGGCGGGGGCCCTGCGGCGTCTGCACGGTGAAGAACCCGTCGCCGGTCAGCGCCAGGTCGAACGGGTTGGCGGTATGGGTGACGGTGCCGGCCTGATCCTCGCGCCAGGTCGCCCGATCCTGCGTATAGGCCACCACGCGGCCGCCGGCGGGCGGGTCGACGTTGCGCTGCCGGCTGAGCCAATCGCTGAACAGCACGCGCTCGACCTTGTACCCGGGCGTGTTGGCGTTCGCCATGTTGTTCGCGGCGACCTCGAGCGCGCGCTGCTGCGCGACCAGGCGGGACATGGCGATGTTGGTCGAGAGGGTCATGCGGCTGCTCCTGGCGCCGTCGGAGGCGGTTCGCCGCAGGGGCAGCAAGCGGCGTACCAGCCCGAAACCCGCGGATTGCCGTGGCCTGCAGCGATGGGTGGGCACCGCCGGGGCGGCAGGATCTGCCGCGTGGGGCGGAACCTGCCGAGTGGCGGCGGGCGGTCCGCAAGGTTTCGTTAAGCCGCGCGTGCCAGCCTGCGCGGCCATGAGCTCCGCGCCTGCCGCCGCCGCGCCCGAGGGCGCGGAGGCTTCCCCGAAGAAGAAGTCCGGCAAGGGCAAGCTGATCCTGCTCGCGGTGCCGCTGCTGCTGGCGGGGCTGCTCGCCGGCCTGTGGTTCACCGGCATCCTGCCCGGGCTGCTGGGCCTCGGCGAGCACGAGGCGGGGCATGCGGGCGCGGAGACCGTCAAGGCCGCGCCGCCGCCCGTCTTCGTGGACCTGCCGGAGATCGTCGCCAACCTCAACAGCGGTTCGAACCGGCAGAGCTATCTCAAGCTGCAGGCGCGGCTGGAAGTCGCGAAGCCGGAGGACGTGGAGCGGATCAAGGCCGCGATGCCGCGGCTGCAGGACATGTTCCAGACCTATCTGCGCGAGATGCGACCGGAGGAGCTGCGCGGTTCGGCCGGCACCTACCGGCTGCGGGAGGAGCTGATCGTGCGCGCCAACCTCGCCGCGGCGCCGGCGCGGGTCACCGACGTCCTGTTCACCCAGATGCTGATCCAGTAGCGGCGCATGGGCGAGACGGAACAACAATCGGACGAAGACCTCGCCGCCGCCTGGGGCGCGGAGACCGAAGCGGCGGAGGCCGGGACCACGCCGACGCAGCCGGCGCGCGTGCTGAACCAGGCGGAGATCGACAGCCTCCTCGGCTTCGACGAGGGGCCGGCGGGCGGCGAAGCCCGCACCGGCATGCAGCGCATCATCAGTTCGGGACTCGTCTCCTACGAGCGTCTCCCGATGCTGGAGATCGTGTTCGACCGGCTGGTGCGGATCATGTCGACCAGCCTGCGCAACTTCACCTCCGACAACGTCGAGGTGGGGATCGACAACATCCTCTCGCTCAGGTTCGGCGACTATCTGAACTCGATCCCGCTGCCGGCAATGCTCGCGGTGTTCAAGGCGGAGGAGTGGGACAATTACGGGCTGATGGTCGTCGACTCGGCGATGATCTACTCGATCGTCGACGTGCTGCTGGGCGGCCGGCGCGGCACCGCGGCGATGCGCATCGAGGGACGGCCCTACACCACGATCGAGCGCACGCTGGTGGAGCGGCTGATCCAGGTGGTGCTGGCCGATCTGTCCGCCAGTTTCGATCCGCTCTGCCCCGTCACCTTCCGCTTCGAGCGGCTGGAGGTGAACCCGCGCTTTGCCACCATCTCCCGCCTGTCCAACGCCGCCGTGCTGGCGCGGCTGCGCATCGACATGGAGGATCGCGGCGGCCGGTTGGAGCTGCTGCTGCCCTACGCCACGCTCGAGCCGGTGCGCGAGCTGCTGCTGCAGCAGTTCATGGGCGAGAAGTTCGGCCGCGACTCGATCTGGGAGACGCATCTGGCCGAGGAACTCTGGCACACCGACGTCGACCTGCACGTGGTGCTGGACGAGCAGACCATGCGGCTATCCGACGTGGTCGCGCTGCAGCCCGGCTCGAAGATCGTGCTGAACACCAATGCGGGCGCGCCGGTGCAGGTGCGTTGCGGCACGGTGACCTTGTTCGAGGCGCGGATCGGCCGGCGCAAGAGCCGGGTCGCGGTGCGGATCGAGCGCGACGTGCCGCGCGCGCCGCAGAACGAGCGGGGCTGAGGCCGCGCCGCGGCGGCGCCCTGCCGGCATCCCTGCCGCAGCCGAGGTTCCACTGCATGCCTGTGATGGTCGTCGTTGACACATTGCTAACGGGCCCGCGCGCACACTGCATCGCATGGAATGGATCCTCGAAGCCGTCCTGGTGCTGATGCTGGCCGCGACCCTGTTTCACGCGGTGCGGCTGGAGCGTGCGCTGGGGGTGCTGAAGCGGGATCGCGTCGCGCTGCAGGAGCTGGTGGACGCGTTCAACGCCAGCACGCGCCAGGCGGAACAGGGCGTCGAGCAGCTGCGCAGCGCGACGGAGGGGGCCGGCCGCCAGATCGCGCGCCAGATCGATGCCGGCCTGTCGCTGAAGGATGATCTCAGCTTCCTGATCGAGCGGGGCGAGCGTCTCGCCGACCGGCTGGACCAGCTCGTGCGCGCCGCGCGGCCGCTGATCGCGGAGCCGGCGCGGGTGTCGGAGGCGGCGCTTTCCGGCACGGGTTCAAGTAGCGGCGCGGCCGAGGTCGAGGCGGCGCCCCGGGTGCGCAGCCAGGCCGAACGCGACCTGCTCCGCGCGTTGCGGATGGTCCGATGAGACGCGCCCTGCCCTCGACGCGGCTGCTGCCGCCCACGATCGCGCTGATGGCGGCCTTGCTCGCCGTCAAGTCGGTGGCGCTGGTCCAATCCATCGTGACCGACCCGGCCGCGCCGACCGCGGCGGTGATCGCCACCGCCCAGGCCGCCGGCAGCGGCGAGGCGAAGCCTGCCGACAAGCATGGCAAGCCCGCAGAGGCGAAGAAGGACGACGCGAAGAAGGACGAGACGCCGGCGCCGCCGCCGCCGCTGCCCTCCGACCCGCCGATCAGCCCCAGCGAGCGGGCGGTGCTGCTGGATCTGCGGCAGCGACGACAGGAGCTGGATGCGCGCGAGGCGACGCTCACCGCCCGCGAGTCGATGCTGGCCGCGGCCGAACAGAAGCTGGCCGGCCGGGTCGCCGAACTGCTCGCACTGCAGAAGCGGCTGGAGGCGTTGGAAGCCGGCCGGGAGCAGCGCGAAGAGGCCAGCTGGCAGGGGCTGGTGAAGGTGTACGAGACGATGAAGCCGCGGGATGCCGCGACGATCTTCAACGATCTCGAGCGCGACGTGCTGCTGAACGTGCTGGACCGGATGAAGGATTCGAAGGCGGCGCTGGTGCTCGCGGCGATGAATCCGGATCGCGCGCGGGAAGCGACGACGCAGCTTGCGCAGATGCGCAGCGCGCGGAACGCAGCGCCGGCTCCGATGCCGGTTGCGGCACCCGCGGCACCCGCGGCAGCGGCCGTGGGAGCGGCGCCTTCCGGCGGCATGGGGGGACCGGCGTTCGGTTCTGCCGCGCCGGGTGCCGGGGCGCCGGGCGCTTCGGCGGCGAGCGGTTCGCCGACGGGGGGTTCGGCGGGAGCTGCCACGCCGGCCGCTGCGGCGGCGGGTTCTCCGGCACCGGGTTCCGCGGCGGGCGCTTCGGCGGCGGGCATGCCGGCCGGCGCGAGCGGCGCCCCGGCTGGCTCTGGGCCGGGGAGCGGGTCGGGATCCGTCCCTGGTTCGGGGCCCGCGAATGCGGGGGGAGCGGCGAAGGCGTCCGCTCCGGGGTCGAGCGCCGGGGGGCCGACGCCGGCTGCGCCTGGAGCCGGGAGCACCGGCGCTGGCACCGCGAAGCCGCCGACCGGCAGCACCGGCACCGCCCCCGGGGCGGCC
>JAFKLG010000007.1 GCA_017304945.1 Rhodospirillales bacterium
GGCCGGGCTCGACCCGGCCATCCCCACCAGCACCCTGCGGCGTCGGATGGCCGGTCGAGCCCGGCCATGACGAGGAGGCGAAGGACGCCTGAACGCGCGCCTACTGCAGGTAGCCCCAGCGCTCCACCGCCGGCTCCGCGCTGGCCCATTTCCACTGCTTGCCCTCGTGGCAGATATCCGCGCGATACCAGGACTGGTGCCGCTTCGCGCCTTCACCCTCGTCCACCGAGAACACGATCTGCTTGCAGAGCGCGAGCGGGTTCTCGATCGCGCGCACCACCTCGAGCTCGCCTCGCTCGTCGCCGATCGGAATGTCGTGCTCGATCTTCCAGGTGGTGCGCTGACCCGGCACCAGCTCGCCCGCGGCGGCGGCGATCGCGTCCTGCTCCGCCTGCTGGCGCGACCGCCCATAGTAACGGACGCCCGCATTGGCCGCCGCATCGGTCGCCACCGCGACCGCGAAACCCACTGCCGGATTGCCGGTCGCGACGCCTGCCACGCCGCCGGTGACCGTTGCGGCGATTTGCGGTGCGGCCTTGCATCCCGCCACCGCCAACACCGCCAGCAGCGGCAGCCAGGGCGCTCTCACTGCAGCGCTCCCCACCGCTCCGTCGCCGGTTCGGCCGAGGCCCATTTCCACGTCTCGCCGTCACGGCACACCGACGCCGTGTAGAACGCACGCTGCCGCTTGCTGTCCGCGGCAGGATCGACCGAGAAGATGATCTCCTTGCAGGTGAACGCCGCGGTGCCGATCACCCGCGTCACCACGACGGCGCCGTGCTCGTCATCCTCGATCGGAATGTCGTGCGTGACGCTCCAACTGCCGACCTGGTTGAGCTCCAGCGGTCCGGCCGCGGCGGCGATCTGGTCCTGTTCGGCCCGATGCACGTCCCGCTCGAGATATTGCAGGCCGGCATTCGCGCCCGCCGCGACGCCCAGGCCGATCCCGGCCGCCGCCGCCGGGTCCTTGGTCACGGCGCTCGCAATCCCCGCGCCCGCGATACCGGCCACGTCGGAGGTCGTCGCGGTCAGCACGGAGCCACATGCCGACAGCAGCATCAACGACGACAGCACCACCGAGGACCGTACCGCCGCGCGGAGGGACAGCCTGCGAGAAACCACCGAATCGGACGTCATCCGGAGAGGCTAGGCAACCGCTCCGAAGTCGGTCTAGTCACGGCCTCGCCGGCACGAATGCACATCACGCCCGATCCGTTCCGGATCGGTTACTTAATTCCGGTGATCGACCCCGAAACGGCGCGAGGATCGCGCAACGGCCAGCGCCCCGCATCCACCTGGGCGATGAACTCGCCGACGATGCGGTTGAACGCGTCCGGATCCTCGATGTTGATCGTGTGGCCCGCATTCGGCATCACCGCCAGCGCCGCACTCGGGATCATTTGCTTCATCAGCAGGCCCGGCTGCAGGCAGGGCCAGTCCTCGTCGCCGGTCAGCACCAGGGTCGGCACGCGCAGGGCCTGCATCTCCGCGGTCAGATCGTAGAGCGAGGGGCGTTCGCGCTGCACGCCCAATTGCGTGTTGCGCGACCCCAGGGCGGAGTGCTCCGCGAGCTGCTGCTTGAACTCGGCGAAGCCGCGCGGATCCTTGGCCTCGAACTGCACCCGGGTCGGCCCATAGGCGTACTTCTCGGCGAACCGCGCCATGCCCTCCGAATCGAGGAACGCCGCGATCGCGTCCGCCTCTGCGCGGAACTTCTCCCGCTGGCCCGTCTCCGCGCCGTAGCCGCATCCCGCGACACAGAGGGAGCGCGCCCGCGCCGCGTGCCGGAAGCCGAAATGCAACGTGGCGAATCCGCCCATCGACAGGCCGACCACGTGCGCGGTCTCGATCCCGAGATGGTCGAGCACCGCGGCGATGTCGTCCGCCGCGCGGGCCTGGCTGTAGCGTGCCGGATCCTCCGGCACGTCCGAGGGCGGATAACCGCGCGCCGCGTAGCAGATCGCGCGATAGCGGCGGGCGAAGTGCCGCATCTGCGGCTCCCAGCTTCGGTGGTCGCCGGCGAACTCGTGGACGAAGATGACCGGAATGCCCGATCCGGATTCCTCGTAATGCAGGCGGACGCCATCATCTGCGGTGGCAAGCGGCATGGCACGATCCTTGGTTGGGTTCCTGCATTCTGCGGCGTGGAGTGCCCTGCACAACCCCAAATCCTGTAGAGAAGTGCAGGACCGCCGCCGTCACGAGAGGATCGATCCCAGCCGATGCATACGGAATCCCCGCTGATCTCCATCGTGGTGGTCGGCATCGGCCTGGCCTTCGTGCTGGGCACGCTCGCCAACCGGCTGCGCACCTCGCCGCTCGCCGGCTACCTGCTCGCGGGCATCGCGGTCGGGCCGTTCACGCCAGGCTTCGTCGCCGACCAGTCCCTCGCGCTGCAGCTCGCCGAAATCGGCGAGATCCTGCTGATGTTCGGGGTCGGGCTGCACTTCTCCATCAAGGACCTGCTCTCGGTGCGCGCCGTCGCCGTCCCCGGGGCGATCGGCCAGGTGGCGGTGGCGACCGGCCTCGGCTGGGGCCTCGCCTTGCTGATGGGCTGGCCGGTCTCGGCGGGCATCGTCTTCGGCCTCTGCCTCGCGGTCGCCAGCACCGTCGTCCTGCTCCGCACCTTGCAGGAGCGGCGGCTGATGGACACGCGGCGCGGCCATGTCGCGGTGGGCTGGCTGGTGACGCAGGACCTGATCACGGTGCTCGCGCTGGTGCTGCTGCCCGCGTTCGCGGCGCTGACGCATGACGCGAGCGGCTCCGCCGGCACCCAGGCGATCCTCCGCACGGTGGCGATCACCCTGGGCAAGGTCGCGGCGTTCGTCGCGCTGATGCTGATCGTCGGCCGCCGCGCCATCCCGGCCGTGCTGCACTTCGTCGCCCATACCGGCTCGCGCGAGCTGTTCCGCCTGGCGGTGCTGTCGGTCGCGCTGGTGGTCGCCTGGGTCGCGACCGAGGTGTTCGGCGTGTCCTTCGCGCTGGGTGCCTTCGTGGCCGGCATGGTGCTGAGCGAGTCGCAGCTCAGCCAGCGCGCGGCCGAGGAGACCTTGCCGCTGCGGGACGCGTTCGCGGTGCTGTTCTTCGTCTCCGTCGGCATGCTGTTCGACCCGACCGTGCTGACCAAGGCGCCGTTCGGCCTGCTGGCGACGATGGTCGTGGTCGGCATCGGCACGCCGATCGTCTCATTCCTGCTCCTGCGTGCCCTGGGCGAAAGCTGGGTCACCGCGGCGACGATCGCGGCCGGGCTCGCGCAGGTGGGCGAGTTCTCCTTCCTGCTCGCCGATCTCGGCATCGCGCTGGACGTGCTGCCACGGGCGGCCCGCGACCTGGTCCTGGGCACGTCCATCCTGTTGATCATGGCCAACCCGCTGCTGTTCACGGTGATCGAGCGCGCGCGGCCGTGGCTCGAACGCCACGATCCCACCCATGTGCCGGCGGCCGCGCCCCAGGCGGCGCAGGCGCCCGAACCGGAACCGATGCGCCTGCAGCCGACCAGGATGACCGACCATGTCGTGCTGGTGGGGTTCGGCCGGGTCGGTCGGCTGGTCGCGGAGGGGTTGGTGCGGGAGGACGCATCGCTCCTGGTCGTGGAGGCGGGGGAGGGCGAGGTACCCGTCCCGCCCGGCCGCTCCGTCGAGGTGCTGCGCGGCAACGCCGCCGACCCGGCGGTGCTGGAGGCCGCGAACCTGTCCGCCGCGCGGCTGCTGCTGGTGGCGATCCCCGACGCGTTCGAGGCGGGGCAGATCGTCGAGCAAGCCCGCGCGCTCCGGCCCGACCTGCGCATCATCGCTCGCGCGCATTTCGACGCGGCGGTCGAGCATCTGAGCCAGCACGGCGCCAACGTCGTGGTGATGGGCGAACGCGAGATCGCGCGCAGCATGCTCGACTGGGCGCGGCCGCGCCTGCCTTCCGAAGACGCGCCCAGCGCGGCATGATGCCGGCACACGGGGAGGCAGAGGCGGCCATGCAACGTTCCTGGTTGTTCGTTCCGGGCGATTCCGAACGCAAGCTCGCCAAGGCGGCCGGCAGCGGCGCCGACGTGATCATCCTCGATCTCGAGGATTCGGTGGCGGCGGAGAACCGGGTGACCGCCCGCGGCCTGGTGCGCGAGTACCTGACCGCACATCCCGACCGCTCCACGCAGCAGCTCTGGGTCCGCGTGAACCCGCTGGAGAGCGGCCTCGCGCTGGCCGACCTCGCCGGCACCATGCCGGGCGCGCCGGACGGCGTGCTGCTGCCGAAGCCCGACGCCGCCAGCGAGGTCGCGACGCTGAGCGCGCACCTCGATGCGTTCGAGGCCGCGTTCGGTCTGACCGCCGGCCACACGCGCATCCTGCCCGTCGCCACCGAAACCGCGTTGGGCATGTTCCAGCTCGGCGCTTATCGCGGCGTGTCGCCGCGTCTCGCCGCCCTGACCTGGGGCGCCGAGGATCTCGCCGCCGCGCTCGGCGCGACCACCAATCGCCAGCCGGACGGCGCCTATACGCTCACATTCCAGCTCGCCCGTTCGCTCTGTCTGCTGGGGTCCGCGGCGGCGGAGGTGGACGCGATCGACACCATCACCGTCGACTTTCGCGACCGCGCGGGGCTGGAACGCGAGGCGGAGCAGGCGCGGCGCGAGGGGTTCCGCGGCAAGATGGCGATCCATCCCGACCAGGTGGAGCCGATCAACCGCGCCTTCACGCCGACCGAGGCGGAGATCGCCTTCGCACGGCGGATCGTCGAGGCGTTCACCGTAGCGGGTACGGGGACGGTCGCGATCGACGGCAAGATGGTCGACATGCCGCACCTGAAGCAGGCGCGGAAACTGCTGGAGCGGCTGCCGCGCTGAGGCGCCGTATCGCGATCAGCAAAGTCGTGGATGGCCGGCCTGCGCCGGCCATGACACGGAGCGGTGCGCCAGTCATGGCACGGAGCGGTGCGCGGGCCATCACAAAGAGTGCGCCAGTCATGACCCGGGGCGGTGTGCGCCGCCATCGGGCCACGCAGTATGCGGCGCGCCCTCAGAACGTGCCGGTGCCCAGGAACCCGTCGCCATCCGGGAAGTCGGCGACGATCTTCTTTCCCACCAATTCCTTCAGGGTCTCCGTCGTGCCGCCGCCCAGGGTGCCGTAGCGGGCGCCGCGATAGAAGCGCGACACCGGGAAGGCGTCGGTGAAGCCGTAGCCGCCATGCACCTGGATCGCCTCGTTCGTCACGCGGATCGCCATCTCGTTGCAGTACATCTTGGCGATCGCCGCCTGATGCGGGTCGGGGAACGGGTTCGCCGTGGCGCAGGCGCGGTACAGGATCGATCGCCCCACCTCGATATCGCGGTACATCTCCGCCAGCTTCCAGCGCATGCCCTGGAACGTGCCGATCGGGCGGCCGAACGCGGCGCGGTCGCGCGCGTAGCGCACCGCCTCCTCGAACGCGCCTTCCGCCAGGCCGAGCGAGATGGACGGGTTGAGGCAGCGTTGCGTGTTGAAGGCGCTGAGCAGCTTCTTGAACCCGTCCTTCGCCAGGATCAGGTTCTCGCGCGGCAGTTCGCAGTCCTCGAAGGTGATCTCGGCCAGGTTCTCGCCGCCCATCGTGTGATAGCGGCCGGTGACGACGAAGCCCGGCGTGTCCCGCTCCACCAGCACGCAGCCGATCCCCTCGCGCCCCGGCAGCCGGTCGACGCGGGTGAACACGACGAACATGCCGGCTTCGTCGACGCGGCTGATCAGCGTCTTCTTGCCTTTGAGGACAAGCCGATCGCCCTTCACGTCGACATTCGTGCGGTAGTTCGCGACGTCCGTCCCGGCATGCGGTTCGGTCATGCAGACCGCCAGGATCATCTCCCCCGCGCACACTGCGGGCAATACGCGTTGCCTGATCGCGTCGGGCGCGTAGACCGAGATGATCCGCGTCTGGACGCCGACTTCCCCCAGCACCGCCATCGCCGTCACGTAGCAGGCCTTGGCGATTTCCTCGAGCACCAGCGCCGTGTCCAGCACGGGCAAACCGAGCCCGCCATATTCTTCGGGAACGGCCATGCCGAGAATGCCGAGCTCCGCGAGCTCGCGCATGTTCTCCCATGGGAAGGTGCCGTCCATGAAGCGTTCGGCGCGGGGCTTGAACCGCTCTTGGCTCAGCGCGCGCACGGTCGCCACCATGTCGCGCTGCTCCGGCGTGAGTTCACATTTCATTTGGGCATCCCTCCACTTTCGTCCGTGCTAGCGGCTCTGCCGACGCCGGTAAACCGGCGCACGGGGGAGGGGGGTGGCCGCGGGCGACGCGCCGGAGCGGTGCGCGCCGCCGTCGCGGCCCGGGTCAGGTGCGGCCGTACGTATCCTCGAGGCGGACGATGTCGTCCTCGCCGAGATACGCGCCGGACTGCACTTCGATCAGCGCCAGCGGGATCTTGCCGGGATTTTCCAGCCGGTGGACGCAGCCGAGCGGCAGGTAGACGCTCTCGTTTTCCTGGACGATGAGGATCTCTTCGTCGCGGGTGACGCGGGCGGTGCCGCTGACGACCACCCAGTGTTCGGCGCGATGGAAATGCTTCTGCAGCGAGAGCTGGCGTCCGGGCGTCACGACGATTCGTTTCACCTGGAACCGATCGCCCTGGATCAGGCGCTCGTAGAAGCCCCAGGGACGGTAGCTGCGATTATGGCTCACCGCCTCGGACCGGCCAGCGGCCTTCAGCCGTTCCACCACCGCCTTCACGTCCTGCGCGCGGTCGCGATGCATGGCGAGGACCGCGTCCTCGGTCACCACCACGACCGCGTCCTTCAGCCCGACCACCGCGGCCAGCATCCCGTCGCTGCGCACGTAGCAATCCTGCGCGCCTTCCAGCAGCACGTCGCCGAGCGCGACGTTGCCGTCGGCGTCCTTGGCGCCGAGTTCCCACAGCGCGTTCCAGCTACCCACGTCCGACCAGCCGATGGTCGCCGGCACCACGGCGGCGCGGCTGGTGCGCTCCGCCACCGCGTAGTCCAGGCTGATCGAGGGCGCGGCCTTGAAGGCCTGCTCGTCGAGCCGGATGAAGTCGAGATCGCTGCGCCGCTGCGCGACCGCGGCGCGCACGGGCGGCAGCACCTCGGGCGCGTGCGCCTCGAGCTCTTCCAGCAGCGTGCGCGCGGTGAACACGAACATGCCGGAGTTCCACAGGTGACGGCCGTCGGCGGCGAGCCGCGCGGCGGTCGGCGCATCCGGCTTCTCCACGAAGCGGGCGACGGCATGCACGCCGGGTGCGTCGCGCAGCGGGACGCCGGCCTCGATATAGCCATAGCCGGTTTCCGGCCGATGCGGCCGCATCCCGAACGTGACGATCCGCCCGGCGCGCGCGGCGACGGCGGCCTGGGCCAGCGCGGCGTGCAGCGCGGCGGTATCGGGGATGGCGTGGTCGGCGGCCAGCATCCACAGCAGCGCGTCCGGATCCTCCTCGGCCTGCAGCAGGGCGGCCGCGGCGATCGCTGGGGCGCTGTTGCGGCCCACCGGCTCCAGCACGATCCGCGCCTCGGTCACGCCGGCGGCGCGCAGTTGTTCGGCGATCAGGAACCGATGCTCGTGGTTGCACACGACGATGGGGGGCGCGAAGCCCGCGCCGTGGCCGCGCAGGGCCGTGTCCTGCACCATGGTGCGGTCGGACAGCAGCGGCCAGAGCTGCTTCGGGTAGCTTTCCCGGGACACGGGCCACAGCCGGGTGCCGGAGCCGCCGGACAGGATCACGGGGACGATGGGGCGCTCATTCATGGCGGCGCACTCTGCCCGAAGCCTCGCGGAATCGCCACAAGAGCAACGATCCCGAGGCCGCCGCTATCGGCTTCGTGTCCGGCTTGCCGGGGCAATCCGGCTTCCGCATAACCTGCGGCCAGCCAGGAGGTCCCGCCGCATGTCCGATCCGCGCCCCAACGATCCCGCCACCGCGATCCGCCAGCTCACCGCCGCGATCGAGGCCCAGTTGATCGAGGTGCGCCGCGACCTGCACGCCCACCCGGAACTGGGGTTCGAGGAGGTCCGGACCGCGGGCGTGGTCGCGCGCGAGCTCACCCGGCTGGGCATCCCCCACCAGACCGGCATCGGCAAGACAGGGGTGGTCGGCATGATCGAGGGCGGCCGTCCCGGCCCGGTGCTGGCCATCCGCGCCGACATGGACGCGCTGCCGATGCAGGAGGAGACCGGGCTGCCCTTCGCCAGCACCGTGCCCGGCAAGATGCATGCCTGCGGCCACGACATCCACACCACCACCCTGCTGGGGGTCGCCGCGGTGCTGCGCGACCTGGCGCCGCAGCTCGCCGGGTCGGTGAAGCTCGTGTTCCAGCCGGCCGAAGAGGGGCTGGGCGGCATGGCGGCGATGATCGCGGACGGGGTGATGGACTCGCCCTCCGTCGATCTCGCGCTGGGATTCCACAACCACCCGGACATGAAGGTGGGCACGTTCGGCTATGTCCGCGGCCCGACGCTGGCGGCCTCGGACCGGTTCGACATCGTGGTGCGCGGCCAGGGCGGCCATGCGGCCTATCCGCACGGGTCCGTCGACCCGCTGGTCGCGGCGGCGATGCTGGTGGCGCAGTTGCAGACCGTGGTCTCGCGGGAGGTGCCGCCGCTGCTGCCGGCGGTGGTGACGGTGGGCGCGATCCAGGGCGGCACGACGCACAACATCATTCCCGATACCTGCGTGATCAAGGGCACGGTGCGCACGCTGCACCCGCGGGCGCGCGACGTGGCGGAGGCGGCGATCCGGCGGCTGTGCGCCGGCATGCGGGAGGGGATGCGGGTGACCTGCGCCATCGAGTACCGGCGCGGCACGCCCTGCCTGATGAACGACGACCGGGTGATCGATCCGTCGATCGCGGCGGTGCGGGCGCAGTTCGGCGACGTGGTCGCGGAGGGCGAACCGAGCCTGGGGGGCGAGGATTTCGCGCTGATGGCGGAGCGGGTGCCGGCGTTCCAGTTGCGGATCGGGTCGGCCGCGCCGGGCCGCGCGGACCGGCTGCACAACTCCGACTACCAGCCGGACGAGCGCTGCATCGGCTTCGGCGTGCAGGCGCTGTCCCGGGCGGCGCTGCAGTTGCTGGGGTAGGACCCATGTGTCATGGCCGCGCCCGTCGCGGCTTCCGTGTCGTGACCGCGCTGCGGCCTCTGTGTCGTGACCGCGCTGTGGCCTCTGTGTCGTGACCGCGCTGTGGCCTCTGTGTCGTGGCCGCGCTGCGGCCCCTGTGTCATGGCCGCGCTTGTCGCGGCCATCCACGGCTGTTCTACCGCGCGTGGCGATCGTCGTGGATGGCCGACCTCCGCCGGCCCATGAGACGGGGGGCGGCCCGGGCTGAGCGCCCCGCGCCGCCTCACGCCGCGCCGAATCACCCCCGCAGCATGCTCTCATACTCCGCCCCGAACCGTTCGAGGCTGCTGGCGACGACGGTGACGGCGCCGTCGATCAGGCCGCAGCGGCCGCTCCCCGGCAGCAGCCCACAAAGCTGGCGGATCGAATCCAGGTCCGCCCGGGTGCCGTGCCCGCTGTCGATCCGGTGCAGCAGCGTCGCGAGCTGGTAGGTGCCCGTCTTGCACGGCGGGCACTGGCCGCAGGAGGATTCCGCGAAGAACTCCACGAATTCGGTGACCCGGCGGGGGATGCTGGTTCCCTCCGAGACCACGATCATCGCGCCGGTGCCCAGGCGCGAGCCGCGGGCACGCACGCTGTCGAAGTCGAGCGGCACGTCCAGGTGATCCGCCGTCAGCAGCGTGTTGGACGGGCCGCCGGTGAACACCGCCTTGAACGCGCGGCCCATCAGCATGCCGCCGCCATGCTCCTCGATCAGTTCGGCGAGCGGCGTGCCCATCGGTAGCTCGTAGAGGCCCGGCCGCTGCACGTCGCCCGACAGGGAGAACAGCTTGGTGCCCGGCGCCCCGCCACGCCCCCGCGACCGGAACCAGGCGGCGCCGTGGCGCAGGATGTGCGGCACGTGCGCCAGGGTCTCGGCGTTGTTGATCAGCGTCGGCTTGCCATGCACGCCGCTCTCGGCGGGAAACGGGGGCTTGCGTCGCGGGAAGGGGAAGCTGCCCTCCAGCCACGCCACCACCGCGGTCTCCTCGCCGCCGATGTAGCGGCCCGAACTCGCTCGCGCCTCCAGCGTCACCGGCCCGCCCAGCGCGGCGGCCAGCTCGAGGAGAACCGGGTCCGCGCGCCAGGCGGCCACCGCCTCCGCCACCGTGGGCAGCACGCTGCCGAGATGCGGGTTGACGTACATCACGACCTGACGCGCCCCCACGGCGAGGGCCGCGATCAGCGCCCCCTCGATCACCTGGTGCGGCGTGCGCCCCAGCAGGAACCGGTCCTTGAAGGTGCCCGGCTCGTCCTCGTTGCCGTTGCACACGACCACCTTCTCGGGGCCGGGCTGCGCGGCCACCGCTTCCCATTTGCGGTGGGTCGGAAAGCCGGCGCCGCCGAGACCGCGCAGCCCGGCGCGCTCCAGCACGCCGATGATGCCGGCGCGATCCTCGAGCGCGCGGCGCAGGCCGATGCCGCCGCCGGCGGCGTGCCAGCCGGGCAGGCTCGACCCCACCAGCAGGTCGGGCGCGGTCAGCACGCGCGCCGGTTCGATGGCGAGCTGGTCCCGGGTCAGGGCGTCCATGGCTGGCTCTCCTCGGCCTTACGCCGCCACCGCTGCGGCGCGGTGCGGCGCGCGGTGCGGCGCGCGGTCGGCGGTGAGGTCGAAATTCGCGATCTCGGGGAACAGCAGTGGCGCGCGCGCGTCCAGCGGCAGGCCGGCGGCCACCAGCGCGCGGCGCCAGTCCTGCACGTGGTCCAGGTTGGCGCGGCCCCCCGGGCCGGCCGCCTGCGCCAAGCCCGCGGCGGCGGCCCCGGCGCGGCGGCCGAACACCACGAGTTCGAGCAGCGCGTTGCCCATCAGCCGGTTGCGGCCATGGATCCCGCCCGCCACCTCACCCGCGCAGAACAGGCCGGGCACGCCGGTGGCGCCATCCGCCGCGATCGCGATGCCGCCGTTCTGGTAGTGCAGGGTCGGGCAGACCAGCATCGGCTCCCGAACCGGGTCGACGCCGGATTTGTGTGCGACATGCCCCAGCGAGACCAGGCTCTGCGCGAGCACCCCGGGCCGCGCGCGTTCCAGGCCAGGCGTATCGAGCAGCACACCGACGCAGCCGTCGCGCTCCACCCCACGGCCCTCGCCGATCTCCCGCAGCATGGCCGCGGCCACCACGTCGCGGGGCGAGAGTTCCGGCACGAACCGCTCGCCGCGCCCGTTGCGCAACTGCGCGCCCAGGGAGCGGGCGGCCTCGCTGATGAGCTGGCCCCGCAGCGCGCGCGGCCACGCCACACCGGTCGGGTGGTACTGGAAACTGTCGACCTCCCGCAGCGTCGCGCCCAACCGATAGGCGAGCACGAGGCCGTCGGCCGTGGCGCCGAGGTGGTTCGAGGTGGGGAAGTCGTTGATGTGCAGCCGTCCGGCCCCGCCGGTGGTCAGGATCACCGCGCCGGCGCGCACCGTGACGAAGCGGTGCAGATAGAGGCTGTAGATCACCGCGCCCCGGCAGCGGCCGGCCGCGTCGGACAGCAGCTCCACCGCGGGGGAGCGGTTCCACACCGTGATGCCGGGCCGCAGCAGCGTCGCCTCGCGCAGCACGCGCATCAGCTCGAGCCCGGTCACGTCGCGGGTGGAGAGGATGCGCGGCACGCTGGTGCCGCCCGCGCGCTTGCGGCGCAGGTTATGGCCGGACTCGTCGAGGTCGAAGGTCATGCCCTGGCCGATCAGCCAGCGGATCGCGGCCGGTCCCTCGCTCACCAGCGTGCGCACCAGCGTCGGGTCGCCGGCCCGTTGGCCGCCCGCGAGCGTGTCGTCGTAATGCGCCTGCAGGCTGTCCTCGGCGCCGACCGCGGCCTGGATGCCGCCCTCGGCCATCACCGTGTTGCTGTCGCCGAGGCCGAACTTGGTGACCACCAGCACCTTGCGGCCGGCGGCGACGGCGGTGAGGGCCGCGACGCAGCCGCCCCCGCCGCCGCCGATCACCAGCACGTCGGTTTCCACCACCGCGGCGCCGGCGACGTCCACGTCGTCGATCAGGGTATTGGCCTGGAGCAGTGCCGCGAGTGCGGGCGGGCAGCGCATCCCGGCGCTGGCGCCGACGCGCAGGGGTTCGGTTGCGTTCGGCTGCGCATCGGGATGCCAGCGCCGCAGCAGCGCCGGTGCGTCCGGCGCGGGCGGATCGGCCGGCGCCGCCGCACAGGCGGCGAGCGCGTCGATCCATCGGATCGCGGTCGCGTCGATCCATCGGATCGCGGTCGCGTCGGTCCGTTGGATCGCGGTCGGGGGCATCGGGCCTGGCGCGCTCATGGCGTGGTCTCGACGGCCATGGCGCCGGTCACGATCTGGTGCAGCCGGCGGATCAGGTCGGTTGGGCGCTGGCTCGCCGCCAGGGCGCGGCGGGCGAACAGGCCGACATGGTTGGGCGCGATGCTCTCCGGGCAGGCGGCGGCGCACAGGTTGCACATGACGCACAGCGCGAACGTCTCGGCGGCGGCGCCGAAATCGCCGCTGGTCGCCTGCATGACCCCGGTCTGGACGGACAGGCCCTTGGGGCAGGCGCGGTCGCAGCCGGAGCAGTGGCGGCAGTTCTGCGCGTTCGGGAACAGCTCCAGCATGCGCTCATAGGCGGCCCAGCCATCGGCGAGCGCGGTTTCGTCGTACGGGGCCTGGCGGGGCAGGGTGAACCGGTCGAGGAAGCTGACCCGCATGCCGTCCTCGGCCCTGGTCTCGCAGGCGAGCACGGTTTCGGCGGTGGCGGCGCCGTCGCGACGGACCAGCGCGCGGCAGGCGCCGCACACGCCCTGGCCCATGCAGCCGACATTCCCGGTGAGCGGCAGGCCGGCGGCGGCGGCGGCGAGCAGCACCGTCGTGCCCTCTGGCGCCTGGGCCGATCGGCCGTCGATCTCCACTCCGATCATGCTGGGTCCCTCCGTCGCTCTGACGGGCGGGACCCTAACGTGGCCGGAAACCTCGCGGGACGATCTAGATCAATGGCGGCGCGGCAAGGCGGCGCGCGACGGTCAGCCTCCGGCCTGGGCGCGCCGGCCTGGGACCAGCCGGACCTTGCGCGGGGCGGCGAGCCAGATCGCCGCGGCAGACACGCCGCACAGGACGAAGGCCAGCAGGAAGGCCGGCCGGTAGCTGCCGGTCACGTCGCGGATCGTGCCGGCCACCCAGGGGCCCGCCGCGCCGCCGCCGATCAGGGCGACGTTCAGCGTGCCGAAGATGCCGCCGAAATGCCGCCCCTCGAAGATCTCCGCCGCGATCGGGCCCATCACCGAGGGGAGCGCGTAGCCCAGGAAGCCCTGCGCGATCACCATGCTCCAGAGCAGCAGCATGGAGGGATGCGCCTCCATCGCCACCAGCGCGGCGTAGCAGAGGGCGAATCCGAGGCATCCCGCGGTCCACACCCATTCGCGGCCGATCCGGTCGGACAGCGCGCCGAAGCCGATCTGGCCCGGGATGGCGACCACGCTCACCAGGCCCAGCGCCCAGGCGGCAAGCGCGGGGTTGAAGCCGAGATCGACCAGGTAGGTCGTCTGATGCACCTGCACCGCATACCAGGCGAACAGCGCGCAGCCATAGCCGAGGGCCAGCCACCAGAAGCGGGCGGTGCGGATGGCGCGATGGAGCGTCCAGTCGATGGCGGCCCAGGCGGGATCGACGATGCCGGCATCGGCTGCCGCGCGAGCCGCCCGAGCGGTCTCGACCTGCGCGGGATCGATGG
This sequence comes from Rhodospirillales bacterium, assembly GCA_017304945.1. Lineage (GTDB taxonomy): Bacteria > Pseudomonadota > Alphaproteobacteria > Acetobacterales > Acetobacteraceae > Rhodopila. Next base: position 13,741 of record JAFKLG010000007.1, read on the forward strand.
GAGGCGCGGTGTCCAACGCCGCGGTACGGCCGGGTGCCGGAGCCCCGTCGGGGCGCAGGCCGACCTCTTCCGGCCGGCGGGCCACGAACAGGGTGGCCGGGCCGATCACGCACAGGACCAGCAGTCCCATCACCGTGCAGGCGTGGCGCCAGCCGTCGTGGATGATGATGCTCTGCAGCCAGGGCAGCAGGACCACGGCGCCGCCGCCCACGCCGGCGAAGGCGATGCCGATCGCGAGCCCGCGCCGCCGCCGGAACCAGTTCGGCAGATAGAGCGACTGGACGGTGAAGCTCATCAGGTTGGCGCCGGTGCCGACCAGCACGCCGAGCGTCGCGTAGAGGTGCCAGGGCTGGCTGATCCCGGGCGCCGCGAGCAGGCCCGCCGTCATGATCACGACGCCGGTGCCGATCACCAGCCGCGGGCCGTACCGGTCCATCGCGCGGCCGACCAGCGGGCTCAGCAGCGCGAAGACGAGGAAGCCGAACGAGAAGGCGCCGGCGGTCAGGCCACGGTCCCAGCCGAACTCGCCGATCAGCGGCGGCAGCAGCAGGGAGAACGCGGTGCGGGCGCTGACGCTCACCGCCATGGTGACGAAGGCGAGGCCGACGATCACCCAGCCGTAGTAGAACGGCAGGCGGGGCGCGAGACGTTTGGCCAGGGCCATCTCGCCGAACCTGGCCATCGTGCCGGACCTCATGCGGGGCGGAGGAGAAGGCTGCGGGGGACGATGGTGGAGCTGAGGGGAATCGAACCCCTGACCTCCTCATTGCGAACGAGGCGCTCTCCCAACTGAGCTACAGCCCCGTCCCACGCGTGCCGACCTGGGGGGCCGGCAGGGCGCGGACAATGCTCAGGGGCCTGTGCGAAGTCAAGCACCTGGAAACAGATTTCCCGCACGGTGCGCGGCCGGTTGCGGCGGGACCGGCCCGCCGCTAGCTTCCGGCGACCTCGCGGAGCGGATGTTTGCATGATCAGGGCGTTGTTCTGGCTCGCCGACCAGTTGCTCTACCTCTACATCTGGGCGGTCATCCTCGCCGCGGTGTTCAGCATGCTCGCGTCGTTCGGCGTGCTCGACACGCGCAATCGAATCGTCTGGACCATCGGTGACTTCCTGTATCGGGTGACCGAACCGGCGCTGCGGCCGATCCGCAACATCCTGCCGAACCTGGGCGGCATCGATCTCAGCCCGCTGATCCTGCTGTTGCTGCTGCAGGCGGCGCGCATGCTGCTGGCGAGCATCTACGAGTCGGTCGTGTTCGGTACGCTGCGCCCGCTGCTGTGACCGACTTCTGGCGTCCGACCGGCGAGGGTGTCGCGGTGATGGTGAAGGTGCAGCCGAAGTCGCGCCGGCCCGGCGTGCAGGGACGCGCCGCGGCGCTGGAGGGCAGCCGGCTGCGCATCGGCGTGACCGAAGCGCCGGAGGATGGGCGCGCGACCCGCGCGGCCTGCGCCGTGCTGGCCGAGGCCCTGGGGGTGCCGCTATCGGCCGTGAGCCTGCTGCAGGGGGCGACCAGCCGGGAGAAGACGCTGGCCGTCGCCGGCGACCCGGCCACCCTGGCCGACCGGCTCGCCGCGCTGTGACCGACGCCACGCGGAGCGCCCGCGTCATCGACGGCAAGGCGATCGCCCGCGCGACCCGCGCCGCCCTCGCCACCCGCATCGCCGGTCTCGGCTTTCGTCCCGGCCTGACCGTGGTGCTGGTGGGCGAGGATCCGGCCAGCGCCGTCTATGTCCGCAGCAAGGACCGCGCCGCGCGGGAGGCGGGGATCGACGCCCGCACCATCCGCCTGCCCGCCGACACCACGGAGCCGGCGCTGCTGGCCGAGGTCGCGCGGCTGAACGCCGACCCGACGGTGGACGGAATCCTGGTGCAGCTCCCGCTGCCGCCGCAGATCCGCGCCCAGGCGGTGATCGAGGCCATCGACCCGGCCAAGGACGTCGACGGGTTCCATCCGCTGAACGCGGGCCGCCTCGCCGACGGCCGCCCCACCCTCGTGCCCTGCACCCCGCTCGGCGTCATGAAGCTGCTCGCCGCCACCGAGGTGCCGCTGCGCGGCGCCCGCGCCCTGGTGCTCGGCCGCTCCGGCATCGTCGGCCGCCCCATGGCCGCCCTGCTGCTCGGGGCCGATGCGACCGTGACGATCGCGCATTCCCGCACGCGCGACCTCGCCGCCGAGTGCCGCCGCGCGGACGTGCTGGTCGCCGCCGTGGGCCGGCCGGAGATGGTGCGCGGGGACTGGATCCAGCCGGGCGCCACGGTCATCGACGTGGGGATCAACCGGCTGCCCGATGGACGGCTGGTGGGCGACGTCGCTTACGCCGAGGCCGCGGCGGTGGCGGGCGCCATCACCCCGGTGCCGGGCGGCGTCGGCCCGATGACGATCGCCTGCCTGCTGGAGAACACGCTCACCGCCGCGCTGGCCCGGCGAGGGTAGCGCGCGATCGGCGGCACCGCCGGCTCAGAGGCGATCGGCGACACCGCCGTCTCAGAAGTCGGTCACTCGCCCCTTGTGCTGCCAGTCGCCGTAGCGCGTCGGTTCCGGACCCTTCGCGCCGCCGATCTCCTTCGGCAGGTCGGGCTTCGCGGCCGGCGTGTCGTTGGGCGGCGATGCCGGCGTGGCCGCCGGTGTGCCGGGCGGCGAGGGAGGGGTGTCGGCCATCGCAGTCCTCGATATTCGGTGTGCCAGGGATCTCGATATTCGGTATGCCGGGATGTGGGCATGGTCGGCTGCAGGGACAATCTCATGCCCGCCGCACGCCCGCCATCTCAGGTCCCGGGCTTGTTGCCGGCCAGCGTGTTCCAAGTCGAGGCCGGCGGCGGCGGGCCGGCATCAGGGTTCCAGTGGCCGGACCGCTTGAGCGCGTCGGCGACTTCCTTCGGCATGTAGGTCTCGTCGTGCTTGGCCAGCACCTCGGAGGCGCGGAAGGTGCCGTCCGGCTGCAGCGTGCCCAGCGTGACCACGCCCTGACCCTCCCGGAACAGGTCCGGCAGGATGCCCGCGTAGGTGACCTTCACGCTGTTGGCGCCATCGGTGACGCGGAAGGTGGCGACCGGCTTGCCGCCGCCGCTGCGCTCGACGCTGCCCTGCTCGACCAGCCCGCCGAGACGCACAGTGCGTGCATTCTGCGTGCCTTTGACGAGGTCCGAGGGGGAGACGAAGAACACCAGGCTGTCACTGAAGGCCGACAGGGTCAGCGCGGTGGCGGAGCCGAGGCCGAGGCCGCACGCGACCAGGATCCAGAGCCGGCGACGCTTGCGGGTCATGCCAAGCCCCCGCGCCGCGCGCGCGGATCGATCGCGGCCAGGCGCCGTCGGGCCCGCCCCATGCGCAGGAAGGCGGCGAGGCCGAAGCCGATCGGGATCGCCACCCCCAGCGCGTAGGAGGCGACGATGAACGGGAGATGGGTCATCAGACGCCCTCCTGCGGCAGCATCGAGGTCGCGGCCTCGCCGCCGTCGGACGCGGCCCGCGCCATCAGCAGGCTGCGGATCCGCCGCTCCAGCACGGCCGCGCGGGTGCGGGCGATCACGATGGCGGCGAAGGCCAGCATGTAGCCGATCGCCGCGATCAGCAGCGGCCACAGCATCGACAGCGCCATGGTCGGTGCCCCGGTCAGCGTGATGGAGGCCGGTTGGTGCAGCGTGTTCCACCAGTCGACGCTGAACTTGATGATCGGCAGGTTCACCACGCCGACCAGCGCCAGGATGGCGCCGGCGCGATAGCCGCGGGTCGGGTCGTCGAAGGCGCGCACCAGGGCCACGTGCCCGAGATACAGGAAGAACAGCACCAGCACCGAGGTGAGCCGCGCGTCCCACACCCACCAGGCGCCCCACATCGGCTTGCCCCACAGGCTGCCGGTGGCGAGGCAGAGCGCGGTGAAGCCGGCGCCCACCGGCCCGATCTCCACCGCGGCCAGGTCGGCCAGCGGGTGCCGCCAGACCAGCGACAGCACGGAGCAGACCGCGAGCGCCAGGTAGCCCGAGGAGGCGAGCCAGGCCGCGGGGACGTGCACGTACATGATGCGCACCGCGTCGCCCTGCTGCCAGTCGGCGGGGGCGAAGAACAGCCCCCAGCCCAGCCCCAGCGCGGTCAGCGCGATGGCGCCGGCGGTCAGCCACGGCAGTACCGCGCCCGACAGCCGCAGGAACTGGCCGGGGTTGGCGAAGCGATGCAGGGACCGCCCCGTCTGGGGCGTGCCGACGGCGGAGCGCACGTTCACGGAGCCTCTCTATCCGATGCGGCAGGTCGTTTGAAGCCGACGCGCCTTGGCTTACTGTATGAACGCGCCGCGACCCCGGCCATTCCCGCGGGCGCCTCTGGAAGGAAAATCTGGGTCATGCCGTCCTGCTTCTCCCGCGCCGCCGCTCGCCGGCGCATTGAGATGGGTCAATCGCGTCGCCGCCGTTCCCGCGCATGACGAAGCAGTACTGGCTGGTCAAGTCGGAGCCGGACGCCTTCTCCTGGGACCAGCAGGTCGCCCATCAGGTGGAGCCCTGGACCGGCGTGCGCAACCACATGGCGAAGAACAACCTGAAGGCCATGCGCAAGGGGGATCTTGCATTCTTCTACCACTCCAACATCGGCAAGGAGATCGTCGGTGTGGTGAAGGTGGCGAAGGAGGCGTATCCGGACCCCACGGCCGAGAGCGGGGACTGGGTGTGCGTCGACATGCAGGCGGTCGGTCCGATGCCGACACCGGTCACGCTGGCCGCGATCAAGGCCGACCCCACGCTCGCCGACCTGGCGCTGGTGCGGCAGTCCCGCCTGTCGGTCATGCCGATCTCGGCGGACCACTGGAAGCAGCTCTGCCGGATGGGCGGATGGACGCGCTGATCCCGGCCGGCTGGCGGGCGCTGGGGCCGGTCACCGACATTCCGGACGGGGGCAGCGCCGGATTTCCACCCCCGGCGGGCGGCTTCGTCGGCCTGCTCGCCGTGCGGCAGGGGGAGACGGTCCATGTCTACGTCAATTCCTGCCCGCATATCGGCGTGCCGCTCGACTGGATGCCGGGGCGGTTCCTGTCCGCGGACGGCCGCCATATCATCTGCGCGACGCACGGGGCCGAATTCACGGTCGCCACCGGCGAGTGCATCAGCGGCCCGTGCCGGGGCGATTTTCTCGAGCCGGTGACGATTCAGATCAAGGACGGCGTGGTTTACGTTCCGGAAGATGCCGGGCTCTGACCACGCAACAGGGAAGAGGAACACGTCGATGCCAGACACGCACGCTGCCGAAGGCCAGGTCTTCCCGGTCCGCCCGGAGATTGCCGCGCGCGCCCATGTCGATGCCGCCCGCTATCAGGAGATGGCGGAGCGCGCCGCGCGCGACCCGGACGGGTTCTGGGCCGAACAGTCGCGCCGCATCGCCTGGATGCAGGCCCCGACCAGGATCAAGAACGCGAGCTTCTCGGGCGACGTCTCGATCAAGTGGTTCGAGGACGGCACGCTGAACGCGTCCGCGTCCTGCCTCGACCGGCATCTCGCGACCCGCGGCGACCAGGTCGCGATCCTGTGGGAGGGCGACGACCCGAACAGCAGCCGCACCGTCACCTATCGGGAACTGCACGAGCAGGTCTGCCGGCTGGCGAATGCGATGACCGGCCTCGGCGTGACCAAGGGCGACCGGGTCACGATCTACCTGCCCATGGTGCCCGAGGCGGCGGTCGCCATGCTGGCCTGCGCGCGGATCGGGGCGATCCATTCGGTGGTGTTCGGCGGCTTCTCCCCGGACAGTCTCGCCAACCGCATCCAGGACTGCGATTCCACCCTGCTGATCACCGCCGACGAGGGGCGGCGCGGCGGTCGCAAGGTGCCGCTGAAGGCGAATGCGGACGTGGCGCTGAAGACCTGCCCCAGCGTGAAGAACGTGATCGTGGTGAAGGTCACCGGCGGCGATGTCGGCATGCAGGCGGGCCGCGACCATGACTGGGCGACGCTGTGCGCCGAGGTCTCGCCCAATTGCCCGCCCGCCGAGATGAACGCCGAGGATCCGCTGTTCATCCTGTACACCTCCGGCAGCACCGGGAAGCCGAAGGGCGTGCTGCACACGACCGGCGGCTACATGGTGTGGGCCAGCTACACGCATGAACTGGTGTTCGACTATCGGCCGGGCGAGATCTACTGGTGCACCGCCGATGTGGGCTGGGTCACCGGCCACACCTACATCGTCTACGGCCCGCTCGCGAATGGCGCGACCACGCTGATGTTCGAGGGCATCCCCAACTACCCGGACAGCTCGCGTTTCTGGCAGGTGGTGGACAAGCACAAGGTCAACATCTTCTACACCGCGCCCACCGCCATCCGCGCGCTGATGCGCGACGGGGAAGAGCCGGTGCGCCGGACCTCGCGCAAGTCGCTGCGCATCCTGGGCAGCGTGGGCGAGCCGATCAACCCCGAGGCCTGGCTTTGGTACGACCGGGTGGTGGGCGAGCATCGCTGCCCGATCGTGGACACGTGGTGGCAGACCGAGACGGGCGGCATCCTGATCAGCCCGCTGCCGGGCGCGACGGCGTTGAAGCCGGGGTCGGCCACGCGCCCGCTGCCGGGGGTGAAGCCGATCATCGTGGACGGGGACGGGCACGAGCTGCACGGCGCCTGCGAGGGCAACCTATGCATCGCCGAGAGCTGGCCGGGCCAGATGCGCACCGTGTTCGGCGACCATGCGCGCTTCGTGCAGACCTATTTCTCCACCTTCAAGGGCCTGTACTTCACCGGCGACGGCGCGCGGCGGGATGCCGACGGGTATTACTGGATCACCGGCCGCGTGGACGACGTGATCAACGTCTCCGGCCACCGCATGGGCACGGCCGAGGTCGAGAGCGCCCTGGTGGCGCACCCCAAGGTCGCCGAGGCCGCGGTGGTGGGCTACCCGCATGACCTCAAGGGCCAGGGCATCTACGCCTATGTCACCCTGAAGCTGGGCGAGGAGCCCACCGAGGCGCTGCGCAAGGAACTGGTCGCCTGGGTGCGCAAGGAGATCGGGCCGATCGCCTCGCCCGACGTGATCCAGTGGGCGCCCGGCCTGCCGAAGACCCGCAGCGGCAAGATCATGCGCCGCATCCTGCGCAAGATCGCCGCGAACGAGACGGACAGCCTGGGCGACACCTCGACCCTGGCCGATCCGGCAGTGGTGACGGAGCTGGTGGAGAACCGCGGGGCCTGACCCCGGCGCCCCTCGGCCCGGGCCCGGGCCCGGGCCTGGGCCCGGGCCGACCCCATTCCGTCATGGCCGGGCGCGACCCGGCCATCCCCACCAGCAGGGTGCCGCGAGGGATGGCCGGCTCGATG
>JAFKLG010000008.1 GCA_017304945.1 Rhodospirillales bacterium
GGCACGACCTGCTGTTCCTCGAGCGCGACCAGCCCTGGTATGCGAGCGCCCGCGACCTCGCCGACCCAGATTTCTGCCGCCTCGCGCTGTACGGGTCGGAGGCGGAACTGGCCGGCCATGCCGCCGAGATCGCGGCGGCCGACGCGGTGATCGTCGGCTCCTACGTGCATGAGGGGCCGGCGGTGATCGCCTGGCTCGCCGGCCTGCGGCGCCGCGGCGCCCTGTGCTTCTACGACATCGACACGCCGGTGACGCTGCGGGCGCTGGCGGCCGGCGGCGCGGCCTATCTGCAGCCGGCGCAGATCAAGCTGTTCGACGTGTATTTCTCCTTCACCGGCGGCCCCACATTGCGCTTCCTCGAGCGGCACTACGGCGCGCGGCGCGCCGAGGCGCTGTACTGCGCGGTGGATGCCGATGCCTACCGGCCGACCGGCGCCGCGCGGCGCTGGAGCCTCGGCTATCTCGGCACCTACAGCCCCGATCGCCAGCCGACGCTGGAGCGGCTGCTGCTGGAACCTGCCGCCCGCCTGCCGGAACAGCGCTTCGCCGTGGTCGGGCCGCAATACCCCGACGACATCGCCTGGCCCGCCAATGTCGAGCGCATCGAGCATCTGGGGCCGGCCGACCATCCGGACTTCTACAGCGCCTGCGCCTGGACCCTGAACGTCACCCGCGCCGACATGGTGGAGGCGGGATGGAGCCCCAGCGTGCGGCTGTTCGAGGCGACCGCCTGCGGCACCCCGATCGTGTCCGATATCTGGGCGGGGATGGAGGACGTGCTCACCCCCGGCACCGAACTCCTCCAGGCGCGCGACGCGGGGGAGGTGATCGCGGCGCTGGCGCTGCCGGAGGCGGAGCGCGCGGCGATCGGCGCCGCCGGGCGTGCCCGCACCCTGCGGCAACACACCGGTGTGCGGCGGGCGGCGGAGCTCGAGCGCTGCCTCGCGGAGGTCTGGGAGACGGTGGAGGCGCGCTGACGCTTCCACCCACCGGGGCGGTTCGTTACCCTGCCGTCCCGGAGGTGACGCGATGCGATCGACCCAGGCGGTGGTGCCGCCCCTGCTGCCGACCGCCACGCGCGCGCAGGCGACGGCCATCCTCGGCGCCATGCGCGCGATCGCCGCAGCGGGCAGGGCGCCCAGCGCCGCCGCGGAGCGATCGGTGCGGGCCGCCGCGCGCCACATTTTCGGAGATGCCGCGCTGGCCGACGCGACCGGTGCCACGCTGCGGCCGGCCGTCGGCGCCGGCAGTCCGCTCGCCACCACCGCCGTGCAGATCCTGGCTGTGATGGTGCTGGTGGACGGCACCATCGAGGCCGCCCGCGTCGCCGCGCTGCGCACCCAGGCCACCGCCCTCGGTGTCACCGCGCCCTACCTGGACCTGTTGGACGCACTGGTCGCCGGTCGCCGGGACGAAGCCCTGGCCGAGATGACGCGCGTCAACATGGACAGCGTCACCAACGCCCCCTGGCCGGGCGGCGACATCAACGCCTGGCTGCTGCCATATCGCGGGGACGGGGCCGATCCCGCCCTGGCGGCCCGCTTCGCCGCACTGGGCGCGCTGCCGCCGGAGACGATCGGCCACGCCTTATGGGCGCATTTCCGCGACAACGGCTACGCCTTCCCCGGCGAGCCGGACGGTCTGAACGCCGCGTTTTCCCTGCCGCATGACACGGTGCACGTGCTGACCGGCTACGACACGAAGCCGGCCGGCGAGATCCTGACCTCCACCTTCACCGCGGCGATGCACCCGATCCATCCGATCGAGGGCCATGTCCTGCCCGCCATCGTCAGTTGGCATGTCGGCGCGCGGATCAACGAGGTCGCCAAGGACGCGACCGGCGCGCTCGACGTGGAGGAGGTCTGGCGCGCCTGGGCGGCCGGCGCCGCCGCGCGGATCGACACCTTCGCGCCCGGATGGAGCTTCTGGTCGATCGCCGCCGAACCCCTCGCCGGCCTGCGGACCCGATCGGGACTGCCGGCCGAGGGGCTCGCGGAGGCGGGTCAGTAGCCGTTCTGGCGGGAATACGGGTCGGGTGCGCGCGCCGGGGCCACGCCCGGGCTGTCGGTGCAGGCGCCGTTCTGCTGCCGCGCGTCGCGGGCGCAGGACTCCCGGTCCGGATAGTGGCAGGCGAGCACCAGTGAGGAGGTCACCATGCAGTACTGGCCGATGCCGCCCCGCACCGTGACTTCGCGCCGGTTCACGGTGCAGTCGCCGCCCTGGCGCGTCGCCTCGCGCTGGCACTCGGCCGCATCGTAATAGATGCACATCGGCGTCGTCATGGTCGCGTTGCGCATGCAGAACGGCGCCGCCGCGGCCGGTTGCGCCACACCGCCCAGCAGCCACATGACCGCGCCGATCCCGAGGATCCCCAGGCCGGTGCCGAGGCCGCCCCACGTCCATTGGATCATCCGCTCTGGCCGCATCTCGCCCTCCTGGTGTGTCGGGTGCCTGCTGTAGCCGGGAAAACCGATGCAATGGCATCACGACGGCGTGCCATGCGGTGACGTGCCGGCGAGCAACGTTGCAGGTTCAGCCGCGCGCCGGTTCCCCGGTCAGGCGAAGGCCAGCAGCACCACGCCGCCGCAGATCAGCACGATCGCCCCCACATGCGCGAGGCCCAGCGGTTCGGCGAAGGCGTAATGCCCGATCAGCGCCGCGGCGACGTAGGAGATCGCCGTGCAGGGCAGGGCGACCGACATCGGAATCCGGCGCAGCGCGATGATGTAGAGCACCGCCGACCCGCCATACAGGCAGAACCCCAGCAGGGTGCGCCAGTCGAACAATTGCCGCAGGAAGTCGGGCGCACCCGCACCGGCCTTCAGCAGCGTCTGCCCGGCCATGCTGATCACGATGGCCAGGCCCAGAACCGTCCAATGCACCTCTCAGCTCGGATGTCCCGGGAGGATCCCGTCCGGGCTCTCCGCTCGGTCGATTCGCCGCACGGTCGCCTGCGGCTTGCCGTTGGAGGAGAGGAAGGTGCGGCCGACATACTCGCCCAGCACGCCGAGGATCATCGACTGGACGCCGCCGACCAGCAGGATCACCACCATGGTCGAGGCCCAGCCCGAGGGAGTGTCGCGCAGGAACAGCGCCTCGGCGATGGTGAGCACCGCGCCGATCGTGCCCAGCGTCGCCATCGCGAGCCCGGCATAGATCGCGAGCCGCAGCGGCGCGAGCGAGAAGCTGGTGGCGAGGTTCAGCCACAGCCGCACCAGCCGGCGCAGGTTGTAGTTGGAGCGGCCCTCGAGCCGCGGCAGGTGCCGCACCTCGATGCTGTCGATGCGCTGGGTGACCTGCATCACCAGCCCGTCGACATAGGGGTAGGGGCCGCTGTAGCGGGTGACCGCGCGCACCACCAACGCGGACATGCAGCGGAAAGAGGAGAGATAGAGCCCGCGCGGCTTGTCGAGCAGCCGGTCGGCGACCGCGTTGGCGAAGCGGCTGCCGAGGTTGCGCCAGCCGGCATGCTGCTTCACCGCGTAGCGCGTGTAGACCACGTCCCAGCCGCCCAGCCGCGCGTGGTCGTAAAGCCGCACGACCTCCTCGGGCGGGTTCTGCAGGTCGTCGTCCATGGTGATCACGTAGTCGCCGCGGGCATGCCGCAGGCCGGTCATGACCGCGTTGTGCTCACCGTAGTTCCGCGCATGCTCGATATAGGTGATGGGCACGGTCGAGGTGCCCAGCAGGGACAGGCAGGCGGTATCGGAGTCGTCGGGGCTGCCGTCGTTGACCAGCACGATCTCGAGCCCGCCCTGCGGGGTGAGCCGCGAGAGCTCGTCCACCAGGCGGCCGACCGTCGCGGCACCGCGATAGACCGGGATCACGATCGACAGGCCGACCCGGTCCGCGCGCGCGGCGCCGGGATCGGCGGTGGCGGCGTCGTCCGGCAGGCGATCCGGACCGGAGGCGCGGTCGAGGCCGGACGCGGGGAAGAGCAGGCGGGTCTCGTGGTTCATGGTCGCTCCGCGATCGCCAGGACCGATCCTCCGGCGGGCAGCCGGACCGGCAGGCGACGTTCACACTCGGTCATGCCATGCAGCATGGTATCCAGCCATGGCGGAAACGGGGCGACGTCGGACGCAGAGTCGCCACGAGCCAGGACCTTGCGCTGCAACACCATCAGGGGCAGCAGCAGGCCGTTCCAGTAGCACACGCGGCGCGCTCGAAACCCGGCTTTTTCGAGCATCGCGCGGGTTTCGCCAGCGGTCTGCCGGCGCGCGTTGTGGACCCGCACGTCATGCGCCGAATGCAGCCAGCGATAGGCGGGCATGTTGAGCACGAGGCGCCCGCCCGGCCGCAGCACGCGGCGGAGTTCGCCGAGTGCGTCGGCGGGTTCGACCGCTGCATGGCACAGCACGTCGGCGCTGACCGCCGCGGCGAAACTGGCATCGGCGAAGGGCAGGGCGTTGACGCTGCCCCGCACCACCTGGGCGCCGGATTTGGCCCGGGCGCGCGCCGCCGCGGCCGCGGCCCATTCCAGGCCCACCAGCGGACGCGCCGGATCCTGGCGACGCAACGCGGCGAGCAGGCCGCCGGTGCCGCAGCCGGCATCCAGCACCGGTCCGGCCACGTCGGCGAGCGCGTCGAGCAGCCGCGCATGCAGGGCGCGATACCACCACATGCGGTCCTCGACCGCGTCCATCAGCGCATATTCGGCGTGCTCCACGGGCCTTCCTTCGCGCAAATCAGCAATGTTCGCGCAAGTGCCGGATTGCCTTGCTCCCGTGGCAGCCGCAAGGCATGGATGCGCAACCATGTTCCCCCGAACCGCCTCGCCGATCGCCGCCGCACACCGGCGTGCCGCGCCATGAGTGCGGTGGTGCTGCGCCGGGTGCTGGTGGACGACGCCGCGGCGACGGTGCGCGGCATCGGGCTGGCGGCGCTCGCCTACCTGATCTGGACCCTGGGCGACACCGCGGCGAAATGGGCGATTCCGGTGGCGGGCGTCGGCGGCGCGATGCTGTGGCGCGGCGTGTTCGGCGCGATCACCGTCGCCGCGATCGCGCGGGCCGAACCCGAGGGCTGGCGCGGACTGGTGCCGGTGCGCTGGGGGCCGGTGATCCTGCGGGCGGTGCTGTCGGCCTTCGTCTCCTGCACCTGGTACATCGCCTGGCAGGAGATGACGCTCGCGGACACCTACGCGATCGGTTTCACGGCGCCGCTGCTGATGACGCTGCTGTCGGTGCCGATGCTGGGAGAGAAGCTGCGCTGGCGGCGCATGCTGTCCACCGCGGTCGGGTTCGTGGGCGTGCTGGTGATGCTGCGGCCCGGCGGGGAGATGTGGAAGCCGGTCGTGCTGCTGCTGCTGGGTGGCATCCTGGCAATGGCGGTGACGCGGATCATGACGCGGCAGCTCTCCACCACCGAGACGCCGTCCTGCCAGGCATTCTCGCTGATGCTGGGGCACATCGCCGCGGGTGCGATCATGTGGGCGCCGTTCCCGCCCAGCGGCCCGCTGGGATCGGAGGTGTGGCTGGCGCTGGTGTTCCTCGGCATCTCGAGCGGGCTCGCGCATTGCGTCTACACGCGCGCTTACGGGCTGGCGCCGGTTTCGGCGCTGGCGCCCTACGAATACACGGCGCTGATCTGGGGCGGCATCGCCGGGTTCGTGGTGTTCGGGGAAGTGCCCGCCTGGAGCACGCTGGCCGGTGCCGGCCTGGTGGTGGCGGCGGGGCTCTACAACCTGCATCGGGAGCGTGTGCGCGCCGCGCGCGACCGCGCCGCGGAGGCGCGGGGGGCGGCGGCGGGCGCGACGGAACGGGCGCGCACGGCGGGGTGAGGCGCTGGAACGAGGCGGCTGCGCGGGCGTTTCACGCTCACGATCGACTGTCTGAAAGGACCCCGCCATGAGCGAGCGCCGCTACGACAAGACCGTTGCCGACACGTTCCCGGCCAGCGACCCGCCGGCCAATTCCGGCACCACCGGAACCGAACCCTCGCGCCGCCAGGGCGCCGACGACAAGCCCGACAGCGAGAAGCCCACCGGGCACCCGACGTCGGACCGGATGGAGACGGAGACCTCCCACGCGGACCCGCGGGATCCGCAGACGACCAAGCCCTGAGGGGGAGGATGAGGCCCTGAGGGAGAGACGACGCCCTGAGGGGGAGACGAGGCCCTGAGGGGGGAGACGAGGGCCTGGGAGACGAGGGCCTGGGAGACGAGGGCCTGAGGGGGAGAGTGTACCGGGGTCATGGTTGCCGGTTCGGGGAGGCGGTGAGGGCGCGTGGCAGAGGGCCCGCGCCCTTCGTCATGGCCGGGCTCGACCCGGCCATCCCCGTGGCACGATGGGGCATGCGGCGGGTCTGTGCTGTTCCCGGCGTGCGGACGGACGTGTGTTCCTCGTCATGGCCGGGTTCGACCCGGCCATCCCCGTGGCACGATGGTGCATGCGGGCGAGAGGGTCGTGACATTGCTGCAGTGTGCCCGTGGGGATGGCCGGCTCGATGGCCGGCCATGACGGGAGGTCGGTGGAGGGCCGATGGGCCAGTCTGCGGCCCTCGTCATGGCCGGGCTCGACCCGGCCATCCCCATGGCACGAGGGTGCATGCGGGCGAGAGGGTCGTGACATTGCCGCAGTGTGCCGGTGGGGATGGCCGGCTCGATGGCCGGCCATGACGGTGGGGGGCCACGGCGACCCATGCGCGCCGCGTTCGCCTCCTCGCCGCGTTCCCCTCCTCATGGCCGGTCTCGGTTCGGCCATGAGGAGGGGGGCCGACGCCCCCCTCACGCCAGCGCGTCGTCGCCCAGATAGGCGCTGCGGACCTCGGGGTGGGCGCGGACGGTCGCGGCGTCGCCGGTGACCACGAGACGGCCGTCGACCAGGACCGAAATCCGGTCGGCCAACGCGAACACCGCGTCCATGTCGTGCTCCACCAGCAGCACGCCGAAGCGGCCGCGCAGGCCGCGGAGCAGCGCGACCAGGCGGGCGGTCTCCTCGGGGCCGGCGCCGGCGAGCGGCTCGTCCAGCACCAGCAGCCGGGGCGCGGTCGCCAGCACCATCGCGAGTTCGAGCTGCCGTTTCTCCCCATGCGAAAGCCGTGCCGCCGGGATCGCCGCGCGATCGCCGAGACCGACCGCGGCGAGTTCCGCCTCGGCCGCCGCGTTCAGCCCTGTCTCCCGAGCGACCGGGCGCAGGAAGCGGAAGGAGGAGCCGGAGCGCGCCTGCACGGCGAGGGCGACGTTCTCGCGCGCGGTGAAGCGCTCGAGTACGCTGGTGATCTGGAACGAGCGGGCGAGCCCGGCCCGCGCGCGGCGCTGCAGCGACCAGCGCGTCACGTCGGTGCCGGCGAAGCGCACGTGCCCCGCATCGGGCGCCAGCGTGCCGCTGATCAGGTTGATCAGCGTGGTCTTGCCGGCGCCGTTGGGACCGATCACCGCATGGATCTCCCCCGCGTGCAGGTCGAGCGAGAGCGCATGGGTGACGGTCAGCCCACCGAACCGCTTTGAGAGATCACGCAGGGCGAGCAGCGGCTCAGCCATCGCGGCGTCTCAGGCCCGCCAGCCCGCCGGGCAGGAACAGCACGGCGAGGATCAGCAGCGGTCCGAAGGCGAGCCGCCAATAGGTCATCAGGTGCGACAGCCACTCTTCCAGCAGCACGAAGGCGAGGGCGCCCAGCAGCCCGCCATACAGCCGGCCGACGCCGCCCAGGATCACCATGAACAGCAGCTCACCGGAGCGGGTCCAGGCGAGGGTGGCGGGCGAGACGAACTCGGTCGCGTTGGCGAGCAGGGCGCCGGCGAGTCCGCCGATGCCGCCGGCCAGGGTGCAGGCGACCAGGCGGTAGGGGTAGGGCGAGAAGCCCAGCGCCCGCACGCGCAGCGGGTTGTCGCGCGCGGCCTGGAGCACGCGGCCGAAGCGGCTATCGAGCACGGCGGAGCAGAGCAGCCAGACCGCGGCGAGCAGCCCGAGGCAGACGAAATGGAAGGCGAGCCGGTCCTGCAGCAGCCGGGCGCCGAACAGCGTGGTGCGGGCATACAGCGTGTAGCCGTCATCGCCGCCGAGCGTGGAGAGGGAGGCGGCGGTGAAGAAGGCCATCTGGCCGAAGGCGAGCGTGATCATGATGAAGTGCACGCCGCTGGTGCGCAGCGACACCGCGCCGGTGACGGCCGCGAACAGGGCCGCGGCGGCGATCGCCACCGGGAACACGATGCCGGCGCGGTCGATGCCGACGGCGTCCAGCGACGCCACCGCATAGGCGCCGATCCCGAGTGTCGCGGCGTGGCCGAGGCTCGCGAGCCCGGCGCCACCGACCAGCAGCGCGAGGCCGATCGCCGCCATGCCCAGGATCATGCCGCGGGCGAGCAGGGTGAGGGCGAAGCCGTCGCCGAAGCCCAGGAAGGGCGCGGCGGCCAGCACTGCCAGCACCAGGACCGGCAGTGCCTTTTCGCGCAGCGGCGGCCTCATGCGTGGGGCACCGCACGTCCCGACGCGGCGCGTCGCCCCGGCCAGCTTCCATCGGCGTAACGGCGACTCTGGCGGCATGCCGGCCTGCGCGCGGCCTGGCGCGGCGTCGGGCTCACGCGCGGCGGACCGGGAACAGCCCCGCCGGGCGCAGGCAGAGGAAGCCGGCCATCGCCACGTAGACCAGCATGGAGGCGAGCGCCGCGCCGGTCTGCCGCGCGGCGGCGGGGGCGAGCGCGAGGCGCAGCAGGTCGGGCAGCAGCGCGCGGCCCAACGTGTCCACCAGGCCGACCAGCAGCGAGGCGATGATGGCGCCGCGGATCGAGCCCACGCCGCCGATCACGATCACCACGAAGGCGAGGATCAGCACGGTGTCGCCCATGCCCGGCGCGACGGCATAGACCGGCCCGGCGAGCGCGCCGGCGAACCCCGCGAGCATGGCGCCGATCGCGAAGACCAGGGCGAACAGCCGCCCGATATCGACGCCCAGCGCCGAGACGATCGCGCGATGGGTGGAGCCGGCGCGGACCAGCATGCCGGATCGGGTGCGCTCGACCAGCCACCAGAGCAGCGGCGCGACCAGCAGCCCCGCCGCGATGATCGCGAGCCGCCAGGCGGGGTAGCCGAGGGAGGAGGTGAGCATGATGCCGCCGGACAGGCCCGCTGGCTGCGGCACGTTCAATGGCGCGCTGCCCCATAGGGCGCGGGTCGCCTCGTCGAGCGTCAGGATCACGCCGAAGGTGGCGAGCACCTGGCTCAGGTGGTCGCGGTCGTAGAGATGGCGGAACACCAGCCATTCGAGCGCGAGGCCGATCGCCAGCGACGCCGGCAGCGCGAGGACGAGCCCGGCCCAGAAACTGCCGAGTGCGGTGCCGATCGAGGCGGCGAGATAGGCGCCCAGCATGTACTGCACGCCGTGCGCGAGGTTGATGAAGTCCATCACCCCGAACACCAGCGTCAGCCCGGCCGAGACGAGGAACAGCAGCACGCCGAATTGCAGGCCGTTGAGGACCTGCACCAGCAGCAGGGTCGACGTCATGCCGGGTTCAGGCCGGCATGCGGCACTCGGCGGCGTACGCGTCCACGTCCTCGGTCAGCACCTTGCGCACGATCTCGGTCTGGAACTTGCCGTCGGGGCGCTTGGCCACCTTGCAGAGATAGAAGTCCTGCACCGGGAAGTGGTTCTTGCCGAACTTGAAGGAGGGACGGACGGAGGGGAAGGACACCGTCTCGATCGCCGCCCGCAGCGCCGGCTTGTCGCCGAGCTTGCCGCCGCGCGCCTTGATGGCGGCGTCGAGCAGGAAGGCGGTGTCGTAGGCATGCGCGGCGTAGCTGGCGGGGACGTAGCCGTGGGCGGCCTCGAACGCCTTGACGAACTGGGTGTTGCGCTCGCCGGGCAGGTTCGGCGCCCAGTCGCTCGCGGTGAAGAAGCCGAGTGCGGCGTCGCCCTGGGCGGGCAGGGTCGATTCGTCGACGGTGAAGGTGGACAGCACCGGGATGCGACCGAGGCCGGCCTGGTGGTATTGCCGCACCAGGTTCACGCCGAGCGCGCCGGGCATGAAGGTGAACAGGGCGTCGGGCTTGGCGTCGGCGATCTTGGCCAGTTCGGCGGCGAAGTCGAGCTGGCTGAGCGGGACGTAGAGCTCGTCGACGATCTCGCCCTTGAAGCGGCTGCGGAAGCCGGCGACCGCGTCCTTGCCGGCCTGGTAGTTCGGCACCAGCACGAAGACGCGCTTGTAGCCTTCTTCCTGCGCGACCTGGCCCATGGTCGCGTGGTTCTGGTCGTTCTGGTACGAGGTCGCGAAGAAGAACGGATTGCAGCCCTTGCCGGCGAGCGGGGACGGGCCGGCATTGGCGCTGAGCAGGAAGGTCCCGCTCTCGGTCACCGGGCGGGCCACCGCGCCCAGGATGTTGCTGAACACGAGCCCGACCACGAAGTCGACCTTGTCGCGCTCGATCGCGGCGCGGGCCTTGGTCACCGCGGTCTCGGGCTTGAGTTCGTCGTCGATCATCAGCGTCTCGGCCGGCAGTCCGCCCAGCGTATTGCCGAGTTGCGCCATGGCGGTGAGCCAGCCGTCGCGCATATGGGTGCCGAGGGCGGCGCCGGGGCCGGAGAGGGTGGCGAGGAAGGCGACCTTGACGCCGGCAGTGCCTCCTTGGGGGCCGCTGCCCTGCGCGCGCACCACGGCGGGGGCAAGGCCGGCGAGCGTGGCGGCGGTGGCGCCGAGTAGGGTGCGTCGGTGCATAGGGGTCCTCGGAATGGGGGGCTCGCCCGCCAGGCGGCGGTGCAGGCGGGCGTTCACTGGTGCGCGCATCATCGCGGAACGACCGGCCGCCTGGAAGGGGGTCTGCGCGGGCGCGAGGTCTGCTACACTCGGGGCCGTGACGACGAGGGTGACATGACCACCGACCTGCGCCGACGATCCTTCGTAGGTGCTTCCCTGGGTGCTTCGCTCGCCGCGGCCGGCCTGTCGGCGCGTCCCGCCCGGGCGGCGGACCTGACGCTGCTCAACGTGTCCTACGATCCGACCCGGGAGCTGTACCGCGCGGTCAACCGGGCCTTCGCGGCCGAGTGGAAGAAGCGCACCGGGGACACGATCAGCTTCCGCCAGTCGCATGGCGGATCGGGGGCGCAGGCGCGGGCGGTGATGGACGGGCTGCAGGCGGACGTGGTGACGCTGGCGCTGGCGGCCGATATCGACGCGCTGGCCAAGCGGGGCCTGATCGCGGCCGACTGGCAGACGCGGCTGCCGGACAATGCCGCCCCGTACACCAGCACGATCGTCTTCCTGGTCCGCAAGGGGAACCCGAAGCGGATCGCCGACTGGCCCGACCTGCTGAAGCAGGGCGTCGAGGTGATCACGCCGAACCCGAAGACCTCGGGCGGGGCGCGCTGGAACGTGCTGGCGGCGCTGGCCTGGGCGCGGCGGCAGCCGGATGCCGGGGACGGTTCGGGGCAGGCCTTCCTGCAGGCGCTGTTCCGCCACGTGCCGGTGCTCGACACGGGCGCGCGCGGGGCGACCACGAGCTTCGCCCAGCGCGGCCTCGGGGACGTGCTGATCAGTTGGGAGAACGAGGCGTTCCTGGCGCAGAAGGAATTCGGGCGGTCGGATTTCGAGATCGTGCGGCCGAGCGTCTCGATCCTCGCCGAACCGCCGGTGGCGGTGGTGGATTCGGTGGTGGACCAGCGCGGGACCCGCGCGGCGGCGGAGGCGTATCTGCGCTTCCTCTACACGCCGGAGGGCCAGGACCTGATCGCGCGCAACTTCTACCGCCCGCGGGATGCGACGGTGGCGCAGCGCTACGCGACCACGTTCCCGGCGATGACGCTCGCCACGATCCAGGATTTCGGCGGGTGGGACCGGGCGCAGGCGGAACACTTCGCCGATGGCGGCACCTTCGACCGGGTGTTCAAGCCCGGCCAATGAGACGACCCCGCCGCTCCGCCCTGCCGGGCTTCGGGCTGACCCTCGGCCTGACGCTCACCTGGCTGTCGCTGATCGTGCTGATCCCGCTCGCCGCGCTGGTGCTGCGCCCGTGGGAGCTGGGCGCCGCCGGCGTGTGGCAGTCGCTGACCGACCCGCGGGTGCTCGCGGCCCTGCGTCTGAGCTTCGGCGCCGCGGCGCTGGCGGCCGCGATCAACCTGCCGTTCGGGCTGCTGATCGCCTGGGTGATGACGCGCTACCGCTTCCCCGGCCGGCGGCTCGCGGACGCACTGATCGACATGCCGCTCGCGCTGCCCACCGCGGTCGCCGGCATCTCGCTCACCGCCCTGTTCGCGCCCAAGGGCTGGATCGGCGCGCTGCTGGTGCCGCTGGGCGTCAAGGTCGCCTACACGCCGCTTGGCGTCCTGGTCGCGCTGGTGTTCGTCGGCCTGCCCTTCGTGGTGCGCACGCTGGAGCCGGTGATGCTGGACCTGCCCGCCGAGGCGGAGGAAGCCGCGGCGACGCTGGGCGCCACCAGGCTGCAGACACTGTGCCGCGTCGTGCTGCCGGCGCTCGCACCCTCCCTGCTGACCGGGTTCGCCGCCGCCCTGGCGCGCGGGGTCGGCGAGTACGGGTCGGTCATCTTCATCGCCGGCAACATGCCGATGGTCAGCGAGATCGCGCCGCTGCTGATCGTGATCCGCCTCGAGCAATTCGACTACGCCGGCGCCGCCGCGCTCGGCCTCGCCATGCTGCTGCTCTCCTTCCTGCTGCTGCTGGCGCTCAATCGCGGCCAGCACCGGCTGGCCCGCCACCTGGCATGACCTCGGTGCCCATGCCGTCCGCCTTGACCCCGCCGCGGCTCCAGCGCGCCGTGCTCATCCTGCTCGCCGTCACCCTGATGGGCGTGCTGCTGTTGCTCCCGCTGGTCGTGGTGTTTTCCGAGGCGCTGTCGCAAGGCTTCGAGACGGTGGTGGAGGCGCTCGAGACGGAGGATGCGCGGGCCGCGATCGAGCTCACGCTGCTGGTCGCGGCCATCACCGTGCCGCTGAACACCGTTTGCGGGATGGCTGCGGCCTGGTGCCTCGCGCGGTTCCAGTTCCCCGGCCGCACCCTGCTCGCGACGCTGGTTGAACTGCCGTTCTCGGTCTCCCCGGTGATCTCCGGCCTGGTCTGGGTGCTGCTGTTCGGCGCCAATGGCTGGTTCGGGCCGTGGCTCGACGCGCATGGGGTGCGCATCATCTTCGCGCTGCCGGGCCTCGTGCTGGCCACGACCTTCGTCACCTTTCCCTTCGTCGCCCGCGCGCTGATCCCGCTGATGCGGGCGCAGGGTCCGGCCGAGGAGGAGGCCGCGCTCACCCTCGGCGCCAATGCCGCGCAGGTGTTCTGGCACGTCACCCTGCCCAACATCCGCTGGGCGCTGATGTACGGCGTGCTGCTGTGCAATGCCCGCGCCATGGGGGAGTTCGGCGCGGTCGCCGTCGTCTCGGGCCATATCCGCGGCCAGACGCTGACCATGCCGCTCTATGTGGAGGCGCTGTTCAATGACTACGACTGGGTGGGCGCGTTCACCGTCGCTGCCCTCCTCTCCTTGCTGGCGCTGGTGACCCTCGGCCTGCGCGTGCTGCTGGAGCGGCACATGGACCATGGGCGAGGCGCGGCATGACCGGCGTCGCGGTCACGCTGCGCGGGCTCACCAAACGCTTCGGCAACGCGGCGGCGCTCGACGACCTGCATCTCGCCATCGCCGCCGGCGAGTTCGTGGCCCTTCTCGGCCCCTCCGGCTCCGGCAAGACGACGCTGCTGCGCGTGCTCGCCGGGCTGGAATTCGCCGAGACCGGCACGATCGAGATCGGCGGCCGCTCCATGCACGACGTGCCGGCGCGCAAGCGGCGGATCGGCTTCGTGTTCCAGCACTACGCGCTGTTCCGGCACATGACGGTCGCCCGCAACGTGGCGTTCGGGCTCGAGGTGATGCCCCGGCGGGACCGGCCGCAGCCGGCCGCGATCCGCGCCCGCGCGCAGGAACTGCTCGAGTTCATGGAGATCGGCGGGCTGGCGGACCGCTACCCCGACCAGATCTCGGGCGGCCAGCGCCAGCGCGTCGCCCTGGCACGTGCGCTGGCGATCGAGCCGACGCTGCTGCTGCTGGACGAGCCGTTCGGCGCGCTCGACGCCAAGGTGCGCAAGAATCTGCGGATCTGGCTGCGCGGGCTGCACGACCGGATGGGGCTGACCAGCCTGTTCGTCACGCATGACCAGGCCGAGGCGCTGGAGATGGCCGATCGCGTCGCGGTGCTGCGCGCCGGCCGGATCGAGCAGGTGGACACGCCCGACCGGCTCTACGCCGAACCGGCCAACGCCTTCGTGCACGAGTTCCTGGGCGAGTCGATCCGGTTCGACGGCGCCGTCAGCGACGGTGCGGTCCGGTTTCCGCTGCTGCCCGGCGTCATGCTGCCCACCCGATGCGCCGCCGGCCCCGCGGTCGCGCTGCTGCGCCCGCACGAGATCGGCTTGCGCCCCGGCGGCGGTCCCGCGGTGGTCGAGAGCGTGCATGCGTTCGGTCCGCTCTGCCGCGTCCGCCTGCGGCTCGCCGACCGCGTCATCGAGGTGCTGCTGCCCGAAGGCACCTCACCCCCGGCACCCGGCGCGGCCTGCGGATTGGACCTGTCGGCGGCGCGGATCTATCCCGAGTCGCCGCGCGCGGGATCGTGACGCCACCGAACCCGCCTTCGTCTCGCTTAATGGGGGCTGCGATTCGGCATGGAGGCGGCACATGGCGACACGACCCATCTGGCGCGGGCATCTCCGGTTGGCCCTGGTGTCCTGTCCGGTCGCGCTGCACAGCGTGGTCCGCAGCAGCGGCACGCTGCGCTTCCACTACATCAACCCGAAGACCGGCAACCGGGTGCGGATGGTCACGCTGGACGCGGAGACCGACGAGGAACTCGCCCGCCGCGACCTGGTGAAGGGCTACGAGTTCGAGAAGGACCGCTACGTCCTCATGGAGGACGAGGATTTCGACGCGGCGCGGATCGAGTCCTCGTCGACGCTGACGGTGGCCAAGTTCGTCGAGCGCACCTCGATCCCGCCGGTCTATTTCGACACCAGCTACTACCTGGTGCCGGACGGCGATGCCGGCCAGGACGTGTTCGTGGTGCTGCGCGACGCGATCGAGCGGTCGGGCCAGGCGGCGCTGTCTCGGGTGGTGATCGGGCGGCGCGAGCGCGCGGTCGCGATCCTGCCGATGGGCAAGGGCATGGTCTGCCACACGCTGCACGAGCCGCGCGACCTGTACAGCGCCGAGGAGGTGTTCGGGGCGGTCGGCGACGAGGCGCCGGATGCGGAGATGGTGAAGCTCGCGACGCAGTTGATCGACCGGCAGGAAGGCAAGTTCGAGCCCGCCGACACGGAGGACCGCTACGAGACCCGGCTGCGCGAGGTGATCGACGCCAAGCTGCGCGGCGAGGGGATCAGCCCCGACGCCCCGGAGGAGCCGGACCGCAGCAACGTGATCGACCTGATGGCGGCGCTGAAGGCGAGCCTGGGACGTGGCGAGGCCGCGGAGCCGGGGCGCGGCGGCCGGGCATCCGCGAAGTCGGCCGCGAAGGCGGCGGGGACCGAGGGGACCAAGGCGGGCGCCGAGGGGGCGAAGGGGGGCGGGAAGGGGGCTGCGAAGAAGGCGGCGCCCACGAAAGCCGCCCCGCGAAAGGCGCCGGCGCGGAAGGCGGCTGCCAAGGCCTCTCCCGCCAAGGCGCCGGCGCGCAAGCGGGCCTGATCGGGGGCAGCGGATCGTGTCGAGACGCCTGCGTGCCCCCATGGTGGGAGGCGCAGGCGGGTGTTCCACAACGGGCGCTCCTGCGCCCACGATGCCGGCCCTTGTGCCGTGGTCGGGCGCGTCGTCTCGTGTCGCGGCCGCGCTCGTCGCGGCCATCTACGCCTTCAGGCCGCTCCGGACGTCGTGGATGGCCGGCCTTCGCCGGCCATGACACTGGTGTCGTCGGCCGACCGCGGCGCGACGACACCGCCACTACGGCGCGACGACACCGCCACTACGGGGCGACGACATCGCCGCCGCGCCGGACGACAGCGCCGTCCCGCCACGCGCCTCGTTTCACACCCCCGCGGTCTGGCCGGCGGCGGTGCGCTCGACGTAGCGGAGGGTGGTGGGGCCGATGTGGTCGGCGATCCACTGCGCCATGTCCTGCTCCTCGCGCAGCGAGGTCTCGAGCGCGCTGCGGCCGGCACTGTGTCCCACCGCCTCGCACAGCGTCAGCAGCGACATGTAGCCGGCGATCTCGTAGTGCTCGAAGGCGAAGTTCGCGAGCGTGTTCTTCAGCACCTCGTCCGGGGCGACGGTGTGACCGAGCGCGGCCATGTTGCCCATAAAGGAGGCCATGGTGTCCTTGAGGGTGGAGTGGCTGGTGTCGAGCTGGCCCAGCAGGTCCTCGAGCCGGCGCGCCTGCTCCTGGCTCTCGGCGATGTGGCGGCGCATGCGTTCGGCCATCTCGGGATAGTTCTCGAGCCGGCCGACCTGCCGCTCCAGCAGCTCGACTGCCTGGTTCTCGACCGCGTGTTGATTGCGCAGGCCCACGATGTAGATGTCGCGCGCCTTGTCCTGGGTGCTGGCGGACATGGAAGTCTCCGTGTGTGAAGTGTGCGGACTCAACACGCGGGACGCGCGCGCAGTTGCGCCGGACACGTCCGGTTCAACGCGAACGTGCAACCTGTCCGATTGCCGCGCCGCGTGGAACGAGTGGGAGGAGGATGCGTTCTTCCGCTTGATGCGGGCGTCCGCCCCAGCCACCGACGACGAGGACACTCGAATGCTGGAGAAGCAACCGATGGCGCGTGGCTCGTTTCATGCGCGCCTGCGGCAGATGGGCGACGGCGTGTTCCGCGCCGAGTATAGCGGCGAGATCAACCCGGAGAATCCCGACCAGCGCGAGATCCTCGACTATCATGTCGGGACCAGCGCCGAGGGCGTCACCATGTGGGTCGAGGAGATGGCGCGCCGTCTCGGCTACACCGACGTGGTCTGGGAGCGGGACTGAGCTAGAGCCCGTCCGCTCGCGTTCGCTCGCCGGCAGGCTCGAGCTGCATGGCCGATCGCCTGATTCACGGCCCCGGCGGAAGCGCCTCCGCCGATCACGCTCATGTTGATCGCGTGATTCACGGCTCCGGCGGAAACGCCTCCGCCGATCACGCTCATGTTGGTCGCGTGATTCACGGCGCCGGCGAAAGCACCTCCGCCGATCACGCCCATGTCTGATCGCGTGATTCACGGCTCCGGCGAAGGCGCCTCTGCCGATCACGCTCTACGCAAGATCCCGGATCGCCGCGAGCTGGTCGGGATCGTCGTCCGGCACCACCAGCAGCACGTCGTCGACGCCGAGATCGGCGAGCCGCTTCAGCCGCTCGCGGGCCTCGGCCGGCGGGCAACGCAGGGTGATGTTGGGCTCGTGCGCGATCGGCAGCGTCGCCGGGGTCGGGCGCAGGTCGACGAAGACGTTGGCGAGCACGGCGCGGGTGCCGCCGGCCTCCCGATACATGCGCAGGCCGATCTCCAGGTCCTCGACCTTGGTGTGTATGCCGGAGGAGATCCAGCCCTGCAGCGTCTTGGCTGCGAGATCGATCCAGCGCTTGCTGCGCCACGCCCCCAGCAGCATGGGCGGGCCGCCCGCGGCGGTCGGCCAGGGCGGGACGGCAGGGCCATAGACGGGCTCGCCGGCCCAGCAGCGCCGCATCACCTCGAGATAGGCGGGCAGCAGCTTGAAGCGCGCCTCGTAGTCCACCTGCACGGCATCGAAGTCGGCGCGGGTGGAGCCGCTGCCGACGCCGAAGCGCAGCCGCCCGCCCGAGATCGCATGCAGCGTCTGCACACGCTGGGCGTGCTCGACCGGATGGCGCAGCGGCACCTGCACGACGCAGGTGCCGAGTTCGATGCGGTTGGTGTGGCCGGCGACCAGGGCGAGGACCACCAGCGGGTCGAGCGTCGGGCGTCCGCGGGCGAAGGCGTCGGTGACCCAGAACCCATCGAATCCCAGCCGCTCCACTCGATGGGCGAGCGCGATCATCCGATCGGGCAGCGATCCGGGCTGTTCGGGGCGGGGGATGGTGACGATGCCCAGGCGCATGGCGGTCCTCCTTCGTGCGGCTTGGCGCCATGCTGTCACGCGGGCGGCGGAGGGCCAAATCGGTGAAGGCGTCGAGGAAGGATGTCACATGCAAAGGGTGATCCGCGGCTTGCTGCTGGCGTTGCTTTTGCTGCTGGGTTCGGAAGGGGGCGCGATGGCATGGCAGATCGTGGATCCGTGGCCGGAGCCGGAGACGGTGTTGAGCGTGCGGGAAACGCGCGTCACGTTCCTCAGCAGCGATCCGTTCACGCCGGCCGATATCGCATCGGCGCCGCAGCGCATGGTCGCCGCGCGGCTGTTCCTGCCGGCGCGGATGCCGGAGGGCCGGCATACGCCGGCCGTGGTGATGCTGCACGGGTCGGCCGGGCTGATCGGCGATCGCGCGAAATACGGGCCGCAGCTTGCGGCGATGGGCATCGCGGTGCTGCTGATCGAGACCTATGACAGCCGCCACGATCTCGGCAGCGACTTCATCGAACGGGTGATCAACATCACCGAGACGATGTTCGTGGCGGATGCCTATGCGGGTCTCCGCTATCTCGCGACGCGGCCCGAGATCGACCCGCGCCGGGTGGTGCTGACCGGGTTCAGCTATGGGGGCATGGCGACGGAATATGCGATGTACGCGCAGATGGCCGAGGGCCTGGCGCCCGACGGGCTGCGCTTCGCCGGCCACGTCGCCTATTACGCCCCCTGCATCGCCCGCTTCGCCGACAGCCGCACGACCGGCGCGCCGCTGCTGATGCTGTACGGAGCGGAAGACGAGCTGATTCGCCCCGATCGCTGCGCCCAGGTGGCCGACGACCTGCGCGGCGGCGGCAGCGCGGTCGAGATCGTGTCCTATCCGGGCGCGGTGCACCAATGGGACGGCGGCATGCCGCGCCGCCTGATCGGCCGCCAGCTCGCCGGCTGCCGGTTTGAGGTGGCGCGCGACGGGTCGGTGCGCGACCAGCGCACCCTGCTGCCGATGAGCGGGCCGTTCCTGCGCAAGGTCATCCTGGGCCTGTGCACCAGCGGGCCGCCCTATCCGATCGGGCGCGACGATGCGGTGCGGGCGCGGTCGAACCGGGATTTCGGGCGGTTCCTCGCGCGGGTGTTCGCGACGGCGGAGGAGTGACCGATTGCGCGGTTCGGGTGATTCCGTCTTGATCCCGCCATGACGCTCGCGCCCTTCCTGCACACCTACGGCACCGAGATGCCGCTGCAGCTTCCGTTCGACGCCGCGGTGGTGATGCCGACGACGCTGCGTCCGTCGATCTACTACGCGCTGGTTTCGGTGTTCCGGCAGGCGTTCGAGGGACGGGTCCAGGTGCTGATCGGTCTCGACCGGCCCGACTCGCTCGCGCCGGTGGAGGCGGCCTGCGCGCATCGGCCGGAGGGCTGGACGGTGCAGGTGTACTGGCCGGGCTATTCGACCTCGGTCCGGCATGGCGGGCTGTCGCCGGCGCGGGACGGAGGCGCACTGCGCTGCGTGCTGACGCATCTCGCGAACAGCCCGTTCGTCGCATATCTCGACGACGACAACTGGTGGGACGAGGCGCATCTTTCGTCGCTGCGGGCGACGATCGAGGGGTGCGACTGGGCGTTCTCGCTGCGCTGGTTCGTGCATCCGGAATCGAAGCGGCCGGTCTGCATCGACGAATGGGAGTCGGTGGGTCCCGGCGCGGGAGTGTTCAAGGAGATGTTCGGCGGCTTCGTGGATCCGAACTGCCTGATGCTGGACAAGCGGCGCTGCGAGGCGGTGATCGGGCAGTGGAACCGGCCGCTCCCGAACGATCAGCAGGGGATGAGCGCGGACCGCAACGTCTTCGGAGCGCTGCGCCGGCTGCGCGGCGCCGGCACCGGGCAGGCCACGGCGTATTACGTGGTGAACGTGCACGACGGCATGCAGCCGTTTCGGCTCCAGGCGATGGGGGAGGCCTGGCACAGGGCGGCGCTGGGGGCGGAGGGAGTGCTGTCGGGTGCCGGTGGGGATGGCCGGCTCGACGGCCGGCCATGACGGGTCGTCGTGTGTCCGCGGCCCGCGAGCGACGGCGCCGGCCCGTGCCCAGCCGTCATGGCCGGGCTCGACCCACTGCTGTCCGGCTTATGCATGAGCGAGGCTGAAGCTAAGCTGTTGGTCCACCTGTGCTTTGTCTGGGGGTGGCGGATGGAGCAGTCCGTTCATGCTCCTGCGCTGG
>JAFKLG010000009.1 GCA_017304945.1 Rhodospirillales bacterium
TTTGTCGAGGGACAGCAAGCTCTTTATACGCTTAGAGACAACATTTCTCCAGTAATCCGTAATCCTTGTTCCACTTCCACAGATGTCATCCACAAGGACGATGTGGCGGATTCCTTGAGAATCTAACTGCTTATGCGTCGGCTCACGTTCTATGCGCGACGTTTTATTAGAATGCATAATCTGCTTCTGAAGCTTCGCTAGTATGTGTCCCACCCGGTCTTCACTTCCGTAATGCCGTCGTCTTCCTTGATGGCGCTTTGCGGCGGAGAAGAGCGGATCGGTCGAGATCGCGCCTATGAAGGGTCGGTATCCAATAACCCCGGGCGGCTGAGAGGGTGCAATCGGGTAGACCGCAATTGTGGCCCTGAGCCGGTGCTGCAGGGTGCTCAACGCTTGTTCGAGACCACGCTCGAACTCCCGAATAGATACTAGCTTTAACGAGTTCAACATCTGGGCAGCGAGAGCTCGATCTCTAGGCGTACGGAATTGCGTCAGCCAGGTCTCGCTCTGGTGATGCTCTGAGAGTCGCAGTACGGTCATAACGATTTCTCATATCCGGCCGAAAGCTGCGGCATAACGGGAAAGCTCTCGTTGGGGTCCTCTGCTTCTAATTCACCCGATACCGCTTCACCATGTCCCAGTTCAGCTCCAGCCCGAAGCCGGGCCCCTGCGGAATCGGGATGATCCCGCCCTTCGGGTCCGGCCGGTTCGCGATCAGCCCCGCCCAGATCGGATCGCGCGCAGGCTCGAAGCACTCCACGCATACGCCGTTCGGGATCGCCGCGATCATCTGCATCGCGATCTGCGCCTCCTCGTGATGCCCCACCTGAAGCCCGCGCAACTGGCATAGCGTGGCGACGCGGCGCCATTCGGTGACGCCGCCGGCCTCCGAGGCATCGAAGTTGACGATGTCCACCGCCCCGCTCTCCACCAGGCGGCGCATGCCGGCGGCGGTCATCTCGCTCTGGCCCGCATTGATCGGGATCGTGGTGCGGCTGCGCACCTGCGCCATCATCGCCGCGTCGTCGTACCACAGGCACGGTTCCTCGAACCACGCGATGTCGTATTTCTCGATCAGGCGGGCGAACTTCACCGCCTCCGCCACCGGCCAGCCGCGATTGGCGTCGACCGCGATCCAGAACTCGGGGCCGGCGCCCTTGCGGGCGGCCTCGACCCGCGCCGCGTCCTGTTCCGCGCTCAGGCCGCCGACCTTGACCTTGCAGCCGGCGAGGCCGGCGTCGCGCAGCCGCTCCATCTCCCGCCCCAGATCGGCCAGCGTCTTGCCCTCCTCGTAGTAGCCGCCGATGCAGATCAGCGGCAGCTCCTGCCGGTAGCCCCCGAGCAGACGGCAGACATTGACGCCGGCGGCCTTGCCGAGGAGGTCCCAGATCGCGCTGTCCATGCAGGCGATCGCCTCCATCACCAGCTTGCGGTCGCGGTTCCATTCGGCGCATTTGAACATGCGCTGCCACAGGCGCTCGATGGCGTAGATCTCCTGCCCGATCAGCAGTGGCGCCAGTTCCTGCTCGATGATGTCGACGACGGCGCGCATGTGGTCGCGGTTGTCGCCGTTGTAGACTTCGCTGACGAGGCCCGTGTCGGTCCGCATCTGCGTGATGATCGTGCAGCGCTTGGTGACGTTGTATTTGCTGCCGCCGAAATTCCGGTCGAGCGGGATGTCGAGGGCGATGACGGAAATGGCCGCGATCTTCATGTCCGGCTCCTGCGCTTGGACGTTGGCTTCGCGTTGCAGCGGTTCCGGTCGGTCGGTTCCGCTGGGCATTGGGAGGACAGGCTACCGCGCCCCCTCCCCGAACATCACCTCCGGCCCGATCTCGTCCACCGTGCGGCAGCCGGTATAGGCCATGGTCTTGTCGAGCTCGGTCTTCAGGATCTCGATCGCCTTCGCGGCCCCGGCCTCCCCGGCGACGGCGGTGCCGTACAGCGTGGCGCGGCCGGTCAGCACGCCCTTCGCGCCGAGCGCCAGGGCCTTGAGGATGTCGGAGCCGCGGCGGATGCCGGAATCCAGCAGCACCGTCGCCCGCTCGCCCACCGCCTCCGCGATCTCGGGCAGCACGGACAGCGTGGCGGCGGCGCTGTCCATGTTGCGGCCGCCGTGGTTGGAGACGATCAGCCCGTCCACGCCATAGGCCAGCGCACGCACCGCATCGTCCGCGCGGTTGACGCCCTTCAGCATCAGCACGCCGGGCCACAGGTCGCGGAAGCGGGCCAGGTCGTCCCAGCTCAGGGAGTCGTGGTTCATCTCCTCCCGCCGTCCGGCGAGGCCGCTCACGATCGTGCTCTGGAACTGCGCGGGGTAGTTCTCGTGCTTGGGCATGCCGCCATTGGCGAGGTAGCGGCCCATCACGCCCAGGGTCCAGCCGGGATGGCGGGCGATGTCGCGCAGGAAGCGCGGCGAGGCATGGAACGGCAGCGCGAACCCGTTGCGGGCGTTGTATTCGCGGTTGCCGGGCACGGCGGAGTCGACCGTGACGATCAGCGCCTCGTAGCCGGCGCGCTTCGCCCGTTCGATCATCTCGAGCGACAGGTCGCGGCGCTTCCAGACATAGAGCTGGAACCACAGCCTTCCGCCGAACGCGGTCAGCGTCTCCATCGCGGTCATGGAAGTGGTGGAGAGCGTCAGCGGCACGCCGGCCTTCGCGGCGGCGCGGGCGAGTTCCACCTCGCCGCGATACCAGCACAGGCCGGCAGCGCCGGTGGGCGCGATCGCCAGCGGCATGGCGGCCGGCTTGCCGAACAGCGTGGTGGCGGTGGTGCGGCCGGAGACGTCGACCAGCGCGCGATGGCGGAGCTTGATCGCCTCGAACGCGCTGCGGTTCCCCTGGACCGCGAGGTGGTCCTCGGTGGCGCGGTCGACGAACTCGAACACGCCGCGCGGCAGGCGGCGCGCCGCGGCTTCCCGCAGGTCGGGGATGTTGTGGCAGCGATCGAGGAGGGCCATGGCCGAGGCGGGCGGGCTATTCGGCCACCATGCGGTTCCGCTCCCGGTCCCCCAGGAAGAAGATGTCGGTGGAGATCTCGTCCACCCGGTTGCAGCCGGTATAGGCCATGGTCTTGTCCATCTCCGTCTGGATGATGTTGACCGCCTTGCTGGCCCCCGCCTCGCCCCCCACCGCCGTGCCGTACAGCGTGGCGCGCCCGGTCAGCACGCACTGGGCGCCGAGCGCCACGGCCTTGACGATGTCGGAGCCGCGGCGGACGCCGGAATCGAGGATGACGGTGGCGCGGTCGCCCACCGCCTCGGCGATCTCGGGCAGCAGGTCGATGGTCGCCGCGGCGCTGTCCATGTTGCGGCCGCCATGGTTGGAGACGATCAGCCCGTCCACGCCGTAGCTGATCGCCTTCAGCGCGTCGTCCACACGGTTGATGCCCTTCAGCATCAGGATGCCCGGCCATTTGTCGCGGAAGATCGCGATGTCGTCCCAGCATAGGCTGTCCTGGCGCATCACCTCCTTGGTGTGCGCGTCGTTGCCGATCGGGCGGCGATACGGGTCGGGGTAGTTCTCATTGCGCGGCATGCCGATGGTGCGCAGGTATTTCAGCAGCACCGTCGTCGCCCAGGTCGGGTGGCGCATGATGTCCAGCGTGAAGCGCGCGGTCGGGTGGAACGGCAGCAGGAAGCCGTTCTTCGCGTTGTATTCGCGGTTCGGCGGCACGATCGTATCGGTAGTGACGATCAGCGCCTCGAACCCGTTGTTCTTGGCGCGCTCGATGAGCTGGTAGGACAGCTCCCGCTGCTTCCAGACATAGAGCTGGAACCACAGGCGGAAATTCGCCTCGCGCGCGATCTTCTCCATCGCCGTCATGGCGCCGGTCGCGAGCGTGAAGGGGATCTTGGCCTTGGCGGCGGCCTTGGCGAGTTCGAGCTCGCCCTCATGCCAGCACAGGCCGGCGGCGCCGGTGGGGGCGATCGCCATCGGCAGGGCGATCTCCCGGCCGAACAACTCGGTCTTCGTGCTGCGGCCGGAGACGTCCACCAGCGCGCGGTGGCGCAGCTTGATCTTCTCGAAGGCGGCGCGGTTGTTGCGCAGCGCGATCTCGTCCTCGGTGGACCGGTCGACGAACTCGAACACGCCGCGGGGGAGACGGCGCTTCGCGGCCTCACGCAGGTCGAAGACGTTGTAGCAGTTGTCGAGTGCAGCCATCGTTTCCCCCGGAAGTGAGCCGTCTTTCTTCTGTCACGAACGCTACGCCGGAACGCCCCGCTTGTCAGGTCACACGGCGTCGGTCTCCGGCAGGATCTCGGTGCGCAGCGGCAGGACCTGCCCCATCCAGGCGGCGTGGCGCGTGTGGTCGTCGCGCGGCCGGCCCGACTCCGGGTGCAGCAGGATGGTCAAGTCCTGGCGGTTGAGCAGCAAAAAAGGGGCGAGCGTCGGGAACAGATCGGGGTTGAACGCGATCTGGTACATGGCGGTCGGATGCGGCCCGACCGGCACGTCGTGCCAGCGGCCCATGCGCACGCCGGGGAAGCGCTCCTCCACCCAGGCGCGCAGGACTGCGGCGCGCGGCCGGCTCGCCGGGTCGTAATAGACATGGGCGTGATACTCGGTGATGGCAGCCGGGTCGACGGGCTCGGACATGACACGCTCTCTCTCCGCTTCGTGACCGAATCTTCACGCGCCGCTTGTCCTGAATCAATGCCCGCCGGGGGCGGCGGGGCCGATCGATGAGGGGACGTTCAAGGAGGAACCGATGCCGAAAATGAAAGCCGCGATCTTCGTCGAACCGAACCGGATCGTACTCGACGAGAAGCCCGTGCCCGATCCCGGGCCGCTGGATGCGGTCCTGCGGATCACCACCACCACGATCTGCGGCACCGACGTCCACATCCTGAAGGGCGAGTACCCGGTTCGGCCCGGCCTCACCGTCGGGCATGAACCGGTCGGCGTCATCGCCAAACTCGGCTCTGCCGTCTCGGGCTTCCGGGAGGGGCAGCGCGTCATTGCCGGAGCCATCACCCCGTCAGGCACCTCCGAGGCCTGCCTGTGCGGCTGCGCCAGCCAGGACGGCGCCGGGACGCCGCACGGCTTCAAGGCGATCGGCGGCTGGAAGTTCGGCAACACGATCGACGGCTGCCAGGCCGAGTACGTGCTGGTGCCGGATGCCGTGGCGAATCTCGCGCCGGTGCCGGACGCCCTGACCGACGAGCAGGTGCTGATGTGCCCCGATATCATGTCGACCGGCTTCTCCGGCGCGGAGAGCGGGCATGTGCGGATCGGCGACATCGTCGCGGTGTTCGCCCAGGGGCCGATCGGCCTGTGCGCCACGGCCGGCGCGCGGCTCTCGGGGGCCGGCACGGTCATTGCGGTGGATTCGGTGCCGGCGCGGATGGAGGTCGCGCGTCGGATGGGCGCCGATCACGTCGTGGACTTCAAGGCGGTGGACCCGGTGCAGGAGATCATGCGCCTGACCGACGGGCGCGGCGTGGACGTGGCGATCGAGGCGCTGGGCACCCAGCCCACCTTCGAGGCGGCGCTGCGCGTGCTGCGGCCGGGCGGCACTCTGTCCAGCCTCGGGGTCTATTCGAAGGACCTGACCATTCCGATCGGGCCGTTCGCGGCCGGGCTCGCCGACCTGAAGATCGTCACGACACTCTGTCCCGGCGGGAAGGAGCGCATGCGCCGGCTGATGAGCGTGATCGCCGGCGGGCGGGTGGACCTGAAGCCGCTGGTCACGCACCGGTTCAAGCTGGACGACATCGAGGCCGCCTACGACCTGTTCAGCCATCAGCGCGACGGCGTGCTGAAGGTCGCGATCACGCCCTGATTGCGGCCGGGGGCGTGCGCGAGGCGGCGGAGACCGCCCCCGTGTCATGGCCGGCGCAGACCGCTCCCCGTGTCATGGCCGGCGCAGGCCGCTACCCGTGTCATGGCCGGCGCAGGCCGCTACCCGTGTCATGGCCGGCGCAGGCCGGCCATCCACGACGTCCGGCCGGCTGATGAGCGTGGTCGCCGCGGGGCTTGTGGACGACGTCACGCAGGCTCGACGAGAGCCCAAGGCGGCTCAGGCCGCCGCCTCGTCCAGCAGCCGCCGCACCTCCCGCTTGGTCACCTTGCCGTAGCCCGACTTGGGCAGCTCCGGCCACACCGCGAAACGGGTCGGCCATTTGTACTTGGCCAGCCGGCCGTCGAGATGCGCCAGCAACTCCGCGTCGGTGACCTGTGCATCGTCCTCCAGGACCAGCACCGCAACGCCGGTCTCGCCCCATTTCTCGTGCGGCACGCCCAGCACGCACGCCTCCCGCACGGCGGGGTGCAGCAGCAACGCCTCCTCGATCTCACGCGGATACACGTTGGAGCCGCCCGAGATGTACATGTCGGAGGCGCGGCCGGTGATGTAGAAGAACCCGCTTGCGTCCATGTGGCCGAGATCGCCGGTGTGGAACCACCCGTTGCGAAAGGCGGCCTCGGTCGCATCGGGATTGCCGTGATAGCCCGCGAACACGCCGGGCCCGCGCACGCATAGCTCGCCGGTGGTGCCGGCCGGCACTTCCTGGCCGGTCTCGTCCAGGATCGCGACCGTCATGCCGACCCGCGGCAGGCCGCAACTGCCGACCGGCATCTCCGCGTCGTCCTCGCTGTGCTGGTCGGGGCGAAGCACGGTGATGTTGCCGGTCACCTCGCCCAGGCCGAAATACTGCACGAGGACGCGGCCCAGCTTGCGCAACGCATGCACCTGGTCGGCGCGATACATCGGTGCGCCGGCATAGATCACGTAGCGCAGGGCCGAATGGTCGTAGCGATCCACCGCCTCATGCCGCGTCAGCATGGTCAGGATGGTGGGGACGGTGAACATGTTGGTCACCCGGTGCCGCTCCACCAGCCGCCACGCCTCCTCGCAATCCAGCTTCTCGCTCGGCAGCAGCACACTGGCCGCACCGCGCGCGACCTGCGGCAAAGCGTGCACGCCGGCCCCGTGCGACAGCGGCGCGACCACCAGGGAGACGTCCTGCTCGGTGGTGCCAGGCATCAGGTCGCAGAGATGGTTGCAGACGACATAATTCAACTGCCCATGCGTCAGCACGCCCGCCTTGGGCCGGCCGGTCGTGCCCGACGTGTAGAAAAACCACGCCGGATGGTCGCGGTCCACGTCGACCGCGCGGACGAGCGGGTCGGGGTGTTCGGTCAGCGACTCCCAGGTCAGGGCCCCCTCACCAATCGCGATCTCCAGCCGGCAGGCCGGATTCTCCGCGCGGGCCGCGGCGGCGTGGTCGGGGAAGGCACTGTCGAAGATATGGACCGCGGCGCCGGAGGACTGGGCGAGGTAGGCGACCTCCGGCGGGGTGAGACGGAAATTGGCCGGCACCCAGGTCGCGCCGATCATCCAGGACGCGAACATCGTCTCCAGCACGGCATTCGAGTTGCGCGCGTGCAGCAGGATGCGATCGCCGTGCTGAACGCCCTGCGCTCGCAACGCACCGGCGGCCGCCTGCACGCGCCGCGTGAGGTCGGCCCAGCTCCAGGTGGTGTCGCGCCAGATCAGCGCCGGCCGGTCGGGCAGGCGCCGCGCGGTCTGCAGCAGCAGGTCGGCGAGATTGGCCGTCGGGATCAGGGACGCCTCCTGGGACGAGTGAGTGCGCGCGGAGAGTAGCCGGTCGGATGCGGGCCGTCATGGGCCGGGGCGCGAGGTGCGACCGCCCGGCGATGGCGGAGGAACGGCGTGCGGCCGAGGGGGCGGCGAGGCGTGCTGGCGCGATTGGGCGAGCGTGCCGAAGTCGTGGATGGCCGCCCTTCGGCGGCCATGACACTGCGTGTCGCGGCCGCTGAGGATCCCCCCGTCAGGTCGGCCGTGCTCCCGTGTCATGGCCGGTTGTACTCCCGTGTCATGGCCGGCGCAGGCCGGCCCTCCACGACCCACGGCCCCTCGGCGCGACCGTCAGCCCGCCGCAGCCGTCAGCCCAGCGCGCCCCGACCCGGCGCGCGCCCTCCCCTACCGGACCGGCTCGAGAATGGACACGTAGTTCGCCACCGCGGCGCCGCCCATGTTGAACACCGCGCCCAGATCCGCCTTCGGCAACTGCATGCCCGCAGGCGCCTGGCCGGTGAGCTGCATCGCGGTGATCGCGTGCATCGACACGCCGGTTGCGCCGATCGGGTGGCCCTTCGCCTTCAGCCCGCCCGAGACGTTCACCGGCAGCTTGCCGTCCTTCGCGGTCCAGCCCTCGAGCACCGCCCGCGCGCCCTGCCCCGGCGCCGTCAGCCCCATCGCCTCGTATTCGAGGAGTTCCGCGATGGTGAAGCAGTCATGCGATTCGACGAAGGACAGGTCTTCCAGCTTGCGGTCCGCGGCGGCGAGCGCGCGGGTCCAGGCCTCGCGGGCCCCCTCGAACTGCGTGATGTCGCGCTTGCTGATCGGCAGGAAGTCGTTCACCTGCACGGCGGCGCGGAAGCGCACCGCCTTGCCCAGCGCCTTCGCGGTCTCCTCGTCGGCGAGCACCAGGGCGGCGGCGCCATCGGACACCAGCGAGCAGTCCGTGCGCTTCAGCGGCGGCGCGACGTACGGATTCTTCTCCGACACGGCGCGGCAGAACTCGTACCCCAGATCCTTGCGCATCTGCGCATACGGATTGTCGACCCCGTTCTTGTGGTTCTTCGCGGCGATCGCGGCCAGCGCGTCGGACTGGTCGCCGTAGCGCTGGAAATACTTCTCCGCGATGCGGCCGAACACGCCGGCGAATCCCGCCGGAATATCCGCCTCCTCCTTCTGGTAGGAGGCCTTGAGCAGGATGTCGCCGACTTCCTTGCCGCCGGTCGCCGTCATCTTCTCGACGCCGATCACCAGCGCGAACTTGCCGCGCCCGGACAGCAGGAAGTCACGCGCGCCGTACACCGCGGCGGAGCCCGAGGCGCAGGCGTTCTCGAACCGGGTGATGGGCTTGAAGCGCAGTTCCGGCACGTGCTGCAAGACGAGCGAGGCGGGGAAGTCCTGCGCCGAGAACCCGTTGTTGAACAGGCTCACGAAGCTCGCATCGATGTCGTGCGGGGCAATCCCGGCATCGGCGATGGCCGCGCCGGCGACCCGCCCGATCAGCGATTCGATGTCGGGGTCCTCGAGCTTGCCGAACGGCGAGTGGGCCCAGCCGACGATGCAGGCTTCGGTCATTGGCGTCTCCTGTCTCCGTGTCCCAGAGCGTAGGACATTGGGTAGGGCATTACGATCGTCATGTAAACTGGGCCGTCAGGATGCGGTGAACAGGGTTGCGGTGGGTCTCCCCTGCCCTTCATGCGATGCATGGAGGATGCGCATGCCGGACCGTGACGACGAACGATGGATGCGCCGCGCGATTGCGCTGGCGCGGCAGGCCGAGGCGACGGAGGGGGCCAACCCGATCGGCTGCGTGATCGTGCGGGACGGCAGCCTGATCGCCGAGGGGTTCAACGAGGTCGACCTCCGCATGGACCCGACGGCGCATGCCGAGATCGTCACGATGCGCCGCGCCGGCGAACGGCTGCACACGCACGAGTTCCGCGGCACGACGATGTACACGACGCTGCAGCCATGCGGGATGTGCACCATGGCCTCGATCTGGGGGAAGATCGGGCGGATCGTGTATGGCGCCGGGCGGGACGACGTGCATCGCATGTATTTCGAGGACCGCCACCTCGACACCGTCGACTTCATCCGCGACGCGTTCCGTGACGACCTGGTGCTGGAGGGCGGGTTGCTGGTCGGGGAATGCGCGTCCCTCTACGTGCCGCCCGACGCCAACGTGCCGGAGGACGAGCAGTTCAACCGGTAGGCCCATGACCGTCATGGCCGGCCATCCACGGCTTCGTATCACACCGAAAGACGTGGATGGCCGCGACAAGCGCGGCCATGACACAGAGGAGCCGCGGCAGCGGCGCGTCGTCCTGGCGAAGGGCGCGCGCTACTCCGCGCCCCAGCCGCCGTCGATCACCAGGCTCTGTCCGGTCATGAACGCCGACGCGTCGGAGGCCAGGAACACCACGCCGCCCGCCATGTCGTTCGGCCGCGCGAAGCGCCCGAGCGGGGTGCGCTCGAGGAGGCGGGTGCCGTGGGTGTCGTGTTCGAGCAGACCGTGCGTCAGGTCGGTGTCGACCCATCCGGGCGCCAGCGTGTTCACCCGCACGCCGCGCTTCGCCCAATCGAGCGCGAGCGCCTTGGTCAGCAGTTCCACGCCGCCCTTGGAGGCGCAATAGGGCACCGATCGCGGCAGCCCACCATGGCCGGCGACCGAGGAGACGTTGATGATCGAGCCGCCTTCGGTCATCGCGCCGCCCAGGTGCTTGCAGCACAGGAACACGCCGGTGAGGTTGATGTCGATGATGTGCCGCCACTCGTCGAGGCTGGTGCGCTCGACCCCCTTGAAGATCGGGTTCACGCCGGCGTTGTTGACCAGCACGTCGATCTTGCCGGCGCGCGCGAGCACCGCGTCGCGCAATGACAGCACGTCGGCTTCCTGCGACACGTCGGCGGTGAACACCATGGAGTTGGCGCCGATCTCTCCCGCCGCTTCCTCCAGCGTCGCGCGGGTGCGGCCCGTCAGGACGACGAAGGCGCCGTGACGCGCGAGGCCGGCCGCCATGCCGCGGCCGATGCCGCGGCCCGCGCCGGTGACGATCGCGACCTTGCCGGTGAGGTCGAAATCGGGGGCGCTCACCAGTTGGCTCCGTTGCGGGCGATGCGCTGGGCGATGCTCCAGCGGTGCACTTCGGAGGGGCCGTCATAGATGCGGAAGCCGCGCACCTCGTTGAAGATGCGCGCGACCAGCGTCTCGTCGGTGACGCCCTGGCCGCCCAGCACCTGCACGCAGCGATCGACCACACGCCAGATCGCCTCCGAGCAGAAGACTTTCGACATCGAGGATTCGACTGTCCCGCGCGAGCCCTGGTCGAGCGTCCAGGCGGTGTGCCAGATGGACAGGCGGCTCATGCGGATATCCATCTCGTTGTCAGCCAGCATGAAGCCGACGCCCTCGTGCGCGACCAGCTTGGCGCCGAACACCTCGCGCTTCTGCGCATAGCCGGTGGCGATGTCGTGCGCGCGGCGGGCGGCGCCCAGCCACCGCATGCAATGCGTGAGACGTGCCGGGGCGAGGCGGACCTGGGCGTAGCGGAACCCCTTGCCGGGCTCGCCCAGGATGTCGCTCGCGGGGACGCGGAGGTTGTTGAACTTCACCACCGCATGGCCGCCGGCGAAGGCGTGGTCCAGGCTGTTCATGGCGCGCACGATCTCGATGCCGGGCGTGTCCATGTCGGCGAGGAACATGGTGGCGTTGCCGTCCTCGTCCTTCGCCATGATGATCGCGAAGGCGGCCCCTTCCGCGCCGGTGATGAACCACTTGGTGCCGTTGATGACGTAGTGGTTGCCGTCCTTCACCGCGGTGGTGGCGAGCGCCGCGGGATCGGAGCCGGCGCCCGGTGCGGGTTCGGTCATGCAGAAGCAGGAGCGGGTCTTGCCGGCGGCGAGCGGGCGCAGCCAGCGCTCCTTCTGCTCCTCGGTCGCGACCACCTCCATCAGGTGCATGTTGCCTTCGTCGGGGGCGAAGATGTGCATCGCGACGGGGCCGAGAAGCGAGTAGCCGGCCTCCTCGAACACGATCGCCTTGCCGACGTTGTTCAGTCCGAGCCCGCCGAATGCGGGGCCGACATGCGGGGCGACGAGGCCGGCCTTGCGGGCGAGGGCGACGAGTTCCTGGCGAAACTCCTCCGTGGGGCCATGATGCGTCTGGCGCGGGTCGCCCTCGAGCGGGATGATCTCGTTGCGGATGAAATCACGGGTCCGCTGCTGGAGTTCGATCAGGTCGGGGGGGAGGGAGAAGTCCATTCGGCGTTCCTCTTATCGACGGTGCGGACCGTGTCAGGCGGTGCGGGGGCGCGTGCCGCGTGTCATGGCTGCGCTCGCCGCAGCCATCCACGAACTTCCGTGCGCTCCGAAGTCGTGGACGGCCGGCCTGCGCCGGCCATGACACGGGGGAAGTGGAGGCCGCGACGCGGGGGCGGCGCTGGGTCCGGCGGGCAGGGGAAAGCGCATCAGAACGCGCGCCTTTGCGCGATCTCGTGGGTGAATTGCAGGATGCCGGTGCCGATCCCGCTGAGCGGCGCATAGCGCGGATCGGTGGTTGCGCCAGTGCGGTAGCGCAGCCCCAGCTGCAGGAAGATCACCGAAAGCTTGTACATCGCGAGCACACGATGGAACAGGAAGTCGGAGACGTCGCGGCCGGTGATCCGCGCGTATTCCGCGACCGCCTGCTGGCGCGGCCAGAGACAGGCCTCGTCGGCCGGCATCTGCGCCATGTCGTGCATCGCGGGCGGATCGTCGGCGTGGATCCAGTAGCTCAACAGGGTCGCGAAATCGAACAGCGGGTCGCCGCGCGTGCCCTGATCCCAATCCACCACGGCGCGCGGCGAGAAGTCCTGCGGGTCGAGGATCATGTTGTTCAGCTTGTAGTCGTTGTGCAGCAGCCCCGGCGCACCGTCCGGCACCAGATGCCGTTCGAGCCAGGTTCCCACCTCCTGGTGCAGCGTCTCGGTGCCGTCCTCCTTCGCCGCCAGTCCGCGCTTGCGCCAGCCGGTGACGGCACGCGCAAGGAACCCATCCGGACGACCGAGATCGTCGAGTCCGATCGCGGCGGTGTCCACGGCATGGATCGCGGCCAGCGTCTCCAGCAGTACATGGGAGAGCCGGTCGCCGATCTCCGGCCGGTGCGCGAGGTCGGGGGGCACATGCTCGCGGATCACCAGGCCCGGCCGGTATTCCAGGATCTGGAAGCGCTGCCCGATCACCGCGGGGTCGTCGCAGAAATAAAGGCTGCGCGGCACAAAGGGCAGCGCATCCGGCAACCGCGAGAGGATCCGATGCTCGCGCGCCATGTCGTGGCTCCC
Organism: Rhodospirillales bacterium; assembly: GCA_017304945.1. GTDB lineage: Bacteria > Pseudomonadota > Alphaproteobacteria > Acetobacterales > Acetobacteraceae > Rhodopila. Next base: position 12,867 of record JAFKLG010000009.1, read on the forward strand.
GGCCGGCAGTTCGCCCATCGGCGGGCGCCTCAACACGGCCGGCGTGCCGTCGAGCACGACGAGGTAGTTCAGGTTGGCGAGGCCGCCCGCGAACTGCCGCGGCGGCGGCTCGATCTGCAACGTCTTCCCCGCGGCGGCGAGATGCGCCCGCAGCGCGGGCCAGTCCAGGGCGACGCTCTCGGCTTCGGGCCGCAGGTTGGCGGCGTCGGAGTCTGTTGGCACGTGTCCTCCTATCGGCGTTCGGCCGATGCGGGTACAGATAGCCGAACGACGACGACTGGAACAGGAGACGCGCCATGACGCAACCGACCGAGGTGACCCGCGCCGCCGTGCTGGGAGCCGGCACGATCGGGGCGAGCTGGGCCGCGTGGTTCCTGGCGCGCGGCATGATGGTGACGGTCTGGGATCCGCGGCCCGAGGCAGAAGCCTATGTGCGCCGCTACGTGGCCGAGGCCTGGCCCGCGATGCAGCGCATCGGCATGGTCCCGGGCGCCGCGCCCGACACCTGGCGGTTCTGCGCGACGCCGGAGGACGCGGTGGCGGAGGCGCAATTCGTGCAGGAGAACGCGCCCGAACGGCTGGAAGTCAAGCGGGAGCTGTACGGGCGGCTTGACCGCGCGATGCCGGCCGGGACGATCCTCGCCTCCTCCACCTCGGGCCTGCTGATGAGCGAGATGCAGGCGGGGCTGGCCTCCGCGGCCCGCTTCGCGGTCGGGCATCCGTTCAATCCGCCGCACCTGATCCCGCTGGTGGAGGTGGTGGGCGGACGCGACACCTCCGCGGAGACGGTGCAGTGGTGCCTCGATTTCTACCGGCACATCGGCAAGAAGGCGATCCACATCCGCAAGGAAGCGCGCGGCCACCTCGCCAACCGCCTGCAGGCGGCGCTGTGGCGGGAGGCGGTGAGCGCGGTGGCGAGCGGGCTCGCCTCGGTCGAGGATGTGGACACCGCGGTCAGCGCCGGCCCCGGCCTGCGCTGGGCGGCGATGGGGCCGCACATGACGTTCCATCTCGGCGGCGGCGAAGGCGGGATGCCGCACATGCTGCATCAGTTCAAGCCGGCCTTCGAGGCGTGGTGGGCGACGATGACGACGCCCGAACTGTCGGAGGAGACGTGCCGGCAGTTGATCGAGGGCGTGCAGGCGGAGGCGCATGGACGCTCGATGCAGGAGCTGGTGCGCGACCGCGATGCGGTGCTGCTGCCGCTGTTGGAACTGAAGGCGAAGCAGGACGCGGGCGCATAGCGCCCTGCAACAGCCATGACATCGAGGGCGTACTACCCCTCGGCGGTGGCGAAACTCACCAGCACCTGGCCTTCCTGCACCATGCCGCCTGCCGCGCAGGCGACCGCCTCGACCGTGGCGTCAGCGGGGGCCGTCAGGCGGAACACGGTCTTCATCGCCTCGAGCACCACCAGCACCTGACCGCGGGTGACGGACTCGCCGGGGGCGACCAGGACCTGCGTCACCTGGCCCGGAATGGGCGCGAGCAGCCGGTCGCCGGCATCGTCCGCGTCCTCGGCGCCGGCAATCGGATCGGGCAGTCGAAGCCGATAGGTCTCGCCATCCTGCCGCAGCGTGAGCGCCTCTCCGTCCCGCGCGACGAGGCAGCGGCTGCGCATGCCATCGAGATCCAGCAGCAGGGCGCCCTCCGCACCTCGCCGCGCCGATCCGCGCAGCACCGCCGCGCCGATCGTGAGCCGCCAGGCATCGCCGTCGCGCTGCACCTGGACGGGATGTGTCGCCTCGCCGGCATGGAAGACCAGCTCGCGCGTCGGTGCGGCGTTGACCCACCACTGGTCACGGGCATGCCACGGCGAATGCGGATCGCCGCTGGCGGCAGCGGCGCGATCGGCCTCCTCCTGTTCGGCCAGCAGCTCCGCAAGCGTGGCGGCCGCCAGCACCGCGGCTGACGGCGTGGGGGCTGGCGCCAGCAGGGTCGCGGCCTCGCGCGCGATGAAGCCGGTGTCGATGCCGCCCGCGGCGAAGGCGGGATGTGCGGCAATGCGACCGAGCAGGTCGAGGTTGCTGGCGACGCCGGCGATGGTGGAGTCGTTCAGGGCAAGCTGCAGATTGCGCAACGCCGCATCACGGGTCGGCCCGTGGCAGATCACCTTGGCGAGCATCGCATCGTAGTGGATCGAGATCGTATCACCAGCAACGAACCCGGTATCGATCCGTATCTCCGCACCGGGCGCCGGCATGCGAAATGCCGTCAGCCGGCCGATCGAGGGGGCGAAGTCGCGTGCCGGATCCTCGGCATAGACGCGCGCCTCGATGGCGTGGCCGGAGAGGCCGATCTCAGCCTGCGTCGCCGGCAGCGTCTCGCCCGCGGCGACGCGAAGTTGCCATTCCACGAGGTCGAAGCCGGTGACCATCTCGGTGACCGGGTGCTCGACCTGGAGCCGCGTGTTCATCTCGAGGAAGAAGAACCCGTCGGCATCCGCGACGAACTCCACCGTGCCGGCGCCGACATAGCCGACCGCCTGCGCGGCGGCGACCGCGGCGGCCCCCATCGCGGCGCGGCGGTCGGGCGACAGGCCGGGTGCCGGCGCTTCCTCGAGCACCTTCTGGTGCCGGCGCTGGGCGGAGCAGTCGCGCTCGAACAGGTGCACGGCGTTGCCATGGGTGTCGGCGAAGACCTGAACCTCGATGTGGCGCGGACGCTCGAGATAGCGCTCGATCAGGACCCGGTCATCGCCGAAGGCGGAGGCGGATTCCTGCCGCGCCGAGGCGAGCGCCGCCGCGAATTCGGTTGCGGCGGAAACCACCCGCATGCCGCGCCCGCCGCCGCCGGAGACCGCCTTAATCACCAGCGGGAAGCCGATACGGGTGGCCTGGTCGGCGAGGAAGTCGGGATCCTGCGTGTCGCCGTGATAGCCCGGCAGCAGCGGCACGCCAGACCGCTCCATCAGCGCCTTGGCGGCCGACTTGGAGCCCATGGCACGCATCGCGGCGGCGGGTGGCCCGACGAAGATGATCCCGGCCTCGGTGCAGGCTTCGGCAAATGCCGGGTTCTCGGAGAGGAAGCCGTAGCCGGGATGGATCGCCTCGGCCCCGGTCGCGCGGGCCGCGTCCAGGATGCGGCCGATATTCAGGTAGGAGTCACGCGCGGCCGCCGGTCCGATCGGCACCGCTCGGTCGGCCACCTGCACATGGAGCGCGTCGGCATCGGCTTCGGAGAACACGGCGATCGTCTCGATTCCCATGCGCCGCGCGGTGCGGGCGATGCGGACGGCGATCTCGCCGCGATTGGCGATCAGGAGCGTGCGGAACATCGCGCCTCTCACATGCGGAACACGCCGAAGCGCGTCTCGTTCACCGGGGCATTGAGGGCGGCCGAGAGCGCGAGGCCGAGAACGCGGCGCGAATCCGCCGGGTCGATCACCCCGTCATCCCACAGCCGCGCCGTCGCGTAGTACGGATTGCCCTGCGCCTCGTATTGCGCGCGGATCGGCGCCTTGAAGGATTCCTCAGCCTCGGGGCTGTCGAACTTGCCACGCACGGTCGCGAGCACGCCGGCGGCCTGCTCGCCCCCCATCACCGAAATGCGCGCGTTCGGCCACATGAACAGGAAGCGCGGGTCGTAGGCGCGGCCGCACATGCCGTAGTTGCCGGCACCGTAGCTGCCGCCGATGATCAACGTGAGCTTCGGCACCGCGGCGGTCGAGACGGCCGTGACCAGCTTGGCGCCGTCCTTGGCGATGCCACCTGATTCGTATTTTCGTCCCACCATGAACCCGGTGATGTTCTGCAGGAACAGCAGCGGAATGCCGCGCTGGCAGCAGAGCTCGATGAAATGCGCGCCCTTCAGCGACGACTCGCTGAACAGGATCCCGTTGTTGGCGATGATGCCGACCGGATAGCCGTAGAGATGCGCGAAGCCGCAGACGAGCGTCGTGCCATACAGGCGCTTGAACTCGTCGAAGACGCTGCCGTCGACCAGCCGCGCGATCACCTCGCGCACGTCATAGGGGGTGCGCAGGTCGGCCGGAACCACGCCATGCAGTTCGGCCGGATCGTAGCGCGGCGGTTCCGGCGCGCGTGTCGCGAGCGCCACCTGCTTGTCGCGGTTGAGCCCAGCCACGATGCGGCGGCAGATCGCGAGCGCGTGCCGGTCGTTCTGCGCGTAGTGATCAACCACGCCCGAGGTGCGGGCATGCACGTCGGCGCCGCCGAGATCCTCGGCGCTGACGATCTCGCCCGTGGCCGCCTGCACCAGCGGCGGGCCGCCCAGGAAGATCGTGCCCTGCTTGCGCACGATGATGCTCTCGTCCGACATCGCCGGCACGTAGGCGCCACCTGCGGTGCAGGAGCCCATCACCACCGCGATCTGCGGAATGCCGGCCGCCGAGAGATTGGCCTGGTTGAAGAAGATGCGGCCGAAATGCTCGCGGTCGGGGAAGATCTCGTCCTGCATCGGCAGGAAGGCGCCGCCGGAATCCACGAGATACAGACAAGGAAGTCGGTTGGCGCGGGCGATCTCCTGCGCGCGCAGGTGCTTCTTCACCGTGACCGGGAAGTAGGTACCGCCCTTCACCGTCGCGTCGTTGGCGACGATCACGCACTCGCGGCCGGAGACGCGGCCGATGCCGGTGACGATGCCAGCCGACGGCACCTCCCCGCCATACATGCCGGACGCCGCGAGTTGCGAGAGTTCGAGAAAGGGCGAGCCGGGATCGATCAGGCCGGCGACGCGATCGCGCGGCAGCAGCTTGCCGCGCGAGAGGTGCCGCTCGCGTGCAGTCTCGCCGCCACCGAGGCTCGCTTCGGCGACGCGGGCGCGCAGGTCCTCGACCAGGGCGCGCATTGCTGCGGCATTGGCGGCGAAGTCAGGGCCGTGCGGGGTGATGTCGGAGCGGAGGATCATGCGGCCTCGGCCTGGTTCGACGCTGGGTCCGGTGGGTGGGGGTGATCTGCGCGCGCGTTTGCCGGTGCGGAAGGACTGCCGAAGCGACGGGGGTGATCCGCGCGCGTGCATGAAACCGCAGATGAACGCGGATGAACGCGGATGGGGTCGTGCCGTGCGCCAGGCTTGTGCGTCTCGCGCGGCATCGCTGCGAGGAAGGCGGCTCCGCCGCGCGCAGCGCCTTCGATCGGCGTGGGGCATGTCGCAGGACCCATGCCGTCGGCACCGGCCCATCTGCGTTCATCCGCGTTCATCTGCGGTTTCACCCAACCCTCCCGCCGCACGACAGCCACGCCGCGATCACGCCGTCTCCGCGAACAGCTCGCGCCCGATCAGCATGCGGCGGATCTCGCTGGTGCCAGCGCCGATCTCGTAGAGCTTGGCGTCGCGCAGCAGCCGGCCGGTCGGATAGTCGTTGATGTAGCCGTTGCCGCCCAGCGCCTGGATCGCTTCCAGCGCCATCCAGGTCGCCTTCTCGGCGGCGTAGAGGATCGCGCCAGCGGCGTCCTTGCGCGTGGTCTCGCCGCGGTCGCAGGCCTTCGCGACCGCGTACACATAGGCCTTCGCGGCATTCATCGTGGTGTACATGTCGGCGAGCTTGCCCTGCATGAGCTGGAACTCGCCGATCGCCTGACCGAACTGCTTCCGCTCGTGCACATAGGGCACGACGACGTCCATGCAGGCCTGCATGATGCCGATCGGGCCTGCGGCCAGCACCGCGCGCTCGTAGTCGAGACCGCTCATCAGCACGTTCACGCCGCGCCCGACGGAGCCGAGGACGTTCTCTTCCGGCACTTCGCAATCCTGGAACACGAGTTCGCAGGTGTTGGAGCCGCGCATGCCCAGCTTATCGAGTTTCTGCGCGGTAGAGAAACCCTTGAAGCCCTTCTCGACCAGGAAGGCGGTGATGCCGCGGGGGCCGGCTTCCGGATCGGTCTTGGCGTAGATCACCAGCACGTCGGCATCTGGGCCGTTGGTGATCCACATCTTGCCGCCATTCAGCACCCAGCGATCGCCGCGCTTCTCCGCGCGGGTGCGCATGCCGACCACGTCGGAGCCGGCTCCCGGCTCGCTCATGGCGAGGGCCCCGACGTGCTCGCCGCTGATCAGTTTCGGCAGATACCGTTTCTTCTGGTCCTCGGAGCCGTTGCGGCGGATCTGGTTGACGCAGAGGTTGGAATGGGCGCCGTAGGAGAGCCCGACCGAGGCGGAGGCGCGGGAGATTTCCTCCATCGCCACGACATGCTCGAGATAGCCCATGCCGGCCCCGCCGTATTCGGGCTCGACCGTGATGCCGAGGACGCCGAGCTCGCCGAACTTGCGCCAGAGATCCATGGGGAAGGCGTTGTCGCGGTCGATCTCCGCGGCGCGAGGCGCGATCTCGTCGGCCGAGAACGCTTCGACCTGGGCGCGGAGCATGTCGGCGGTTTCGCCGAGATCGAAATTGAGGCCGGGAAGCCGGTTCGGACGGGTCGCCATGGGCAATCCTTCGACATCGAACGATTTCGACGCGGAGGGTGCCGGAGAATGGGCCCGCGGGCAAGGGGGAGACGCGGATGGGTGGTGGAGGGCGGCTGACGCCACAACGCGTCATGGCCGGCCTCGAGCCGGCCATCCCCGAGGCATGATGCCGGTGAGGATGGCCGGCTCAAGGCCGGCCATGACGTGGGGGACGAG
>JAFKLG010000010.1 GCA_017304945.1 Rhodospirillales bacterium
TTCCGACTGATCAGTGCCACCCTGTTCCAGCGCAGGAGCATGAACGGACTGCTCCATCCGCCACCCCCAGACAAAGCACAGGTGGACCAACAGCTTAGCTTCAGCCTCGCTCATGCATAAGCCGGACAGCAGTGGGCTCGACCCGGCCAACCCCACCGGCACGATGCCGCAAGCAGCACCCCCCGCCGCAAGGGGCGCCGGCACGCGCCACCAGCCAACCGTCATGGCCGGGCTCGACCCGGCCAACCCCACCCGCACGATGCCGCAAGCAGCACCCCTCACCGGCACGATGCCGCAAGCAGCACCCCCCGCCGCAAGGGGCGCCGGCACGCACCACCAGCCAACCGTCATGGCCGGGCTCGACCCGGCCAACCCCACCGGCACGATGCCGCAAGCACAACCCTCACCCTGCCCCATGCATGGCCGGCACCATGACCCGCGATGACGCACGCCGGCACCAGCACGAACAACCCGAGAGGAGACAGACGAGATGGCCGAACTGACCGGCTCCGAAATCATCGCGCGATGCCTGCAGAAGGAAGGCATCCGCGACCTGTTCTTCATCATGGGCGGACCGATGCTGCTGGCCGAGGCCACCTGCATCAAGGAAGGCATCCGCATGATCGACGTCCGCCACGAACAAGCGGCCGCCTTCGCATGCCAGGCCTATAGCCGCCTGCTGCAGGAACCCTCGGTCTGCATGGCGGCCTCCGGCCCGGGCGTCACCAACCTGATCACCGGCATCGCCAACGCCTATGTCGATTGCTGCCCCGTGGTCGCGCTCGGCGGATCAAGCCCGATCTCGCAGTTCGGCCGCCAGGTGTTCCAGGAAATCGATCAGGTCGAACTGCTGCGCGGCTGCACCAAGCATGTCGACCGGCTGATCAACCTCAAGCGCATCCCGCAGCAGATCAACTTCGGCATCCAGAAGGCCATGTCCGGCAAGCCCGGTCCGGTCTACCTCGATTGCCCCGGCGACATGCTCTACCAGAAGATCGACGAGAACCTGGTCGATTGGAGCTTCGCCGGACGCCCGCTGCTGGAAAGCCGCCCGCTCGGCGACCCGCGCCAGGTCGACGCGCTGGTGAAGGCGCTGGCGGAGGCGAAGCAGCCGGTGATCGTGTCCGGCTCCGGCGTCATCTGGTCGCGCGCCTGGGCGGAGATGCAGGCCTTCGTCGAGGCCGCGGGCATCCCGTTCTACACCACCCCGCAAGGCCGCGGCGTGGTGCCCGACGACCACCCGTGCTCCTTCATGTCGATGCGCTCCAACGCGTTCCGCGACGCCGACCTGATCATCGTGCTCGGCACGCGCATGAACTACATCATCGGCCACGCGTCGCCGCCGCGCTTCGGGCCCACCGCCAAGATCGCCCGCATCGACATCGATCCGGCCGAGATCAGCACCGCCGCGCGCTACGTCGACATCCCCATCGTCGGCGACTGCAAGATGGTGCTCGGCCAGCTCCTGGACGGCGTCAAGGGCAAGGTCAACGCCGACAGCTACAAATCCTGGCGGCAGAAACTCGCCGAAGGAGAAACCGCGAAGCGCGCCTCCGCCGGAGCGAACAAATACGCCGAGGACGGCGACATCCACCCCGTGCGCATGCTGGAAGAGGTGAAGAACTTCGCCAAGCGCGACGCCATCCTGTGCGTCGATGGGCAGGAGACGCTGAACTACGGCCGGCTGACCATGCCGACCTTCTCGCCCGGCCACCGGCTCAACTCCGGCCCGTTCGGCACCATGGGCGTGGGCCTGCCGTTCGGCGTCGGCGCCAAGGTCGCCAAGCCCGACAAGCAGGTGATCGTTGTCCATGGCGACGGCAGCCTCGGTCTCAACGTGATGGAGCTGGACACCGCGATCCGTCACAAGATCCCGCTGCTGGTCGTGGTCAGCCTGAACGGCGGCTGGACCGGCGACCCGAACCGGGAGAAGCCGGGCCGCGATCTTGGTTACACGCGTTACGACAAGATCTGCGAGGCGCTCGGCGGCTACGGCGAATACATCACCAAGGCCGAGGACATCCGCCCGGCGCTGGAACGTGCCCAGGCGAAGGTGGATGAAGGCATGGTCGCGGTGGTGAACGTGCGCACCGACTACCGCGCACGCTTCTCCGGCGTCGCGTTCTCCGACTACTCGACCTGATTTCGTCGACCTGGCACGTGCGGGCCTGTCCATCTCGCGGTGGACAGGCCCGTTCCGTTTGCGCATGGTCCGCCCCATGTCCGAGATGCGCCAGAGCGACATGCAACCGGAGCCGGTGGTCGTCACCGGGTCCGTGATCGCGCTGCGGCTGTTCGACATCGCCTATGCGATCGACCTGCCGCGCGCGGAACGCCTATGGACCGATCGCGTCGGCCGCCCGAGCAGCCGCGGACGGCTGGTGTCGACGCCGGCCAAGGCGGTGGCGTTCGGCGTGCCGCCGCTGGAGATCTCCCTCCCCTCCGTGCAACTGGACCTCCCGACCGGCCCGGTCGCCGCGAGCGTGCTGGCGCGGCTCTACGATTTCGGCGCCGTGACGCTGGCGCTGCAGATACCCGCCGGCGGCCTGGGCTTCGCGGCCTACGCGGCGCGGCTGAACGCCGTCGCTCACGCCGTCGCCGACGCCACCCGCGCCCCCTGGGCCGCGCTGCTCGAACAGGTCCGGCGCGACTTCGCCGACGCGCTGGAGCGACCGACCAGCACGACGCTCGAGGAGGACTACCTGCTGGGGATGGTCGAGGCGTTCGACGCGCCACTCTCCGCCGAGGCGCTGCTGGCGCGCGTGGATCTGGTGCCGCTGCTCTCGGGTGAGACGCGGCCGCTCTCCGCCAGCGCCCGCGGCGACCTGCTGGCGCGCCGCTTCTCCTACTATGCGGACGACCTCGTGGTGCTCACCTGGGACCGCGCCTTCATCTACGAACCGCGCGGCGATTCGGACGTGCTGGACGTGCTGGAGGTCGCGAACGCGCAGTTGCTGGAGATGCGCTACTACGACGAGCTGCTGGATGCCGAATTGCCGCGGATGTACGACCTCGTCGAGGGCACGCAGCGCACGCCGTCCCTCTTCGCCTCGCGCCGCTTCGCACGACTCGCGAGAAACCTCTACGCGCTGGTCGCCGAGGTCACGGAACTCACCGAACGCGTCGACAACGCGCTGCAGGTGACCGAGGACGTGTACCTGGCGCGCGTGTATGGCGCCGCGCTCGACCTGTTCCGGGTGCAGACGGTCAGTGCGGCCGTGGACCGCAAGCTGGCGATCGTGCGCGACACCTACGCCGCACTGTACGATGAAGCGTCCAGTGGCCGCGCGGCCCTGATGGAGGCCGCGGTCGTCGCGCTGATCTGCATCGAAGTCGCGCTCGCGCTGCTTGGCCACTGACCGCCGCGCGACTCAGCTTCGCGCGAACGACGCCCCCGGCAGCTCGTCCATCGCCGGCACCGGATCCCCGACCACCAGGAAGTAGCCGATCGCCGCGCACAGCGCGACCGCGCCCGCCAGCAGCAGCGCCGGGACGAAGGAGCCCGTCGCCTGCACGATGAATCCGGTGAGCATCGGCGCCAGCGCGCCACCGAAATAGCCACCGAAATTCTGCATCGCGCCGATCGAGGCCGTGCAGTGCGCCGGCGCCGCCACGGGCGCCATCGCCCAGGCCGTCGCCGAGGAGATGTAGAGCAGGAACAGCGAGATCGAGATGCAGGCGACCGACAGCCAGTCGTTCGGCGTCAGCGCGGCCCAGGCGGTGAAGCCGGCCGTGAGCAGCAGGGACACGGTCATCGGATATTTGCGGCTGTTCATCGGCGACACGCCGCGCGTCACCAGCCAGTCCGCGAGACGGCCGCCGAGCAGGCTGCCGACCACGCCGAAGATGTAGGGGATGGCGGCGATCCAGCCGGTCTTCGCGATGCTGATGTGCCGCTGCATCTCCAGATAGCCCGGCAGCCACGCGTTGTAGACCCAGGTGACGTAGATCGTGCCGAAGAAGCCGATGATCATCCCCCAGGTGGTGCGATACGCGAACAGCCGCTTCCATTCCTGCCAGGTGACCTCGGTCGCGCCTTCCGCGGCGTCGCCACTGGTGAGGTACGCCCGCTCGTCCGCATCCAGCTCGACCGACCGCGGGTCCCGGTGCAGCATGTAGAACAGCAGCGCCACCACGATCCCCGCGACGCCCATGATGACGAACATCCACCGCCATCCGAACGCCAGCATCAGCACCGTGAGCAGCGGCGCCGAGATCGCGGTGCCGAGGGTGGAGGAGCAGTTCCAGATGCCCGTCGCCGTCCCGCGACGGCCGATATGGAACCAGTCGCGCACGACCCGCGCGCTGGAGGGAAATTGCGGTGCCTCACCGACGCCCAGGAACATGCGGGCGATGAAGAACTGCCCGAAGCTGGTGACCAGTCCGCCGGCGAGCTGCGCCAGCGACCACAGGCCCAGGGCGAGCGGCAGCATGCGACGGGGGCCGAACCGATCGACCAACGCACCCGCGGGCAGTTGCGCGAAGGCATAGGCCCAGAGGAACGCGGACAGCAGCAGCCCCATGTCGGCCACCGAGAGGCCCAGCTCCTCCCGGATCAGCGGATTGCCGACCGCGAGGGTGGCGCGGTCGATGTAGTTGACGACGCCACTGAGCACGAGGAGGACGAGGGCCGTTCGCTGGATGCGTTGCACCCGGGGCGATGGGGACGGTTGGGACATGTGTTCCTCCGCGATCGGTTTCGCGGCCGCGAGAAATGCAGCCGCCCTTTTCGTCTGTCGATGCCCCGCGACACGTGAGGCACGCGGTCGCCGATCATCTCCGCGTGACCTGAGCACTGTTTCGTTTCGCACGCAACTTCCAGCGTAGCGTCCCGGCGGCCTGGATGACACGGAGGGTTTGCGTGCAAGTCGGCGGGATTGGGCGTATGCAGACTCGCCGGGTGCGTGACCGTCACGCGATCGCGAGGGCATACCCGTGCAGCACCGGTCCGACGGCTCGCCGGCTACGACGACACAGCAGCAGGAGACTCGCATGGACGCAACGCGCGCAACGACGCCTCTATCCGCGCAGGACCTGTCGAGCATGGACCGGTGGTGGCGCGCTGCCAACTACCTCTCCGTCGGACAGGTCTACCTGCTCGACAACCCTCTGCTGCGTCAGCCGCTTACCCGCGCAGACATCAAGCCGCGCCTGCTGGGCCATTGGGGGACGACACCCGGCCTCAACTTCATCTACCTGCACCTGAACCGCATGATCCGCGCGCGGGATGCGAACGTGCTGTTCATCGCGGGGCCGGGGCACGGCGCGCCGGGCGTGGTCGCCAGCACTTGGCTGGAAGGCACCTATAGCGAGCGCTACCCCGAGGTCTCACGCGATGCGGAGGGCATGCGCCGGCTGTTCCGGCAGTTCTCGTTTCCTGGCGGAATCCCGAGCCATGCGGCGCCGGAAACGCCGGGGTCGATTCACGAGGGTGGAGAGCTGGGGTATTCGCTGTTCCACGCGTTCGGCGCGGTGCTCGACAACCCGGACCTGATCGCCGCCTGCGTGGTGGGTGATGGCGAAGCCGAGACCGGGCCGCTCGCGACGTCCTGGCACGGCAACAAGTTCCTCGATCCGGCGCAGGACGGCGCGGTGCTGCCGATTCTGCATTTGAACGGCTACAAGATCGCCAACCCGACCATCCTGGCGCGCATCCCGCATCAGGAACTCGACTCCCTGCTGCGCGGCTATGGCTACGCGCCGATCTATGTGGAGGGACACGAACCGGCGGCGATGCACCAGGCCATGGCCGCCGCGATGGACCAGGCGTTCGACGGCATCCGCGCGGTTCAAGCGGCGGCGCGTGGCGGCCAACGGGAACGTCCCGCGTGGCCGATGATCGTGCTGCGTAGCCCGAAGGGCTGGACTGGACCGAAGACCGTGGACGGGCTGAAGACCGAGGGCTATTGGCGCTCCCACCAGGTGCCGTTCGGCGACATGGACAAGCCGGAACACGTGACCCTGCTGCAGGAATGGATGCAGGGCTACAAGCCGGACGAGCTGTTCGACACCGACGGGCGGCCGGCGGCGGACATCCTGGCGCTGGCGCCTCAGGGCGACCGCCGCATGAGCGCCAATCCGCACGCCAATGGCGGCGTGCTGCGGCGGCCGCTCCGGCTACCGGACTTCACGCAGTACGCCGTGCAGGTCGAGCAACCCGGCCGCGACGATGCCGAGTCCACCCGGATCATGGGCACGTTCCTGCGCGACGTGCTGCGTCAGAACGCCGACGCGCGGAACTTCCGCATTTTCGGTCCGGATGAAACCAACTCCAATCGCCTGAACGCGGTGTTCGAGGCGACCGATCGTGCCTGGGAGGCCGAGATCCTGCCGGATGACGACCACCTCGCCCCCGGCGGTCGCGTCATCGAGATCCTGAGCGAACACACCTGCCAGGGATTGCTCGAGGGCTATCTGCTGACCGGCCGGCACGGGCTGTTCTCCTGCTACGAGGCGTTCATCCACATCGTCGACTCGATGGTGAACCAGCACGCGAAGTGGCTGAAGACGTCCCGCGCGATTCCCTGGCGGCAGCCGATCTCCTCGTTGAACTACCTGCTGACCTCGCATGTCTGGCGGCAGGACCATAACGGGTTCAGCCACCAGGATCCCGGCTTCATCGACCATGTGGTGAACAAGAAGGCGGACATCGTCCGCGTCTACCTGCCGCCCGATGCCAACACGCTGCTGTTCGTCACCGACCATTGCCTGCGAAGCTGGGACCGGATCAACGTGATCGTCGCGGGCAAGCAGCCGCAGCCGCAATGGCTCGACATGGATGCCGCGATCAAGCACTGCACCCAGGGCATCGGCATCTGGGAATGGGCGAGCAATGACCGCGGCGGCACGCCCGACGTGGTGATGGCCTGCGCCGGCGACGTGCCGACGATGGAGACGCTCGCGGCGGTCGACCTGCTGCGCCATCACCTGCCCGACGTGCGGGTGCGCGTGATCAACGTGGTCGACCTGATGGCGCTGCTGCCGAAGTCGCAGCATCCGCACGGGCTGACCGACCACGACTTCGACACGCTGTTCACGCCGGATCGACCGGTGATCTTCAACTATCACGGCTATCCGTCGCTGATTCACCGCCTGATCTACAAGCGCGTGAACGCCGCCAACTTCCATGTCCGCGGCTTCAACGAGGAAGGCACCACCACCACGCCGTTCGACATGGCGGTGCGGAACCGCATCGACCGCCTGCACCTGGTGGGGGACGTGGTCGACTACGTGCCGAATCTCGGCGCCGCCGGCGCCTATGTAAAACAGGCCGTGCGGGACAAGCTGATCGAGCACGAGCGCTACATCGCCGCGCACGGGAAGGACATGCCCGAGATCGCAGACTGGGTCTGGATGCCCGATCCCGAGGAGTGATCCCGCGGTTCCGCCTGGCGCGTGTTCGCCTCAGCGGAGGTGGCACGCGACCTGGTGGCCGGTCGCAACTTCCCGCAACACGGGGGACTCGACACGGCACCGCGCCTCCGCATACGGACAGCGCGGATGGAAGTGGCACCCCGATGGCGGGCTGATCGGGCTCGGCACATCCCCACTGACATGCCGCTTCTGCCGCTTCAACGTGGGATCCGGCATCGGCACCGCCGCGAGCAGCGCTTCGGTGTAGGGATGCAGCGGCCGCGTGAACAGCGTGGCCTTGTCGGCGTATTCGACGATGCGCCCGAGATACATCACCGCGACGCGATGCGCGATGTGCTCCACCACCGCGAGATTGTGCGAGATGAACAGGTAGGACAGGCGAGATTCGCGCTGCAGGTCCATCAGCAGGTTGATCACCTGCGCCTGGATCGACACGTCCAGCGCGGAGACCGGTTCGTCCGCCACGATGAAGCTGGGGTCGAGCGCGAGTGCTCGCGCGATCGAGACGCGCTGCCGCTGCCCACCCGAGAACTGATGCGGATAGTTGCGCATCTGCGCCGCGCGCAGGCCGACACGGGCGAAGAGCTGCGCGACCTTCTCTTCCCGCTGACGGCGATCCCCGATGCCGTGGACCTTGAGCGGCTCACCGACGATGTCGCCCACGCGGATGCGCGGGTTCAGCGAGGAGAACGGATCCTGGAAGACGATCTGCATCTCCCGCCGCAACGGCCGCAGGTCCGACTTCCCGAGCTGGGTGATGTCGCGGCCGCGCAGCTTGACCGCGCCGGCGGTGGGCTCGATGAGGCGCAGCACCGCGCGACCGACGGTCGACTTGCCGCAGCCGCTCTCACCGACGAGGCCCAGCGTCTCCGCTTCGTTCACGGCGAAAGACACGCCATCGACGGCATGCACCTGCGCCACCTGTCGACGCAGCACGCCCTTGCGGATCGGATAGTATTTGCGGAGGTCGGAGACCTCGATCAGCGGGCTCATGCTCAGGATTTCCAGCAAGCGGCAGCGTGATCGGCGGCCTTCATCTCGAAGGGGGGCGCCTCCGCGCGGCAGCGGGCGTCGGCCATCTTGCAGCGGGGGGCGAACGCGCAGCCGGGCGGCAGCTCATTCAGCGGCGGCACGATGCCGGGGATTTCCTGCAGGCGATCATCCATCGAGGCGAGGCCGCGGGCGGTGCCGACGCGCGGGATCGAGGCAAGCAGGCCACGCATGTACGGGTGCTTGGGGTCGGCGAACAGAGCCGCGACCGGCGCCTCCTCCACCTTGCGCCCGGCGTACATCACCACCACGCGCTGGGCGACTTCCGCCACCACGCCCAGGTCGTGCGTGATCAGCACGACGGCGGTGCCAAGCTCGCGTTGCAGGTCGCCGATCAGGTCCAGGATCTGCGCCTGGATCGTCACGTCGAGCGCGGTGGTCGGTTCATCCGCAACCAACACCTTGGGGCGGCAGGCCAGCGCCATGGCGATCATCGCGCGCTGGCGCATCCCGCCGGACATCTGGTGCGGATATTCGCGCGCCCGCCGCTCCGGTTCGGGGATCTTCACGTGGCGCAGCATGTCCACCGCCTTGCGGCGCGCGGCGGCGCGCCCCATGCCTTCGTGCAGCATCACCATTTCGGCGATCTGGCGGCCAACCGTGATCAGCGGGTTCAGCGCCGTCATCGGCTCCTGGAAGATCATGGCGATTTCGCTGCCGCGCATGCGCCGCATCGTCGCGTCGTCCACGCGCAACAGGTCGGTGCCCGCGACCTTGACGCTGCCGGCGACGATCTCCGCGGGCGGGATCGGCAGCAGGCGCATCAGGGACAGGGCGGTGATCGTCTTGCCGCAGCCGGACTCGCCCACGATCGCCAGCGTCTCGCCGCGATTGACGGTGAAGGAAACGCCTTGCACGGCGCGCACCAGCCCACGGCGGGTGTGGAAGACGGTGGTGAGGTCGGTCACCTCGAGGACGGAGGACATCAGTCGCGCTGCCGCGGATCCAGGGCGTCGCGCAGCGCGTCGCCCAGCAGGTTGGCGCCGAACACCACGGCGCTGATGGCGAGGCCGGGGAAGATCACCAGCCAGGGTGCGGTGCGCACATATTCGGCCGCGGATTCGGACAGCATGCGCCCCCAGGACGGATAGGGTTCCGGCACGCCGAGGCCGAGGAAGGACAGCGAGGCCTCGGTCAGGATGGTCGATCCCAACTGCGCGGTCGCCAGCACGATCAGCGGCGCGAGCGTGTTGGGCAGCACGTGCACGACGGCGACGCGCAGCTCGCTCATGCCCGTGGCCTTGGCGGCTTCGACGAAGGGCAGCTCACGCAGCGAGAGCACGTTGGCGCGAATCACGCGTGCGACGTTGGGGATCAGCGGGATGGCGATGGCGATGATCGTGTTCGGGAGCGACGGGCCGAGCGAGGCGGTGATCACGAGCGCCATGACGAGGAGCGGCAGCGCCTGCATGATCTCGCCGAGACGCTGCACCACCAGATCGAACCAGCCGCCGACATAGCCGGAGGCGAGGCCCAGCGCCGCGCCGAAGCCGCTGCCCAGGAAGGTCGCCCCGAGCGCGACGGCGAGCGAGATGCGGGCGCCATGGATGATGCGGCTGAGCACGTCGCGCCCCATCATGTCGGCGCCCAGCAGATAGGCGCTGCCGGGAGGTGCCAGAGACGCGCGCGGATTGGTGCTGAACGGATCGAGCGGCGCGACCACGCCGGCGAACAGGGCGGCAAGCACGAACACCGTCATGATGATCGCGCCGGCGACGCCCAGCGGATAACGGCGAGCGAGATACAGCAGCTCGTTCGCCCAGCTCGGTTTGCTGCGTGGCTTGGCGGCGGTCGCGCTCATTCGCCGTACCGGATGCGCGGGTCGACCAGCATGTAGGCGAGATCGACGATCAGGTTCACGGTCACGACCACGAGGGCGATGAACATCACCAGGTTCTGCACCATCGGGTAGTCGCGCCAGCGGATCGCCTCGACCAGGAAGCGCGCCACGCCGGGGATGTTGAAGACGGTCTCGGTGACGATCAGGCCGCCGAACAGGAACGCCGTCTCGACGCCGATCACGGTGATCACCGGCAGCACGGCATTGCGCAGCGCGTGATCGAAGGTGATCGCCCGCTCCGGCAATCCCTTGGAGCGCGCGGTCCGCACATAGTCCTGACGCAGCACTTCCAGCATGGAGGACCGGGTGAGGCGCATGATCAGGGCGGAGCTGCGGAAGCCGACGGCCGCGGCCGGTACGCCCAGCATGACGACCAGGGCGCCGAAGGAGTCGGGCGTGCGGTCATAGATCGGGATCGAGCCGAAGTAGTGGACGAACGCCATCAGGATCAGCAGGCCGAGCCAGAAGGATGGCAGCGACAGGCCGGAGAGGCTGGTGATCCGCAGGACGTAGTCGAGCCACGTGTTCTGCTTCACGGCGCTGATCACGCCGAGCGGCACCCCGGTGACGACGGCGAAGAACAGCGCGAGTCCGGCGAGGCGTGCGGTGATCGGGATGCGCGGGAGGATTTCCTCCGCCACCGGCTTCTCGGAGACGTAGGAGTAGCCGAGATCGCCCTGCATCAAGCCGCTGATCCAGTGCCAGTACTGGACGGGCAGCGACTGATCCAGCCCGAGGTCGTGCACGATCTTGGCCTTCTCCGCCGGATCGACGAGACCCGCGGAGTCGAACAGGATGTCGGCAATGTTTCCGGGCACGATCCGCAGCAGCAGGAAGATCGCGATGGAGACGCCGAACAGCGTCAGCACCATCAGGCCCAGGCGGCGGATGACATAGGATAGCATCGCGGGGTCAGCGATCCAGCC
This sequence comes from Rhodospirillales bacterium, assembly GCA_017304945.1. Taxonomy (GTDB): domain Bacteria; phylum Pseudomonadota; class Alphaproteobacteria; order Acetobacterales; family Acetobacteraceae; genus Rhodopila. The sequence continues at coordinate 11,191 of JAFKLG010000010.1, forward strand.
AGACGTCTTCGAAGCGCCAGCGGTTGTAGATGCTGTTCACCGCGAGCTTCAGGCCCTTCACCTGCGGCCACCAGCAGGTGCCGCCCTTCTCATGGTAGATCACCGGGCGCGCCCCATCCTCCTGGAGGGTCTTGTCGATCTCCCAGACGAGTTTCCGCCGCGCATCGATGTCGGTCATCATCGACTGGCGGTGGAACATCGCCTCGACATCGCGATTGCAGTAGCCCGTGTAGTTGCGTTCGGAACCGCAGGTGTAGTTCTCGAAGAACATCACGTCCGGATCGTCGATGCCGGTGCCCTGCACGTTCATTCCGACGGTGTAGTCCTTCCGTGCGAGGCGTGCGTACCAGACCGAACTGTCCAACGGCTCCAGCTCGCCCTGGATGTAGACGCTCTTCAGGTGGTCGATCAGGATCACCGCGGCATCCCGATACAGCGCGATGTTGCGGGTGGAGACCTTGATCTGCAGCGGCTTGTCAGGGCCGTAGCCCGCCTCCTGCATCAGCTTGCGGCCTTCGGCACGGCTATGCTCGACGTCCGCCGAGTAGCCCGGCACGGTCTCGCGGAATTCGGGCGACCAGCCCCACAGGCCCTCGGGCGGCGGCAACATGGCGCCGCCGATCTGGTCGACGCCATGGCTCAGGATGTCGGAGAAGGCCTTGCGGTCGATGGCCAGCGCCATCGCCTTGCGGATGCGCGCATCGTCGAAGGGCGGCTTGTCGCGATTGACCACCAGGTTGCCCTGCGTGTTCGACGGCTGGACGACGCATTGCAGTTGCGGCGCCTGCGCCTGCGCGTCCTTCACCAACTCCGGCGTCAGCTCCCCGGTGAAGGACAGGTCGAATTTCCCCGCCTCCAGCGCCAGCACCATCGTCGCGCGGTTCGGAATGATCGTGTACTCGATCCCGTCCAGATAGGGCTTGCCGGGCTTCCAGTAGTCAGGATTGCGAACGAGCTTGATCGATTCGTTCTGGCGGAACTCCGCGAACTTGAACGGCCCCGTGCCGATCGGATGCGTGCGCATCTGCGCCGCCGGGACATGGCAGGGATAGACCGGCGAGAAGCCGCCCGCGAGCATGGCCAGGAAGGACGGTTGCGGGTCCTTCAGATGGAAGGTGACTTCGCGGTCGCCGTTGGTGGTGATCTCGCGAAGGTTGATGAACCACGGCTTGCGCGGGTTCTTGCGCATCTTGCCGTCGACTTTCCCGGACACGATGTCCCAGGTGCATTTCACGTCGGCGCTGGTGAACGGCTTGCCGTCGTGCCACTTTACGCCGTCGCGCAACTTGAACGTCAGGTCGCGGCCATCCGCGCTCCACTGCCATTCGGTCGCGAGTTCCGGTACGATCTGGTCCAGGCGATCCTGCTTGCTGTTCGGATCGAACACCACGAGGTTGTTGAACACCGCCATGAACGGCATGTCGGTGGAGATCGTCGCTTCTTCGTGGATCGAGGCGCTGGGCGGGTTGTCGCGATGGGTGACCCGCAGCACGCCACCCTGCTTCTGGGCGTGGGCGATGGTTGCCGTCGATACGGCCAGGAACGGCAGGGTCAGCGTGCCGGCGATGGCCAGGCGCGCCACGGCGCGGCCGATCTGTTTCAGATGATCACACGCTGCGCGCGCGGGCGATTGCTTCGCCCTCGGCCGATCCATCGGCGTTTCCTCCAGCCCACCGTTGCGCGTCATCTAGCGGTTCGGGCGGCTGGTTGGCAACGGGGGTCAGGTGGCCCGCAGCCCGCCTTGTCGTTCGATAAATCCGGCGATCTCCTCTACCCCCTTGCCGGCGCGGACGTTGGCGAAGACGAACGGCCGTTCGCCGCGCATCTTGCGGGCGTCGCGATCCATCACCTCGAGACTGGCGCCGACCAGCGGGGCGAGGTCGATCTTGTTGATCACCAGCAGGTCGGAGCGGGTGATGCCGGGTCCGCCCTTGCGCGGGATCTTGTCGCCGGCGGAGACGTCGATGACGTAGATGGTCAGGTCAGCGAGTTCCGGGCTGAACGTGGCCGCCAGATTGTCGCCGCCGGATTCGATCAGGATCAGGTCGAGCTTCGGGAAGCGCGTGGTCAGGTCCGCGACGCCGGCCAGGTTGATGCTGGCGTCCTCACGGATCGCGGTGTGCGGGCAGCCGCCGGTCTCGATGCCCAGGATGCGTTCCGGCGGCAGCGAACCGGCGCGGGTCAGGAACTCCGCGTCCTCCTTGGTATAGATGTCGTTGGTGATGGCGGCGATGTCGAAGCGGGTGCGGAACTGCTTGCACAGCGCGTCCATCAGCGCGGTCTTGCCGGTGCCGACGGGGCCGCCGACGCCGACGCGCAGCGGGCCGTTCTGGGATGCGGTCATGAGCGGAACAACCTCGTGTACTGGGTTTCGTGCCGCATGGCGGCAAGATCGGAGCGGAAGGCGGCGCCGCCGAGATCATCCAGCGTCGCGTTCGCGGTGGCGGCTGCGATCGCCAGCACCTCGGGTTCGAGGGCCGCGAGCACGCGCAGGCCGGTGGTCTGCCCGAGCGGCACGAGGCGCACGGCGGCGGAGATGAGGTTGGCGGCGAAGGTTTGCAGGTAGGCGGCGGCGGTGTCGTCCGCGTCGATGCCGTGCGCGCCGGCGAGCGCGCCGACCGCGACGGCGTAGGGGGTGCGCGGCGGCAAGGACGTCGCCGACCACGGCGCGGCGGCGAGCAGGAAGGCGCGGCCCTGGTCGAGCGCTTCGGACCGGCGCTCACGCGCGGGGGAGGTGGCGATGGCGAGTTCGGTGATCTGCGCGAGTGCGGCGGGGTCGTGCGCCGCGGCGTGGGCGTGCCGCAGCAGGATGGTGTCGCTGCGGCCGGCGCCATGGGCGAGCACGTCGCGCAACCATGCCTCGAGCGACGGGCCGTCCTGCACGTCGCCGGATTCCACGGCCCATTCCAGGCCGTGCGAGTAGGCGAAGGCGCCGGTCGGGAAGGCGGGGGAGAGCCAGGCGAGCAGACGCAGCAGCGCGCGCGGGCTGGGGTGCGGGTGGGGGGCAGCGGGCTTGCGTGGTGCCGGGGACTGGTCGTGACGCCCCCTCCCCCCATCCCCCTCCCGCAAAGGGAGGGGGGGCGTTGGAGCGTCAGTCATCGTGATGGTGATGATGGTGGTGGCCGCTGCCGGGCGCATAGGCGCCGGGTTCGGGATCGAACGGCGCGTCGATCGCGTCGACATGGCCGCCCAGGCCTTCGACCATCTCGGCAATGACGTGATCGGCGCGGATGCGGATGCGATCGCCGAGGAGCTGCACGGGGAGGTGCCGGTTGCCGAGGTGCCAGGCGATGCGCACGAGCTCGCCCTCGTCATGCGCATGGATTTCCAGCAGCGGTTCGGGGCGGGCGCAGACGCGCACGATGCCAGTGCCCGCCTCGAGCGGCAGACCGTCGCCGTCGCGCAGCCGCACCGCTTGCGGCAGGTCGAGCAGCAATTCGCGGCCGGCCTCGGTGGTCAGCACGATGCGGCGGCGGTGGCGGCGGTCGAAGTCGATCAGCACGCGATCGGTCGCAGCAGCGACGTCCCACGTGCCGGCGGGAAGAACCTGGGTCGCGCGCATCAGAACAGGAAGTACCGCTGCGCCATCGGCAGTTCCGCCGCGGGCTCGCAGGTGAGCAGCACGCCGTCGGCCCGCACCTCGTAGGTTTCGGGGTCGACCTCGATCACCGGCATCGCATCGTTGTGGATCATGGACCGCTTGCCGATGCCGGCGCGCGTGTCGGCGACCGGCACCAGCTTGCGGTTCAGGCGCAGTGCGTGGCCGATCCCGGCATCGAGCGCGGCGCTGGAGACGAAGGTCAGGCAGTTCTCCGCCAGAGCGCGGCCGAGGACCCCGAACATCGGGCGGTAATGGACGGGCTGCGGCGTGGGGATGGAGGCGTTGGGATCGCCCATCGGCGCGCAGGCGATGCTGCCGGCCTTGATCACCAGGTCGGGCTTGACGCCGAAGAAGGCGGGCGACCAGAGCACCAGGTCGGCGAGCTTGCCTGCCTCGATCGAGCCGACTTCCCGTGCAAACCCTTGGGCGATGGCCGGGTTGATCGTGTATTTGGCGATGTAGCGCTTGACCCGCGCATTGTCGTTGCGTGGCCCGTCACCCGGCAGGGCGCCGCGCTGCACCTTCATCTTGTGCGCGGTCTGCCAGGTGCGGATGATCACCTCGCCGACACGGCCCATCGCCTGGCTGTCGGACGACATCATCGAGATCACGCCGAGGTCGTGCAGGATGTCCTCGGCGGCGATCGTCTCCTTGCGGATGCGGCTCTCGGCAAAGGCGACGTCCTCGGGGATGGCGCTGTCCAGGTGATGGCAGACCATCAGCATGTCGAGATGCTCGTCCAGCGTGTTCGCGGTGTAGGGCCGCGTCGGATTGGTGCTGGACGGCAGCACGTTGGGCAGGCCGGCGACCTTGATGATATCGGGGGCGTGGCCGCCGCCGGCGCCTTCGGTGTGGAAGGCATGGATGGTGCGGCCCTTGAACGCCGCGATCGTGTCCTCGACGAAGCCCGACTCGTTCAGCGTGTCGGTGTGGATCATCACCTGCACGTCGTAGCGGTCGGCGACCGACAGGCAATTGTCGATCGCGGCGGGCGTGGTGCCCCAGTCCTCGTGCAGCTTCATGCAGGAGGCGCCGGCCCGCAGCATCTCCTCGAGCGCGGCGGGACGCGCGGCATTGCCTTTCGCGGCAAAGGCAAGGTTGACCGGCAGTGCCTCGGCCGCCTGCAGCATGCGGGCCAGGTGCCACGGTCCGGGCGTGCAGGTGGTGGCCGCGGTGCCGGTGGCGGGGCCGGTGCCGCCGCCCACCAGCGTGGTGATGCCGGCGGCGATCGCGTCCTCCACCTGTTGCGGACAGATGAAATGGATATGGCTGTCGATGCCGCCGGCGGTCAGGATCTTGCCTTCGCCGGCGATCACCTCGGTGCCGGGGCCGATGACGATGTCGACGCCGGGCTGCACGTCGGGGTTGCCGGCCTTGCCGATCCTGGCGATGCGGCCGTTGGTGATCGCGACGTCGGCCTTGACGATGCCCCAATGGTCGATCAGCAGCGCATTGGTGATCACCGTGTCGACCGCACCCTCGGCCTGGGATGCCTGCGACTGACCCATGCCGTCGCGGATCACCTTGCCGCCGCCGAACTTCACCTCCTCGCCATGGATGGTGAAGTCGCGCTCCACCTCCACGATCAGGTCGGTATCGGCCAGGCGCACGCGGTCGCCGGTGGTGGGGCCGAACATGTCGGCATAGGCGCGGCGGGTGATGCGGGCCATCTACAGCGCTCCCATGACGTCGCCGCGGAAACCCCAGACCATGCGGGCGCCGCGATAGGGGACCAGCGTGACCTCGCGCGTCTGGCCTGGCTCGAAGCGAACCGCGGTGCCGGCGGCGATATCGAGCCGCTGGCCACGCGCGGCGGCACGATCGAAGGACAGCGCCGGGTTGGTCTCAGCGAAGTGGTAGTGGCTGCCGACCTGGATCGGCCGGTCGCCGGTGTTGGCGACGGTCAGGGTGGTGCGTTCGAGGCCGGCATTCAGCTCGATCTCGCCGTCTTCGGGCAGCAGTTCACCGGGGATCATGGGCGCGTCCTCAGCGGATCGGTTCGTGGACGGTGACGAGCTTGGTGCCATCCGGGAAGGTGGCCTCGACCTGCACGTCGTGGATCATCTCGGCGATGCCGGGCATGACCTGGTCGCGTGTCAGCACCTTGGCGCCGGCCTCCATCAGATCGGCGACGCTGCGGCCGTCGCGGGCGCCTTCGACGACGAAGTCGGTGATCAGGGCCACGGCTTCCGGATGGTTCAGCTTGACGCCGCGTTCGAGGCGCCGGCGCGCGACCATGGCGGCCATGCTGATCAGCAGCTTGTCCTTCTCGCGGGGCGTCAGGTTCATGTTGCGTGTCGTCCCCTTCTGGTCAGGCGAGGGTTAGCACAGCCACACGCGTGGCAAAGGGCGGCTGTCGCGGAGGGCGGCGAGGATCGCGGTGACGGTGCGGCGGAGGGTCGCGCCGTCGGGGGCGAGGACGCGCGCGAGCAGCATGCCGTCCCACGCGCTGGCCGCGGCTTCACATCCCATCGCCCCCTCTCCCCTTGCGGGAGAGGGTTGGGGTGAGGGGGATGCGGCGGGAGCGGCCCCCTCTCCCCGGCCCTCTCCTGCGAGGGGAGAGGGAGGAACGTGCGCGATCGCCGTGCGCACCGCCTCCAGCCGCTGTTCCGCGTCGGGCGCCACGTGCACCACCGTCGCGAGCGCGCGGGCGCCGGCGGCGATCGCCGTGCGCCGCAGCAGCGCGTCGACCTCGCCGTCCAGTCGGATCGCATCGTGCAGCAGCAACGTGCCGCCGCGGCGCACGCGGATCAGGTCGCGCAGCCAGGCGCGTTGCACCCGCTCCCCCATCGCGGCGCGGCCGAACACCAGCGACTCGACGCCGAGGAACCAGGCGTCGGGCGCGATCTCCACCTCCAGCCGGCGATCGAGCGCGCTGCGGTCGAACAGGATGGTTTCCTGCGGCAACCATTCGGCGGCACCGCCCGGGGCAACCGTCAGCCGCGTGCGCACGGCGGAGGGCGCGCTTCCCGGCAGCGCCCGATAGAATCGCTCCGCGGCCTGGGCGGCGATGCAGGCCGACGCGTCCGGCCCCACCACGATGTCGTTCGCCAGCCGGTCCCCCGCCGCGATGCCGCCCGAGGAGTTCAGCATCACCGCGGTCGCCCATTCGGTCGGCTCGACGCGCGGGAAGCGCGCCTTCAGGCAGCCTTCCTGGCGCAGCCCGTCGAGCACGGTCGCCGGCCCGCGCCGCTTGAACGACACGGACAGCGCCCCGGTGGCGCGTTGCAGGCTGGGTAGGTCAGACGGAGAGGCGGCGTCGTACATCGGCCTCGTCGAGATCCTCCCGCCGCCCGGACAGCACGATGTCGCCGCGATCCATCACGGCGATCGTCTGCGCCAGCTCCTGGGCGAAGTCGAAATATTGTTCGACCAGCAGGATGGCCATCTCGCCGCGTCCGCGCAACAGCGCGATCACCCGGCCGATATCCTTGATGATGGAAGGCTGAATGCCCTCGGTCGGCTCGTCCAGCACCAGCAGGCGCGGCTTGGTCACCAGGGCACGCGCGATGGCGAGCTGCTGCTGCTGGCCGCCGGAGAGATCGCCGCCGCGCCGCCGCAGCATGGTCTTCAGGATCGGGAACAGGTCGAAGATCTCGTCCGGCACGCGCCGCTGCCCGCGCGGCAGGACGGCGAACCCGGTTTCCAGATTCTCCCGCACCGTGAGCAGCGGGAACACGTCGCGCCCCTGCGGCACCCAGGCGATGCCGCGGCGCGCCCGCTCGTAGAGCGGCAGGCGGGAGATGTCGTGGCCTTCCCAGCGGATCGCGCCGCGGCTGATCGGGTGCGCGCCGGTCACGGCGCGCAGCAGCGAGGTCTTGCCGACGCCGTTACGTCCCAGCAGGCAGGTGACCGCGCCGATCTCGGCGGTCAGGGAGACCTGGCGCAGCGCGATCGCCGCGCCGTAATGCAGGTCGACGCGTTCGACTTCCAGCATCAGGGGGTCCTCAACGGGCGCGGATTACGTGTGGCATGGGTGCCGGTGGGGATGGCCGGGTCGCGGTTCGGCCATGACGGTCGGCTGTGCGCAGGGTGGCGCGCCGCATGGGTGCCGGTGGGGATGGCCGGGCCGAGGCCC
>JAFKLG010000011.1 GCA_017304945.1 Rhodospirillales bacterium
GGAGGGCCAACCCGGACCAATGCAGGGCTTCGTAGGCCCTCCCCAAGCAGCACCAACGAATGGGATCCCAAGGGCCGCCGGCCCTTAGCGGGGTCCAGGGGCAGAGCCCCCGGTGGGGTCTGGACCGAAGCCCCGAAAATCGTCCGAAACCTGCTTGACGGGTCGGGGCGTGGGGCCTAAACGCTGCGGCCTGCCGCTTGCGGGTGTAGCTCAGTTGGTTAGAGCGCCGGCCTGTCACGCCGGAGGTCGCGGGTTCGAGCCCCGTCACTCGCGCCAGCGGGCGGCAGAACACTTCTCCCCTCCTTGATGATGAGATTGCAGCGCCACTGGGCGGGGGTGGCCCTATGGCGGTTGCTGTAGGTTGGGGCTAAGGTGCGCCGCGTGCTGCAATGCGGTGGCGATGGATCGTCGGGGACAGCGGGCTCCGGCGCGGTCGGCGTGGCGTGGCGCGGTGAACGAGCGAGACGAAAATGCAGCCAGTGCTCTTCGGCTATCTGCCCATTCTCGTATTCCTGGTGATTGCCGGGGGAATCGCGCTGGCGATGGTGGGGGGCTCGTTGCTGGCGGCGCGCCAGAAACCATATCCCGAGAAGCTGTCGGCGTATGAGTGCGGGTTCGAGGCGTTCGACGATGCACGGCGCCGATTCGACGTCCGCTACTATCTGGTGGCGATTCTCTTCATCATCTTCGACCTCGAGGTCGCGTTCCTGTTCCCGTGGGCGGTGGCGCTCAAGGGGATCGGCGCATTCGGCTTCTGGTCGATGGTCGCCTTCCTGGGCGTGCTCACCGTGGGCTTCATCTACGAGTGGTGCAAAGGCGCGCTCGAGTGGGAATGAGCGGCGTAGGAACAGGGGTAGGGCCGTGAGTGCAAGCACGATGACGCCAGGCGCCCGGGGCGGCGTGGACTCGATCGCCGGCCGCGGCGTGGACTCGATCGCCTGGAACCGGGATGCGCTGCCGCCGGGTCCGGAGCAGGACGCGGTGATCAAGGGCATCACCGGCGAGATGGCCGACAAGGGCTTCATCGTCGCCAATCTCGACAAGGTGGTGAACTGGGCGCGCACGGGCAGCCTGTGGCCGATGACGTTCGGCCTGGCCTGCTGCGCGGTGGAGATGATCCACGCCTACATGCCGCGCTACGACCTGGATCGGCTGGGGATCATCCCGCGCGCGTCGCCGCGGCAGAGCGACGTGATGATCGTCGCGGGCACGCTGACCAACAAGATGGCGCCGGCCTTGCGCAAGGTCTACGACCAGATGCCGGAGCCGCGCTGGGTGATCAGCATGGGCAGCTGCGCCAATGGCGGCGGCTACTATCATTTCTCCTATTCGGTGGTGCGCGGATGTGACCGCGTGGTGCCGGTGGACGTGTATGTGCCGGGCTGTCCGCCGACCGCCGAGGCGCTGGTGTACGGGATCATGCAGTTGCAGAAGAAGATCCGCCGGACCGGGAGCATCCTGCGTGGCTGAGGAGGTGCAGGCGGCCGAGGCTGCACCGCCGCCGCCGCCCACGCGGGAACAGGTGCTGGCCGAGGCGATCGCCGGGCTGCCGGGCGTGCATGCCTGTGGCGTGGCGCTGGGCGAGGTGGTGGCGAATGTCGATCGCGACGCGCTGCCCGACCTGATGGTGACGTTGCGCGACGATCCGCGCTTCGCCTTCGAGCAGGTGATGGATTTGTGCGGGGTGGACTGGCCGGAGCGCGAGCTGCGCTTCGAGGTGGTCTACAACCTGCTCTCGGTGTCGCTGAACCAGCGGGTGCGGGTGATCGTGGCGACCGATGCGGAGACGCCGGTGCCGTCGGTGTCCGAGGTGTGGCCGGCCGCGACCTGGTGGGAGCGCGAGGCCTGGGACATGTACGGCATCGTCTTCTCGGGCCAGTCCGACCTGCGCCGCATCCTGACCGATTACGGGTTCGAGGGGCATCCGCTGCGCAAGGACTTCCCGCTGACCGGCTATGTCGAGGTCCGTTACGACGAGGACCGCAAGGCGGTCGTCTACGAGCCGGTGAAGCTGACGCAGGACTGGCGGCAGTTCGACTTCCTCTCGCCGTGGGAGGGGCTCACCACGCTGCCGGGCGACGAGAAGGTTCACGCCGAACGCGCGGCCTCGCACCGTGCGCCGCCGGCGAAAGGGTAGGGCATGAGCGAAGCGCAAGCGGTCGAGCCGGTTCCCACCGCGTCGAAGGTGGTGGAGATCGACAGCCATTCGATCAATTTCGGCCCGCAGCATCCCGCCGCGCATGGCGTGCTGCGACTGATCCTGGAACTCGACGGCGAGGTGGTGGAGCGGGCCGATCCGCATATCGGGCTGCTGCATCGCGGCACCGAAAAGCTGATCGAGTATCGCACCTACACGCAGGTGACGCCGTATTTCGACCGGCTCGATTACGTCTCGCCGATGTGCGAGGAGCATGCCTGGGCGCTGGCGGTGGAGAAGCTGCTGGGCATCCAGGCGCCGGACCGCGCGCAATGGATCCGGGTGCTGTTCGCCGAGATCACGCGGGTGCTCAACCATCTGCTGAACATCACGACCTATGCGCTCGACGTCGGCGCGATCACGCCCTCCCTCTGGGGGTTCGAGGAGCGTGAGAAGCTGATGGAGTTCTATGAGGCCGCGTCGGGGGCGCGGCTGCATGCGAACTACTTCCGCCCGGGCGGCGTGTCGCGCGACCTGCCGGCGGGGCTGACCGATCGGATTGCGGCCTGGGCCGAGAGCTTCCCGAAATTCATCGACGACCTCGAGGGGCTGCTGACCGCGAATCGGATCTGGAAGCAGCGCACGGTCGATATCGGCGTGTTCAGTGCCGAACAGGCGCTGGCCTGGGGGTTCAGCGGGCCGCCGCTGCGGGCCTCGGGCGTGCCGTGGGATCTGCGTCGCGCGCAGCCCTACGACAAGTATGCCGAGGTCGAGTTCCAGGTGCCGATCGGGCGCAACGGCGATTGTTACGACCGATACCTGGTGCGGCTGGTGGAGATGCGCGAGAGCGTGAAGATCATCCGCCAGTGCCTGGCCAAGATGCAGCCCGGTCCGGTGAAGGTGCAGGACCGCAAGTTCACGCCGCCGCGGCGCTCCGAGATGAAGCGCTCGATGGAGGCGCTGATCCACCACTTCAAGCTCTACACCGAGGGCTATCACGTGCCCGAGGGCGCCACCTACACGGTGGTGGAGACGCCGAAGGGCGAGTTCGGCGTGTACCTGGTTGCGGATGGAACCAATCGCCCGTACCGCTGCAAGATCCGCCCGACCGGCTTCGCCTTCCTGCAGGCGGTGGACGAAATGGGCAGGAAGCACATGCTGGCCGACGTCTGCGCGATCATCGGATCGCTCGACGTCGTGTTCGGCGAGATCGACAGGTAGACCATGGCCGGCTCTCCCGATTCTCCTGGCAACGCGGGCTTCGAGCAGCCCGCCAGTTTCGCATTGGACGCCGAGAGCGAGGCGGAGATCGCCAAGCTCGTCGCGAAATATCCGCCGGGACGGCAGGCGAGCGCGGTGATCCCGTCGCTCTATGTCGTGCAGCGGCAGATGCAGCGGCAGACCGGCTCCGCCTGGGTGCCGGTGAAAGCCATGGACGCGGTCGCCCATCGGCTCGGCATGGCGCCGATCCGCGTCTACGAGGTCGCCACCTTCTACTTCATGTTCAACACCCGCCCGATCGGCAAATACCATCTGCAGGTCTGCACGACGACGCCGTGCTGGCTGCGTGGATCGGACGAGGTGACGCGGACCTGCCGCGAGCTGACCGGCATCAAGGGCTGGGGCGAGACCAGCGAGGACGGGATGTTCACCATGACCGAGGTCGAGTGCCTCGGCGCCTGCGTGAACGCGCCGATCCTGCAGGTGGACGACGACTTCTACGAGGACATGGACGCCGAGAAGGTGACGGCGCTGATCGCGGCGCTGCGCCGTGGCGAGCGGCCGAAGGTCGGCTCCATGGCCGGCCGGCAGGGTTCGGCGCCCGAGGGCGGGCCGACCACGCTCACCACGCTGTCTTTCGCACCGGAGGCCTGACGAAGATGCTGCAGGACCAGGACCGCATCTTCACCAACCTGTACGGGCTGCACGATCCGTTCCTGCGCGGCGCGCGGGCGCGTGGCGACTGGGACGGCACCAAGGCGCTGCTGGAGCGCGGACGCGACGCGATCATCGACGAGATGAAGAAGTCGGGGCTGCGCGGCCGCGGCGGCGCGGGGTTCCCGACCGGGCTCAAATGGTCGTTCATGCCGAAGCAGTCCGACCGGCCCTGCTATCTCGTGGTGAATGCCGACGAGTCGGAGCCGGGGACCTGCAAGGATCGCGACATCCTGCGCCACGATCCGCACAAGCTCGTGGAAGGCTGCCTGGTCGCCGGCTTCGCGATGGGCGCCTGCGCGGCCTACATCTATGTCCGCGGCGAGTTCTACAACGAGGCGATGGCGCTGCAGCATGCGATCGACGAGGCCTATGCGGCCGGGTTGATCGGCAAGAACGCCTGCGGGTCCGGGTATGATTTCGACGTCTTCGTGCATCGCGGCGCCGGCGCCTATATCTGCGGCGAGGAAACGGCGCTGATCGAGAGCCTCGAGGGCAAGAAGGGCATGCCGCGCATGAAGCCGCCCTTCCCGGCGGGCGTCGGCCTGTACGGGTGCCCGTCGACGGTGAACAACGTCGAGTCGATCGCGGTGGCGCCGACCATCCTGCGCCGCGGCGCCGCGTGGTTCAGCAGCATCGGGCGGCAGAACAACACCGGCCCCAAGGTGTTCTGCATCTCCGGCCACGTGAACAAGCCCTGCAACGTCGAAGACGAACTCGGCATCCCCCTCAAGGAGCTGATCGAGAAGCATGCCGGCGGCGTGCGCGGCGGCTGGGACAACCTGCTCGCGGTGATCCCCGGCGGGTCGTCGGTGCCGTTGCTGCCGAAATCGATCTGCGACGAGGTGCTGATGGATTTCGACAGCCTGCGCGCGGTGCGGTCGGGTCTCGGCACCGCGGCGGTGATCGTGATGGACAAGTCGACCGACCTGATCAAGGCGATCGCGCGGCTGTCGAAGTTCTACATGCATGAGAGCTGCGGCCAGTGCACGCCGTGCCGCGAGGGCACCGGCTGGATGTGGCGGGTGATGACCCGCATGGTCGAAGGCCGCGCCGAACCGGCGGAGATCGACACGCTCGAACAGGTGACGCGGCAGGTCGAGGGGCACACGATCTGCGCGCTGGGGGATGCCGCGGCCTGGCCGATCCAGGGCCTGATCCGGCATTTCCGACCGCTGATGGAAGAACGCATCGCCGCCTATCGGGGACGCACCGGCACGCCGCCGATGCCGATCGCGGCGGAGTAGGAACAGCATGGCCAAAGTCACGATCGACGGCATCGAGGTCGAGGTCCCGAACGGCTCGACCATCATCCAGGCCGCCGAAGCCGCCGGCATCGAAATCCCGCGCTTCTGCTACCATGAGCGCCTGTCGATCGCCGGCAACTGCCGCATGTGCCTGGTCGAGGTGGAGAAGGCGCCGCCGAAGCCGATCGCCTCCTGCGGCTATCCGGTCGCCGACGGGATGGTGGTGCACACCGACACGCCGATGGTGCGCAACGCGCGCCGCGGGGTGATGGAATTCCTGCTGATCAACCACCCGCTGGATTGCCCGATCTGCGACCAGGGCGGCGAGTGCGACCTGCAGGACCAGGCCATGGGCTATGGCATGGACCACTCGCGCTACGCCGAGAACAAGCGCGCGGTGAAGGACAAGAATCTCGGCCCGCTGGTGAAGACGGTGATGACGCGCTGCATCCATTGCACGCGCTGCATCCGCTTCATCACCGAGGTGGCCGGCGTGCCCGATCTCGGCGCCACCGCGCGCGGCGAGCACATGGAAGTCGGCACCTATGTCGAGAAGGCGCTGGGGTCCGAACTCTCGGCCAACATCATCGACCTGTGCCCGGTCGGCGCCCTGACCTCGAAGCCCTATGCGTTCGTGGCGCGGCCGTGGGAGCTGCAGAAGGTCGACAGCATCGACGTGCTGGACGCGGTCGGCGCCAATATCCGCGTCGATGCGCGCGGGCCGGAAGTGCTGCGCATCCTGCCCCGCATCAATGAGGACGTGAACGAGGAGTGGCTGGGCGACAAGTCCCGCTTCTCCGTCGACGGGCTGAAGCGCCGCCGGCTGGACCGGCCCTGGGTGCGGGTGGACGGCAAGCTGCAGCCGGCGACCTGGAGCGAGGCGTTCGCCGCGGTGCACGAGAAGCTGCGGGGCGTTCCCGGTGAGCGGATCGGCGCGGTGGCCGGCAATCTCTGCGATGCGGAGAGCATGCTCGCGCTCAAGGAGCTGATGGTCGCGCTGGGCTCGAGCAATCTCGACTGCCGGCAGGACGGCGCCAAGATCGACATCGCGCGGCGCGACTTCTACTGCTTCAACACCGGCATCGCCGGGATCGAGGAGGCCGACGCGCTGCTGATCCTCGGCAGCAACCCGCGCCGCGAGGCGCCGGTGCTGAACGCGCGGATCCGCAAGACCTGGCTGAACAACGGCATGCCGGTCGGCGTGGTCGGGACCGAGACGGAGCTGACCTATCCGGTGACCGCGCTGGGCGCCGAACTGTCGGTGCTGAGCGGGCTGATCGACGGCACGCATGCATTCGGCAAGGCGCTGCGCGACGCGAAGAAGCCGATGGTGATCGTGGGGCAGGCGGCGCTGGCGCGGCCGGACGGATCGGCGGTGCTGGCGGCGGCCTGGAAGCTCGCCGGGGAAATCGGCGCGCTGGCGCCCGACTGGCACGGGTTCAACGTGCTGCACACCGCGGCGGCGCGGGTCGGCGCGCTGGACCTCGGCTTCGTGCCGGGGCCGCGCGGGCGCGACCTCGCGGGCATGCTGGGCGGCGGCGTCGACGTGCTGTGGCTGCTGGGCGCGGACGAGTTCGACACCAGCGCGATCGGGCCCAACACCTTCGTCATCTACCAGGGGCATCACGGCGATGCCGGGGCGCACCGCGCCGACGTGATCCTGCCGGGCGCGGCCTATACCGAGAAGCACGGCACCTACGTGAACACCGAGGGGCGCGTGCAGCACGGGTTCATGGCGGTCTACCCGCCGGGCGAGGCGCGCGAGGACTGGCGCATCATCCGCGCGCTCAGCGAGATGCTGGGCAAGACGCTGCCCTACGACACGCTGGAGGCGGTGCGGGCGCGGCTCGCGCAGGTGAACCCGGCCTTCGCCAATGTGGGGTTCCTGCCGCGTTTCGGCGCGAGCGACCTGACCGCGCCGGCGGGCGACCCGGCGGCGATCGGCAGCGAGCCCCTGGTGCCGGCGATCGCGAGCTACTACCAGACCGATCCGATCAGCCGCGCCTCGCCCACCATGGCGGCCTGTGTGACGGCGCACGCGCCGGCGACGGCGATCGCGGCGGAGTAGGGGCGGGATGTACGACTTCTTCCACAACACCAATCTCGGCATCGTCATCCTGACCTTCGCCGAGGCGCTGGCGCTGCTGGTGCCGCTGCTGATCGGCGTCGCCTACCTCACCTATGCCGAACGCAAGGTGCTGGCGGCGATCCAGTTGCGCAAAGGGCCGAACGTGGTGGGGCCGTTCGGCCTGCTGCAGCCCTTCGCCGACGCGCTCAAGATGCTGATGAAGGAGACGGTGATCCCCTCGGGGGCGAACCGCCTGCTGTTCCTGCTCGCGCCGATGCTGACCTTCATGCTGGCGATGCTGGCCTGGGCGGTGATCCCGGTGAACGAGGGCTGGGCGATCGCCGACATCAATGTCGGCATCCTCTACCTGTTCGCGATCTCCTCGCTGGGCGTCTACGGCATCATCATCGCGGGCTGGGCGTCCAACTCGAAATACGCCTTCCTCGGCGCCATGCGGTCGGCGGCGCAGATGGTCAGCTACGAAGTCTCGATGGGCTTCGTGCTGGTGACGGTGATGCTGTGCGTCGGCTCGCTGAACCTGACCGACGTGGTGCTGGCGCAGCGGACCGTCTGGTTCTGCATCCCGCTGTTCCCGATGTTCGTGGTGTTCTTCATCTCGACCCTGGCGGAGACGAACCGCGCGCCGTTCGACATCCCGGAAGGCGAGAGCGAGATCGTGGCCGGGTTCTTCGTCGAGTACAGCGCCATGAGCTTCGCGCTGTTCTTCCTCGGCGAATACGCCAACATGATCCTGATGAGCGGGATGACCACGATCCTGTTCCTGGGCGGCTGGCTGGCGCCGTTCGGGGTGGAGCCGTTCACCTGGATCCCGGGTCCGATCTGGTTCATCCTGAAGGTCTGCCTGTGCCTGTTCGGCTTCCTCTGGGTGCGCGCGACCTTCCCCCGCTACCGCTACGACCAGTTGATGCGGCTGGGCTGGAAGGTGTTCCTGCCGCTGTCGCTGCTCTGGCTGGTGCTGACCGCGGGCGCGCTGATGGCCTTCGGGTGGCTGCCCAATGCGTGACGCGCTCGCCTGTCGTGACCGCGTCAGGGCAGGGCAGGGCAACTGCCCGCTCCCCCTCCGTCATGGCCGAACCCGTCTCGGCCATCCCCTGCGGCACACTGCCTCACGCGCGGCTGGACCATGCCGCGCACCGACGACCCGGCCGGTTCTCCGGCTGCAAGGAGCCTGCTGAATGGCCTTCCTCGACCGCACCGCGCGCAGCCTGCTGCTGAGCGAGCTCGTCTCGGGCCTCGGCCTGACGCTGCGCTACTTCTTCAAGCCCAAGGCGACGATCAACTATCCTTACGAGAAGGGCCCGATCTCGCCGCGCTTCAAGGGCGAGCATGCGCTGCGGCGCTACCCGAACGGGGAGGAGCGCTGCATCGCCTGCAAGCTGTGCGAGGCGATCTGCCCCGCCCAGGCGATCACCATCGAGGCCGAACCGCGCGAGGACGGCTCCCGCCGCACCACGCGCTACGACATCGACATGACGAAGTGCATCTATTGCGGCCTGTGCGAGGAAGCCTGCCCGGTGGACGCGATCGTCGAAGGGCCGAACTTCGAGTTCGCCACGGAAACCCGTGAGGAGCTGCTCTACGACAAGGACAAGCTGCTCGCGAACGGCGACCGCTGGGAACCCGAACTCGCCCGCCGGCTCGAGCTGGACGCGCCCTACCGATGATCACGCAGATCCTCTTTTACCTGTTCGCGGCCGTGCTGCTGATCTCGGCGGCCACCGTGGTGAGCGCGCGCAATCCCGTGCACTCCGTGCTGTTCCTGATCCTCGCCTTCTTCAACGCCGCGGCGCTGTTCCTGATCGCCGGGGCCGAGTTCCTGGCGATGACGCTGGTCATCGTCTACGTCGGCGCGGTCGCGGTGCTGTTCCTGTTCGTCGTCATGATGCTGGACGTCGACTTTGCGGAGCTGCGCAGCGGGTTCCAGCGCTACGCGCCGATCGGCGCGACGGTGGGCGCGATCCTGTTCGTCGAGCTCGCGCTGGTGCTGGGCGGCTGGAAGCTGGCGCCGGCGGCAAGCGGTTCGCTCGCCTCGCCGATGCCGCCCGGCATGAGCAACACCGAGGCGTTGGGCCGGCTGCTCTACACGGACTACGTGTTCCTGTTCCAGGCGGCGGGGCTCGTGCTGCTGGTGGCGATGATCGGCGCGATCGTGCTCACCTTGCGCGACCGCCGCACCTCGCGCCACCAGGTGATCCGCAACCAGGTCGACCGCAAGCCGGCCGACACGATCGAGGTGCTCTCGGTCGGTCTCGGCACCGGCATCCGCGAGCTCGGCATCTACCGGCCCAAGGTCGTGGAAGAGGAGACCGTCGCGACCGCGGATGCGCATGGTGACGGCGGCCACGGCGCCGGGGGGCACGGCCATGGGCACTGATGTGGTGCGTGCGAATGAAGCGCGTGTCGGGGCCGGCACGCCGTTCCGTGTCATGGCCGGCGAAGGCCGGCCATCCACGACGTTCCTGCCGCGCATCGGCACAATCGTGGATGGCCGGCCTTCGCCGGCCATGACACCAGAACGTGCCTCCGCCGCCCCAATCCCCGGAGCCTCCGCCCATGACTGAAGTCGGCCTCGGGCCCTATCTCGTCGTCAGCGCCATCCTGCTGGTGCTGGGCGTGTTCGGCATCTTCCTCAACCGCAAGAACGTCATCGTGATCCTGATGGCGCTCGAGCTGATCCTGCTCGCGGTGAACCTGAACCTGGTCGCCTTCTCGGCCGCGCATAACGACCTCACCGGCCAGATCCTCGCCATGCTGGTGCTGACCGTCGCCGCCGCCGAGGCCGCGATCGGGCTCGCCATCGTCGTCGTCTATTTCCGCAACCGCGGGTCGATCCAGGTTGAGGACGTCAACCTGATGAAGGGCTGACATGATCTACGCTCTCGCCGTCTTTGCGCCGCTGGTCGGCGCCCTGATCGCCGGCCTGCTGGGCAAGGTCATCGGCGACCGGGGCGCGATGGGCGCGTCCCTCCTCGGCATGATCGTCGCCGCGATCTGCGGGCCGGTCGCCTTCTTCCACCTGATCGTGGGCGGCGGGGAGCCGGGTGTCATCGATCTCGGCACCTGGATGGAGGCCGGCAAGTTCCATGTGAGCTGGGCGCTCCGCTACGACACGCTGTCCGCCGTGATGGTGGCGATGGTGTCGTTCGTGTCGATGCTGATCCACGTCTACTCGATCGGCTACATGGCGCACGACGCGACGCGCTGGCGCTTCTTCGCCTACCTGTCGCTGTTCACCTTCGCCATGCTGATGCTGGTCACCGCCGACAACCTGGTGCAGCTCTTCTTCGGCTGGGAAGGCGTCGGCCTCTGCTCCTACCTGCTGATCGGCTACTGGTATGACCGCCCGTCCGCCTGCGCCGCGGCGATCAAGGCCTTCGTGGTCAACCGCGTGGCCGACCTGCCCTTCGCCGTCGGCCTCGCGCTGATCTTCTTCAAGTTCGGCTCGCTCGAATTCGCCGGCATCTTCCCCGCCGTCGCCGACCACGCGGCAGACACCTACGCACTGTTCGGCCACACCTGGTCCGCGATCGAGGTGATCGGCTTCCTGCTGTTCATCGGCGCGATGGGCAAGTCCGCGCAGTTGGGCCTGCATGTCTGGCTGCCCGATGCGATGGAGGGGCCGACCCCGGTCTCCTCCCTGATCCACGCCGCGACCATGGTGACCGCCGGCGTGTTCCTGATGGCGCGCATGTCGCCGCTGATGGAATACGCGCCCTACGCGCTGGGCTTCGTCACCTTCATCGGCGCCTCGACCGCGCTGTTCGCGGCGACCGTCGGCTGCACCCAGACCGACATCAAGCGCGTGATCGCCTACTCCACCTGTTCGCAGCTCGGTTACATGTTCACCGCCGTGGGCGTCGGCGTGTACCAGGCGGCGATCTTCCACCTGATCACCCACGCCTTCTTCAAGGCGCTGCTGTTCATGGCCGCGGGCTCCGTCATCCACGCGATGTCGGACGAGCAGGACATGCGCAAGATGGGCGGGCTGTGGAAGCTGATCCCCTGGACCTACGGCATCATGTGGGTGGGCAACCTGGCGCTGGCCGGCGTGTTCCCCTTCGCCGGCTACTACTCGAAGGACGCGATCGTCTCGGGTGCCTATGCCGCGCATAGCGGGATCGGGATGTACGGCTTCATCTGCACCGTGCTCGCCGCGTTCCTGACCGCGTTCTACTCCTGGCGCCTGCTGATCATGACCTTCCACGGCAAGCCGCGCGCCGACCGCCACGTGATGGAGCACGTGCACGAGAGCCCCTGGGTCATGATCGGCCCGCTGCTGGTGCTGTCGGTGGGCGCGCTGATCGCCGGCTTCTCGCTGCACGACTGGTTCATCGGCGAGGAGTGGCCGGAGTTCTGGCGCGGCGCGATCTACAACGGCGCGCATAACCACGTGCTGCACGACATCGAACTCGTGCCCTTCTGGGTCGAGATGTCGCCCACCGTGGTCGGGCTGCTCGGCATCGCGGTCGCCTACCTGATGTACATGGTGAACCCGCTGATCCCGGTGCGCCTGGCGCAGATGTTCCCGGCCGTGTACCGCTTCCTGCTGAACAAGTGGTATTTCGACGAGCTGTACAACGCGATCTTCGTGCAGCCCGCGATCCGGCTCGCCCGGATGCTGTGGCAGACCGGCGATGCGACCCTGATCGACGGCGTGCCGAACGGGCTGGCCGCGCTGACCGCCGACGGCTCACGCCAGGCAGTGCGCATCCAGACCGGCTCGCTCGCCGTCTATGCCTTCGTCATGCTGATCGGCGTCGTCGTGCTGGTCGGCATCTTCATGCTGTTCCGGTGACCGTCAGATGAACGCCGCGGGCTTTCCCATCCTCTCGCTCATCACCTGGCTGCCGCTGGTCGGCGGCCTGGTGATCATGTGTGTCCGCGGCGACGAGGCGACCGTCGCCTCGAACGCGCGCTGGACCGCGCTCTGGACCAGCCTGATCGTGCTGGCCCTCTCGCTCGTCCTCTGGGTGCAGTTCGACCCGCAGGAACCCGGCTTCCAGTTCGTCGAGAACGTGCCCTGGCTGCCGGAATTCCATGTCGGCTACCGCATGGGCGTCGACGGCATCTCGGTGCTGTTCGTGCTGCTCTCGACCGTGCTGACGCCGATCTGCATCCTATCCGCCTGGGAAGCGATCCAGACCCGGGTGCGCGAGTTCATGCTCGCCTTCCTGATCCTCGAGACGATGATGGTGGGCATGTTCTGTGCCCTCGACTTCGTCGTGTTCTACATGTTCTTCGAGGGCGTGCTGATCCCGATGTACCTGATCATCGGGGTCTGGGGCGGTCCGCGTCGCGTCTACGCCGCGGTGAAGTTCTTTCTCTACACGCTCACCGGCTCCGTGCTGATGCTGCTGGCGCTGATCGCCATGTGGCTGTACGCCGGCACCACCGATATCGAGACGCTGCTGCACACGACCTTCCCGGTGGGCATGCAGACCTGGCTGTTCCTCGCGCTGTTCGCCTCCTTCGCGGTGAAGGTGCCGATGTGGCCGGTGCACACCTGGCTGCCCGACGCGCACGTGGAGGCGCCGACCGCCGGCTCCGTCATCCTGGCCGGCGTGCTGCTGAAGATGGGCGCCTACGGGTTCATCCGCTTCTCCATCCCGATGCTGCCGCAGGCGGCGCAGAGCTTCGCGCCCTTCATCTTCACGCTCTCGGTCGTCGCGGTGATCTACACCTCGCTGGTCGCGCTCGCGCAGACCGACATGAAGAAGCTGATCGCCTATTCCTCGGTCGCGCATATGGGCGTCGTCACGATCGGGCTGTTCACCTTCAACGTGCAGGGCATCAACGGCGCGCTGTTCCAGATGCTGTCGCACGGCATCGTCTCGGGCGCGCTCTTCCTCGGCGTCGGCGTGGTCTACGACCGCATCCACTCGCGTGACATCGACCGCTATGGCGGCCTCGCCGACCGGATGCCCGGCTACGCCTTCGTCTTCATGCTGTTCACCATGGCCTCGGTCGGCCTGCCCGGCACCGCCGGCTTCGTCGGCGAGTTCCTGGTGATCCTGGGCGCGCTCCAGGTGAACTTCTGGCTCGCGCTGCTGGGCGGCATGGGGATGATCCTGGGCGCCGCCTACATGCTCTACCTCTATCGCCGGGTGATCTTCGGCCGCCTGACGAAGCAGGACCTGATGGGCATCCTCGACCTCTCGCCGCGCGAGTGGGCGGTGTTCGTGCCGCTGATCGTGCTCACCATGTGGATGGGCATCTACCCGTCCAGCTTCACCAGCTTCTTCGATGCCTCCGTCGGCGCCATGGTCCAGCACCATGCCCAGGCGATGGCGGACACCGTGAAGCTCGCCGCCGGGACGACGCACTGATGACCCCCGCCTTGGCCACGCCCATGATGTCCGCGATGAACTGGACGCTCGCCATCCCCGAGATCGTGCTGGCCGTGATGGGCCTCGGCATCCTGATCTTCGGCGTGCTGCGCAAGCAGGACGCGGCGCTGCTCTGCACCATGTTCACGATCGGCGCCTTCCTGATCACCGGTCTGCTGGTGCTCACCCGCGGCGCCGGCATCGGCTATCACGGGCAGTTCCAGACCGATGCCTTTGCGGCGTTCAACAAGCTCCTGATCCTCTCCGGCGCCGGCCTCGTGACCATCCTGGCGCTCGACTACAATCGCAAGCAGGGCATCTCGCGCTTCGAGTTCCCCGTCCTCATGCTGTTCTCCGTCGTCGGCATGATGATCATGGCCTCGGCGTCGAACCTGATGACGCTGTATCTCGGGCTCGAGCTGCAATCGCTCGCCCTCTACGTGCTCGCCGCCTTCGCGCGCGACGAGCTGCGCTCCTCGGAAGCCGGCCTCAAGTATTTCGTGCTGTCGGGCCTCGCCTCCGGCCTGCTGCTCTATGGCGTGTCGCTGGTCTACGGCTTCTCGGGCACGATGGACTTCCACGCGTTGCGCGCGCTGCTCGCCGATCCCAGCCACGCCTCGGCCGGGCTCGTGGTCGGCATCGTCTTCGTGCTGGTCGGCCTCGCCTTCAAGGTCTCGGCGGTGCCCTTCCACATGTGGACGCCCGACGTCTACGAGGGCGCGCCGAGTTCGGTGACCGCCTTCTTCGCGACCGCCCCCAAGGTCGCCGCGATGTCCGTGCTGCTGCGGGTGATGGCGGTGCCGTTCGGCTCGCTGCTGGGCGCATGGCAGTTGCTGATCGTGCTGGTCTCGCTCGCCTCCATGATCCTGGGCGCGCTCGCCGCGATCGGGCAGACCAACATCAAGCGGCTGATGGCCTATTCCTCGATCGGCCACATGGGTTACGCGCTGATCGGGCTCGCGGTCGGCACCGCCGACGGCATCCGCGGCGTGCTCGTCTACATGCTGATCTACGTGTTCATGACGGTCGGCACCTTCGCCTGCATCATCGCCATGCGCCGCAACGGCCAGGCCGTCGAGAAGATCGACGATCTCGCCGGGCTCGGGCGCAACGACCCGCTGCTCGCGCTGCTGCTCGCCGTGTTCATGTTCAGCCTGGCCGGCATCCCGCCGCTCGCGGGGTTCTTCGCCAAGCTCTACATCTTCCTGGCGGCCGTGCAGGGCGGGCTGTGGTTCCTGGCCATCGTCGGCGTGCTGACCAGCGTGATCGGCGCGTTCTACTATATCCGCGTCATCAAGGTGATGTACTTCGACGCGCCGGCGGCGCTGTTCGACACCAAGCCGCCGTCGCTGGCGTTCGTCGCCGGTGCGAGCGGCCTGTTCACCGTGCTGTTCTTCGTCTTCCCGGCGCCCTTCGTGGCCGCGGCCCAGGCCGCCGCCCAGGCCTTGTTCGGTTGATCTGACTCCGGTCCCGCCGCGCTCGTCGCGGCGAAGACCCGGCGGGGAAGGGGAGGTCCCATGCTGCTGGTCGTCGATGCAGGCAACACCAACATCGTCTTCGCCGTGCGCGAGGGCGGGACGTGGCGCGGCACCTGGCGCATCCGCACGGATCCGCAACGCACGTCGGACGAATATGCGGTCTGGCTGCTCGCGCTGCTCGATCGCTGCGGCATCAAGGCCGCGGAGATCAGCGCGGCGGTGATCGGCACCGTGGTGCCGGCGGCGCTGTACCACCTGCGCCGCTGCGTGCGCGAATGGTTCCATGTGGAACCATTGGTGGCCCGAGCGACCCTCGATTGGGGGTTCGAGATCAAGGTCGACAACCCGAACGAGGTCGGCGCCGACCGGCTGCTGAACGCGCTTGCCGGTCACCAGCGCTTCGGCGGCCCGCTGATCGTGGTGGATTTCGGCACGGCCACCACCTTCGACGTGGTCGACGGCACCGGCGCCTATCTGGGCGGCGTGATCGCGCCGGGCATCAACCTCTCGCTCGAGGCGCTGCACCAGGCCGCCGCGCGGCTGCCGCGCATCGGCATGGGCCGGCCGCAATCGGTGATCGGGCGAGCGACCGTGCCCGCGATGCAATCCGGCGTCTATTGGGGCTATGTCGGCCTGGTGGAGGGGCTGATCACCCGCATCAAGACCGAGTTCGGCGGGCCCATGCAGGTGGTCGCCACCGGCGGCCTCGCGCCGCTGTTCGCCGAAGGCACGGTGATGATCGAGTTCATCGAGCCCGACCTCACGCTCGACGGGTTGCGGCTGCTCGCGGCCCGCAATCCGGTGCCGGTGCTGCCCACCCGGTCGCGCCTGATCGAGCCGGACTGACCGGGGCGTCCGCACCCGACTCCATCGCCTGAAAACACCGAGGGCCCCGGCGCTGCCGCCGAGGCCCTCGCATTGTCGTGGTCCGTTGCCGGACTGGGAAGTTACGCCGTCGCGGACGCGCCGGCGATCCAGGTCACGGCAAGGAAAGCCACCGAACAATGAGACACTGGATCACCTCCTTTCAGTTGTTGCTGCCTGACGCTGAATCTCGTGTGTTTGCCGGCCGGATGCAAGCGGAACGGGGTGTGCCGGCACGATTTCTTGGCACGCGTCTTTCGATCCCCGGTCCCTTGGCGCTCGTCTTTTCGCCGCGGTCGGCGCTAAGCTTCCGATCTGGCCGTGACAGGGCCGGGAGGGAGGACCATCGTGGCCCAAGGCCGCATTGCAGCCAACGAGGCGACAGAGGGAAACCGCGCGGCCGAACGCTACGTGCTGCGCCGTCCTGCGTGCGAGGCGGAGTGGGCGGCGTATTTCGGCATTCGGCAGGACGTGTCGCTGGAGATGGAGGCGTTCGCGCTCCGTTCGCCCCCGGACGCCGAGGAGCTGGCGCCGCTGCATCACCCGCTGCTGCTCTGGTGCGATGGGCGCCCGATCGGCACGATCCGGATCGACCAGTTGGAGGGGGACCGCGCGGCGTTTCGGCTGGTGGCGATCGACCCGCCGGCGCAGGGACGCGGTCACGGGCGCGACCTGCTGCACCATGCCGAACGCTTCGCGCGCGAGATGGGCTGCCGCATGGCGGTGGTGTACGCGACGCCGGAGGCGGCCGGGTTCTATGCCCAGGCAGGATATGTGGAGGATGTCTGGGACGAGAGCTGCCTCGGCGGCATCGTGCAGATGACGAAGCCGCTGCCCTGAGCGGCGGGGCGGCGGCGGTCGGTCTGGACGTCACATGGCTGCGTGATATCGCCCGGATGACAGGGCTTCCACATGGCGGGCGCGCTGTGTGCGCTTGAAATGGTCAAATCGCCTAATTTCGCATCAGAACCAGCCATGCAACGCCGGTCAGCCAGGAATGCTTGCCCGTTGTGGCGGCGTTCTTGACTTATACCGCTCGGGTCGCCTTATGCTGCACTGCACCAATTGCTGCGGTGCAGCAGGAGAATTTCTATGGCTGCCGTTACGCATCTCGGGTCCGCGAAGACCCACGCGCCTATCAATCTCGGCTGGAATCCCCTTCAGCGCGTCCTGCGCGCATGGGCCGAGCGGCGGGAGCGCGTGCGGTTGCGGCGTGAGTGGGACCTCGTCCATGATGCTCGTGAGGAACGTCGCCTTCGCCACCAGTTCGGTGTGAACGAAGTCGCCGTCCGACTGGATCGGGAACCGGCGCAGGAAGGCAGTGCGGTACAGCTTGAAGGCGCTGTTCACGTCGGCCAGCGGTACCCCGAACACCCACCCGACGCGCACCCGGTACCACCACTCGCCCCACCCGTACCACGGCGGCGAGTCGGACATCGGCAGCCCCGCGAACACGCGCCAGAACAGCTTCCACGCGGTGCCGAGCACCGTCACGAGCAGCGGCCGCGGCTGACTCGCCCGCGCGCCGCTGATGAGGTCCGGCTGCTTGCCGAGGATCTCGTCGCGCAGGTCGATGCGTTCGAGCATCGGCCTGATGTCGGTCGGCGTGTAGGGGTAGTCGGCGCCCGCGTACAGCAGGAGCGGGTGCTTCGCCTCCGTGACGCACTCACGTAGACACGTTCCGAACCCGCGGCGGGCGTCGTGGGTCAGCACGCGCAGGTGCGGCACCCGTTTCGACAGCCCGTCGAGCGCCGCGGTGGTGCCGTCGGTGCTGCCGTCGTTGACCACGAGGATCTCGAACGGCCGGTTGAGGTTGGTCAGCACCGCTCCCCACGCGGGCAGCACGCGGTGGAGTTCGGCCGCCGCGTTGTGGGCGGGGATGACGACGGTCACGCCGTCCTTCGGGGCAGCCGATTTAGCCATGTGAAGGGAGGTCGGTTCGAATTCTCGTCAGTCCGCGGTGCGGAGGCACACCAGCGGGCGGTGCGGGTCGACGGTCGTGAAGTCCTTGAGGGAGGCCACGGGCACCAGCCTTCGCCCGGTGATTCGCTCCGCGTCCCCGACGAACTCTGGCGGCATCACGACCGTGTGCGGGCCGCCGGCCGACAGCGCATCCTTCAACTCGCCCCATTCGACAAGGGTATGGAGCGGCGTGCCGAGGTGGTAGGCGAGTAAATGGGACTCCGTTCGGAATAACAGGATCGTTTGCGGCGCGGGGGCGTGTGTGCGGATCGCGGCGGCGAACGGCCGCTTCTCCTGCCGCGCGGCTTCGGCCGGCTCGATCGCGAACCACATCACGGGCCACACAACCAACCCGCCCGCGACGAGAGCGCCGAACGTCCACCGCGCCCGTTTCACCGACCGGGGGCGCTCGCGCGACGCCAGCCAGCGCTCCGCGGAACACCCGAGCGCGATCGCGGCCCCGGGGAACGCCGGGAGGAGGTAGTCCGCGCGCTTGAACTGCGACGCGGACAGCACCCCGACCATGACCACCAGCCACACCATCCCGAACCGGAACAGCCGATCGTGCTTCCACGTGCCGGAGCGAAACGCCCAGACCGCGAGCGGCGCGAGGAGCGTCCACGGGAGAAACGCCATCGCGAACCGTGGGCCGTAGTACCACCACGGGTGCGACGCCAGCGATTCCGAATCGCCGGTGAAGCGGCTCACGTTGTGGTGCCAGAAGCAGACGCGGACGAACTCACCG
>JAFKLG010000012.1 GCA_017304945.1 Rhodospirillales bacterium
AGCCCGGCCATGACGGAATGGAGCCGCCGTCACGGATGGGCGGGTCGAGCCCGTCCATGACGGAATAGAGCAGCCGTCACGGATGGCCGGGTCGAGCCCGGCCATGACGGAATGGGGGGCCGCCGGGGGGTGGCCGGGTCAAGCCCGTTCGTGACGGTCGAAGGGCCGGGTGAGGCCCCTGCCGTTGCCCTAACGCTCGCTTCCCCTGACGCCCGCCTTATCGGCGGCTGGAGTCGCGTGTCACCGTCGTGGTACCGCGCCGGGTGACGTTCTCGGTGATCCGATCGAGCGAGCGATGGATCGCCTCGATGGGCTGGTTCGCGAGATGCGCCGCCTGGGTGCCGCGCAGCAGGCCGTGCAGGTTCATCACGAGCGCCCGCAGCCGCTCGACCTCACCAAGCGTGTGACTGTCTGCGTGGGGACCGGGTGCGTGATTGCTCATGCCTTCGCCCAGGAGAATGTCGTTGGAGGGCGAAAATGGCGCGGCCGATCGCGGTTTGCATCTCGCCGCGATGCATGTCACGCAGTGCTGAACGCCGTGTCTTGCGCCGAAGCGGTCAGGAAGAACTCTTTGCACCCGCAAGTTGACGAATGAACTGTCCGTGCCAGCGCAAATAGCCGTGTTGCACTGCACCTAGCTTTGTCCGCATCAGCACATGCGCATCACGCAGCCGGTGAAACGGAATCGACGGATAGAGATGGTGCTCGGTGTGGAACGGCATGTCCCACATCAGCAGCCGCACCGCGGCATTGGTCAGCGTGGTGCGCGTGTTGGTCAGCCCGTTGCGGTCCTGGGTGCACCCCGTGTGCTCCGCCAGCAGATAGGCGCGCAGCGGCATCTGGCCGAGGAGCTGGGGGATGATCCAGAACATGAACGGCGTCGCCCAGCCGAACAGCAGCGCCGACAGCACCGCGCCGCCGCCCATCAGCAGGCTCATGGCCCGCACGCTGCGAATGATCAGCGGCGCCGCGGTCGCCGGCACATAGGGATAGGCGGACAGGTCGCCCCGCCACGCATCGCGGATCACGGCGAACCGCAGGGACCAGAACGGCACGCCCAGGATGCGCCATACATACATGCGCAGTGAGGACGGATCCGGCGCCATCAGCTCCGGGTCGCGGCCGGGGATCTGGGTGTGGCGGTGATGCGCCAGGTGATACGCCGTGTAGAAATGCCAGTTCAGCAGCGACGGGCAGGCCGCCAGCCAGCCCACGACCACGTTGGCGCGGCGTGAGGCAAAGGCGGTCTGGTGCATCGTCTCATGCGCCGGGGCGAACAGCGCCGCCTGCACCACGCCCAATGCGAACATGGCCGGCAGCAGCCACCAGCCCTGCGCGATCGCCACCAGCCAGCCGGTGCCGACCAGCAGCGCGACGTGCAGCGTGAGCCGCACCGTCCCGCGCAGGTTGGAGCGGGTTTGCAGCGCCTTCAGCTCGCTCGTGCTGAGCACGCGGTCGGATAGCGTGGCCATGCGGCAGTCTCCTGCTCGTCTCGTGCGCAGTCGGGTGACCCAAAGTCTAGAACCGGCACGCCTTGCGCAAGGGTTGACGCAAATCCCGTTCCATCACGGCAGGCCGTGGAAATCCTCGCCCCGGAACGGCGCCACCTGCAGCAGAACGCGGCCACGCAGCGAGACCGGCGCCGGCGGCAGCGGGGTGAGCGCGGCGAAGCGCGGCGCCAGGGTCGCCGCGACCTGGGCCGGGTGTTCGACCACCAGCACGAGCAGGCTGCGGCCGATCATGGAGGCGGCGGGGCGCACGATTCCGAACTGCCGCGCGTCGCGGTCGAGCACCACGATCGGCACCTCCGGCCCCAGCGCGCGGCCGATCTTGCCGGCGTCGCGCCAGTTGGGCACGCCGACCACGGTCCCGGGCGGCAGCAGGCCGCGGGCGTCCAGCTCCGTCCGCAGGGAGGTCCAGTCGAGCCCCTCCGCGGTGGGATCCTTGCGCAGCCGCGCGAACTGCGGCCCCAGCCAGTCCAGCCGCTCCTGCGTGCCGATCACCGCGATCGCGGCCAGCAGCAGCGCGGCAGTGCCGATCAGGGTTCGCCGCACCCAGGCCTGGTCGATGCGCGCCGCGATCTCCCGCCCGAGCAGCGGGAACAGCATGAGGTAGCCGGGGGCGGCCCAGTGGTAGAGGATCCGCTTGTCCGACCAGGCGGCGATCAGGGCGAAGCCGAGGATGGGTGGCGCCGCCAGGCAGCACAGCAGCCAGCCGGTCCAGTCGCCGGTGGCGGTCGCTGGGCCGCGGCGCAGGGCGCGCCAGGCGGCGAACAGCAGCGGGGCCCAGATCCAGGGCAGGACGAACAGCGCCTCGCCGCCGAGCACCGTCAGGGGCTCGAGCGGGCGGAACCGCAGACCGAGGGCGCGATCGCCCTGGAATGCGAAGGAGGCCCAGCCATTTGTGGCGTTCCAGATGATCACCGGGCTGAACACCGCGGCGGCGACCAGCATGGCGGCCCAGGGCTGCGGGCGCAGCAGCCAGCGCCGATGCACGGGGGAGCTGAGCAGATAGAGGCCCAGGCCGCCGATCGTCAGCACTGCGGAGTATTTGGAGCCGAGTGCCAGGCCGGCGCACAGGCCGGCGCCGATCCAGGGGCCCCAGCCACGCCGGGCCGGTAGGGCATGGAGCAGGCAGAGCACGGCGCCGAGCAGCGCGGCGTCGAGCGGGCCGTCGGGCAGCACCCAGCTTCCGGTGGTGACCCCGAATACCGGCGAGAGATTGAGCGCGACCGCCGCCCACAGCCCCGCCCGCGCGTCGGCGATGCGGGTGCCGATGCGCGCGACCAACCAGGTGGACAGGGCAAACAGCAGGACGAACGGAAGCCGGACCACGACGGCGGCCTCGGTGCCGGCCAAGTGCGCCGCGCCCCAGGACAGCCACCAGGAGGCGGGCGGATGGTCGAAATAGCCGAGGCTCAGCACCCGCCCGGCGGTCACCATGTAGCTTTCGTCCACGCCCAGGCCGATCGCCCAGGCGAAGGCGAGCCGCACCAGCGTGGTGGACAGGATCAGGGCGGCGAGCGGGGAGAGGGGCATTCCGGGACGGGCACTCCGGCGACGGGCCGCGCTTGTTGCGGCGGACGCGGGTGTCGGTCAAGGCAGGGCCATGGTGGCGGCAAAGGGGCAGCGGCAACGGGGACGACGCTCCGCCGTGCGCCGGCCCGGGCAAGTCAGCCTTGTGTCGCGGCCGCTTTCCGCGGGCGTCCGCCCTGGCGACCATTGGCGCGGGCGGCTTCTGCCTTCGCACCCCCGCGCACGCGCCCGCCAGCCGCTCCCAGTCGAGACGCCATCCAGCGCTTGGACCCGAGAACGCCCTCGAGCAAGGCCGGGACGGAGAGGTCGGCATCGAGAGAGGGAAAGTGGAGGCCCAGCCCGAACGGCGTCACCTCGATTTTCGCCAGATCCTCTCTCGTCGCGGATTGCAGTCCCTCGGCGTCGTGCGGGGCAAAGCCGATCTCGACGCCGGAGGTCAGGCGGACGACGACCCGATCGCGGTCGGCGTCGTAGTGGGCGCTATCGGCGCGCGGGCCGCGCAGGCGCGCTTCCCCGCGCGCGACCGCCCGCTCGAACGCCTGCTTGGTCAGATCAGGCTTCGCCATGCCACTGCCTCCATTTTCCGAGCAGCGCGGTGCGATGCGCCGCCACGACGCGCAAGACACGTCTTGCTTCCTGCTCACTACAGCCGATCGCCTCCCGCAACCTGGGTCCATGAAGGTCGACGACCATCGTCCAACCTGGCCCGATCACGTGAACATGAGCCGGCACATGATCGTTCGGATAGATCACGAACCGCAGGCCTTCGTGGCGCAGAACGGTCGGCACACGACCATCCTACCAGAAACCCAAGCGCTTTGCCCAGATGCCGTATGCACCCCGCTCAGGCGAACCGGATCGCCACGGTGCCCGCGACCGCCAGCAGGATCGCCGCCAGCCGCACCGGCGTCAGCCGCTCGCCCAGCAGGATCGCCAACAGCGCCGCGAATACCACGCTGGTGTCGCGCAGCGCCGCGCCGATCGCGATCGGGGCATGGCTCCAGACCCACAGGATCAGCAGGTAGGAGCCGATCGCCGCGCTCGACCCGGCGGTCGCCATGCGCGGATGCGCCCGCAGCGCGTCCAGCAGCCGCACGCGGTTGCGGAACCGGTGAAAACTGCCCAGCGAGATCGCGTTCACCATCGAGACCGCCAGCCCATACCCGGCGATCGACCCCGAGGCGCGGGCGCCATGCGCGTCGCACAGCGCGTAGCCGGCGGACAGGGTGCCGGCCAGCAGCGCCCATCCCAGAGCCGCCGGCCGCCGCCGCCCCTCCCCGCCCGCGAACAGCGCCACGCCGCCGGAGACCAGGGCGATCCCGGCGATGGCGAGCCCGCCCACCCGTTCCCCGGCCAACAGCAGGACCAGCAGCGGAGAGATCGCGCGGGCCAGCGGGTAGACGAAGCCGAACCCGCCGCCGCTGGCATAGCCCCGCAGCATGGCCAGCATCGTCAGCAGGTTGAACACCGCCGAACCGGCGAGCCAGGGCAGCGCCGCGGCGGCCGGCAGCGGCACCACCAGCAGCAGCGGCAGCGACAGCAGGCCGGAGGCCACCACCTGCGCCGCCATCGCGCCCTGCGGATCGCGCGCCGCCTTCACCCCGGCGTTCCAGGCGGCGTGCAGGAACGCGCTCGCCAGCGCGACCGGCACCACGACCGCGGCGAGGTCGGGGGTCACCGGCCAGCGGGCCCGCGACGCGGCGGCATGGGTCAGAGCGCCTTGTAGAAGAAGGTCGCTCCGCCGGGGTCGCCCTCGGGGCTCAAGGCGAAGTTCGGGATGACCCCGACCTCCTGCCATCCCAGCCGGCGATACAGCCGTTCGGCCGCCGACCCGGTGACGGTGTCGAGCACCAGCAGCGTCTTGCCGGCCGCGCGGCCGGCATCCTCGGCGGCGCGCATCAGCCGCTCCCCGATCCCCTGCCGCCGCGCGCGGGACGCCACCAGCATCTTCGCCAGATCGGCGCGGTGCGGCTGGTTCTCGGGCTGCGCCAGCACGAGCTGCACGGTGCCCAGCAGGGCGCCGTCCGCCGCCTCCGCCACCAACAACCTGCGCTGGCCGGCCGCCACGCCCTCGGCGATGCCGGACCAGAAGGCGGCGGCGCGGGGCTGCGACAGCGGCGCCATGAAGCTGACCCCGGCGCCGCCATGCACGCAGTCGATCAGCAGGTCGGCGAGCGCCGGGACGGCAGCGCGAGCTTCTTCGCCCGAGAGGGTTCGGATGACGGTCATGGCGCGGCTCCGGCGGGGCGGTTGGTCAGGGCGACGAGGTAGTGCGCGTCCGTCGTGGACGGGTTGTGGAACACGACCGGCACGTCGAGCCGCATCGCCAGGCAGTCACCCGCGGCGAGCGCATGCGTCGTGGTGCCGACGGTCAGGTGCAGCTCCCCTGCGATCAGCCAGACCTGCTGGTCGATCACAGCGGAACGCGGGCCGGTGTCGTAGGCGACGCGCGCGCCCGGCGGCAGGTGGACCTCGACCAGCTCGATCGGTGAGCGGAACCCGGCGGGGGAGAGGTTCCGCCGATGGTATCCGGTTGCGGGGTCGCGCCAGGTCGCCTGGTCGGCGGCGCGGGCCAGCGGGGCGGCGTCCGGCCGAGCCGCATCCGCGAACAGGGCCGCCAGGGTCACGCCGAGGGCGGCGGAGAGCTTGTCCAGGATATTGGCGGTCGGGCTACTCTCGGCGCGCTCGATCAGGGAGATCATGGAACGCGACACGCCGGACTGGCGGGCCAGTTCGTCGAGGGACAGGCTCCGTTCGGCGCGCAGGCTGCGCAGCCGGTCGGCGAGGCGGCGTTCGACGGTGTGAGGCGCGGCGTCTTCCATGATGATGGATTGTTCCATCCATCATGTTGGATGTCACGCGGTAATTGCGGCGTCCAGGACGTAGGCCGCTTGACGACGAACTATATTTCCATATAAATGGAGATATGGAAACACAGGACGCCGTCGCCGCCCTGGCCGCGCTCGCCCAGGAAACCCGGCTGGATATCTTCCGCCTGCTCGTCCAGGCCGGCGCCACCGGCCTGCCCGCCGGCAAGATCGCCGAACAGCTCGGACTGCCCTCGGCCACCCTCGCCTTCCACCTGAAGGAGCTGAAACATGCCGGGCTGGTGACCTTCACCCGCCAGGGCCGCTCCCTCATCTACGCCGCCGTCTACCACCGCATGACCGCGCTGCTCGGCTACCTCACCGAGAACTGCTGCGAGGGAAACCCCGCCACCTGCGGCCTGCCTGCCGCAAGAAAGGAACCCGCATGACCTCCCTGCCCGTCGCGATCATCGGCGCCGGCCCGATCGGCCTCGCCGCAGCCGCCCATCTGCGCGCCCGTGGCGCCGAGGCGGTGGTCCTGGAAGCCGGCCCCGCCGTCGGCCACGCGGTGCGCCAATGGGGCCATGTCGGGATGTTCACCCCCTGGCGCTGGTGCGTCGACCGCGCCGCCGAGGCCCTGCTGCGGTCCACCGGCTGGACCGCCCCACCGGCCGACGACGTGCCGACCGGCGCCGACCTCGTGACCCGCTACCTCGAGCCGCTGGCCGCCGCGCTCGCCCCCGCCGTGCGTCTCGGCACACGGGTGACCGCGGTGACGCGCCGGCATGCCGACAAGGTGCAGAGCGCCGGCCGCGAATCGCTGCCCTTCGTGCTGCGCACACGCGGCCCCGACGGTCGCGTCGGCACGCTGGAGGCGCGCGCCGTGATCGATGCCTCCGGCACCTGGGCCACGCCCAATCCGATGGGCAGCGACGGCCTGCCCGCCATCGGGGAGGAGACGGTCGCCGATCGCATCCAGACCGGCATTCCCGACATCATCGGCACCGCCCGCCACCGCCACGCCGGCCGCACCACGGCGGTGGTCGGCGGCGGCCACTCCGCCATCAACGTGCTGCTGGAACTCGCGGCGCTGCGTGAGGCCGCGCCCGGCACCGAGATCGTCTGGATCATGCGCAAGGCCCGCGTCTCCGACGCATTCGGCGGCGAGGCGGCGGATGCGCTGGCACAGCGCGGTGCGCTCGGCAGCCGCGCCCGCGCCCTGGTGGAGAGCGGCGCGATCACCGTCCGCACGCCGTTCCGCATCGACGCGGTGGCGCCGGTTGCCGGCCGGATCCGGATTTCCGGCGAGCAGGCCGGCGCGCCGGCCGAACTGGTTGCAGACGAAATCGTCGTCGCGACAGGCTTCCGCCCGGACCTCTCGCCATTGCGCGAGATCCGCCTCTCCCTCGACCCCTGGCTCGAATGCGCCGCCGCGCTCGGCCCGCTGATCGACCCGAACCTGCACAGTTGCGGCACGGTCCGGCCGCACGGCGCCCGTGAGCTCGCGCATCCCGACCCAGGCTTCTACATCGCCGGGATGAAGAGCTATGGCCGCGCGCCGACCTTCCTGCTGGCGACCGGACATGAGCAGGTGCGCTCGATCGCCGCCGCGCTGACCGGGGACGCGGCCGCGGCGGCACGGGTGGAGCTGGATCTGCCGGAGACCGGGGTCTGCAACGCGACGCCGGCGCTGCGCGACGCGGCCGGAGCGCGGAGCGGACTGGCGGCGGCGGAGGCATGCTGCGCACCGGCCGCCACCGCGTGCTGCCCGTCCGAACCTGCACCGGCCGCCACCGCGTGCTGCACGCCGGCCCCCGCACCTGCTGCCACCGCCTGCTGCACGCCGGCCCCCGCACCTGCTGCCACCGGCTGCTGCACGCCGGCGCAGACGACCCGCCGCGCCACCGAGGAGACGCTCGCATGACCACCACGATCTACCACAACCCCGCCTGCAGCGCTTCGCGCAACGCGCTCTCCCTGATCCGCGAGAGCGGCGAGGAGCCCGTCGTGATCGAGTACCTGAAGACCCCGCCCGATCGCGCGACGCTCGCGGCGCTGGTCCAGCGCATGGGC
Organism: Rhodospirillales bacterium; assembly: GCA_017304945.1. GTDB lineage: Bacteria > Pseudomonadota > Alphaproteobacteria > Acetobacterales > Acetobacteraceae > Rhodopila. The sequence goes on from JAFKLG010000012.1 coordinate 7,916, forward strand.
GTGCCCGTGCGCGACGTGCTGCGCCGCAAGGGCGCGCTCTATGACGAGCTCGGCCTCGACGATCCCACGCTCTCCGACGATGCGCTGCTCGATGCGATGGTTGCGCATCCGGTCCTGATCAATCGCCCGATCGTCGTCACCGATCGCGGCGTGAAACTATGCCGGCCACCCGAGACGGTTCGCGAGCTTCTTGCCACCGCGGCGGGCGCTGCGGCATGAGCCACGCCACGACCGCCGGAACCGCGCCGGCCCGCCCCGGAATGGGGTTTTTCGAGCGCTTTCTCACACTGTGGGTCGCACTGTGCATCGTCGCCGGCATCGCGCTGGGCCAGCTTCTGCCCGGCGTGTTCAGGGTGGTCGGCGAAGCGACCGTCGCGCAGGTCAACATCCCGGTCGCCGTGCTGGTCTGGTTGATGATCGTGCCGATGCTGCTGAAGATCGACCTCGCCGCCTTGCGGGAAGTCGGCCGGCACTGGCGCGGCATCGCCGCGACGGTCGGCGTGAACTGGCTGGTGAAGCCGTTCTCCATGGCGCTGCTCGCCTGGATCTTCATCGCCCACCTGTTCCGGCCACTGCTGCCGCCCGACCAGATCGCGAGCTACACCGCGGGGCTGATCCTGCTCGCTGCGGCACCCTGCACGGCAATGGTGTTCGTCTGGTCGAACCTGGTGGATGGCGAGCCCCACTTCACCCTCTCGCAGGTCGCGCTCAACGACACGATCATGGTGATCGCCTTCGCGCCGATCGTCGCCCTGCTGCTGGGCCTGTCCTCGATCACGGTGCCCTGGGACACGCTGGTGCTTTCGGTGGTGCTCTACATCGTGGTGCCGGTGATCGTGGCGCAGCTCTGGCGCGCCGCGGTGCTGCGCCAGGGCGGCCCCACCGCCTTGTCGCGCACCCTGTCCCGCCTCGCGCCGCTGTCACTGTGCGCGCTGCTCGCCACGCTCGTGCTGCTGTTCGCGCTGCAGGGGGAGCAGATCGTGCGCCAGCCGCTGGTGATCCTGCTGCTCGCGGTGCCGATCCTGATCCAGGTCTATTTCAACGCCGGCCTCGCCTATTGGCTGAACCGGCGTCTCGGCGTGGAGTGGTGCGTCGCCGGCCCCTCGGCGCTGATCGGCGCGTCGAACTTCTTCGAGCTCGCGGTCGCCACCGCGATCGTGCTGTTCGGCTTCCAGTCCGGCGCCGCGCTCGCGACCGTGGTGGGCGTGCTGATCGAGGTCCCGGTCATGCTCTCCGTCGTCCGCATCGTGCGCGCGAGCCGCGGGTGGTACGAACGCGGCTGACGCACCGGTAGCACACACCGAGGGCGATAGGCGCGCGACGGTGGCGCGCGGCGAGGGGCGCTCGGACCGTTCCGTGTCATGGCCGGCGCAGGCCGGCCATCCACGACTTTCCGTGCGGTATGAAGTCATGGACGGCCGCGACACGTACGGCCATGACACGGGGCAAGCGACCGGCGCCTCGGCAACTGGCGACGCCAGTCGACTCGCGCCGCCCGGCTCGGCGCGGATCGGCGTGCGCTAAGCCCCGACGGGTGTTCCGAACGGCACCCAGGCGCGGCCGTCGAACCGCTGCAGCCGCAGCTTCTTGATCCCGTAATAGTCGGTGGCCGTGGTCGTGAAGCGGATCCCGTCATGCAGCATCGGCAGCTGGATATCGAGATTCGCCGCCTGCTTCATGATGTTCTGGCGTGAGAGATCGTTGCCGCACTGCTGCAGCACCGGAACCAGCGTCTGCGCCGCGCTGTAGCCGTAGACGTTGTTGATGTCCGTCAGGTCCGCGTTCGGCTGGTATTTCTGCATGAACGAAAGCCAGTCGCGGTACCCCGGCGTATCCTTCCATTGCGGGTCGGAGGGATCCTTCATGTAGGCGCCGGTGACCAGCCCGACCGCCTTCTCGAGCCCGACCGGCGCCAGCCCCGACGACACCGACGACCCGACGCTCGCGATCACGTAGAGCGGGTTCCAGTTCAGCTCCCGCACCTTGCGCAGCGCCATCCCGGTGAACTTCGGCACGCTCGGAATGAACACCGCGTCTGCCCCCGCGCTCTGCAGTTGCAGGATCTGGCTGTCGACGGTCGGGTCGGTGACCTCGTAGCTCGTGCTGGCGACGATCTGCTTCGCACGATCGCCCAACCCGTCCCGGAACCCTTTCGCGAAATCCTTCCCGGAATCGTCGTTCTGGTAGAGGATGCCGATCTTCGCGTCCGGCTTGGTCTCCAGCACGTAGCGCGCGTACACGCGTCCCTCGATCTGGTAGCTGACCTGCCATCCCATGGTCCACGGATAGGCCTGGTAGTCGCCGAACTGCGTCGCGCCCGAGGCGACGAAGATCTGCGGCACCTTCTTCACGTTCAGGTATTTGCGCGTCGCCGTGGCGCAGGGCGTGCCGAGCTGGTTGAAGATCAGGGCGACGCCGTCCTCCTCGACCAGCCGACGGGTCTGCTCGACCGTCTTCGGCGGGCTGTAGCCGTCGTCGAGCGAGATCAGCTTGATCTTGCGGCCGTTGATTCCGCCCTGCGCATTGATGAAGTCGAAATACGCCACCTCGGTCCGTCCGATCGGCGCGTAGGAGGAGGCCGGACCGGAATAGGGCATCGTCTGGCCCACGAGGATCTCGGTCGCGGTGACGCCGGGCGCCTGCTTGCTCTGCGCGATGGCGGGCGTTGCGAGCAGGCTGGCGCCGGCGAGCGAAAGCGCCTGGCGGCGCGTGGCGTTGACCATGGTGTTTCCTTCCCTTCACCGCCGCCGGTGTCCCGAACGTCGATGTCGGGACTTGCCGGCGGCGCGCAGCGGAGCATGGCAGCGAGCGGGCGGAAAGGCGAGCCGCGCGCGGCCGTGGCAGGTCGTCAGGCCGGCCGCACGTTCCACGGATACGGGCACGGTCCCTGCAGCAGCCCGGTGATCCGCTTGTTGTAGACGGTGCGGATGAAGAACTGGCCGAGCGGAATCGAGCCGACGTCCTCGACCGCGGCGGTGGCGATCTCCTTGGCGATGCGAACCTGCGTCGGCTCGTCTGCCGCGGCGAGCCATTCCTGCACGCGCTGCTCCTGCGTGGCGCTCGACCACCAGCCGAACCAGCCTTTGGCGCCGCGTCCGCGCACCGTCTCCGCGACGGCGGGATTGCTCCATCCGGCAGCGGATCCGGTGGTGTGGAAGATGCTCCACCCGCCCTTGTCCACCGGCTCGCGCGACGTGCGGCGCTGCACCACCGTGCCCCAATCGGATTCCTGCAGGTCCACCTTGAAGCCGATCTTCCGCAGCAGGTCGGCGGTGATCTGCCCGAGCGGCCCGATGACGGGGTAGTCGGTGGGGTTGATGACGACGACGGTCTGGCCGGCATAGCCCGACTCGCCCAGCAGCTTCTTCGCCAGATCGAGGTTGCCCGGCATCAGCTTCGCGCCGGCCGCATCGTCGTCGTACGGCAGGCCGCAGGGGAACAGCGAGTGGCAGGTGCGCCACAGCTTCGTGTCGTCGCCCACCGCGGCGCGCATGTAGTCCTCCTGGTTCACCGCGACGCGCACCACCTGGCGCACCTTCTCGTTGTCGAACGGCGCCTGCAGGCAGTTCATGCGCATCACCGCGAGCCGGCCCGCGGGGTCGGCGATCATGCTGTTGAGCGAGGGTTCGCGCAGCAGCACCGGCAGCAGGTCGTTGAACGGCCGCTCCCACCAATCGGCCTCGCCACGCTGCATCGCCGCGGCGGCGGTGCCCGGATCGGGGATGACGTTCCACTCCACCCGCGCGAAATGCGCCACCTTCCCGCCCGACGCCCAGCTCGGCGGCTCCGCGCGCGGCGTGTAGCGGTCGAACTTCTCATAGGCCACGCGTGCGCCGGAGACGTACTCGTCCTTCAGGAAGCGATAGGGGCCGGACCCGATCACCTCCGTGATCGGCTTCATCGCGTCCATCGACGCGAGCCGCTCCGGCATGATGAACGGCACCGACGCATCGGGCTTCGCCAGCGCATCCAGCAGCAGCGGGAACGGCCGGCTCAGCACGAGCTCGATCGTGCGGTCGTCGGGCGCCCGCCAGTCCGCCACCGCGGTGGACAGCAACTGCCCCATCGAATCGCGCTTGCCCCAGCGCTGGATGCTGGCGATGCAGTCGCGCGCCCGCACCGGCTCGCCGTCGTGGAAGACCAAGCCCTCCCGCAGCTTGATCCGCCAGGTGCGGCCGTCGGCCGACACCTCGTGCCCCTCCGCCATCTGCGGATGCGGGCGCAGGTTGGAGTCCGCCGCGTACAGCGTGTCGTAGACGTAGTAGGCGTGGTTGGTGGTGACCGTCGCCGTGGTCCAGATCGGGTCCAGCGCGCTCAGATTCGACTGCGGGATGAAGCGGAGCGTCGCCGCTTTGGCAGGCTGTGCGAGAGCCGGTCGCGCGAGGGGGGCGAGCGCGGCGGCTTGCAGGAGGGTGCGACGACGCATGATGGGATCCTCAGTCAGGAGCAAAGCGCGCGCACACTGCCACGTGCGTGACATCCGGCGCCAGACGACGGGCGTGCGGGTTGCCTCCGTGCCGCTCTCCGCTTTCAATGCATGGACGAACGACAAGAACCGAGGAACGTCCGATGCAGCGTCGCCATCTCCTGCGCGGAGCGGCCGTGGCCGCTGGCGCAGCCGCCTTGCCGCGCCTTGCCATTGCGCAAAAAGCCCAGAAGCCCCTGATCTTCGTGCCGACCGCCGATCTCTCCTCGCTGGATCCGATCTGGACCACGACCCAGACCGTGCAGAACCACGGCTACTACGTGTTCGACACGCTGTACGGCGTGGACGGGCATCTCGGCGTGCATCCGCAGATGGCCGAAGGACACGAGATCTCGCCCGACGGCCGCATTTGGCGCATCAAGCTGCGCGACGGGCTGAAATTCCACGACGGCGAGCCGGTGCTGGCGCGCGACTGCGCCGCCAGCCTGAAGCGCTGGTGCCAGCGCGACGTGCTGGGCCAGACCACCGCGAGCTTCGTCGACACATGGGGGACGGATGGCGATCGCGTCATCAAGATCACCCTGAAATCCCCCTTCCCCCTGCTCTCCTTCGCGCTCGGCAAGCCCAACGGGATGGTGCCGTTCATCATGCCGGAGCGCATCGCGGCGAACACCGATCCGAACGCGCAGATCACCGAGGTGGTCGGCTCCGGCCCCTATCGCTTCTTGAAGGAGGCCTTCGTGCCGGGCGGCGGCGCGGAATACGTGAAGTTCGACGCCTATGTGCCGCGCAAGGAGAAGCCGGATTGGACCGCCGGCGGCAAGGTCGCGCATATCGAGCGCATCCACTGGCGGGTGATCGCCGACACCTCCACCCAGGCCGCGGCGCTGCAGGCCGGCGAGGTGGACTGGCTCGAGCAGGTGCAACCCGACCTGCTGCCGCTCTTGCGCAAGCGCAAGGACCTGCATGTCGGCGCGACCAACCCGATCGGCTATTTCGGCGTGCTGCGCTTCAACAGCCTGCACCCGCCGTTCAACAACCCGGCGATCAAGCGCGCCGTGCTGCGCGGCCTCAGCCAGGACGACTACATGCAGGCGGTGACGAGCGGGGAGCCGAACGCCTACCGCCATTGCAAGGCGCTGTTCACCTGCGGCCTGCCGTACGGGCAGGAAATCGGCGCGCCGCTGATGACCGGCGACCTCGATGCCGCGCGCGCCGAACTCAAGGCCGCGGGCTATGCGGGCGAGAAGGTGGTGATCCTCAACCCGGCCGACGTGCCCTCGATCTCGCCCTTCGGCCACGTCACGCGTGACTACTTCATCAAGCTGGGGCTGAACGTGGAGTTCGTCGATACGGACTGGGGCACGCTGGTGCAGCGGCGCGGCAACAAGAACGCGCCGGACCAGGGCGGCTGGTCGGTGTTCCACACCTGGTGGATCGGCACCTCGGTCGCCAACCCGGCGCTGTCGACGATCATCCGCGGCCTGGGCGCGAAGGGCTGGGCCGGGTGGTTCACCGACGAGAAGATCGAGGCGCTGACCGGCGAATGGCTGGTGGCCTCGGACGAGAAGGACCGCCTGCGGCTGGCCGACGCGATCCAGAAGCAAGCCTTCGACACCGTTCCCACCGCCCCGCTCGGGCAGTTCACGATCAACACGGCCTATCGCAAGGCGCTGACCGGCATGGTGGAGGGCACGTCGCCGTATCCCTGGGGATTGCGCTGGACGTAGAGAGCGTCAGGGTCCGCCGGGTGGCCGCACGCCCGGTGTGGCCGCACGCCCGGTGTGGCCGCACGCCCGGTGTGGCGGCACGCCCGGTGGGGCGGCACGCGCCCTGTGGGCCGCACGCGCCCTGTGGCCGCACGACCGTCCCTCCGTGTCATGGCCGGCGCAGGCCGGCCATCCACGACGTCGTGCCGTTCGAAAAATCGTGGATGGCCGGCCTGCGCCGGCCATGACACGAAGCGGCATGCCCACGGCACGCCCGGCCCGTGGCAGTCCTGCCTCTACCCCGCCCGCTCCGCCCGCAGCTTTGCCCAGTACTCCAGCCGCCGCGCGATCTCGCGTTCGAACCCACGTTCCCGCGGCTGGTAGAACTGCGCCCGCGGCATGCCGTCGGGGAAGTAGTTCTGGCCGGAAAACGCGTCCTCCGCCGCGTGGTCGTAGGCGTAGTCGCGGCCGTAGCCGAGATCCTTCATCAGCCGGGTCGGCGCGTTCAGGATGTGCGCCGGCGGCATCAGGCTGCCGGTCTGCTTTGCCGCGGCCCGCGCCGCGCCGAAGGCCGTGTAGACCGCGTTCGATTTCGGCGCGGTGCCCAGATAGACGACCACCTGCGCCAGCGCGAGCTCGCCCTCGGGCGAGCCCAACCGCTCATAGGTCTCCCAGCCGGACAGTGACAGCGGCAGCGCCTGCGGGTCGGCCATGCCGATATCCTCGGCCGCGAAGCGCACCAGGCGGCGGGCGATGTAGCGCGGGTCCTCGCCGCCCGCGAGCATGCGCGCGAACCAGTACAGCGCCGCATCCGGGTCCGATCCGCGCAGCGATTTGTGCAGCGCGGAGATCAGGTTGTAGTGCTCCTCCCGGTCCTTGTCGTACAGCGCGGCGCGTTTCGCCAGCAGGTCGGCGACCGCGGCCGGGTCCATCGGCGCGGTGTCCGCCGGCAGGGCCGCGAGCTGTTCGGCCATGTTGAGCAAGTAGCGCCCGTCGCCGTCGGCCATCGCCCGCACCGCGGCGCGTCCCTCCCCGGTCAGCGGCAGCGGGCGCTCGAGTTCGGCTTCCGCGCGCGCCAGCAGCAGGTCGAGCGCCGCGTCGTCGAGCCGGCGCAGCACCAGCACCTGGCAGCGCGACAGCAGCGCGCCATTCAGCGCGAAGGACGGGTTCTCGGTGGTGGCGCCCACCAGGGTGATGGTGCCGTCCTCCACCACGGGCAGGAATCCGTCCTGCTGGGCGCGATTGAAGCGGTGGATCTCGTCGACGAACAGCAGCGTGCCCTGGCCGGTGCGGCGCCGCTTGGCGGCATCCTCGAACGCGCGCTTGAGGTCGGCGACTCCCGAGAACACCGCCGAGAGCTGCACGAAGGCGAGGTCGGCGCGCACCGCGAGCAGCCGCGCGATCGTGGTCTTCCCCACGCCCGGCGGCCCCCACAGGATCAGTGAGGCGAGCGAGCCCCGCGCGAGCATCCGCGTGAGCGTGCCTTCGGGGCCGAGCAGGTGGTCCTGGCCGACGACCTCGTCGAGGGTGCGCGGGCGCAGCCGGTCGGCGAGCGGCCGGGCGGCGCGCGACGGTTCGGGCGACGGATCCGCGGCGGGCGGTCCGAACAGGTCCTGCGGTTCGGTCGAGGTGGGTTTGCGGGGCACGCGCCATCATACCGCCCTGCGGCGCCGGCGGAACACCGGGTGCCCGCGACCGTCCATGCAGATTTTGGATGAGCAACGGAAGGATCCAAGGCAGAGTGGAACGATCCGAGGGAGGAATTGCCATGTGCGATCGTTGTGTCTCGCCGCCGGACGCGGGTCTGTCGCGTCGTCACCTGTTCGGCGCCGGTGCGGCCCTGGCGGCCGCGATGGCCGCGCCGCGGCTGGCGGCGGCCGCCGACCCCGCCCCGCCGACCGTCGCGCCGGAGGCGGCCCTGCAGCGCCTGCGCGAGGGCGCCGCGCGTTATGCCGCCAATGCGCCGGTCAACCGGGACTACTCCGCCGGCCGCGCGGCCCGCGCCTCCGCACAGTATCCGTTCGCGGCGATCGTGAGCTGCGCCGATTCCCGCGTCGCCCCCGAACTGATCTACGACCAGGGGCCGGGCGACCTGTTCGTGGTCCGCGTCGCCGGCAACTTCGTCAACCCGGACGGGCTCGCCAGCCTGGAATACGGCGTGAAGTTCCTGGGCGTGGGCCTGATCGTGGTGCTGGGCCATTCCGGCTGCGGCGCCATCGACGCGACGATCAAGGTGATCCGCGACAAGGTCACGCTGCCCGGTCACCTGCCCGGGCTGATCGACGCGCTGCGGCCCGGCGTGCAGGCCGCGATGGCCCGCCACCCGGCCGACCTGCTGGCCGAGGCGACGGCGGAGAACGTGCGCCACACCGTGCGGGTGCTGAGTATCGCGAAGCCGATCCTGGCGCCGCGCGTGGCGGCCGGGTCGCTGAAGGTCGTCGGCAGCATCTACGACATCGGCACCGGGTCGGTGGCGATGGTCTGACCAACGCCGCCGCGTGGGCCGGCCGGCGCGGTGCGCCGCACAGGCGAGCCGGGCGCGCACCCGGCTCGCCATGGGGACGCAGCGCTGGCGCGCCCCCAGGCCGTGGCGGCGGCCGCGCGCGCCCTACCGCTTGGCGCGGGTCACGATCTGCGTCGGGTTGACGAAGCGCAGCGCGATCAGCAGCCAGACCAGCGTGGTGGCCATGTACACGACCGCCATCGCGTCGATCGACTGGCCCGGCCGCACGCCGGCGGCGAACACCGCGTAGTACAGCGCCACCACCAGGGTCTGGCTGGTGGGGCCGGCGGTCAGGAAGGTCAGCTCGAACATCGCCACCGTGCGCACCAGCACCAGCAGCAGCGCGGCCAGGATGCCGGGCGTCAGCAGCGGCACCAGCACCTGCAGGAACAGCCGCACCGTGCCGGCGCCGAACACGCGCGCCGCCGCCTCCACCCGCGGGTCGATCTGCTCGACGAACGGGATCATGATCAGCACCACGAACGGCACCGTCGGCACCAGGTTGGCCAGGATCACGCCCCAGATCGTGCCGGCCAGGTGCGCCTGGTACAGCACCGTCGCGAGCGGGATGCCGTAGGTGATCGGCGGCACCATCAGCGGCAGCAGGAACAGCAGCAGCACCAGGCTCTTGCCGGGGAAGTCGCGCCGCGCCATCGCATAGGCGGCCGGCACGCCCAGCACGCCCGACAGGATCACCGTGGCCCCCACCACCTCCAGTGTCACCAGCAGGATGCTGGGAAGCTGGAACTCGTCCCAGGCGAGCGTGTACCAGCGGGTGGTCCACCCGGCCGGCAGCCAGGTGGTGAACCAGCGCGTGCCGAAGGAATTCACCACCACGCTCGCGATCATCCCCAGCAGGTTGAGGATGAAGAACGCGACCAGCACCCAGATCAGGGTGGACCAGAGCCGCGCGCCCAGTGTGGTTTCGCGTCGCATCAGCCCTTCCCCGAACTGGCCGGGCCGCGGAACACCAGCGTGCGCACGCCCAGCAAGGCGACGACGATCAGCACCTGCACCGCCGCCATGATCATCGCGATCGCCGAGGCCATGGAATAGTCGTACTGCTCGAAGGCGGCGGTGTAGGCGGCGATCGAGATCACCCGCGTGGGCCCGGCCGGTGCGCCCAGCAGCACGGCGGAGGGGAACACCGAGAAGGCCTGCACGAAGGACAGCGCGAGCGTGATCACGAGGCCGGGCACCAGCAGCGGCAGGATGATGCGGAAGAACCGCGCGCGGGCGCGGGCGCCCAGCATGGCCCCGGCATTCTCGAGCGCCGGGTCGATGCCGGTGACGTAAGAGAGGGTGAGCAGGAAGGTGAACGGGAAGCCGCTGATGATCAGCGACAGCATCACCCCCCAGTAGTTGTGCACCAGCCGAATCGGGTGGGCGGCGAGGCCGAACTCGAGCAGCACCCGGTTCACCCAGCCGCGCGGGCCGAGATAGGTCAGCAGGCCCTCGGCGATCAGCACCGTGCCCAGCGTGATCGGGATCACCAGGATGGTGGTGAGCAGCTTCTGATGCCGCATCAGGCGCACGCGCATCGCGACCGGGATCGACAGCACGACGTTCAGCACCGTCGCCGGCACCGCGATCAGCAGCGTCTTGCCGATCGTGTCGTAGAGGAACGGGTCGGAGAAGAAGGTCACGTAGTTGGCGAGCCAGCCGCCCTGCTTCGGTTCGAACGACAGCAGCAGCCCGTAGAGGAACGGGTAGACGAACAGCGCCACCACGAACAGCACGCCGGGCAGCACCAGCAGCGTCACCCCGTCGAGTCCGCGGGTGCGCAGCCGCGTGCGCAGGGATGGTGCGTAACGCACGGTAGCCCCCCCTCCCCTTGCGGGAGGGGGTTGGGGGGCGGGGGTGCCGCGAGCGGTCCCGGGGACGTCGCGGGACGCC
>JAFKLG010000013.1 GCA_017304945.1 Rhodospirillales bacterium
CACCTGGAACGCGCGATCACGGACATCCTGGAGGACGCTGCGTAGGGTCGCCCTCCTGTGTCATGGCCGGCGCAGGCCGGCCATCCACGACGTCGGGGCACGCGTAAGTCGTGGATTTCCCGCCTGCGCGGGCCATGACACCGACACAGCGGCGCGAGCCGTGCCACGCGAGCCCGCCGACGCAGGCCGTGACACAGGCCCTACGCCGCCCGCGCGTCCTCCTGGATCATGTCCGCCGCCTTCTCCGCGATCATGATCGTCGGCGCGTTCGTGTTGCCTGCGACGATCACCGGCATCACCGACGCATCCACCACCCGCAACCCCGCCAGCCCGTGCACCCGCAGGCGCGGATCGACCACCGCCATCGGTCCGCGCCCCATCCCGCAACTGCCCACCGGGTGCAGGTTGGAGACACCCCGCGCGCGCGTGTCCGCCACGATCTCCTCCGGATCGTCGACCGCGGCCCCCGGCGCCACTTCCTCCACCACCAGGTCGCGCAACGCCGGCTGGCGCACGATCTCCCGCGCGATCCGCACGCCCGCGATCATCGCCTGGCGATCGTGTTCGGTGCGCAGGAAGTTGAAGCGGATCTCCGGCCACGCCATCGGGTCCGCGGAGCGAAGCCGCACGGAGCCGCGCGCATCGGGGCTGAGATGCACCGGGCTGATCGACACCGCCGGAAACGGATGCGAGATGATGCCGCTGCGGGTCCGCTCCACCGTGCTCCAGGCCGAGATGTTGAACTGCAGGTCCGGCCGCTCCAGCCGCGGATCGCTGCGCACCAGCGCGCCCACGTACATGCCGTTGCCGGACATCTGGCCACGGCGGAAGAACACGTACTGCGCCCCCTGCAGCAGCCGGTGCGGCAGGCTATAGTGCAGCGCGTTCAAGGACAGGTTGCGCGCGATCCGGTAGATGCAGAACGTGTTGAAGTGGTCCTGCAGGTTGGCGCCGACCCCCGGCAGATCGTGCACCACCGCGATCCCCCGCTCCTGCAGGTGCGCGCCCGGCCCGATGCCCGACAGCATCAGCAGTTGCGGCGAGCCATAGGCGCCGCCCGAGACGATCACCTCCCGCCGCGCCCGCACCGTCTCCTGGCCCCGCGGCGAGGCGAAGCACACGCCGACGGCGCGCCCGTTCTCGACCAGCACGCGGGTCGCATGGGCGCGCGTGCGGATCGTCAGGTTGGGGCGCCGCCGCGCCGGCCCGAGATAGGCGCGCGCGGTACTCCACCGCCGCTTGTCGTACGTGGTGGTCTGGTAGTAGCCGCAGCCTTCCTGCGTCGCTCCGTTGAAATCCGGATTGGGCGGAATGCCGGCCTGCTGGCATGCCGCGAGCATGGCCTCCGCGATCTCCCACCGATACGGCTGGTCCGAGACGCGCAGCGGCCCGCCGGCGCCGTGATACGTGTCGGCGCCGCGCCCGTTGTCCTCCGCCTTGCGGAAATACGGGAGCACGTCGTCGTACGACCAGCCCTCGTTGCCGAGTTGCCGCCACTGGTCATAGTCGGCGGCGTGGCCGCGCATGTAGATCATGCCGTTGATCGAGCTGGTGCCGCCCAGCACCTTGCCGCGCGGCTGGTACATCGTCCGGCCGTTCAGTTCCGTTTCCGGCTCGCTCTCGAACATCCAGTTGACCTTCGGGTCGACGAAGGTCTTCGCGTAGCCGATCGGGATGTGGATCCACGGATTGGTGTCCCGGCCCCCGGCCTCCAGCAGCAGGACGCGGTATCGGCCGGACTCGCTCAGCCGTGCGGCGAGCACGCAGCCCGCCGATCCTGCCCCGGTGACGATGAAGTCGTAGCTCTCGGTCTCGGCCGACACACCGTTCCTCCCCCTCGTCGTTGCCGCCAGGATGAGCGGCGGACGGGGGGACGGCAAGCGTGGCCGCCTGGCGGAGGAGATCGTGTCACCACGCCCTCTGCCCGCTCTTCGCAGTCGCGCCGTCCGGTTCGCGGGCGGCCGGCGCGCCGCGGGCGGGCTCCGCTGCTCACACGCGCGGGTCAGGCCGCCCGCAGGTCGCCCAGGAACTGCTCCACTTCGCGGTCGAGGTCGGCTGCCTGCCGTGCCAGCGCGCTCGACGCGTCGCGCACCTGCTGGGCGGCCTCCCCGGTCCGTCGCGCATCCTCGGCGACGCCGGCCGCGTGGCGCGACACGTCCTCCGTCCCGGCCGCAGCCTCGTGCGCGGCGCGTCCGATCTCCTGTGCCGCGCCCGCCTGCGTCTCCGTCGCACCCGATATCCCGTTCACCGTGTCATGGATCTGCGCGATCGTACGCGTGATCCCGGTGATCGCATCCACGGCACGCACGGTCTGCTGCTGCATCTCCGCGATCTGCGCGCCGATCTGTTCGGTCGCCTTCGCCGTCTGACCGGCCAGGCTCTTGACCTCGCTCGCGACCACGGCGAAGCCCTTGCCGGCCTCGCCCGCGCGGGCCGCTTCGATCGTCGCGTTCAGCGCCAGCAGATTGGTCTGGCTGGCGATGCTGCTGATCACGCCGACCACGTCGCCGATTCCTTGAGCGCTGGCCGACAGTGCCTGCACGGCAGAGTCGGTGGTCCGCGCGTCCTCCGCAGCGCGGCGAGCCATCGCGGCGCCCTCGGCGATCCGTCCCGCGATCTCGGTCGTGGAGGTCGCAAGATCCTTGGCGGAGCCGGCCACGGTCTCCACGCTGGCGCTCGCCTCCTCGGAGGCCGCGCCGACCGACGTCGCACGAGCCACGCTCTCGCGCGCCGTCGCGTCCAGCGTCTCCGCCGTCCCGTCGAGATCGCGCGCGGCAACGGCCACGCTGCGCAGCACGGCGGCGGTCTGCGCCTCGAACTGCTGCAGCAATGTCTCCACCCGCGCGCTCCGGGTCGCCTTCGCCGCCGCCTCCTGCCGTTCCGCCTCGACCAGGCGTTCGCGTTCCATCGCTCCCTGGCGCAGGTGCTCGATCGCCGTGGCAAGCCCGCCCAGTTCGTCGCGGCGTCCGATGCCAGGCACCGACGTCGCGAGCGCACCCCCCGCGATCCTCTGCACGGCTTCCGTCACCCGCGCCACCGGCATCACGATCCGATGCAGCAGCAGCCATCCGGCGGTGACCGCCAGGCCGATCGTGACCGCGGTCAGCACGAGCGCCGCGGTGAGCGCGCGCAGCGCTGCCGCGGCTTCGCCCGCGCTGGCGAGCACGGCCGCATCCAGCGCCGCGTCACGCAGCGCCAGCACTTCGGACTGCGCAGGCAGGCTCCAGACGCGATGTTGGGCCAACGTCTCCGGCCAAGGCGTCGCGGCACCGACGCCGGGATCGCCGACATGGGAGCGGGCGATCTCGATCGCCTTCTGCCAGCGCGGCTCATGGATCTGGCGGAACCGGTCGCGCGTCTGCGCGAATGTCGCGGCGATCGGATCGCCCGGGTCCAGGGCAACCACCTGCCGTTCGGCATTGGCCCACGCCTCTTCCGCGCGGCCGGTCTGCCGGTCGAGCCGCACGATCGTCTCCGGCGCGACGGAAGCCGCGCCGATCACGGCATTCAGCAACAGGTTCCGCCCGCCGATCTGGTCGCGGATGTCCATGGCGTGCTGGGCAAGCGTCATCAGGACCGCAATCTCGGGGCTGGCACGACCGGCACGCCGCGCCTCCTTGGATGCCAGCGCGGTCATCTGCCCCGCCATCCGGAACCGCAGATTCGTCACGTCCGTCCCGAAGGCGGGGTCCCGTTCCGCCGGCGGCTTGGCCAGGATCCCGTCGAGCCGCGTTCGGAGCGCATCGAACTGCGAGGCCGCGGCGGTCAGCGGCGCCGGATCGAGGCCGGCCGCACGGGTCGCCGCCACCGCGGCATTCAGGGCGCCGGTGGCAGCCTCCCGCGTGCGGGTCAGGGCGTTGCGATCCGGGGTCGCCGCGCGCGCCGCCGTGGTCAACTCCCCGGCCTCGAGCACGAGAGCGGTCTGCGCGCGCTGCACGGCCGAGACGACGCGGGCCCCTTCCAGCGCCTGTTCGGCGACCCGCCAGTTGACGGCCTCCATCCGCGACATCCAGAGCGTGGCGGCGACGCACGGCAGGGTCGCGACGACGGTGCCCACCAGGGCCCAAGTGCGGATCTTCATACGGCGCTCCTTTCGCCGCATCCTGGGTCCGCCAGGGTTAACGCTTCCTTGCCGCTGCCAGGCTGCCCCGCGCGAGGCGGCTGCGGCGGCGCCGGAGGTCACATCGGGCCCTCGCCCGTATCGGGCGACGGTTGCGCGGGGTGAGACCGGATGCCATATCGGCCCCGCAGCCAGGGTGTGCCTTTCCCTCCATGGACACGATCTTTCGCGGCAATCTGGACAGCCCGCGCGGTCGCGCGACCGCCTGGGTCGACGCGCTGTTCGTCGACCATGCGGTGTTCCGGCTGGTCTGGAGCAACCTCGCCCCGGTCATTCCGGGCAAGGTGTATCGCTGCAACCATCCCTTGCCGAACCGGCTCCGCAGCCTCACCCGCCGGCTGGGCATCAAGACCCTGATCAACCTGCGCGGCCAGGCCGGCAACGGCTCCGACGCCCTGTCGCGCAGCACCGCGGCGGAACTCGGCCTGGCGTTCCACGACATGGCGCTGGAAAGCCGTGGCGCGCCGCAGCGCGACCGCATCCTGCGGCTGCACCACATCTACAGCACGATGCACGGGCCGGCGCTGCTGCACTGCAAGTCGGGCGCCGATCGCGCCGGCCTCGCCTCCGGCCTGATCGTGCTGTTCGAGGGCGGCACCGCCTCCCAGGCGCTGCAGCAGCTCTCGCTGCGCTTCGGCCATATCCGCCAGGCGCGGACCGGCATCCTCGACGCGTTCTTCCTGCGCTACCAGCGGGAGGGAGAGGGCCGCAAGCCGTTCCTCGACTGGGTCCAGCAGGACTATGACGAGGCCGCGTTGCGCCGCGACTTCCGCGCCAACGGGCTGGCGAGCTTCGTCAACGACTGGGTGCTGGCCCACGAGTGAACCGGCCGCGCGGGCATCACGGCGCGGCCGACCGCTCCCGCCCGTCCATTGCACGCCGGCATCGTCGCGTTCGCCCCGCCGGCCAGCCCGGGGATCAGGCACGGCCTGCCTCGATCCTGGGCGACCATCCCCCGGCCCGACGCTCGCTCCCCCGCGCCACCGCCCGTTTCCCGCCCCGGCACGCGACTTGCTCCTCCCGGAAGGAGACGGAGGCGAAGGCAACGCGTGAAGGTCCTGCTGGCCGACGATGATGCCGAACGTGCCGGCGCGCTCGCACGGGTGCTCGCGGCCGATCCCGGCCTGGTGGTCCTGCGCCTCGCCCCCGGCCAGATGCTGGCCGACGCGGTCGGTCAGCATGCCCCCGACATCGTCCTGGTCGACATGGCGCGACCCGACCGCGACGCGCTGGACGGCATCCGCCAGGTCGCCACCCGCGCGCCCCGTCCCGTCGTGCTGTTCGTGGACGAGGACGACCCCAGCTTCATGGAGGCGGCAATCGGCGCCGGCGTCTCCTCCTACAACGTGCTGGGCGTGCCCCCGCCCGACGTGAAGCCGATCCTGCGCGCCGCCATCGCGCTGTTCCGCCGCCACCAGGATGCGCAGGACGGCCGCCGCGAGGCCGAGACCCGGCTGCGCGAGCGGGAGGTGATCGATCGTGCCAAGGCGGTGCTGATTCGGACCCGCCGGCTCACCGAACCCGAGGCCTATCGCCTGCTGCGCAAGCAGGCCATGGCCGGTGGCCGCCGCATCGTCGACGTGGCCGCGGAGCTGCTCCGCCACACGGCGGAGGAGCCCGCCGTGCGGACGGAGCGAGGCGCAACCCTGCGAACGCCGGCGGACCGGGTGCCGCAGGGGCACCCACCGGAAGGAGAGACATCATGACCGGCCCGATCCGGATCGGCGTCCTGCGGCTGGTGGACAGCGCCCCGATCCTGGTGGCGCAGGAGCGCGGACTGTTCCGGGAGTTCGGCCTGGATGTCGAGGTGGAGGTGGAGCCCTCCTGGTCCAACATCGCGGACAAGCTCGCCTACGGCTTGCTGCAGGCGGCGGTCATGCTCCCCCCGCTCGCGATCGCCGCCACACTCGGCCTGCGCGGCCCCCGCGCGCGACTGCTGGTGCCGCTCTCGATCAGCCAGGGCGGCAATGCCATCGTGTTCGCGACCGGAGCGGCCGCAGCCATGGCCGAGGCCGGGGGGATCGCCCCCTGGCTGCAGGCGCAGCGCGCGCCGCCCCGCCTCGCCGTGGTGCATGCCTTCTCCACCCACAACATCTTCCTGCGCTACTGGCTCGCCGCGGCGGGCGTCGACCCGGACCGCGACGTGGAGACGCTGGTGATCCCGCCCGAGACGGTGGTCGAGGCGCTCGCCGCGGGGCAGGTAGTCGGCTTCTGCGCCGGCGCGCCGTGGGGGGAGGTCGCCGCCGCGCGCGGGACGGGTCAGGTGCTGTTCGGCACCTCCCATCTCTGGCCGCACCACCCGGAAAAGTGCCTCGCCGTGGCGCAGGACTGGGCGGAAGCCAACCCGGCGCCGCTCACCGACGTGCTGCGGGCCGTGCTGCGCGCCCAGAGCCTGTGCGACCAGGTCCAGGAGGCGGATGCGATCGCCGCCCTGCTCGCGCGGCCGGATCGGCTCGGCCTGCCGCTCGCCAGCACGCGCGCGGCTTTGGTGGGCGGAGCGGGAAGCGAGCAGATCCGCTTCCTGGGTGGCGGCGCCTGGCTGCCGGCCCGCCCGCACGCCCTGTGGTTCCTGCGCCAGATGCAGCGCTGGCGCTGGATCGGGGCCGGCGAGGACCTGACCGAGGTGGCGGACCGGCTGTATCGCCCGGACCTCGCGACGCGCGCGGCCGTCGCGGAGGAGCTGCTTCCGCCGCCGCCGCTCGAGCCGATGCCCGACACGCCGATGCCTGCTCCCTAAGTTGTCACCCCGGGACATTCCGAATTCACATTGGTGATTTGGCAGCCCACGCGGATTTGGGCACACTCACGCGCATCTTGATCCAAGTCAATTCGACACGGACGTGTGCAAAGCCCAAATGCCCAGGGCGTGAAAACGGGGGAATTGCAATGAACCATTCGACGCGGGTGCCAGACGAACCCGCCGATGACGTGCACGCAGAGGCGCTTCAGGCGATGCGTGGTTTCACAGTCAGCACGGATCGGGCCGTTGTTGGCCAATTTCGCGGCGAATACTTCATGCGGAGCCGAACGCGGCGCATCACGCTGCCCGTCGAGACCACCTCCTTCGCGGATCTGCTGCAAACCTGGAAACGGTTCCGGCAAGAGGCGCAAGAGGAGGGCGAGCCCGCCCGTACCCCCACCGAGCCGGCCCAGGAAGCAGTGCCAGATCAATTTGTAGGCTGATGCTGCTTTGATGTGCGTCGCCCTGGACGAATCGCGTCATTGCCGCCGGAAGCGGCGTTAATCCAATTGGCATGAGGGTTGCTACCGTTGTCTCCCGGGTCGCCTGCGGCGCCCGGGAACGGCACAACGGCGGGCCGTCTCCTTGATCGGGACCTCTGGTCTCGCGCTTCGACCGGTGGACCAACGGCGGTCCACCCGACGACGAGCCACCCCCATGCACAAGGGCTTCCTCAAGGCGGGCCATCTGCCCACCCTGTTCGCGTCCTTCCTCTATTTCGACCTCAGCTTCATGGTCTGGGTCCTGCTGGGCCCGCTGGGCGTCGCCATCGCGAAGCAACTCCAGCTCGATCCCGCCCATAAGGGCCTGATGGTCGCGACCCCGGTCCTCGCGGGCGCGCTGCTGCGCGTCGTGCTGGGCCTCCTGGTGGATCGCTACAAGCCGAAGCGCGTCGGCATCGGCGCCCAGCTCGTGGTCATCGTCGGCCTGATCGCCGCCTGGGCGGTCGGCGTCGACAGCTTCGGCGCCACGCTCCTGCTGGGCTGCGTCCTCGGCCTCGCCGGGGCGTCCTTCGCGGTCGCGCTGCCGCTCGCCTCGTCCTGGTACCCGCCCGAACATCAGGGGACGGCGCTGGGCCTGGCCGGCGCCGGGAACTCCGGCACCGTGCTCGCGGCCCTGTTCGCTCCCGGCCTGGCGCTCGCCCTGGGATGGCAGAACGTGATCGGACTCGCCGCGGTGCCGCTGGCGATCACCCTCGCGGTGTTCGTGCTGATCGCGAAGGACAGCCCCGCCACCCCGGCCCCGAAGCCGCTCGCCGCCTATTTCCGCCTGCTGCGAGTCGCCGACGCGTGGTGGTTCATGTTCTTCTACAGCGTGACGTTCGGCGGCTTCGTGGGCCTCGCCTCCTCGCTGACGATCTACTTCAACGACCAGTACGGCCTGACGCCGGTCACCGCCGGCTACTGCACCGCCGCGGTGGTGTTCGTCGGCTCCCTGGTCCGCCCGCTGGGCGGCGCGGTCGCCGACCGCATCGGCGGGGTGCGCGCCCTCACCGCGCTCTACGCGGTCGCTGCCTGCGCCTTCGCCGCCATCGCGACCGGCCTCTCCACCATCTGGCTCGCGCTGCCGGTCTTCATCGTCGGCATGCTCGCGCTGGGCATGGGCAACGGGTCGGTGTTCCAGCTCGTGCCGCAGCGCTTCCGCCGGGAGATCGGCGTCATGACCGGCCTGGTCGGCATGACCGGCGGCCTGGGCGGATTCTACCTCGCCTCCTCGCTGGGCTACTCGAAGCAGCTCACCGGCAGCTACGGGCCCGGCTTCCTGGTGTTCGCGCTGCTCGCCGCCATCGCGCTCGTCTGCATCGCCAGCGTGCGGCGCCGCTGGCGCACGACCTGGGCCGAACTCTACGGCGCGGCGCGGGTCTGAGGGGCGATCGTCATGAACATGCTCGCCCCCCGCCGTCGCCGACTCGTGCTGGTCGGCAACGGCATGGCCGGAATCCGCACGCTCGAGGAAATCCTCGCCCGCGCCCCCGACGCCTTCGCCATTACCGTGTTCGGTGCCGAACCGCATGGCAACTACAACCGCATCATGCTTTCCCCGGTGCTCGCCGGGGAGAAGCGGTTCGAGGACATCGTCACCCACGACCGTGATTGGTACGACCGAAACGGCATCGAGCTGATCGCCGGTGAGGCCGTCACCGCGATCGACCGGGAGGCGCAGGTGGTCACCGGCGCGCACGGCACCATGCGTCCCTACGACGTGCTGCTGCTCGCCACCGGATCCAATCCGGTGATCATCCCGGTGCCCGGCCATGACCTGCCGGGCGTGATCGGCTTCCGCGACATCGCCGACGTGCACACCATGCTCGCCGTCCGCGGCAGAGCCGTCGTGATCGGCGGCGGCCTTCTCGGCCTCGAAGCCGCCAACGGGCTGGCGCGCAACGGCCTCGCCACCACCGTCGTGCATCTGATGCCGACGCTGATGGAGCGGCAGCTCGACCCGGTGTCCGCCGGCCTGCTCAAGGAGGATCTGGGCCGGCGCGGCATTACCGTGCTGACCGAGGCCAACACGCGCGCGATCCACGGCATCGACCGCGTCGAGGCGGTAGAGCTCGCCGACGGCACGGTCCTGCCAGCCGACCTCGTGGTGATGGCGGCCGGCATCCGGCCCAACACGGCGCTCGCCCGCGCCGCCGGCCTCGCGGTCGGGCGCGGCGTGCAGGTGGATGACGGCATGCGCAGCTCCGACCCCGCGATCTTCGCGGTCGGCGAATGCGTCGAACATCGCGGCGCCGTCTACGGCCTGGTCGCCCCGCTCTGGGACATGGCGAAGATCGCCGCCGACCGCATCGCCGGCACCGCCGAGTCGGAATACCTGCCGGCGGTGACCGGCACGCGGCTCAAGGTCACCGGCATCGACATGTTCTCGGCCGGTGACTTCACCGGCGACGAGAACTGCGACGAGATCGTGTTCCGCGACGCCGCCCGTGGCGTGCACAAGCGCCTCGTGCTGCGCGACGACCGGCTGATCGGCGCCGTGCTCTACGGCGATGCGCGTGACGCGGCCTGGTATTTCGACCTGATCCGCAGCGCCGCCGATATCGCCGACCAGCGCGACACGCTCGTCTTCGGCCCCAATGTCGGCGGCGCGGATGGCGGCAGCGGCGTCGAGTCCCTGCCCGACACGGCGGAGATCTGCGGCTGCAACGGCGTCTCCAAGGGCACCATCCTCGCCGCGATCGCCGAACACCACCTCACCACGGTCGATGCGGTGCGGGCGCGCACCAAGGCGTCCTCCTCCTGCGGGTCCTGCACCTGCCAGGTCGAGGCGCTGTTGAAGCACGCCGTCGGCGATGCCTTCGCCGCCGGTCCGGCGATCAAGCCCGTCTGCAAGTGCACCACGCTGGGCCACGACGCGGTGCGCGCCGCCATCCGCGACCAGCACCTCACCTCCATCCCCGCGGTCATGCGCGCACTCGGATGGAGCACCGCCGATGGCTGCGCGAGCTGCCGGCCGGCGCTCAACTACTACCTGCTCTGCGCCTGGCCCGGCGCCAACGTCGACGACAGCCGCTCCCGCTTCGTCAACGAGCGCATGCACGCCAACATCCAGAAGGACGGCACCTACTCCGTCGTGCCGCGCATGTGGGGCGGCGTCACCACCGCCGCCGAACTGCGCGCCATCGCCGACGTGGTCGACAAGTTCGGCATCCCGACCGTGAAGGTCACCGGCGGCCAGCGCATCGACCTGCTCGGCGTGCGCAAGGAGCAGTTGCCCGCGGTGTGGGCAGACCTCAACGCCGCCGGCATGGTTTCCGGCCACGCCTACGGCAAGGCGTTGCGCACCGTGAAGACCTGCGTCGGGTCGGAGTGGTGCCGCTTCGGCACCCAGGACTCCACCGCCATGGGCATCGCGCTCGAACGGATGACCTGGGGATCCTGGACGCCGCACAAGACCAAGATGGCCGTGTCCGGCTGCCCGCGGAACTGCGCCGAGGCGACGATCAAGGATTTCGGCGTGATCGCGACCGAAGCCGGCTGGGACCTGCATGTCGGCGGCAATGGCGGCATCAAGGTGCGCGTCACCGACCTGCTCGCCAAGGTCACCACCGAGGCCGAGGTGCTGGAATGGGCCGGCGCCTTCATGCAGCTCTACCGCGAGGAAGCCTGGTACCTGGAGCGCACCGCGCCCTGGATCGAACGCGTCGGCATCGACAGCGTCCGCACCCGCCTCGCGGATGCCGCGCAGCGCGCCGCGTTGCACGCGCGCTTCCTGCAGAGCCAGCGCCACGCCCAGCACGACCCCTGGGCCGAGCGCGTCGCCGGGGCTGAGGCGCACGAGTTCCGTCCCCTCGCGAGCGTGGAGTGACCGCGATGGAGGCAGGGTTCGGCACGCATCTCGACTGGCGTGCGGTGGGTCGCGTGGACGAGATCCCGCGGCTGGGGGCGCGGGTGGTGGAGACGCGCGGCGGCGACGTCGCGGTGTTCCGCACCGCGGACGACCGCGTGTTCGCGCTGTTCGACCGCTGCCCGCACAAGGCAGGCAAACTGTCCCAGGGCATCGTGCACGGGAGCAGCGTGACCTGCCCGCTGCATGCCTGGGTGATCGGCCTTGGCGACGGTCAGGCGCAGGCACCCGACGAGGGTTGCGCGCGCACCGTTTCGGTACGGGTGGAGGACGGGCGGATCCTGCTGGGCCTGCCCGCATGACGGAGCACCGCACCACCTGTCCCTATTGCGGCGTCGGCTGCGGCGTGGTCGTGCGCGCGGATGGCAGCGTGGCGGGCGACCCGGCGCATCCGGCCAATCGCGGCCGGCTCTGCTCGAAGGGCGCCGCCCTGGCCGAGACGCTCGACGATCGGGACCGGCTCACCACCCCGCTGGTGCAGGGCGAGCCGGCGTCCTGGGACGCCGCGCTCGACCTGGTGGCGGCGCGGTTCCGCGAGGCGATCGCCACGCACGGGCCGGACAGCGTGGCGTTCTATCTGTCGGGCCAGTTCCTGACCGAGGACTACTACGTCGCCAACAAGCTCATGAAGGGCTTCATCGGATCGGCCAACATCGACACCAATTCGCGTCTGTGCATGGCGTCCTCGGTCGCCGGCCACATCCGCGCATTCGGCGAGGACGTGGTCCCGGGCGTCTACGAGGATTTCGAGGACGCCGACCTGGTGGTGCTGGTCGGCAGCAACACCGCCTGGTGCCATCCGGTGCTGCACCAGCGCCTGCTCGCCGCCCGCGCGGCGCATGGCACGAAGATCGTCGTGCTGGACCCTCGCCGCACCGCGACGGCGGAGGGCGCGGACCTGCACATCCCCCTCGCCCCCGACACCGACGTGGCGCTGTTCAACGGCCTGCTCGCCTACCTGGCAGCGCATGGCGCGGTGGACCACGCCTGGGTCGACCGGCATGCGACGGGGCTCGAAGCGACCCTGGCAGCCGCCGGCGCCACGGCCGCTCGTGTCATGGCCGGCGAAGGCCGGCCATCCACGACTTGCGATGCCGCACGTGGCGAAACCGTGGATGGCCGGCACACGGCCGGCCATGACACGGGTGCGGGCGGGGCCACCGGCGCCACGGACGACCCGGCGGCCTCTCCGGCCCCTGCCCCGCCCGCCATCGACACCATCGCCGCGATCTGCGGCGTCGACCCCGAGGTGCTCGAGACCTTCTACGCCTGGTTCGCCGGCACCGAACGCGTGCTGACCGTCTACTCCCAGGGCGTAAATCAGTCCGCCAGCGGCACCGACAAGGTGAACGCGATCGTCAACTGCCATCTCGCCACCGGCCGGATCGGCCGCCCCGGCATGGGGCCGTTCTCCGTCACCGGCCAGCCGAACGCCATGGGCGGCCGCGAGGTCGGCGGCCTCGCGAACCAGCTCGCGGCGCATATGCGCTTCGACGATCCGGACGACCGAGCGGCGCTTGCCGGGTTCTGGGGAGTCGAGGCGCTGCCCGCCCGCCCCGGCCTCAAGGCCGTCGAACTGTTCGAGGCGGTGCGCGAGGGCCGCATCAAGGCGTTGTGGATCGCCGCCACCAACCCGGCCGACAGCCTGCCCCGCGCCGCCCTGGTGCGGGAGGCCCTGGCCGCCTGCCCCTTCGTCGTCGTCGCGGATTGCTGGCCGACCGACACCACCGACCGCGCCCATGTCGTGCTGCCCGCCGCCGGCTGGAGCGAGAAGGACGGCACCGTCACCAACTCCGAACGCCGGATCTCCCGTCAGCGCCCGTTCCGTGCGCCGCCTGGCGAGGCGCGACCCGACTGGTGGATGCTGGCCGAACTCGGCCGCCGGCTGGGCTGGACCGAGGCCTTCGCCTGGAGCGGCCCCGCGGCGATCTTCCGCGAGCACGCCGCCCTCTCCGGCCACGCCAATCACGGTCGTCGCGTCTTCGACATCTCGGCCCTGGCAACGCTAGACGACGCCGGCTGGGACGCGCTCGCTCCGGTCCGCTGGCCACTGCCGGCCGGCGCGGCGAGCGAGGGCGGCCGGCTTTTCGCCCAGGGCGGCTTCCCGACCCGGGACGGCCGCGCCCGCCTGGTGCCGACGCCCTGGTCCGGCCAGGCGGAGCGCCCGCATCCCGCCCGCGCGCGGCGCCCGTTCCTGCTCAACACCGGCCGTCTCCGTGACCAGTGGCACACGATGACTCGCACCGGTGCCGTGCCGCGCCTGATGACCCACACGACCGAACCGCGGCTCGCGCTGCATCCCGGCGACGCCGCGGCCCTCGGGTTGGAGACGGGCTTCCTGGCGCGGGTGGAGACCGAGGCCGCCACCACCTTGCTGCGCGTCGAACTGCGCCACGGCCAGCGGCGGAGCGAGGCATTCGCGCCGATGCACTGGACCGACCGCTTCACCTCCGCCGGTCCGATCGGCCAGGCCGTCCATGCGCTGCGTGACCCCATCTCCGGGCAGCCCGCGCTCAAGAGCACGCCCGCCCGCATCTCCCCCGTCCCCGTCCACCTCCACGGCCTGCTGCTGCGCCGCTCCGCCGAACCGCTCGGACACGGACTGCACTGGACCCGCATGCCGCTCGACGAAGGCCAGCTGTTTCGGTTCGAGGCGCTCGAGCCGCTGCCGCCGGGGGAGGCGCTGCGCGATCTCGCGGCCGCGCTGCTCGCCACCGAAGAGGACAGCGAGTGGCTGGAATTGGCGGACGCCCGGCGTGGCGTGCTCCGCATCGCCGCGTTGCACGACGGCGCGGTCGAAGCCGCGCTGTTCCTGGCCCGCGCGCGCGAGGCGCTGCCCGACCCGGCCGCGGTGATCCCCATGCTGGGCGCGCCGGTGCCGGATGCCGCACGGCCGCGCCTGCTCGCCGGCCGGCTCTACGACCGCACCGCCGCCGAGGGGCCGCGCGTCTGCGCCTGCTTCGGCGTCTCGCGCGATGCCGTGCGGCACGCGATCGTCACGCATGGCCTGCGCGACACGGCCGCGATCGGCCGCGTGCTGCGCGCCGGCACCAATTGCGGCTCCTGCATCCCCGAACTCGAGGAGATCCTGCGCGATGTCCGCATCCCGGCTGCCTGAACGCGCCCCCTGTGCCGCTGCCATCATGCCAAGCAGCACGAGCGACGCCGCCGAGGACGCGGGGACGACCCGGCCGGCCGGACGGCCCGCCCACGGCAGCGCGGCACTGGTCGGGGCCGGCCCCGGCGCGCCCGACCTGCTGACCGTGCGCGCGGCGCGAGCGCTCGGGCGCGCGGACGCGGTGCTGTACGACGCGCTGCTCGACCCGGCGGTGCTCGACCTGGCGCCCCCGCATGCGCGGCGCATCGACGTGGGCAAGCGCTGCGGCCGGCATGCGATGAACCAGGCGGCGATCAACCGGCTGATCGTCGGCCTCGCCCGCCAGGGGCTGCACGTGGTGCGGCTGAAGGGCGGCGACCCGTTCCTGTTCGGTCGCGGCGGCGAAGAATTGGACGCGCTGCGGGCCGCCGGCGTTCCGGTCGAGGTGATCCCCGGCGTCACCGCCGCCTGCGCCGCCGCCGCCAGCCTGCAGGTGCCGCTGACGCATCGGGACATGGCGCGGTCGATCCATTTCATCACCGGCCATGGCAGCGACGGGACGGTTCCGGCGCATGATTGGGCGGCGCTCGTCCGAGCCGGTGGCACGATCGCGGCCTACATGGCGCACCGCACGCTGCCCGCCGTCGCCGCCGCGCTGGTCGCCGCCGGGCTCGACGTCGCGACGCCGGCGGTGGCGGTGGAGAGCGCCTCCCGCGCGGAGGAGCGGCATGTGTTGGGCACGATCGCCACGCTGCCGGCCCTGCTGGCCGCCTCTGCCCCATCCGGCCCGACGCTGGTGTTGATCGGCGCCGTGATCGGGCTCGCCGAGGCGGGCGCGACCGTGGAGGCGCGGCTCGCCGCATAGCGGGGCCCTGCCGCGTCATGGCCCGCGCGTTCCTTCGGTGTCATGGCCCGCGCCCCCCTGTGTCATGGCCCGCGCCCCCCTGTGTCATGGCCCGCGCAGGCGGGCCATCCACGACTTCGGGGCGCTCGCAACACGTGGATGGCCGCGACAAGCGCGGCCATGACACAGGGGGGCGCGCGGCCACACGAACGACGCGGCCATGACACAGGGGGGGCGCGGCCGAGGCGCTCCGCTCCTCAGGCCGCGTGCGGCACCTGCGTCGCCACATCGGCGTCGTAGGTCCGCCCATCAAGTGCATCGAGGTAGTCGGGAAAACTCCGCCAGTTCCAGGGTAGCCCCTCGGTGAGAACCACTTCGGGAATATCCTCCACACCTTCCATCAGTCGAACCAGCATATCGCGAAGGTCGGGCTCGGAGGGCGCAAAGCCGACTCCGCAATTACCGGTCAGCACCGTGGTGACGCCATTCCACGTGGAAGGCGTGAGTTGGCTGCTCCAGGTCACCTGCGCGTCGTAATGGGTATGAACGTCGACGAATCCCGGCGTGACCAGCTTGCCGCGCGCGTCGATCTCTTCCGCCACCCCACTCGTGGCGCCCGCGGGCAGCGGTCGGCCAATCGCGGCAATTCGGCCGTCCACGATTGCTATGTCGGCTTCGTAGGGATCAGCGCCCGATCCGTCTACGACGGTTCCGCCCCGAATGACCAAGCCGGAAGGATCCCGCATCGCTAATTTCTCCCCGCCACTCGATGACGAGCCAGCAGGCTATTCCGCGAACCTGGGGCCCGCAACGATAGGGCCAATTAGATCGGCGGCCACCGCGCGGTACGGTCCGCCTCTTGCGCGGGGGTGAGATGGGTTGGTCCGTCCGCGACATCGGGCGGGTGATCGGCCAGACGCGACGGGTCGCTCCAGCAATCCACGGTTCCTAGGCTGCGCGTGCAGTAGGGCGGCGGCACTGGCGGCGGTTCGATGGGCCGACAATACGTCTGGTTGCGGTCCAGCCGGACCACTGAGCAGTCTCGCCCAGTCGCGAGCGAGTAGGCGACATCAAACAGGTCCCGGTGGACCACCGGGATCGCGGCGCCACAGCCAGCGAGCAGCAGCGGCACGAGGCGGAGGAGCCAAACCATACCCTGTCCTGCCATACAGGAATTAATCGCGAGTTTCCGTCGTGCTGCCGCCGTCGGGTTCTGTCCGTTTGCCCGGCGCAATCCGCGCCGCTATGGTCCGGCCGCCGCGGGAAGGCGTGCGGCACACTGAACGACGAGAGGCATCGTGGTCGACATCTTCGACGAGATTGATGAAGACCTCCGCGCCGAGCGGGCCCAGCAGCTGCTGAAGCGGTATGGCGGGGTGATCGTCGCGATTGTCCTGCTGATCGTGGCGGCAGCGGGCGGCTGGCAAGCGTGGCGTTGGTGGGAAGCCCGACGCGATCTCGGTGCGGCGGGTGCGTACCTCACCGCCATGTCCGCTGCGGACCGCCTCGGGCCGGAGGCGACGGCGGACCGGGCCGCGGCAATCGCCGCGTTCGAGCATGTCGGCGCGACCGCGCCGGAAGGCTATGCGACGCTGGCAAGGCTACGCGCCGCCGCGCTCAAGGCGGACGCCGGCGATTTGCGAGGCGCCGCTGCGCTGTGGGACCATGTCGCTGCAGACGGTGCGGCGGACCCGCTCTTACGCGATCTGGCCAGCCTGATGTGGGTCGAGCATCAGCTCGACAAGGGCGATCCCGCCCTGTTGGAGACACGGCTGAAGCCATTGATCACACCGGACAACCCCTGGCGTCCGCTGGCCCTGGAGGCCCACGGGTTGCTGGATATGAGGACCGGAAAGACCGAACAGGCCAAAGAAGTTTTCCGCCGGCTGGCGCAGGACACGACCGCACCGGAAGGCTTTAGGGGCCGAGCCAACGGTCTGCTGAACCGGCTGGGAGGATAAGCGCAGATGAATGGACGGAGGCGCGGGGCCCCTCCCGGGGCCGCGATGGGGCGCCGCGCGGCTCTGGTTCTGCCGCTGGCTCTCGCCGGGTGCAGCATGTTCGACGATTGGCTCGGCGAACGTAAGCCGCCGCTGCCAGGCAAGCGGGAGCCGGTGCTCGCCAGCAAGGGTGGCCTGCAAGTGGACGACGCGGGAGCCAAGACTCGGGTCGTACTCCCCCCACCCACCCCCAATGCGGCATGGCCACAGGCGGGCGGCAACCCGGCTCATCTGATGGGCCATCTCGCGGCAGGAGAACGGCTGGCCGAGGCATGGAGTGTCAGCATCGGCGCCGGCGGCGGCTATCGGGAGAAGATCTTGGCCCAGCCGGTGGTCGCCGACGGCGTCGTCTATACGATGGATTCGGATGCGGTCGTCACCGCCTTTGAACTGGCCGGCGGCTCACGCAATTGGCGCGCCGACACCAAGAACGACGATGACGACAGCACCAATATCGGCGGCGGCCTGGCGGTGGAAGGCGGCACACTCTACGCCGTGAACGGATTGGCCGAACTCGTCGCCTTCGACGCGACGAACGGCAATGAACGCTGGCGCAAGAACATTGGCGCCCCGGCCCGCTCGGCGCCGACCGTTACCGAGGGCCGCCTGTTCGTCGTCACGATTGATGACCGGCTGGTGGCGCTCGCGGCCGATGACGGGCGGCAGCTCTGGAGCCACAAGGCGGCAAGCGCGACCACTACCATGCTCGGCCAACCAGCGCCCGCCTATGCGGACGGACTCGTCGTCGCAGGATTCGGCTCGGGCGAGCTCGCCGCGTTGCGCGCCGAGACGGGAAGCGTGGTTTGGACAGACAGCCTCGCCTCCGCTCGAGGACGGACGAGCCTCACCGACATTTCGGCGATACGGGGGCTGCCGGTGATCGCCGATGGACGGGTTTACGCGATTGGGCTCGGCGGATTATTGCTGGCGCTCGACCTGCGCTCCGGCCGCCGCCTGTGGGAGCGGGAGGTTTCCGGCGAGGACTCGCCCTGGGTCGCCGGAGACTGGCTGTTCATCGTGTCGTCCGACCAGCAAGTCGCGGCGATCCAGCGCCTAGACGGACGCGTGGCC
>JAFKLG010000014.1 GCA_017304945.1 Rhodospirillales bacterium
GCCGGTCCAGGTGCCGGTCGAGGGCCGCCTGCGCGCGGGCATCGCCGGCGGCGGCGCGGGCGGGCAGGCCGGAGGCGTCCTGCGCGCCGTGGCCGTCGCAGTCGCGCGCCAGGCCGGGTCCGGCGAGGTAGAGCTCCAGGCAGCCGCGCTGCCCGCACCAGCATTCCGGCCCCGGCACTTCGTCGGGCCGCGGCCAGGGCAGCGGCATGTGGCCCCACTCGCCGGCGATCCGGTGCCGCCCCGGCAGCACCTGGCCGTTCACCACGATGCCGCCGCCGCAGCCGGTGCCGAGGATCACGCCGAACACGACCCCGAGGCCGGCGGCGGCGCCGTCCGACGCCTCGGAGAGCGCGAAGCAGTTGGCGTCGTTCTCCACTCGAACGGGGCGGCCGAGTGCGGCCTGCAGGTCGCGATCGAACGGATGTCCGTTGAGGGCGAGCGAATTGGCGTTCTTCACCAGGCCGGTGGCCGGGCTGATCACGCCGGGGATGCCGACCCCGACCGTCGCGGTGACGCCCAGCGTGGCTTCCGCGTCGCGCACCAGGCCGGCGATCGCGTCGATGCGCGCGGGATACGGTTCGGGGGTGGCGACGCGGCGGCGCAGCGCCTCGCTGCCGTCCGGAGCGAGGACCAGGATCTCGGTCTTGGTGCCGCCGAGATCGATGCCGATGCGGTGCCGTGCCATGGCGGGAACATGCCGATGCGGCCGCGCTTGCTCAAGTGAAGGCGGGCACGCAGGATGCGCGCCATGAGCGAGACCGTCCTGGACGTCAAAGGCATGAACTGCCCCTTGCCCGTGCTGCGCGCGAATCGTGCGCTGCGCGGCATGGCGGCGGGGGAGCGGCTGCGGGTGCTGGCGACGGACCGGGCGGCGGTCGCGGACTTCCAGGCGTTCTGCCGGGAGACGGGGCATGCGCTGCTGGCCTGGAGCGAGGATGCCGGCGTGTTCAGCTTCCTGATCCGCCGCCGCGCCGAGGCGTCGGACCCGGCGGAGGCGCCGGCGCCGGCCGCCTCCCATCGCGCCGGCGCGAGTCGTGCAGGCAAGGCCGGGAAGGAGACGTGACGTGGCGACGACGCTGATCACCCATCCTGCCTGTCTCGAGCACGACACCGGTCCCTATCACCCCGAATGCGCCGACCGGCTGCGCGCCGTGCTGGCGGCGCTGGAGGCGGAGGAGTTCGCGCCGCTGCTGCGCGAGCAGGCGCCGCGCGCAACGGTGGAGCAGCTCATCCGCGTTCATCCGCAGAGCTATGTCGACACCATCCTGGCGATCCGGCCGGACGAGGGCGACACCGTGCCGCTGGATGCCGACACGCTGATGAGCCATGGCAGCGCCGAGGCCGCGCTGCGGGCGGCGGGCGGGGCGGTGATGGCGGTGGATGCGGTGATGGAGGGCTGGGCCCGCACCGCCTTCGCCGCGGTGCGCCCGCCCGGCCACCACGCCGAACCGGCGCGACCGATGGGGTTCTGCCTGTTCAACAACGCTGCCGTCGCGGCGCTGCATGCGCGGGCGCGCTGGGGCATCCAGCGGGTCGCGGTGGTCGATTTCGACGTCCACCACGGCAACGGCACGCAGGACATGTTCTCGGCCGATCCCGACCTGTTCTACGCCTCGAGCCACCAGAGCCCCTGCTATCCGGGCACCGGCGAGGTGTGGGAGCGGGGCGCGGACAACAACATCATGAACGTGCCGCTGCGGCCCGGCGACGGCAGTGCCGCCTTCCGCGACGGGTGGGGGAGTTCGCTGCTGCCGGAACTCGACCGGTTCGCCCCCGGCCTGATCATCGTCTCGGCTGGGTTCGATGCGCACAAGATGGATCCGCTCGCCAACCTGCGGCTGGAGACGGCGGATTTCGCCTGGATCACCACCGAACTGCTGCGCCTCGCCGACCGGCATTGCGGCGGGCGTCTGGTGTCCGTGCTGGAAGGCGGCTACGACCTCGAGGCGCTGGCGGCCGCGACCGCGGCGCATGTCCGGGTGCTGATGCAGGCCTGAGCCAGCGGCGCGTTCGGACCCGCGGGTCGCGCGCCGGCAGGCCGATCACGAGCAGGCCGATCACGAAAGGAGTGCAGATGTCGGAGACGAAGCGGCCCGAGGTCGCCTCCCTGTCGTTCGAGGACGCGCTGGCGGAGCTCGAGCAGATCGTGCGGGGGCTGGAGAGCGGGCAGCAGAAACTCGAGGACGCGATCACCGCCTATGAACGGGGCGCCGCGCTGCGCAAGCATTGCGAGGCGAAGCTTGCCGAGGCGGAGGCGCGGGTCTCGGCGATCGTCGAGCAGGCGGATGGCGGCCTGGGGCTGCGGCCCCTGGAGTAGCTGCCCGCACAACGGGGCCAGTCTGGGTTGCCCCGAACGCCCCGACCCGACCGACCCCGCCGACCCCGCCCGAACGAAGCGCGTCGCCCACGGCTCCGACGCGCGCTCTACCGCCGATCACGCATCAGGCGCGGTGCAGGGTGGGCCGTTCCATTGCGTAGCGCTCCAGCACGTCCGGGTCGGGATCCGCGCCCAGGCCCGGTCCTCGCGGCACCGGGACGGTGCCGGCGGCGTCGGCCAGCAGCAGGTCGCCGAACGGGCTCGCCTCCAGATCGATGAACAGCCGCTCGAACGGCGAATCGGGCGCGAGCGTCGCGTTCAAGTGGAGCGAGGCGAGATAGCCGGCCCCGAAATACGCGTTGTGCGGCACCAGCCGCACCCCATGGGCGGTCGCCAGCGCCGCGATCTCCAGCATCGCCGAGGGGCCGCCGATCTTGATGACGCTGGGCTGTGCCACGTCGAGGGCACCGGCCTCGAACAGGCTTCTGAAATCGTGCAGCCCGCCCGCGTTCTCCCCGGCCGAGATGGGCACGCCCTCGGCCCGCACCCGCGCCAGGCCGGCATGGTCCTCGGGCGGCCAGACCGGCTCTTCCAGCCAGGTCAGGTCCAGCGGCCGGAGCTGCCGTGCCATCGTGGTCGCCTTGGCGACCGTCCACGGGCAGTTGCAGTCCACCATCAGCCGCACCTCCGGCCCGATCGCCTCCCGCGCGGCGCGGATCATCGGCAGCTCGATCTCGTGCAGCTTGATGTCGCGGTAGCCGCGCCCGACCGCCCGCTCGCACGCCGCGGCCACGAGATCCGGCGCGCCGTAGCGCAGCAGGCTGGCATAGGCGCGGAGCCGCGGCCGCGGGCTGCCGCCCCACAGGCGCCACAGCGGCATTCCCGCCACCTTGCCGGCGATGTCCCAGAGCGCGATGTCGAGGGCGGAGAGCGCGTAGACATGCGGCCCGTTGCGGCCGAACAGATGCAGCGTGCGGGACAGGCGCGACCGCAGGCCGGCGATGTCGCGCGCGTCCTGCCCGAGCAGGGCAGGGGCGAGCTGGGTGTCGAACACCGTCCTGGTGGCGGCGACGCAGGCATGGCCGAACCCTTCGCCCCAGCCCTCGAGGCCCGAGTCGGTCACCACCCGGACCCAGAACGTGTTCAGCGCCTGCCAGCCGACGCCGCCGAATGCGACCGGCTTGGCGCCCATGTCGAACGGAATCCGCGTCAGTCGGGTCTCGATCGCCGTGATCTTCATGTCCGGCCCTCCCTCGTCGCGCCATCCTGCACGCGGAGGGCCGCGCAGGCCAACCGTCGCGGAACGCCCGCCGCAGCGGGCCCGCCCACATCCTGGGGGCGCGGGACCTGGCCACGGCTCCGGGGCCTGACCGGCCGCGCGTGTGTTGCAGTGCACCACTTGCGCTGGGAGGCGGGCTGACCCTAGTTTGCCGCAATGCTGCAATTCCTGCTGCGCCGCGCCCTGCTGGCCGTCCTGGTCTGCCTGACGGTCCTGGTCGTCTCGTTCGTCCTGACCCGTCTGTCCGGCGACCTGGCCATCTCCATCGCCGGCCCGAACGCCACCGCCGAGGACATCGCCACCATCCGGCAGAACTACGGACTCGACCGTCCGCTCGTGGTGCAGTTCCTGGATTGGGCGGCGCACGCGGCCCGGGGTGATCTCGGCAGCTCCTATCTGTATCACGCCCCTGTCGCCGGGCTGATCGCCGACCGGTTGCCGATCACGCTGACCCTCGGCCTCTCGGGACTGGCGATCGCACTGCTGGTGGCCATTCCACTGGGCATCCTGTCGGCCATGCACGAGGGCACGGTGATCGACCGCGGCATCGGCCTCGTCGCCCTGATCGGCCAGGCCATGCCCTCCTTCTGGCTCGGCCTCGTGCTGATCATCGTCGTCGGGCTCAAGCTGCAATGGCTGCCGATCTCGGGCGTCGACACGTGGGAGGGCTACATCATGCCCGCCATCGTGCTCGCCTTCTCGGCCATCCCCGCGCTGATGCGGCTGACACGGGCCGGCATGATCGACGCGCTCGCCTCCGACTACATCCGCACCGCGCGCGCCAAGGGGTTGCGCACCGCGCGCATCGTGCTCAAGCACGCGCTGCGCAACGCGGCGATGCCGGTGGTGTCGGTCGCCGCCGTGCAACTCGGGTTCATGCTGGGCGGCTCGATCGTGATCGAGGCCGTCTTCGCGCTGCACGGCGTCGGCTATCTCGCCTGGGAGTCGATCAGCAAGAACGACTTCCCGGTGGTGCAGGCCGTCGTCCTGTTCCTCGCCATCGTCTATATCGGACTCACCCTCGCCGCCGACATGATGAATGCCGTCCTCGATCCCCGGCTGCGCAGCGCGTGAGCCTCCGTCATATCGCTTTCGGGCTCGGCGTGCTCATCGTCGGCGTGGTGCTGGTCGCCGGCGTGCTCGCCCCGTACATCGCGCCGCACGACCCGTTCGCACAGGACCTGATGCAGCGGATGATCCCGCCTGAATGGATGGATGGCGGCTCCGCCCTGCATCCGTTCGGCACCGACCAGCTCGGGCGCGACTACCTGTCCCGCCTGCTGTACGGCGCCCGCATCTCGCTGCTGATCGGCACGCTCGCCGTCGTCACCTCCGGCCTGATCGGCATCACACTCGGCATTCTGGGCGGGTATTTCGGCGGCCGCGTCGACGACGTGGTGATGTTCGCCATCACCTGCCGGCTGTCGATCCCGCTGATCCTGGTGGCGCTCACCGTGGTCGCCTTCGTCGGCAGTTCGCTCACCGTGGTCGTGCTCACCCTCGGGCTGCTGTTGTGGGACCGGTTCGCGGTGGTCGCGCGTACCACCACGATGCAGGTGCGCACGCTCGACTACATCGCGGCGGCGCAGGCGGCCGGGGCATCCCGCCTGCACATCCTGTCGCGCGAGGTGCTGCCGAACATCCTCTCGCATCTCGTGGTGGTCGCGACCCTCGAAATGGCGCTGGCGATCCTGCTGGAGGCCGCGCTGTCCTTCCTCGGCCTGGGCGTGCCGCCGCCGCTGCCCTCCTGGGGGCTGATGATCGCCGAAGGCAAGGACTACATGTTCTTCTCACCCTGGGTGATCATGATCCCCGGCATCGCGCTGTTCGTCCTGGTGCTGGGCATCAACCTGCTGGGCGACGGGTTGCGCGACATGTTGGGCGCGGGGCGGCGCCCATGAACGCGGTGCTGGAAGTCGCCAATCTTCGCGTCGCCTTCGCCAATGGCACCCAGGCGGTGCGCGGCGTGTCGCTGAAGGTGGAGCGCGGCGAAACCCATTGCCTGGTGGGCGAGTCGGGCTGCGGCAAATCGGTGTCGTCGCTTGCGGTGATGAACCTGCTCGCCCGCGGCGCCACGCGCAGCGCCGACGTGCTGCGCTTCCACGACACCGACCTGATGAAACTCAGCGAACGGCATATGGCGGCGCTGCGCGGCGACAAGCTCGCGATGATCTTCCAGGAGCCGATGACCAGCCTGAATCCGGCCTACACGATCGGCTCGCAGATGGCGGAGGCGCTGACCCGCCATCGCCGGGTCTCGCGCGCCAAGGCGCTGGACCGCGCGGCCGAACTGCTGGGACGCGTCGGCATCACCGCGCCGGGGATGCGGCTCGCGCAGTATCCGCACCAGCTCTCCGGCGGGCTGCGCCAGCGCGTGATGATCGCGATGGCGCTGATGTGCGATCCCGAGCTGCTGATCGCGGACGAGCCGACCACCGCGCTCGACGTCACCGTGCAGGCGCAGATCCTGCGGCTGCTGCAGTCGTTGCAACGGGAACTGGGGCTCGCGCTGCTGCTGATCACCCACGACCTCGGCATCGTCGCGCGCATGGCGCAGCGCGTGTCGGTCATGTACGCGGGGGAGGTGGTGGAGTCCGCCAGCGCGGAAGCGCTGTTCGCCCAGCCGACCCACCCCTACACGCGCGGCCTGCTCGCGTGCATCCCGATCCCCGGCGCCTCCCGCCGCGACGAGCCGCTGGGCTCGATTCCCGGCGTCGTGCCGCGCATCGGTCCCGATTTCCAGGGGTGCGGCTTCCGCGATCGCTGCGCCCATGCGGCGCCGATCTGCGCCCAGGTGGCGCCCCTGCAGCACGCGGCACCGGGACACGACTATCTGTGCCGCCTGCCGCCCGACTGGTCCGCGGCGGAAGCGGCATGAGCGCGGCGATCGAGGTCCGCGGCCTGCGCCGCGTCTTTCGCGGCCGCAACGGCCTGTTCGGCGCCGAACGCGTGGTGCGCGCGGTGGATGGCATCGGCTTCAGCCTCGCCGCCGGCGACGTGCTGGGCATCGTCGGCGAATCGGGCTGCGGCAAGTCGACGCTGGGCCGTGTGATCATGGGTCTGCTGCCGCCCTCCGAAGGGGAGGTGCTGGTCGACGGCAAGCGCCTCGACACGCTGGACCGGCGCGCCCGCGCGCGGCTGATCCAGCCGGTGTTCCAGGACCCGTTCTCCTCGCTCAACCCGCGCCAGACGATCGAGCAGATCGTCGGCCTGCCGCTCGCCGCGCAGGGCGACGTCTCAGGCCGGCAGCGGCGGGAGCGGGTGATGGAGATGCTGTCCCGTGTCGGGCTCTCGCCCGAGATGGCGCAACGCCTGCCGGCCCAGCTCTCGGGTGGGCAGCGGCAACGCGTCGCGATCGCGCGGGCGCTGGTGCTGCGGCCGCGCATCGTCGTCTGCGACGAGCCGACCAGCGCGCTCGACGTCTCCGTGCAGGCGCAGATCCTCAACCTGCTTGCCGAGTTGCGGCACGAACTCGGCCTCACCTACCTGTTCATCAGCCACAACCTCGCCGTGGTCGAGCACATCGCGACCGAGGTCGCGGTGATGTATCTCGGCCGCTTCGTCGAGCAGGCGCCGGTGGACGACCTGTTCCGCACGCCACGGCATCCGTACACGCGTGCGCTGCTCGCCTCCGTGCTGACCCCGGAACCCGGGCGGGGAATCCCCGATGTCGGGCTGGGCGAGGCCTATCCGGACCCGGCGAACATCCCGCCCGGCTGCCGCTTCCATCCGCGCTGCCCGATTGCCGAGGCGCGCTGCCGGACGGAGTCGCCCGAGGGCAGGCGCCCGAACGGACGCCTCGTGGAGTGCCTGCTGGTCGGCGACGATGTGGCGGCCGACTCGCTGCGCGTACCGGCCTGACTGTACGGTTGACGCGAAGGGTGCTCTAGGAAGATTTTCCGCCGCAACAGGAGTGTAGCGGCGTGGACGAAAACTTCAGACGTTGGATGAGCCAGATCACCACGGGCCACGGGGCAATGATCCTCGGCCCGACATTGCTCGCGGTCGCGTCCGGCACGCTGTCCTGGGGGGCCGCCACGCCCTTCCTGGTCGCCGGCGTGGCCGGCCTGCTCTGGCCGGAGCGCCACATCTCCGTGCGACCCGACGTCGCGGCGATCGTCGCCGCGTATCAGGCCGGGCTCGATCACGGCACGCGCTTGTCGGCCGACATGGAGAGCGCGTCTCACACCGACGACCAGAAGGCGCCGGCGAACCGGTCTCAGCCCGACCGCTGAGCCGAGGGTCCGTGCCGCACAGCCGCGTGGGGCGCGGCTGGATCCGTGGGATGCTCCAGGCGACCGGAGCGGATTCGATGTCCCCGACTCAGCCGCGGAACCGCAATGCCAGGCCGCCGGCACACGTGACCACCGCGTCCCCGACCGGCTCCCAACCAATGCCAGCGCGATCCAGCACGTGTCGCACGCTGGCGTTCCCGTCGCCGGTGCGTAGCGTCACCGCGGCCAGGCACGGCGCCGGCGGCAGCGGCTGGTCGCCGCACAGGGCAGTCGCCGAGGACAGCATCCGGATGCGCCCCTGCGGCAGCGGCAGCGCATAGCCGCCGACCGGATCGGGAACCGCCGGCCAGCCCGCCAGCACCGACCACGCCGCGGCCAGCGCCGCCGGCGATGCGGTCACCGCGACCACCTCCTCCAGGGCGACGACACCGTTCGGATGCTCGAGCAGTCGTTCCTGCCACAAGGCCGCGCGCGTGTGGTGCCGGACCAGCAGCAGCCGGCCTTCCGGACGGTCGGGCGGCATGACCACCTCGAAGCGCACGCGCGGGCTCGCGGGGTCGCCATCGTCGGTGCCGCGTTCGCTCGCGATCGAGTCGGGCACCGCCAGCCCCGCCGCGCGGAGACGCGCGACCGTTGCCGCGGCATCGCCCGTTTCCAGCGCCAGCGTATGCGCGCCGGCATGGTGCGCCAGGAAGCGGTCCAACGTCGCGCTCTGCCCGCCCGGCCGCACCGCCATGAGTTCCAGATAGCCCTGGCGAAACAGGGCACAGCGGTTGCCGGTCCGGCCACCCGCATGGGCGGCGTGCGGGCTCAGCCGGAAGCCGCAACGCGCGAACGCGTCCGCGAGGGCATCGAGATCGGACCCGACCACCCCGACATGGTCGAGGGTCTCCGCCCGCCCGCTCACACGGTTTCGTAGCCGTCGAGCAGCCATTCCGGCGGCTCGGCGGCCGCGGCCTCGTACCAGGCCGCGACCAGCGGATGCGCGCGCACTGCCGCGCAATAGGATTGGCTCCCGGCGCTCAGCTCCGGCTTCCAGCTCAGGAACCGCGCGACGACGGGGGCGTACATCGCATCCGCCGCGCCGAAGGTCGGGCCGAACAGGAACGGGCCGCCCGCACCGAACTGCGCGCGCGTCTCGGCCCACACCGTCTCGATCCGCGCGATGTCGGCGAGCGCCCCCGGTGTGCGGCCGAGACCGGCGAAGTCGCGGCCCAGGTTCATCCACATCGCCATGCGAAGCTCGCGGAACCCGGCATGCATCTCGGCCGAGATCGAACGGGCATGGGCGCGCGCCACGCGATCCTCGGGCCACAGGCCCGGCGCGAGTTCGGCGCAGTAGTCGCAGATCGCGAGCGACTCCCAGACGCGCGCGCCGCGGTGCTCGAGATAGGGCACGAGCCCGGTCGGCGAGAGCTGCGCGATCTGCGGCGTCGGGCCGGGGCGGGTGAAGGGGATCACCACCTCCTCCACGTCCAGTGCGGCCAGCCGCACCGCGAGCCAGCCGCGCAGCGACCAGGACGAGTACCGCTTGTTGCCGATATAGAGCGTGCCTTCGTAGGTGCCGGACATGGCGCTCAGTCCTCGAACAGGCCGCGCGGGGCGGGTGCGCCGCGGCTGTAGTCGATCGAGCAGAACCCGCCGCCCATGTAGCGTTCCTCGATCGGATCGTCGCTGACCTTGGCCCCGAGCTGGCCGGCGAACGGATCGGCGCTGTCCTGCGGCGCCCAGCCGAGTGCGCCGCGCGCATCGTCCCGCCACCACGTCATCGCGCTGTTGGCGGAGGCGCCCCAGATCACCGTGCAACCCACTTTCGGCGTCACCACGCAGCGCTGCACGAGGCGCGAGAGATCGCCATAGGACAGCCACGTCGCCAGCATCCGCGCGTTGATCGGTTCGGGGAAGGAGGAGCCGATGCGGATCGCGACGCTCTCCACGCCGTGCTTGAACCAGTAGAGCCGTCCCATCAGCTCGCCATAGGCTTTCGACAGGCCGTAGAAACCGTCAGGCAGGAACTGCGTGTCCGCGCCGATGCTCTCGACCCGTTCGTGAAAGCCGATGGCGTGGTTCGAAGAGGCGAAGATCACGCGGGCCCGCTCCCGCCGCGCGGCTTCGTAGACGTGGAACACGCCGCGGATGTTCGGGCCCAGGATCGTCTCGAACGGATGTTCGGTGGACACGCCGCCGAGATGCACGATGGCGCCACAACCTTCCGCGAGTCGCAGGATGGTCGGGCCGTCGTTCAGGTCCGCCTTGGTGAAGCTCGCGCGGGCCGGCATCGCGTCGGGAAACGGCACGATATCGGTCATCCGCAGCGTCCAGCCCGCCTCGGTGAGCGATTTTGCCAGCACGCGTCCGAGCCCGCCGGAGGCGCCGGTGAGGAGGACTGGCTTGGCAGGCGTGTCCGTCATGTCATGCTCCGCTTCGAACAGGCAGGAGGCATCATGCGCAGGATCGACGAACTCGCACAGGCCCTGGCGGAGGGTCGCACGACCAGCCGCGCGTTGGTGGAGGAGAGCCTGGCGCGAATCGCCGACCCGGCCGGCGAGGGCGCGCGCACCTTCATCAAGGTCCAGGCGACACAGGCCCACGCGATGGCGGAGGCGATGGACGGGCTGCGCAAGGCCGGACGCGCGCCGGGGCGGTTCGCCGGCATCCCGATCGCGTTGAAGGATCTGTTCGACGTGGCGGGCGA
The DNA here is from genome assembly GCA_017304945.1 of Rhodospirillales bacterium. GTDB lineage: Bacteria > Pseudomonadota > Alphaproteobacteria > Acetobacterales > Acetobacteraceae > Rhodopila. Next base: position 10,527 of record JAFKLG010000014.1, read on the forward strand.
GCCGACGCCGGCCGGCTCCGCGGTGCTGGCCGCCGCGCCGCCGGCCGCCGCCAACGCCCCCGTGGTCGCCCGCATGCTCGCGGCCGGGTTCGTCCCGCTGGGGCGGGTGAACATGACCGAATTCGCCTTCTCCGGCCTTGGCATCAACCCGCATTACGGCACGCCGACCAGCCCGTGGGATCGCGCCTCCCGGCGCATTCCGGGCGGCAGCTCGTCCGGGACGGCGGTTGCCGTGGCGGATGGAATGGCGGCGGCGGGTCTCGGCACCGACACCGGCGGCTCCTGCCGCATCCCGGCGGCGTTCTGCGGCGTGGTGGGCTACAAGCCGACCGCGCGGCGGGTGCCGATCGACGGCGTGCTGCCGCTCGCGCCCTCGCTCGATTCGGTGGGGCCGCTCGCGCCGTCGGTCGCCTGCTGTGCGGCGATCGACGCGATCCTCGCCGGCGCGGCGCCCGAGGTGCCGCCCCCGGCCAGCCTGGTCGGGCTGCGGCTCGCCGTGCCCGAGAACATCGTGCTGGACGGGATGGACGACACCGTCGCCGCCGCCTTCGACCGCGCGCTCGCCACGCTCTCGGCGGCGGGCGCGCGCATCGTGCGCACCCGGTTCCCGTCCTTCGACCTGATCGGGCCGGCCAACACCAAGGGCGGTTTCGCGGCCTCGGAGGCCTATGCCTGGCATCGCGCGCTGCTGGCGGAGAAGGGGGCCGGCTACGACCCGCGCATCCGGGTGCGCATCCAGCGCGGGGAGGGCATGAGCGCCGCGGACTATCTCGACCTCGTCGCCGCCCGAGCGCGCATCGTGGCGCAGGCGAATGCGGAGACCGCCGCCTACGACGCGCTGGTGATGCCAACCGTGCCGATCGTCGCTCCCCGGATCGCCGACCTGGACGACGAGCGCGAGTACAACCGGCTCAACCTGCACATCCTGCGCAACACCGCGATCGGCAACTTCCTCGATCGGTGCTCGATCAGCCTCCCCTGTCACCGTGCCGGCGAGGCGCCAGTCGGGCTGATGCTGATGGGCGAGACCATGGATGACCGCCGCCTGTTCGCGATTGCCGCCGCCGTGGAGGCCGCGCTGTGAGCGACCTCGACATCGCCTTCCTGAGCGTCGCGGAACTGGGTGCGCGCTATGCCGCCGGCACCCTGTCGCCGGTCGAGGTGGCGGAGCTGCATCTGCGTCGGATCGAGCGGCTGGACCCGCATTTGCGGGCCTTCCAACTCGTGGATGCGGAAGGCGCGCGGGCCGCCGCGCTGACGTCGCACGCACGCTGGCGCACCGGCAATCCGCTGGGGCCGCTCGACGGCGTGCCGGTCACCATCAAGGACAATGTCGACTGGGCCGGGCTGCCGACGCGGCACGGCTCGCTGACCACGCCGACCACACCGGCGGCGGCGGACAGCCCGGTGGTCGCGCGGCTGCGCGAAGCGGGCGCGGTGCTGCTGGGCAAGACCACGCTGCCGGAGTTCGGCTGGAAGGGCGTGACCGACAGCAAGCTGATGGGCGTGCCGACGCGCAATCCCTGGGACCTGGCGCGCTCTCCCGGCGGATCGAGCGGCGGCGGCGCGGCGGCGGTCGCCTCCGGCATCGGCACCGTGGCGTTCGGCAACGACGGCGGCGGCTCGATCCGCGGTCCGGCGGCACTGTCCGGCGTGTTCGGCATCAAGCCGACCTTCGGCCGGGTGCCGCATCACCCGCAGGAGGGGTTCTTCTCCACCATCGTCGCCGGCGGCCCGATGGCACGCTCCGTCACCGATGCCGCGACCACGCTGGCGATCATGGCGCAGCCGGACGACCGTGACTGGTATGCGCTGCCGCCGCCGCCGCACGACTGGCTGGCCGGGCTGCACCCGCGGCTGGCTGGCCTGCGCATCGCCTACGCCCCGAACCTCGGTGGGGCGGAGCCGGATCCGGCGGTGCGGTCGGTCGTGGAGGCGGCGCTCGACCGGCTGCGCGTCGCCGGTGCCGAGATCGAGCCGGTCGGCCCGATCTTCGACCCGTTGAAGCCGCTGTTCGAGGCGTACTGGACCGGCGGCATGGCACGCCGGCTGCGGCAGATTCCGCGTGAGCGCTGGGACGAACTCGATCCCGGCTACCGCGCGCTGGCCGAACAGGGGCTGGCGCTGGATGTCACGCAGATCATCGCGGCCGATGCCGGGCGGGCGGCGCTGGGGCGGCAGATGGCGGCGTTCCATCGCGCGCACCCGATCCTGCTCACGCCCACCATGATCCGCCTGCCGCCGCCGGTGGAGACGAACTACCACCACGACCCGGACTACGACCGCTGGAAGGTCGGGATTCCCTACACGCTGCCGTTCAACCTGACCGGGCAGCCGGGCGCCTCGATCCTGTGCGGCGTCTCGCCGGAGGGGCTGCCGGTCGGGCTTCAGGTGGTCGCGGCACGCTATGAGGAACGGCTTGTGTTGGAGGCCTGTCTCGCGATCGAGCAGGTGCTGGGATTCGGTCCGCTGCACCCCGTGCTGCGGGCTCAACTCGAAAGGATGGAACGGGGATGAGGATTGTCACACGCACCGTCATGGCTGGGCCGCACCCGGCCACTCCTACCGGCACTGGTGCTGCGGAACACGCCCTCCTCGTCATGGCCGGGCTTGACCCGGCCACCCCCATCGGCACCGGTGCCGCGGAACACGCCCACCCCGTCATGGCCGGGCTTGACCCGGCCACCCCCACCGGCGCCGGTGCTGCGGAACACGCCCTCCTTGTCATGGCCGGGCTTGACCCGGCCACCCCCATCGACACCGGTGCTGCGGGGGATGGCCGGGTCAAGCCCGGCCATGACGGAGGGGAGGGTGGGGGCCGCTTCACCCCGGTCCGTGCCGCCGCTGGCGCCGCCACCCCGGTCCGTGCCGCCGCTGGCGCCGCCGCCCCGGTCCGTGCCGCACGACGCCGAGGCCTCCGCTTCGCGCTTGCCGCGCTCGGTCTCGCCGCCCTCGCCCCCGCCGCCCATGCCGAAAAAAATCTGACCGCGGTGCTCGAGTCGGAGGTCGTGTTCCTCGACCCGTCCTCCACCACCGCCAACATCACCCGCACCTTCGGCTACCTCGTCTACGACACGCTGTTCGCCATGAACGGCAAGGGCGAGATCAAGCCGCAGATGGTGCGGGACTGGTCCACCTCCGCCGACAAGCTCACCTGGACCTTCACCCTGCGCGACGGGCTGAAGTTCCACGACGGCCAGCCCGTCACCGCCACCGACGTCGTCGCCTCCCTCCGGCGCTGGGGTCCCAAGGATGCGCTCGGCCGCATGCTGATGGCCGACACCCAGTCGCTCGAGGCGAAGGACGACAAGACCGTCGTGCTGACCCTGAAGGAGCCGTTCCCGCTGGTGCTGGAGACGCTGGGGAAGCCCAATGCCCTGGTCCCCTTCATCATGCCGGCACGGCTCGCCAACTCCACGGACAAGCTGACCGAGATCGACGGCTCCGGCCCGTTCATCTTCCAGAAGGACCAGTGGCGCACCGGCGACCAGATGGTGCTGACCCGCAACCCCGCCTACGTGCCGCGCGATGAGCCGCCCGACTTCCTCGCCGGCGGCAAGCAGGTGAAGATCGACAAGCTCACCATCAAGACGATGGACAACATCACCGGCGCCCAGGCGCTCCGGGCCGGCGAGATCGACTACCTGCAATACGTGCCGTTCGACCTGATCGGCCAGCTCGAGCGCGACAAGTCGCTGAAGCTCATGGCGCTGGGCGGGCTCGACATGTACCAGGGCAATTACCGCGTGAACACGCAGTTCCCGCCCTTCGACGACCCCGCGATCCGCCGCGTGCTGTGGAAGCTGGTCGACCAGAAATCGGTGCTGCAGGCGATCGGCATCCCGCCGGCCTACCGGCTCGATCACTGCGCGTCGTTCTGGATGTGCGGCACGCCGCTCGAGACCAATGCCGGGTCCGAGATCGCGAAATACTCGATCGAGGACGCGCGCGCGGCACTGAAGAAGACCAGCTACAAGGGCCAGCCCGTGGTGATCATGGAGCTTCCCAACTCCTCCACCTCCATGAACGCCGCCCTGGTGCTGGTCGATGCCATGCGGCAGGCCGGCTTCACGGTCGACGAGCAGGCCATGGACTGGGGCACGCTGCTGCAGCGCCGCGCCAAGAAGGAGGGCTGGAGCATCTTCGCGGTCTATTCCAACGGCGTCGACATGTCCTCACCGCTCACGCACTTCTACGCTGCGGCGAATTGCATCGACTATCCGGGCTGGAGCTGTGATCCACGGGTCACGCCGCTGCTGAAGGCCTTCGCCAAGGCCGAGACACTGGACGAACGCAAGAAGATCGCCGCCGAGATCCAGACGTTCGACTACGACTCGGTGCCCTCCGTGATGTGGGGCCAGTTCACCGTGCCCGCGGCCTACCGCACCACGCTCAGCGGCATGATCCAGTCGAGCTTTCCGATCTTCTGGGGGGTGGACAAGCCCGAGAAATAGCCGCCGCTACCAGACCATGCCGCGCACCGAAGGCTGCTTCTCGGGGCGAAGGGTCGAGACCCATTCGGTGGTCGGCATGTAGCGGGGCGCGAGGAAATGGTAGGTGCGGCTGAGCAGGACGCGCATGGCCTCGTCCGGCACCGGTTCCGCCGTGTCCCAGGTGGCGAGGATCGGATCCCAGGCGCGCTGGGTGCGGTAGAGCCAGTCGCGGTTGCCGCGGATGAAGTCGCGGTGGCCCTCGATGTGGCGCAGAGCCGACATCACCTCGCCGATCTGGGCGTCCTGCTCCTCGAATCGCTGGCGGAACTGCTTGAGCGCGACATGGGCGAACTGACGGACCCGATTCAACGTTTCGGCCTGGGTCGCGTCGCCCAGCCGGACCAGGGCCAGCCGTTCGAGCTTCAGCACCATCGCCTCGACCCGCCGCAGCAGCCGGTCGCGCAGGGCTTCGATAAAGGCGAGTTCGCTCGCCAGATCCTCCACCTTGTGCAACACCGCGTCGGAATCGGGGAGGCCGAGCGCCTGGGCGGCGAGGGCGAGCGCGTCCTGGATGGCCTGGCGGGCGGCGGCGCTGACCTCGCCGCGTGCCAGCTCCTCGGCGGTCAGCGCGAGCGGTGCCTCCCCGGTGTGCCGGCCGGCGCGCAGCCACTCCAGGAGCTGGAGTTGCAGGCGTGCGGCGGCAATACGGACATGTTCGGGGCTCGGCTCCCAGCTCGCCGCGCCGGTCAGGATCTCCGAGGGCAGGCGATCGCCGGGCCGCAGCGCCCCGACGAAATCCAGCGCCTCCGCGATCAGGGCCAGCATCTGCCCGTCCGGACTCTGCTCGTCGAGGGAGAATTCGCGGGCAAGGGAGCGGAGCGGCATCGCCACCTCCCGCTCTCCCATCTGCACAACCATCACCGGCGCGTCGTCGGTTTCCGCCCGCCGGAACAGCGGGTCGGCGAACAAACTGAACACCTTGTGCTGCAGGATGCAGGTGTCGGGGCGGTCGACCATCGCGTCGCCTCCGGGCGGGTCTGGCACGCTCGTTAGAACATCCGCGGGTGAACGGTTTGCTAATTCCGTCCAATCCAGGGGCGTGACGAGGCAGTAACTTGCCCCGCCCCCGAATCCGCGCGATGTCGCAAGATGACGGCTGCCCGGCAGGGCGACCACTCTCCGGAGAGACACCCCGACATGCGTGGAATCGGTCCCTTCCTGCGTGACGCCTGGCGGCTGACACGGCCGTATTTCATGCATTCCGAGGAAAAGTGGTCGGCCCGCGGGCTGCTGCTCGCCATCGTCATCATGAACCTGAGCCTGGTCGGCCTGTCGGTCATCCTCAGCTACTGGCGCCGCGAATTCTACAACGCGCTGCAGGACAAGAACTGGGGCGCCTTCCTGGAACTCCTGTTCCTGTATCGCAAGACCGACAGCGGCTGGATGCCAGGGTTCTCCGAACTCGCCGTCGTGCACATCGCCATCGCGGTCTACCAGGTGTACCTGAACCAGTGGCTGCAGATCCGCTGGCGACGTTGGCTCACCACGCATTTCCTCGACGAATGGCTGGCCGACCGAGCCTATTACCGGATCAGCCTCACCACGGATCGCGCGGCGATCGGGACCGACAACCCGGATCAGCGCGTCGCCGAGGACCTGAAGGATTTCTGCGAGACGACACTCTCGCTCAGCCTCGGTCTCCTCTCCAACGTCGTATCGCTGGCGAGTTTCGTGGGCATCCTCTGGGGACTCTCCGGTGCGCTCGAGGTGTTCGGCCTGTCGATCCCCGGCTACATGGTCTGGGTCGCCATCGCCTACGCGGTCCTCGGCACCTTCTTCACCCACCTCGTCGGCCGCCCGCTCGCGGCACTGAACTTCCGCCAGCAGCGCGTCGAAGCGGATTTCCGCTACGCCCTGGTCCGGGTGCGGGAGAACATGGAAGGCATCGCGCTGTATCGCGGCGAGGGCGAGGAGAAATCCACCCTGCTGCACCGCTTCGGCGCGGTGATCGGCAACTGGTACGCGATCATGCGGCGGGTGAAGCTGCTGAACACCCTGGTGGTCGGCTACGACCAGGTCGCGGTGATCTTCCCCGTCGTCGTCGCCGCCCCACGCTACTTCTCGGGCGCCATGCAGCTCGGTGGGCTGATGCAGACCGTCGGGGCCTTCGGGCAGGTGCAGGGCGCGCTGTCCTGGTTCGTCTCGGCCTACGCCTCGCTCGCCAACTGGCGTGCGGTGGTCGAACGTCTCACCTCCTTCCATCGAGCGATCGTCTCGGCGCGGGAGGCAGCCGCCCATCCGGACTTCTCGACCGAACCCGCTGCCGACGGCGCCGTCCACCTGCACGGCGTCACGCTCAGCCTGCCGAACGGCACCAAGCTCCTGGAAAATGCGGACCTCACCCTGGCGCCCGGCCGGTCCGTCGTGGTCACCGGCCGGTCCGGCTCCGGCAAGTCCACGCTATTCCGGATGATCGCCGGCATCTGGCCGTTCGGCCAGGGACGCATCGAGGTGCCGAAGAACACGCTCTTCCTGCCGCAACGTCCCTACATTCCCCTCGGGTCCTTGCGCCACGTCGTGACCTATCCGCATCCGCACGACGCGTGGTCGCGACAGGAAATCCAGCAGGCGCTGGTCGATGCCGGCCTGCCGCACCTGGTGGATCACCTGGACCAGGACCAGCCCTGGGCGCAAACCCTGTCGGGCGGCGAACAGCAGCGCGTGGCCCTCGCGCGCGTGCTGCTGGCCAAGCCCGAGTGGATCTTCCTGGACGAGGCGACCGCCAGCCTGGACCCGGAAGCGGAAACCCATCTCTACGAAACGCTCCGCAGCAAACTACCGAACGCCACCCTGGTCTCGATCGCCCACCGCCCGTCGGTCGCCGAACTGCACGACCAGCGCATCACCCTGGAGCGTTCCGAGGGCCAT
>JAFKLG010000015.1 GCA_017304945.1 Rhodospirillales bacterium
CAGACCGAACCACCCTCCAGGCCTCCAAGCCCGGACAGCAGCCCCGAGCGTCCCCCCCTCCCCACCCGACCCACGCAGCAGAAGAAGACCCTCCATGATCCGTATCACCGCCGGCCCCTTCACCTTCCTCGCCCGCTTCGAGGACAAGGAAGCCCCCAAGACCTGCGCCGCCTTCCAGGCCCTGCTCCCCTATCGCCAGCGCATCATCCATGTCCGCTGGAGCGGCGAAGCGTGCTGGATCCCCCTCGGCGACTTCGATTTCGGCCTCCCCTATGAGAACGCGACCTCCTACCCGGCGCCGGGGCAGATTCTGCTCCATCCCGGGTCCGTCTCCGAGACCGAGATCCTGCTGGGCTACGGCGCCTGCCGCTTCGCCTCCAAGGTCGGGCAGCTCGCCGGGAACCACTTCCTGACCGTCACCGAGGGAGCCGAGAACCTGATGAACCTCGGCAAGCTCGTGCTCTGGTCCGGCGCACAGGACATCGTGTTCGCCGCCGCCTGAGCCCCTGCCCTTCCCGCTGCCTCGTCTTGCGCTACCATCGCGCGCAACTCGGAGAGGCAGACATGAGCACACCGGTTCTGGAACACCGCGCACTGGGCGCCGGGGGCCTCCGCGTTTCGGCCGTGGGGCTGGGATGCATGTCGCTCTCGGGCGTCTATGGCGCGGCCGAGGACGCCGCGTCCGAAGCACTGATCCACGCCGCCATCGATCTCGGCGTGGACCACCTCGACTCCTCCGACATGTATGGCTGGGGCCACAACGAGTCCCTGCTCGGGCGCGCCCTGAAGGGCCGCCGCGACAAGGTCGTGCTCGCCACCAAGTTCGGCCAGACCCAGAACCCGGGCGGGCAGAACGGCGTCAACGGCCGGCCCGACTACGTCAAGCAGGCCTGCGAAGCCTCGCTGAAGCGGCTCGGAGTCGAGGTGATCGACCTCTACTACCAGCACCGCGTCGACCCGTCGGTGCCGATCGAGGACACGGTGGGCGCGATGTCGCGGCTGGTGGAGCAAGGCAAGGTCCGCTTCCTCGGCCTGTCCGAGGCGAAGCCCGACACCATCCGCCGCGCCCACGCGGTGCACCCGATCAGCGCCGTGCAGACCGAATACTCCCTGCTCTACCGCGCCGAGGCCGAGGAAACCCGCGAGACCACACGCGCCCTCGGCATCGGCTTCGTCGCCTACTCCCCGCTGGGCCGCGGCTTCCTGACCGGCGCGATCCAGACGCTCGCCGACGTGGATGGCCGCCGCGCCGCCCATCCGCGCTTCCAGGAAGCCAACTTCGCCGCCAACCGCGCCCTGGTCGAGAAGATCGAGGCGATCGCCGCGGAGAAGGGCTGCACGCCCGCGCAGCTCACGCTCGCCTGGCTGCTGGCGCAGGGGCCGGACGTGGTGGCGATCCCCGGCACGCGATATCCGCAGCGCCTCGCCGAGAACCTGGGCGCGCTCGCGGTGACCCTGTCGGCGGAGGATGTGGGGCGGATCTCGGCCGCGGTGCCGCGCGGCGCCGCCGCCGGCACGCGCTACCCGGCCGGCGGGATGGCGGCGGTCTACCTCTGAGCGCGGCGGGCGGTCAGCGCCGGCCCATGCCCCGCGAGGGGACCGGCGAGCCGCGCGTGAGGTAGATCGCGACCGGCGCGCCGGGGATAGGCCGGATCGCGCTCGGGGGCGCCGGCTCGAGGGCGATCAGGCCGGCTCTCAGTCGGGTCACGCCGGCTCGCGGGCGATCAGTCCGGCTCGCGGTTCCTCAAGCCGGCTCGCGCTCGCGCTCCGCCATCATCGTCTTGAACGCCGGCCGCGCGTGGCAGGCTTCCAGCCACCCCCGCACGGCAGGGGCGTCCTGGAACAGCTCCGGCGCCGCCATGGCGTAGCGCACCACCTCGGCCGTGTTCAGGTCGGCGACCGTGAAGCGGCCGCCCACCAGGAACCCGGTGTCGCGCAGCGCCGCATCCAGCACCGCGAACGGCGCCCGCAGCGCCGCGACCGCGCCCTGCGCCAGCGCCTCGTCCCGCTCCGCCGGCGGCTTGCCGGCGCGGTTGTACATCACCGTCAGCGCGTTGCCCTCGAGTTCGGTCGCCGCCCACAGCGCCCACATCGTCATCTGCCCGTCCTCGGCGAGATCGGCCGGACCCAGCGTGCCGCCATGCCGCTTCGCCAGATACAGATTGATCGCCAGCGACTCGTGCAGAACGACCCCGTCCTCCTCCACGCTCGGGATGTGGCCATTCGGATTGACCGCGCGAAACGCGGGCGACTGCGTGTTCAGCGGCGCGTCCGCCGTCGCCGGATCGGCCAGGCGATAGGCCTGGATCACCGGCACGTGCCGGAACGGCAGGCCGATCTCGTGCGCGAGCCACAGGTTGCGCGACGCGCGGGAGCGGTACACGCCATAGATCGTCAACATCGGTGGGGTCTCCTCCGCCTCACTCCCGCATGTGGTCGAGGCCGTATTGCGCGACGCCCAGCAGCGCGGCGCGGGTGGTCACGACATGCACCGGCATGCCGGCGAGCAGGCTCGCCATGCGGCCCTTGTTGGTGAAGTCGCGCAGGAACCGCTCCGGCGCGAGCAACGGCAGCACATGCGCCGGGATGCCGCCGGCGAGATACACCCCCCCGGTCGCCAGCACCTTCAGCGCCATGTTCGCCGATTCCTCGGCCAGGATCGTGACGAACATCTGCATCGCCTGGCCGGCGAGCGACGTCCCCGCCGGATCGGCAAGCCCGGCGGCGGAGATCAGCGGCGTGCGATCCTCCGCGCCGGCGAGACGCGTGGCCAGCGCCGCGTCCTCGGCGCCCGGCTCCACCGACCGCAGATAGTCGTAGATGTTGGCGATGCCCATGCCGGAGCAGACACGCTCGACGGAGACGACCCCGTAGCGCGCGGCGAGGAATTGCCGCAGCCCCGCCTGCCGGTCGTCGTTCGGGCCGAAGCTCGCATGCCCGCCTTCCGAGGCGCAGGCGACGTAGCGGGTCCCGTCCCACACCAGGTACGCCTCGCCGAGCCCGGTGCCGGGCGCGACGACGGCGATCGGTCCGTGCTCCTGCGGCTCCCCGCGGTTGAGCGTGCGGATGTCGTCCGGCCCGAGATGCGGCACCGCATAGGCGACCGCCTGCAGGTCGTTCAGCAGCATCACGCGCGAGAGCCCGATCTCCTGCGCGAGGCCGGTCTCGGTCAGGTTCCACGGCAGGTTGGTCAGGTGCGCGCGGCCGCGAATCACCGGGCCGGCGACGTCGAAGCAGGCATGGGTGGCGGTCTTGCCGGCCTGGGCGAGGAAGTCGCGCGCCATCGGTGCGAGATCGGGGTAGGCGCGGCTGTGGAATTCGGCCTCCGCCACCGGGTGACGGGCACCACCCTCCGTCGTGTAGAGCGCCAGCAAGGTCTTGGTTCCGCCGATATCGCCGGCCAGCAGCATGGCCCTCTCCTCCTTGGTTCGGCGGCACCCTGCCCCGTCTCGGCCCGGTCTCGCAAGCAAACCGCGCAGGTGCCCCCGCCGACTCTCGCGGGACCCGTTGCCACAGGCGGGGTCGACTCGCCCGCCCGAGGGGTGTGCAATGCGATGGACACGAACCGGAGGAAACCATGGCCAACCCGCCAACCAGCGACTCCCGCGAACGCGTCCGTGCGACGGTGCCGAAGCTGATCGACCTCACCGAGAAGGTGCTGTTCGGCGACGTGTGGGAGCGGCCCGACCTGTCCAAGCGCGACCGCAGCCTGATCGTCTGCGCGGTGCTGACCGCGACCTACCGGCCGGAGCAGCTCAAGGGCCATCTGCAACGCGCGCTCGCCAACGGCGTGACCAAGGCGGAGCTGTCCGAGATGATCACGCATGTCGCCTTCTATGCCGGGTGGCCCGCGGCGATGAGCGCCGCGACCGTCGCGCGCGAGGTGTTCGAGGCCAATCCCTGAGAGGACGACAGGCATGAAAGCCGGATTCATCGGCCTCGGCACCATGGGTGCCTTCATGGCCGCCAACTTGCAGAAAGGCGTGCAGCCGCAGGGGCATACCGTCCTGGTGCACGACATCAACCGCGCCGCCGCCGCGCCGCATATCAAGAACGGCGCGGTCTGGTCCGACAGCCCTGCCGCGATCGCGGCCGAGGCGGACGTGATCTTCACCTCCCTGCCCGGCCCGCCCGAGTTCGAGGCAGTGTCCTATGGCGAGTCCGGGCTGCTGTCGGCGATCCGTCCGGGTGTCGCGTATTTCGACCTGACCACCAACGCGCCCACCACGGTGCGCAAGGCGCATGCGGACTATGAGAAGAAGGGCGCCCACCTGTTCGACGCGCCGGTCAGCGGCGGGCCGCGCGGGGCGCAGACCGGCAAGCTCGCCATCTGGTGCGGCGGCGATGCCGACGTGTTCGAAAGATGGAAGCCGTTCCTGGATGCGATCGGCGACCAGGCCAAGCTGATCGGGCCGATCGGCGCCGGCTCGGTCGCGAAGCTCGTGCACAACTGCTACGGCTACATCGCGACCGCCGCCGCGGCCGAGGTGTTCAGCATGGGCGTCAAGGCCGGGATCGAGCCGCTGGCGATCTGGGAGGCGGTACGTCAGGGCGCCATCGGGCGGCGCGGCGCGTTCGAGTCACTCACCGACCAGTTCCTGCCGGACAAGTACGAGCCGCCGGCCTTCGCGCTGCGCCTCGCGCACAAGGATGTTTCACTTGCAACCGCCTTGGGGCGCGAGCTGAACGTGCCGATGCGGCTTGCCAACCTGGCGCTGGCGGACCTGGCGGAGGGGCTGAATCGCGGCTGGGGCAATCGGGACTCGCGCGCGATCATGAAGATCCAGACCGAACGCGCCGGAGTGGAGGTGAAGGTCGACCCCCAGCGCCTGACCGAGGCGATGGAGACCAAGGCCAAGAACGGGTAGGCGCGCCGGGCGAGGCCCACGCTGGGCGGCAGGCCCGCCCCAGCGGCGGGCTAACTGCGCTCCCCCACCAGTTCGGCAAACGCCTGCCGCGTCGAGGTGCGCCCCTCAAACCCGATGCCGGGAAGATCGGGCGCCGCAGTGCGGCCTTCGGCAATGAGCGTTCCGTCCGCCAGCCCACCGAATGGCTGAAAGCAGAACGGATTGACCTCCGCCCCCCCAAGACCCAATCCCTGCACGAGATGCAGGGTGAAGAGATGCCCGCCATGCGGCCAGAACCGGTCGCGATCCCAGCCGCGGGCATCGAACTCGCGCACGATCTGCAGATACCCCGGCAAGCCGTAGCAATGAACCGGGTCGAACAGCAGGATGTCCCGCTGTTTGCGGAGCCCACCATGGGCAGCGAGCAGCTTCGCCTCGGCCACCGAGAACAGCGCCTCGCCTGCCGCGACAGCGCCGTCATAGGACCCCACGACTTCTGCCAAGGTCGCGAAATCCAGCGGGTCGCAGATGTCCTCGAACCACCACAGCCCGCATGGAGTCAAGGAGGCCGCGGCCTGCAATGCGGCGTCCCGCCCGTATGCGTTCATCGCATCGACCGCGACATGAGCGGGATCGCGCATGATCGTTGATACCGCTTCGATCCGCTTCAGGTCCTGTGCGAGCGGCGCACCGCCGATCTTCAGCTTGAACCGTGTGTAGCCCAGGTCCCGGGCGCGGCGAGCCTCATCGGCCAGGCGCCCGACATCACTCTCCGGATAGTAGTATCCGCCGCCGGCGTAGACCTTGACGCTGGGCGCCGGCGCCGCCGGCCCGTGGCACGCGATATGCCGATACAACGGGACATCGGCGATCTTTGCAGCAAGGTCCCACAGCGCCATGTCGAGGGTTCCCACCGCGACACAGCGCTCCCCATGTCCGCCCGGCTTCTCGCCTGTCATCATCACACGCCAGGCGCGGAACGGGTCGATATTCGTGCCAGTCTCGTCGGATAGATCAGCGAAGGCGGCTTGCCGCAGGCGCGGGGCGAAGCGCTCCTCGATCAATCCCTGCTGTCCGAACCGCCCGATCGACGAGAAGCCAAACCCCACGATGCGCTGTCCCGAACGCACCACGTCCGTGACAACGGCAACCATTGTCGTCGTGAGGCCACCCGACGGGATGGATGCATCGGCGAAGCGGGAGATCGGGACAGTCCGCGCACGAATGTCGATGATCTTCATGGCGGCCCATCCCTCCGATTTACCAGGCGGCTCGCAGCGCCTCCGCCACGCGGTCCACATCCGCCAGCGTATTGTATCCGTGGAAACTGACGCGCACCCGCCCCTGCCCGTTCCATACCAGCACGCGCTGCATCTCCAGCGCCTCGGCGATGGCCGCGGCGCGCGGGTGGCGCAGGCACACATTGGCCGCGCGCCGCGCCGGATCGGCCGGCGTCCAGACCGGAATTTGCCACGCAGCCAGGCGCTCGATCAGCGCCCCGCCCAGGCCCAGCACATGGCGCTGCACGGCGTGCGGATCGAACCGCGTCAGGTAGTCGAGCGCCGACGCCAGCACATAGGCCGATGCATGCGCCGGATTGCCGCGGGTGAAGCGCATTGCGTCGTCGCGCAGCGCCGGCGGCGGGGTCCAGGACCGGCTGCCGGGCGCGATCGAGTACCAGCCGGCGCTCACCGGCGCCCAGTTCGGCTGCCGCGCGCGGTTCCAGTAGGCGACCGCGATGCCGGTCATGCCCAGCATCCACTTGTAGCAGGCGGAGAAAGCGAAATCCGCCACGGTCGGGTCGATCGCCATGCAGCCTGAGGCTTGCGTGTAGTCCACCAGCAGCAGCGCCCCCACCCGGTCCGCCGCGCGCCGCAGCGCCGCGAGATCGGTGCGCTCCCCGGTCAAATAGGACACGTAGCTCGCCGCGATCAGCCGCGTGGAGCCATCGACGCAGGCCGCCAGCCGGTCGGGCGCATCGCCCTCGGCCACGCGCAGCCCGACGCCCTTGCGCAATGCGAACCCGCCCACCACCGACGGGTACTCCGCCGCGTCCACCGCGATCGTGTCGCCGGGACGCCAGTCCAGGCTTTCGGCCAGCATCGCCACGCCCTCGGCGACATGCGCGACGAAGCCGATATCGGCCGTCTCAACGCCCCACAGCCGCGCGACGAGCGAGCGGGCGCGCTCCACCTCGGCCTCCATGACGGCGCGCCCGGCCATGCCGTTGCTCTTGTCGGCGCTGTGACGCAGCAGCGCCGCATCATGCGCGTGCAGGAACGGCGTCTGTCCGCCGGCGCAGAGATGCGCAACACCCTCCGGAATGCGGAAATCCGCAGGGTCGAACAGCGGGGTTGCGGTCATGTCACGGCCTGCCTGTGCTGGAACGCCGCATCCTGCCATGCACCGGAGCGCATGATGTCGCGCAGCGCCGCGACAGCATCCCACACTTCGACATGACGCAGATAGAGGGGTGCCAGGCCGAAGCGCAGGATGTCCGGCGCGCGGAAATCGCCGATCACGCCGCGCGCGATCAGCGCCTGCATGATCGCGTAGCCATCGGGGTGCCGGAACGCGACCTGGCTGGCTCGGGTCGTGTCGCGCGGCGTGATCGGCACGAAGCCGGGCAGCGCGTCCATCAGCGCGAGAAAGCTCTCGCCCAGCCGCAGGGATTTCTCCCGCAGCGCCGGCATGGGCGCCTCCAGCATCAGGTCGACGCCGACCTCCAGCGCGGCGAGGCTCAGCACCGGCGGGGTGCCGACCACGGCGGCCGCGACGCCGCCCGCTGGCCGGAAGTCCGGCGCGAAGTCGAACGGCGCCGCATGGCCCAGCCAGCCGGTGATCGGCAGCCGCAGGTCGGCCTGCAACGCGGGAGACACCGACAGGAAGGCCGGCGCGCCGGGACCACCATTGAGGAACTTGTAGCCGCAGCCGACCGCGAGATCGGCGCCGTCCGCGGCGAGCGCGAGCGGCACCGCGCCGACCGAATGCGACAGGTCCCACAGCACCAGCGCGCCGACTGCGTGCGCGGCGCGGCTGATGGAGGCCATGTCGTGCATCGCGCCGGTGCGATAGTTCACATGCGTCAGCATCAGCACCGCGACGTCGTCGTCGAGCGCCACGACGGGATCGTCGACCGCCCGCACCTGGTGGCCGCGGCCGAGCAGGCGGGTGAGGCCGTCGGCGACGTAGAGGTCGGTGGGGAAGTTGCCGGTTTCCGTCAGGATGGTGTGCCGGCCGGGACGTGCGGCGAGCGCGGCGCCGAGCAGCTTGAACAGGTTGATCGAGGTGGAGTCGGCGACGATCGTGCTGCCGGGGGCGGCGCCGATCAGCCGGCCGATCTTCTCGCCCACGCGCTGAGCGAGGTCGATCCAGCCATGCGCGTTCCAGGCGCGGATCAGCGACGTTCCCCATTCCTGCGTGACCACTTGGGCCACGCGTTCCGGCGTCGCGCGCGGCAGCGCACCCAGGGAATTGCCGTCGAGGTAGATCACGCCCTCGGGCAGGGTGAAGCGGTCCCGGAACGGCGCGAGCGGGTCGGCCGCGTCGCGCGCCGCGAGGGTCGCGCGATCGATCATGCAGAGGGTCCGAGCGGCATCATCGGTCCAGCGTAGCGTGGGCGCGTCGCTGCGGGAACGCCGCTGCGACATCGCATCCCGCGTCCGTCCGACCGCGTTGGCGCAGCGCGGGGGGCCGCCAGGGCAGCAATCCGCCGCACGCGTCCCGCACGACGCCCGCGGCCTCGCGGAGATCCCGCGATACGCAGCGCTGGGCGGCGGCCGTCAGTCGTCGTGCTGCACCACCGATCCCGCGGTGGTGCCGCCATCGATCACGATCGTCTGGCCGGTGACGAAGCTGCCGGCGGGGGCGGCGAGGAACACGGCGCAGCCGGCGACCTCGTCCGGCTCGCCGATCCGCTGCAGCGGCGTATCCCTTGTGCGCTTCTTGTAGAGCACCGGGTTCTCCCACAGCGCGCGGGCGAAATCGGTGCGCACCAGGCCGGGCGCGATCGCGTTGGCGCGGATGTTCTTCGGTCCCCACTCGACGCAGATGTTGCGCGCGAGCTGCAGGTCGGCCGCCTTCGACAGGCCGTAGACGCCGAGTTGGGCGGAGCCGCGCAGCCCACCGATCGAGGAGATGATGATGACGGAGCCGCCGCCGCGTTCGGCGATATGCGGGCAGGCCATGTTGGCGAGCCAGAAATTGCTGCGCACGTTGACGCCCATGACGCGCTCATAGGCGTCATCCGGCATGCTGGCGGCGGGGCCGAGGAACGGATTGACGCCGGCGTTCTCGACCAGGATGTCGATGCCGCCGCAGTCCGCGACCGTGCGATCGACCAGTGCCTGGAGCTGGTCCTTGTGCGCGACGTGGCAGGGGATCGCCACCGCCTTGCCGCCCTTGGCGCGGATCGCCTCCGCCACCGCATCGCAGGCATCGGGCTTGCGGGAGGAGATCACCACCGTCGCGCCATGCTCTGCCATGCGTTCGGCGATCGCCTTGCCGATGCCCTTGGTGGATCCGGTGACGATCGCGACCTTGCCGGTGAGGTCGAACAGCGACGACATGGAGCGTCTCCCGCGCTTGCGACGATTCTACCGGCGAGTATGCGGCGCGCCGAGGGAACGTCAATCAGCCGGCGCACCGGCAACGAAACGCACCGGCGACTGTAAGGGCGAGGATGTCGCGCGCTGCGCGCGCGCCTTCTCACCCGTCATCCGCGGGCTCGACCCGCGGATCCCCACCGACTCGCCATCGCGCTCCCTCCGTTTCGCATCCCCTTCGCGTGGGAGCGTGCTGCCGGGGATCCGCGGGTCGAGCCGGCTGACGACGATGGGCCACCTCCGCTCTGGACGGCCCCCCCTCGCCACGCTGATGTTACATGGTCCGGCTCCGGTACCGAACCGCCGCAGCCCGAGTCGTGAGGCCCCGTCGCATGCAGCCCCCCGCCAGTTCCACCGCGATCGCCCCCCGCACCATCGCCGTGATCGGGGCCGGCATCGTCGGCACCTCCTGCGCGCTGCACCTGCAACGCGACGGACATGCCGTGACGCTGATCGACCCGAAGCCGCCCGGCACCGCGACCTCCTATGGCAACGCCGGCGCCATCGTGACCGGTGCCGTCGTGCCCAACAGCACGCCCGCCCTGCGCCGCGACATCCCGCACATGCTGTTCAACCGCGACAGCGCGGTGCGGCTGCGCTGGCGCTATCTGCCGCAGCTCTCGCCCTGGCTGATCCGCTTCCTGCTCGCCGGGCGCGACAGCCGCGTGCGGGAGATCTCCGCCGCGCTGCAGCCGCTGGCCTCGCGGGCCTATGACGCGCACCGGGAGCTGATCACGCTCTCCGGCGCCGACGGGATCGTGCGGCCG
Source organism: Rhodospirillales bacterium (assembly GCA_017304945.1). GTDB lineage: Bacteria > Pseudomonadota > Alphaproteobacteria > Acetobacterales > Acetobacteraceae > Rhodopila. The sequence continues at coordinate 10,219 of JAFKLG010000015.1, forward strand.
GTCGGCTGGCTCAAGGTCTATGCGACCGAATCCGGGTTCGCCGGCACCGAATACGACCGTGGCCTGATGCGCGCGCAAGGCGTGAAGGTCGACATCCTGAACGCCGACGAGATCCGCCAGCTCGAGCCCGCCCTCGCCCCAGGTTTCGTGCGCGGCATCTTCCAGCCCGACAGCGCCTTCGCCTCCCTGCCCGCCAAGCTGACAGCGGCGCACGCGGCGCAGTTCCAGCGCATGGGCGGCACCATCGTGGCGGAACGGGTGCGCGGCCTGCATCCCGCCGCCGACCACGTCGCGGTGGATTGCGAGCTGGGCTATCGGCGCTTCGACTCCGTGGTGGTCGCGGCTGGCGCCTGGTCGAAGGAACTGGCGCGGCAGGTGGGCGACCGCGTGTTCCTCGACACCGAACGCGGCTATCACCTGAACCTCGAACCCGGCGAGGCCGGGGAGCTCCGCCGCCCCACCGTGTTCGCCGATCGCGGCGGGTTCGTGCTGGCGCCGATGCAGGACGGCATCCGGCTGACCAGCGGGGTGGAGCTGGCCGGGCTGAACGCGCCGCCCGACTTCGCCCGCATCCGCCGACTGATCCCGAAGGCGCAGGCGATGCTGCCCGGCCTGTCGGACCGGGTGACGCGGCAATGGATGGGCTACCGGCCATCGACGCCCGATTCCCTGCCGGTGATCGGCCCGTCGCCGCACACGCCGCGCGTCGTCTACGCATTCGGCCACCAGCATCTCGGGCTGACCCTGGGCCCGATCACCGGCCGACAGGTCGCGGCGCTGCTGGGCGGGCGGACGCCGGACTTCGACCTCTCGCCCTACCGTATCGCGCGGTTCTGAGCGGCGGGGCCGCCGAGAACCAGCCCCTCCTCGATCGGGTGGCGCAGCGTCTCGGCGGCGCCGAGATGGTAGAAATGTCCCTGGGTCCGCACCGCGTGGCCGGGGAACCAGCGCGCCACGTGCGGGTTGCGGCGGAACCGGTTGCCCATCCAGGTGGACATCGCGAAGCCGCAGGGCAGCCCCCGCAGGCACGCGGCCAGCCGGTCCGCATCCGCCTCGGTCCAGTGGTCGTGGTAGTCGGCGTGGCGGCCGAGATAGGGCGGATCGGCATAGACGAAATCCTCTGCCCCCGCCGCCGCCAGGGTCACCGCCCAGTCCGCCACCTCGAAGCGCCAGTCGCGGCCGGCGAGCAGGCCGGCCACCCAGGCGACCTGGTTGGCGATGCGCGTGACCAGCGCGGGACGGAACCGGTCGGGCTTGCGGCAGAACGGCACGTTGAACGCGCCGGCGCGGTTGAAGCGCATCAGCCCGTTGAACCCCGCGCGGTTGAGGAACAGGAAATCCAGCGGATCCGCCGTGGCGTTGAACCGCGCGCGCACCTCGTAATAATGCGCGCCCTCAGACTGGCGGAGCCGCTCGCCTTCCCGGCGCAGATGCGCGGTGACCGCCTCCGCCCCGATCCGGCCCGCCTGGATCGCGCGATAGAAGCCGATCACGTGCCGGTTGGTGTCGGCGAGCAACGCACGCTCCGGGGCCAGATTGAACGCGACCACGCCCGATCCCAGGAACGGCTCGATCCACCGCCCCTGCCCGGTCCACGCGACGGCGTCTCGGATCAGCGGCAGCAGCCGTGTCTTGATGCCCTGGCACTTGAGCGGGGGCACGCCCACCACGCCGCTGGGCGGCGGCACGGCCGCCATGACGCCGGCCCGCTGGCGACCCCGGACCGGCAGTGCTAAGCCTCGCTCATGCGCGGGGTTCATTCATCGCTCCCAGGATCCGTCCCGGGAGGATTGGTGCGGTCGAGAAGACTCGAACTTCCACGGGGTTGCCCCCACAAGCACCTCAAGCTTGCGCGTCTACCATTCCGCCACGACCGCACCGTGGGCTGGCAGGCGGCGGGGTATAGCGGATGAATGCCGGGGACTCAATCGCTCTCGACACCCCGGAATGGCGTATTTCGGACGGGCTCACCGAATACCCGGACGCGCTGGCCTTCATGCGGGAGCGGGCAGCCACCATCCGCGCCGCCACCGCCAGGGAGATGGTGTGGCTGGTCGAGCATCCGCCGCTCTACACCGCCGGCACCTCCGCCCGGCCCGAGGAACTGACCGATCCCAACCGCTTCCCCACCTTCGCGGCCGGACGCGGCGGCCAATGGACCTATCACGGGCCCGGCCAGCGCACCGCCTATGTGATGCTCGACCTGACGCGGCCGCACGGGACGGTGCCGGCCCAGGATATCAGGTGCTACGTGCACGGGCTGGAGGAGTGGCTGATCCGCACCCTCGACCGCTTCAACGTGAAGGGCGAACGGCGGGAGGGACGGGTCGGCATCTGGGTCGCCGACCCGGTCCGCGGCGAATCGAAGATCGCGGCGATCGGGGTCAGGGTCACCCGCTGGGTGAGCTGGCATGGCGTCGCGCTGAACGTGGAACCCGACCTCGGCCATTTCGGCGGCATCGTGCCCTGCGGGCTTGCCCAATACGGGGTGACCAGCCTGGCCGGTCTCGGCCTGCCGGTCACCATGGCGGAGGCCGATGCCGCCCTGCGCGCCGCCTGGGACGAGGTGTTCGGCACCGAGGCCGACCCGCGGACGCGGCCCGCCTGCGCGGTCTGACGCGCGGTCTGACCCGCGGCACACCGCCCGCGGTCGTTCAGCGCCCAGGGAACCCGACGCGGTCTCGCTCGCTCCAACCTCCTGGCGCCGGCCCACTGCTTTCCGCGCGCACCATTTCCCGCCACGCTCGGCGCGGAAGAGCCGTGACGGGGGGACAGGATGATGTCGGCGGACCAGCGAGGCGCGGAACCGAGACGGACGGCGACGTCGCAACCCGGCCCCCCGATGCGAACCGCCCCACCGATCCGCGGGGAAGCGCCCCAGAACGCCCCCATCGCCGCTCCCATGGCCGCCCCGCGACCCGCCCAGGACTCCCTGCTGATCACGGTGATCGCAACCGTCGCAGCCCTCTATTTCGCGCGCGAGGTGCTGATCCCGATCACCCTCGCGATCCTGCTGTCCTTCGTGCTGGCGCCGCTGGTGGTGCTGTTCCGCCGCATCCGGCTGGGCCGCACCCCCTCGGTCCTGCTCGCGGTGCTGCTCGCCCTCGGAGTGATCCTGGCGATCGGCGGCGTGATCGGCACCCAGATCGCGGGGCTGGCCGAGGACGTGCCGCACTACGCCCACACGATCGAGCGCAAGCTCGACACGCTCCGCAGCATGACGATCGGCCGGCTCGAGCAGGTCGCCAACCGGCTCGGGCACCAGTTGACCGTCCCCGACGGCACCACCGCGGCGCAGTCGCCCAATCCCCAGTCCCCGCAGACCCAGCCGGTCCCGGTCGAGATGCACCAGCCCGCCCCCGGCCCGCTGGAACTCGCCAACCGCTACCTCTCGCCCGCCCTCTCGCCGGTCACGACCGTCGGCATCGTCTTCGTGGTGGCGATCTTCATCCTGATGCAGCGGGAAGACCTGCGCGACCGGCTGATCCGGGTGCTGGGATCGGGGGACCTGCACGGGACCACGCTGGCGCTGGATGACGGCGCGCACCGGCTGAGCCGCTACTTCCTGGCCCAGCTCGCCGTGAATGCCGGATTCGGCACCGCGGTCGGCATCGGGCTGATGCTCATCGGCGTGCCCAACCCGGTCCTGTGGGGCATCGTCTCCGGCCTGCTGCGCTTCGTCCCCTATGTCGGCTCGCTGCTGGCGGCGGTGTTCCCGACCCTGCTCGCCGCCGCGGTCGATCCCGGCTGGTCCACCACCCTCTGGACCGTCGCGCTCTATCTGATCCTCGAGCCGCTGGTCGGGCAGGTGATCGAGCCGCTGCTCTACGGCCACAGCACCGGCCTCTCCCCGGTCGCGGTGGTGATCGCCGCGATCTTCTGGAGCTGGATCTGGGGGCCGGTCGGCCTCGTCCTCTCCACCCCGCTCACCCTCTGCCTCGTGGTGCTCGGCCGCCACGTGCCGCGGCTCGAGTTCCTCGACGTGCTGCTGGGCGACCAGCCGGCGCTGACCCCGGTGGAGAGCTTCTATCAGCGCATCCTGGCCGGCGACGCCGACGAGGCGCGGGAACAGGCGGAACAACTGCTGAAGGAACGCCCGCTCTCGACCTATTACGACGAGGTCGCGCTGAAGGGCCTGCAGCTCGCCGCCACGGATGCGCAGCGCGGCATCCTCAACCCCGACCAGCTCGAACGGATCAAGGACGCGATCCGGGAGGTGGTGGAGGATCTCGCCCACCACGACGACACCATCCCGGCGGGGCAGGCCGAGGCCGCGGCCGCCCCGGCGGCCCCGGCGGACCCGGATCCACATCCGGCCGAGAAGCTGCCCCGCCACCGCCCGCCGCGGACGGCGCATCAACCGGCCCCCGAACGCCCCGCGCCCTGGGGCTCCTCCGGCGCGGTGCTGTGCGTGGCCGGGCGCGGGCCGCTCGACGAGGCCGCATCGGCGATGCTGGCGCAGCTCCTGGCCAAGCACGGGATCGGCGCCAAGGTCATGCCGTTCGAGGAGGTCAGCCGCCGCCGCATCCAGGAGGTCGATCCGGAGGGGGTCGCGATGGTCTGCGTGTCCTATCTGCAGATCAGCGGCACCCCCGCACATCTGCGCTACCTGGTCGAACGGCTGCGGCAGCGCATGCCCGAGACCCCGCTGCTGGTCGGGCTCTGGCCGATGGAGCACGCGATCCTGCACGATATGGGGCTGCAGCGGGTGGTGGGCGCCGACCACTACACGAGTTCGCTGCGCGCCGCGGTCGACGCGTGCGTAACGCGTGCGGATCGCGGCGCGGCCGGGCATCCCGCGGCGGCCTGATCCCGCCGGCCTGATCCCGGATTCGCGACTCGACTCCGGCGCGGGGCCTGCTTAGTGTTCCTGTTATGTTCTCACGCTCGGAAGCCCCCCCGGTTCTACCTCCGGTCACGTCCCCGGCTGCGTCCTCCGCCGGGTCCCTGGCTGAGTCCCCGGCCGGGTCCCAGGTCTTGCCCTGGACCGATCGGACCACGGAGGAATTGGATCCGCCCCGCGCCGCCGCGACCGTCCTGCACAGCACGCTGCAGGACCTGCGGACGCAGATCGCCCGCATCGAACGCGGCGCGACCGCCAGTCCCGGCAAGGTGCTGCCCTTCGGCCTTCCCGCGATCGACGCGGCGCTTCCGGGCGGCGGACTGCCGCTCGCCGCCCTGCACGAGGCGACGGGCAGCGGGGCGGACGTGGAGCATGGCGCCGCCGCGGCGCTGCTGATCGGCGGCATCCTCGCACGTCTTCCCGGGCCGGTCCTGTGGGTGATCGCGACGCCCGACCTGTTCGCCCCCGGCCTCGCCTCGGTCGGGCTGCACCCCGACCGGGTGATCTTCGCCGAAGCCGGCAAGCAGGTGCTCGCGGTGATGGAGGAAGGCCTGCGCCATCCCGGCCTCGCCGCCGTGGTTGGGGAGGTGTCGGGGCCGTTCGGCTTGGTCGCCTCCCGCCGGCTGCAGCTCGCCGCCGAACAGAGCGGGGTGCTCGCCTTCGTGCTGCGCCGCAGCCGCCGGCACGACGACCCGGCGCTCGCGGCCCCGAGTGCGGCGATGACGCGCTGGCGGGTGGCCGCCCTGCCCTCCCCCCCGGCCGACCCGGCCGCTCCCGACACGCCGGGCCTCGGGCGGGCCCGTTGGCAACTCGACCTCATGCGCTGCCGTGGGGGGGAGCCTGGTTCCTGGATCGTGGAGGCATGCGATGCGCAGGGTGGTCTCGGTCTTCCTGCCGCACTGGGCGACGGACCGGCTGCGGAAACGGGGCGAGCTTCCAGCCCCTCCGCCGCGCCCCCTCGCCGGCACCGCGCCGGCGCCGCGCGACGGTCTGCCTGAACCCGCCGGGACGGAGAGCCGGATCGATCCGGACGGCGCGCCGCCGCTCGTCACCGTCGCGCATGACGGGCGGCGGCGGGTGCTGGCCGCGGTCGATGCCGCGGCGGCGGCGCTGGGGCTGCGGGTGGGCCAGGTGCTGAGCCAGGCGCAGGCGCTGGTGCCGGATCTCGCGATCCACCCGACCGACCCGGCCGGGGATGCGGCGGCGCTGCAGCGGCTGGCCGGCTGGTGCCTGCGCTACGCGCCGCTCACCGCCACCGACCTGCCGGACGGGGTGTGGCTGGACGTGACCGGTTGCGCGCATCTGCTGGGGGGCGAGGACGCGTTGCTGCGCGACCTGGTCTGCCGCCTCGCCGCCCAGGGCTTCGCCGCGCGGGCCGCGGTGGCCGATACGCCGGGGGCCGCGCATGCCATGGCGCGCTTCGGCCCGGCGGTCACCACGGTGGTCGCGCCGGCGGACCAGGCGGCGGCCCTGGCCGACCTGCCGGTCGAGGCGCTGCGCCTGCCGCCCGAGACGCTGGACGGGCTGAACCTGATGGGGTTCGAGCGGATCGGCGCCTTCGCCGCCGCCCCGCGCGCGCCCCTGGTGCGCCGCTTCGGACCGGCTTTGGCGCGGCGGCTCGACCAGGCGATGGGGACGGCGTTCGAACCGATCCTGCCCGAACTGCCGCCCAGCCTGGTGCAGGCGCGCCGCGGTTTCGTCGAGCCGCTGCTGACCGCCGAGGCGTTCTCCGCCGTGATCGCCGCCCTGATGGCGGAGGTCTGTGCCACGCTGGAGCAGGCCGGCCAGGGCGCCCGCCGCCTCGATCTGCTGTTCGAGCGGGTGGACGGCACGATCGCCACGCTGCGCATCGGCACCGCCCGCCCCAGCCGCGACGCCCGCCATCTGGGCCGCATGTTCGACGAGCGATTGGAGGGCGTCGATCCCGGTCTCGGCGTCGAGGCGATGCGGCTCGTGGTGTCCGCCGCCGACCGGCTGGCGCCGGTGCAGGCAGCCGCCCGCCTGCGCGCCGACGAGGCCCCGCCCGCCGACGTCGCCGCCCTGGTCGACCGGATCGGCAATCGGCTGGGAGCGGCGCGGATCTATCGCACGGCCCCGGTCGAGAGCGACGTGCCGGAGCGTTCGGTGCGCAAGGTCCCTCCGCTCGAGCCGCCCCTGCGCCGGGGCTGGCCGGAGGCCTGGCCGCGGCCGGTCCGCCTGCTCGACCCGCCGCAACCGGTGGAGGCGATGGCGCTGCTGCCCGATCACCCGCCCGTCGCCTTCACCTGGCGCCGCATCCGCCACCGCGTGCGTCACGCCGACGGACCGGAACGGATCGCCGGGGAGTGGTGGAAGCGGGATGGGGAGATGCGGTCGGTGCGGGACTACTTCCGGGTCGAGGATCTGGAGGGGCGGCGGTTCTGGCTGTTCCGGCGGGGAGATGGGGTGCGGGTGGAGAGTGGGGACTTGCGGTGGTTCCTGCACGGGGTGGGAGGGGGATAGGTGGTAGGCGGGGAGCGCGGGAGCGCGGGAGCGCGGGAGCGCGGGAGCGCGGGAGCGCGGGAGCGCGGGAGCGCGGGAGCGCGGGAGCGCGGGAGCGCGGGAGCGCGGGAGCG
>JAFKLG010000016.1 GCA_017304945.1 Rhodospirillales bacterium
GGTGCGCGCATCCAGCCAGGCGCGCACGCCGTTGGCGACGCCGATGCCGCCCACCAGCAGGGAGGTCAGTCCGACCAGCGTCAGGAACAGCCCGATCTGATCGATGAACCGCCTGACGCTCGGGGCCGCGTCGGAAGGGTCGCGGACGCGCCACCCCTGATCGCCGAACGCCGCCCGCAGCTCCTCACGCAGGGTCGCGGCGGAGACGGGATGCGGCAGGGTGGCGCGCAGCTCGTAGCGCACCATGGCGCCGGGCGCGAGCAGCCCGGTGGCCGGCAGGTCGGTCGCCGCGATCAGCACCCGCGGCCCGAACAAGGCGGGGGTGGCGACCTGGTCCGGCTCCGCGGTCAGCGCGCCGGCCACCCGGAAGTTGGCCTCCCCCAGGCGCGCGGTATCCCCGGGGTGGAGACCGAGCCGATCGAGCACGACGGGCTGGGCGAGCAGGCTGTGCGACGCGAGCGCCTGGGCCAGCGGCTGCGGCGGGGACAGCGTGGGCACGCCGACCAGCGGCCAGGCCGGGTCGACCGCCTTCAGCTCGATCAGCTGCCGCGCGCCGTTCGGCGCGACCAGCATGGACCGCATCTGGACGATATCGGAGATCCGGCCGCCGCGGTCGCGCAACCAGGCGCGCAGCGAGTCGGGCAGCGGCTGGTTGCCGCCTTCGATCGCGATGTCGCCGCCCAGCAGCCGGCGCCCGTCCGTGGCGAGGCCGGCATCCACCGCGGCGCGCAGGGTCCCGACCGCGGCGATGATGCCGACGCCGAGGGCGAGGCAGAGCAGGACGATCCACAGGCCGCGGACACCGCCGCGGAGCTCCCGCCGGGCGAGGCGAAAGGCCAGCGGCACGAACGCCCCCCCTCCCCTCGCGGGAGCAGGCTGGGGGGCGGGGCCGGTGCGGGATGGCGAGGACGGTGGGGTCATCCCGGGTGCCCGCTCACCCCGGCCCTCTCCCGCGAGGGGAGAGGGGGCGGTTCTTGCCGTCCGATGCGGCTCACGTCAGCAAGCCGTCGGCCATGTGCACCTGACGGTCGCAACGCGCCGCGAGGGCCGGGTCGTGCGTGATCAGCAGCAGCGTCGTGCCGGCGCGGGCGCGCAGCGCGAACAGCAGGTCCATCACCACGGCCCCGGTTGCGTGGTCCAGGTTGCCGGTCGGCTCGTCCGCCAGCAGCAGGGCCGGTTCGGGCGCGAAGGCGCGGGCCAGCGCGACCCGCTGCTGCTCCCCGCCCGAGAGCTGCCCCGGCAGGTGGCCGAACCGGTGGCCGAGCCCGACCGCGGCCAGCGCGGCTTCGGCGCGGGGGAAGGCGTCGGAACGCCCGGCCAGCTCCAGCGGCACCGCGACGTTCTCGAGCGCGGTCATCGTCGGGATAAGGTGGAAGGCCTGGAACACGATCCCGACCCGATCACGCCGCAGCCGCGCCAGCGCGTCCTCCCCGAGCGCGGTGATTTCCTGCCCGGCGAGTTGCACCGACCCGGCGCTGGCCCGCTCGAGCCCGGCGAGCACCATCAGCAGAGAGGTCTTGCCGGAGCCGGAGGGTCCGACCAGGCCCACCGCTTCGCCGGTCGCAATGTCGAGATCGACTCCACGGAGGATGTTGACCGGTTCGGCGCCCGAAGGCACGGTCAGGCACAGGTTCCGGACCTGCACCGCGCGCGTTTCCACGCGAGGCGGGTCCCGCGTTTCCACGCGAGGCGGGTCCCGCGTCTCCACGTGAGGCGGATCCGATGACGGCGGAGTTGCATCCATGGCGGCACCATATGGCGTTCCCGCCGCAAGGAAGAACCCCGCCTCTCGCCGCACCGTGCTGATGGCGGCCGCCGGCACTGCCCTGCTGCGCCCCACCCGGGCCCACGCCGCGCCGATCCGGCTGCTGGTGCTAGGGGACTCGCTCTCCGCCGGCTATGGCCTGCCGCACGAGGATGGGTTCGAGCGGCAGCTCCAGCTCGCCCTGAGCGCACGCGGGCACGACGTCACCATCATCGACGGGGCGGTTTCGGGCGACACCTCCGCCGGCGGGCGCGCGCGGCTCGACTGGGTGCTGGGCGACGGCGCCGATGCCGCGCTGGTGGAACTGGGCGCCAATGACGGGCTGCGCGGGCTGGACCCGAAGGAGATGGAGGCCAATCTGACCGCCATCCTCGACGCGCTGGCGGCCAAGCACATCCCGGTCCTGTTCAGCGGGATGTACGCGCCGCCCAATCTCGGCCCCGATTACCAGCGCGCCTTCCGGGCCGTGTTCGACAGGCTGGGTCGGCGCCCCGGCGTGTTGTACGATCCGTTCTTCCTGGATGGCGTCGCGACCGTCCAGGACCTCAACCAGGCGGACGGGATGCACCCGAACGCCGAGGGCGTGCGCCGCATCGTGGCACGCATCCTGCCTTTGGTGGAGAAACTGCTCGCGGAGGCTCGACCGGCATGAGGCTCTTCGTCGCCCTCGACCTGCCCTGGCCGCTGCGCCAGCAACTCGCCGCCCTGACCGGCGCCGGGATCCCCGGCGCGCGCTGGGTGCCGCCGGAGAACTACCACCTGACCTTGCGCTTCATCGGCGAGACCCAGGGGCATCGCGCGGAGGATATCGACCTTGCGCTGGCGAACATCCGCGCCCGCGGCTTCTCCCTGACGCTCGCAGGGGTCGGCACCTTCACCAAGGCCGGCCGCAGCACCGCCCTCTGGGTCGGCGTGGAGCGCAACCCGCAACTCGATCATCTGCAGAACAAGATCGAGACCGCACTGCAACGCTGCGGGCTGGAGCCGGAACGACGGCGGTTCCAGCCGCACGTGACGCTGGCGCGGCTGGACAACGTCGCCGAAGCGAAGCTCGCCGCGTTTGTGCAGGCGCACAACCTGTTCCGTGCGGAACCGATGCCGGTCGAGCACTTCACGCTGTTCAGTTCGCAGCTCGGCAAGGAAGCCTCGGTCTACACGCCCGAGGTCGAATACGTGCTGGCCTGAGCGACGCCGCCGCACTTCCCCCATTGCATCACACCCTCCGGTTAACGCAGTCTACCTTCCGGTAGCGATCGAGGTCCGCCGACAAAGGACCCTGCTGCCGAGGGAGACAGACGATGACCCAAGAAGCGGCGGCGCTGTTGAGCGTCCGCGGCGTCTCGGTCCGGTTCGGCGGCGTCGTGGCGCTGGACGACGTGACGTTCGACGTGCAGCCCGGGCAGATTGCCGGGCTGATCGGGCCCAATGGCGCAGGCAAGACGACGTTGTTCAACTGCCTGAGCCGGCTCTACACCCCGAGTAGCGGGGAGATCCTGTTCGAAGGCACATCCGTGCTCGCCACACCACGGCACAAGATCGCCGCACTGGGCATCGGGCGCACCTTTCAGAATGTCGCGCTGTTCGACCGGCTGACCGTGCTGGAAAACGTCATGGTCGGGCGCCACAGCCGCACCGTCGCGAGCTTCGCCGCCACCGCGCTGCGCCTGCCGACCGCCACGCGGGAGTTCCGCGCCGCGCGCGACCGTGCCGAGGACCTGATCGACTTCATGGACCTGCGCAACGTCGCGCACTGGCCGGCAGGCGGACTCCCGTTTCCGATCCGCAAGCGCGTGGAGCTGGCACGCGCGCTCGCTGCCGAACCCAAGCTGCTGCTGCTGGATGAACCCGCGGCCGGGCTGAACCACGACGAGGTGCATACGCTGGAGGGGCAGATCCGCCGCGTGCGCGACGTGCAGGGCGTGACCGTGCTGCTGGTCGAGCATCACATGAGCCTGGTCATGTCGGTCTCCGACAAGGTCGTGACGATCAATTTCGGCCGCAAGATCGCCGAGGGAACGCCCGCCGAGGTGCGTCGCAACCCGGAAGTGATCCGCGCCTATCTCGGAGCCGAAGCCGCATGAGCGCGCTGCTGCAGGTCAAGGGCATGAGCGCGTGGTACGGCGCGATCCGCGCGCTGTACGAGCTCGACCTGTCGATCGAGAAAGGCGGCGTCACCGCGCTGCTGGGCGCGAACGGCGCCGGCAAGACCACCACGCTGCGCGCCATCTGCAACATGATCCGCCGCAGCGGCAGCACCGTGCTCGACGGCACCGACATCACCCGCCGCTCCACCGAGGACATCGTGCGCATGGGCGTCGCCCATGTGCCCGAAGGGCGCGGCACCTTCGTCGCGCTGACCGTCGAGGAGAACCTGAAGCTCGCCTTCCACATCCGCCGCGACCATGCCGAGGCACGGCGCGACATGGAGCTGGTGTTCGAATACTTCCCGCGGCTGAAGGAGCGGATCCGCCAGCAGGCCGGCACGCTCTCGGGCGGCGAGCAGCAGATGCTGGCGATCGCCCGCGCGCTGATGATCCGGCCGCGGCTGATGCTGCTGGACGAGCCGTCCTTCGGACTGGCCCCGCTGGTGGTGCAGGAGATCTTCCGCATCCTGCGCCGCATCAACGCCGAGGAGCATGTCTCGATGCTGATCGTCGAGCAGAACGCCGCTCTCGCGCTCGACCTCGCCGATCACGTGTACCTGCTGGAGACCGGCTCCGTGGTGACCTCCGGCCCCTCGGCGATGGTGCAGAACGACGAGACGCTGCGCAAAGCCTATCTCGGCTACTGAAGGAAACGCCGCGCATGGACTTCTTCGTGCAGCAGATCGCGGCCGGCCTGACCAGCGGCGCGATCTACGCGTGCGTCGCGCTGGGCCTGGTGATGATCTACGTCTCCACCGACCACATCAACTTCGCGCAGGGCGAGATGGCGATGTTCGCCACCTATCTCGCCTGGGCGATGATCGATGCCGGCCTGCCCTATTGGATCGCGTTCGGGCTCACGGTCGCGGTCGCCTTCGCGGGCGGCTTGTTCATCCAGCGCGTCGTGCTCAAACCATTGGAGAACGCGCCCGTCCTGGCGCTGGTGGTGTGCTTCATCGCCCTGCTGTCGATCTTCAACGCGCTGGCCGGCATGATCTGGAGCTACACGATCAAGCAGTTCCCCAGCCCCTTCCCGGCACGCGACGTGTTCGGCAACGGCCTCGTCAGCGTCCAGCAGCTTGGCGTCGTCGCCGTCACCCTCGTGATGCTCGGCCTGCTCACGGTGTTCTTCCGCTACACCACGCTGGGCCTGGCGATGCGCGCCGCCGCGCAGAACGCCACCTCGGCGCGGCTGATGGGCGTCCGCGTCTCCTGGATGTTGGCGCTTGGCTGGGGGCTTGCCGCGGCGATCGGTGCGATCGCGGGCATGCTGGTGGCGCCGATCGTGTTCCTCGACCCGAACATGATGACCGGCATCCTGGTCTACGGCTTCGCCGGCGCCCTCGTCGGCGGCATCGGCAATCCGCTCGGAGCCGTCGCCGGCGGCTTCATCGTCGGCGTGCTGGAGAACCTGGTCGGCAGCTATGTGATCGGCAACGAACTGAAGCTCACCTTCGCGCTGATCGTGGTGGTCGGCGTGCTGCTGTTGAAACCCGCCGGCATCTTCGGCCGCGTCATCGTGAAGCGAGTCTGACCCATGGCAGCGATCGGTTCCATGACGGCATCGGCGAATGGCTGGGCGATGAAGCGCGGCTTCGGGCCGGTCGCGATCCTCTTCTGGATCCTGCTCGCACTGCTGCCGATGCTCGAGCTGGTTACGGATGATCCGAGCTTCGATTATTACATGTTCATGGGTCAGTCGATGCTGATCTATGCGATCGCGGTGCTCGGCCTCAACCTGCTGATCGGCTTCAACGGACAGATCTCGCTGGGCCATTCCGCGTTCTTCGCGCTGGGCGCGTACACCGCCGCGATCATGATGACCTTCGCCGGCTGGCCGTTCTGGGCCACCCTGCCGATCGCCGCGGCGGTGTGCTTCGGTGCGGGCTTCCTGTTCGGCTTTCCCGCGCTGAAGCTGGAGGGGCACTACCTCGCGCTCGCCACCTTCACCCTCGCGATCGCCGTGCCGCAACTGCTGAAATACAAGCCGATCGCGCCATGGACCGGCGGCGTCGGCGGCGTGCTGCTGGAGAAGCCGGAACCGCCCGAGTGGCTGGGGCTGAGCGTCGACCAGTACCTGTATTACCTGTGCCTGATCGTCGCGATGCTGATGTTCTGGCTGGTGTTCAACCTGCTGCGCAGCCGCAGCGGCCTCGCGATGATGGCGATCCGCGACCATACGATGGCGGCCGGCACGATGGGCGTCGACACGTCGATGTACAAGACGGTGACCTTCGGCATCAGCGCCGCGATCACCGGTGTCGCGGGCTCGCTGTCGGCGATCACCATCGCCTATGTCGCGCCCGACAGCTTCACGCTGCAACTCGCGATCTCGTTCCTGGTCGGGCTGGTGGTGGGCGGGCTCGCCTCGCTGCCTGGCTGCCTGATCGGCGGCGCGTTCATCGTGCTGGTGCAGAATTCCGCGCAGTCGATTTCCGACTGGATGAAGACGAGCTTCGCGCTGCGCTACGACGTTCCGGCCTGGGCCATCTACGGCGTGCTGCTGCTGTTGCTGATGTACGTGATGCCGACCGGCGTCATGGGCGGCATCACGGTGCTGCGCCACAAGATCGCGGGCCGGCGATCGACCCGGGTGAACGCGCCCAGCCCCACAGTGGTGCGGCCCGGGAAGACGGCAGGGGAAACCACCCCCGCCGCCTGACAGGGAGGCGAACATGCAAATCAACAGGAGAACGGCCCTTCTCGGCGCGGCGGCGATCGGCGTCGCGGGCACCCGCCACGCACGAGCCGCGAAGAACTACGGGCCGGGCGTGACCGACACCGAGATCAAGATCGGCCAGACCATGCCCTATAGCGGCAATGCCTCGGCCTATGGCGTGGCCGGGCGCACGCAGGCGGCGTTCTTCCGGATGATCAACGACCAGGGCGGGATCAACGGGCGCAAGATCAACTTCATCTCGCTGGATGACGGCTACAGCCCGCCGAAGACCGTGGAGCTGACCCGGCAGTTGGTGGAGCGCGACCAGGTGCTGCTGATGTTCTACTCGCTGGGCACGCAGACCAACACCGCGATCCACAAATACATGAACCAGAAGAAGGTGCCGCAGCTTTTCGTCGCCACCGGCGCGTCGAAATGGGGCAATCCGAAAGCCTATCCGTGGACGATGGGCTGGTCGCCCGACTACCACACCGAGGGCGCGATCCATGCCCGCGCCATCCTGGAGGCGGTTCCCGACGCGAAGATCGGCATCCTGCGTCAGAACGACGACATGGGGAACGACTATCTGGACGGGATCAAGGAAGGGCTGGGCGCGGACGGCTGGAAGCGCGTGGTGGCGGATGCGACCTACGAGGTGACGGACCCGACGGTCGACTCGCAGATCCTGCAATTGCGCAACGCCGGCGTGAACGCGTTCCTGAACGTCAGCACGCCCAAGTTCGCGGCCCAGGCGATCAAGAAGGCGGCCGAGATCGGCTGGAAGCCGAAGCATCACCTGATGAGCGTCTCGGCCTCGGTCGGCGCGGTGCTGCGCCCGGCCGGGTTCGAGAACGCGCAAGGCATCGTCACCGCACAGTACGCGAAGGACGTCTCCGATCCGGCCTGGGCGAACGCGCCGGACTACAAGGAGTGGAAGGCGTTCATGGACAAGTGGAACCCGACGATCAATCCGTTCGAAGGGTCCAGCGTCACCGGATACGCGAGCGCGGTCACCCTGGTGCACGTGCTGACGCAATGCGGCGATGACCTGACCCGGGAGAACGTGATGAAGCAGGCCGCGTCGATGCACCAGCTTGCGATCCCGATGCTGCTGCCCGGCATCAAGTTGAACACCAGCCCGACCGACTACTACCCGATCCAGTCCGTGCAGCTCGCGCGCTTCGAGACGGACCATTGGGTGCTGTTCGGCGAGCTGCAATCACGCGACGTCGCCTGAGCGGCGCGCACCACCCAGGAGGACGACGGACCCCATGATCGGACGACGACAGGCGATCGCCGCTGGCGCAGCAACCTTGCTGGCGCGGCCGGCGCTCGCGCAGAAGAAGAACCCGCCGGGCGTGACGGATACCGAGATCAAGATCGGCCAGACGATGCCGTACAGCGGCAATGCCTCGGCCTATGGCGTGAACGGCCGATCGCATGCGGCGTATTTCCGCATGATCAACGACCAGGGTGGGATCAACGGCCGCAAGATCAACCTGATCTCATTGGATGACGGATACAGCCCACCGAAGACGGTGGAGCTCGCGCGCCAGCTCGTCGAACGGGACCAGGTGCTGTTCCTGTTCGCGCCGCTCGGCACGCAGTGCAACACGGCGATCCACAAGTACATGAACCAGAAGAAGGTGCCGCAGCTCTTCGTTGCGACCGGCGCCTCCAAATGGGGGGATCCGAAGCACTTTCCGTGGACGATGGGCTGGCAACCGGACTACCGCACCGAGGGGGTGATCTACGCCAAGCACATCCTGCAGACGGTGAAGGAGCCGAAGATCGCCATCCTGCGGCAGAACGACGACATGGGCGCGGACTACGTCGAGGGCTTCCGGGAGACGGTGCACGGGTTCAAGGGCGCACTGGGCGGTGACGCCAGCAAGCTGATCGTTGCCGATGCAACGTACGAGGTGACGGATCCCACCGTCGACTCGCAGATCCTGCAGTTGAAGAACTCCGGCGCGAACGTGTTCTACAACGTGACGACGCCGAAATTCGCCGCGCAGGCGATCAAGAAGGCCGCGGAGATCGGCTGGAAGCCGACGCATTACATCGTGAACGTGGCCGCCTCGATCGGCAACGTGATCAAGCCGGCCGGGTTCGATGCGTCGCAGGGCATCATCACGGCGCAGTACGTCAAGGATGCGACGGATCCGCGCTGGTTCACCGAGCCGGACTACAAGGAGTGGCGCGCCTGGACGGAGAAATACTCACCCACGGCGGTGCCCGGGGACACCACGACGACGACGGGCTATGCGGCGGCGTTCTCGATCGTGCAGGTGCTGAAGCAGTGCGGTGACGACCTCTCGCGTGAGAACGTCATGCGCCAGGCGGCGAACCTGCATGACGTGCACGTGCCGATGCTGCTGCCCGGAATCAAGCTGAACACCAGCCCGACGGATTTCTACCCGATCGATTCGGTGATGCTGTCGCGGGTGGAGGGGGAGCACTGGTCGCTGTTCGGGGACCTGATCTCCGGCCGAGCGTAGCCCGCGAGCCGCCGGCCAGTGCATGGCCGTGCTCGTCACGGCCATGACACGCAGGGCGGCCGGTACGGCGGTCGCCGGCCATGACGCGGAAGGTCGATGGCCGGCCCGCTGTCGATCTCAGCCGGCCGAGACCGCTGGACACGGCTCGCCCCAGCGATCCTGGAAGACGATCTGCGACAGGTCTCCGCGTCCCACCGGGCCGAACCGACCCATCGGCCAGCCGATCGGCAGGATCGCATAGGAGTGCACGCCCGGTGGCAGGCCCAGCGCCGCCTCGGCCTCCTTCTCGTACAGCAGGTGACGCGTCGTGAGCGTCGAGCCGAGGCCCAGCGCGCGGGCGGCCAGCAGCATGTTCTGCACCGCCGGATAGATCGATGCCCCCGACCAGCGCGTCGGCGTGCCGGTGCCCTCCATGAAGCACGCCACGATCCAGACCGGCGCTTCATGGAAATGCTCGGTCAGGTATTCCACCGCGGCATGCTGGCGCTGGTAGCGCTCCGCCGTCACGCCCGGCGGCGGGGCGGACGTCGCGTAGCGCGGCCCGACCACCTCATCGAACGCCTTCTTGTACCACACCTGCACCGCCTGCTTGATCGCCGGATCCTTCACCACCAGGAAGCGCCAGCGCTGCGTGTTGCCGCCGTTAGCGGCGGCGGCGCCGGCTTCCAGGATCTTGCGGATCAGCGCATCGGGAACGGGATCGGGCTTCAGCCGCCGCATGCTGCGGGTCGTGTGCATGATGTCGAACAGATCGGTGCTCGCCAGATCGACTGCGTCGGCCATCCCATCCTCCTGCCGTTACCGCCGCGCGGGCTGCTGCGTCGCGCCGCTACTTCTTCGCATCGGTGTAAGGATAGATCACCTCGCCCGTCTTCAGCGAGGGTGGCCACAGCACCACCTCCACCTTCGGGTCCTTGAACTGCTCGACGTCGTTGCCCTTCACGTTCTGGAACTGCACCTCCATGACGCGCGCCTCCGTCCATTCGCCGTTCGGGCCGAACTTGATTTCCCCGGCAACCGTCTGGAACGTATGGCTGCGTAGGTAGTCCGCGAGCTTCTGCTGATCCAGGCTCTTGGTGCCCTCCACCGCCTGCTGCAACACCTGCAGATCGGCATAGGCGAACGGTGGCAGGTAGAAGCCCAGCGCATCCACTCCGGCGGCGGGCGCCTTCGCCTGGTAGCGCTTCAGGAAGGCCAATGCCTCGGGCGTCGCATAGGGTCCCACCGGAAGCCAGAAGTCGAAGTCGACGATGCCGTTCAGCAGCGGGCCCAACTGCGTCTTGATCGCGGTCGCCTGCAGCCCGACCATGCCGCCGCCGAACAGCTTGGCCTTCAGCCCGACCTCATGCGCGGCGCGGATCATGCCCACGCTGTCCGGCGGGTAGGAGGCGACGAAGACGAGGTCGGGATTGGTCGCCTGGATCGCGCGCACGATCGGCGTGAAGTCGGCCGTGCTCGGCGGGTAGGTGCGGTCATAGACGATCTTCAGGCCGGCTTCCTTGGCGAGCTCGCGGGCGCCCTCGATCGCGTTGCGCGGAAACTCGGCGTCGGCGCCGACGATCGCCAGCGTCCGTGGCTTCGGGCTCTGCGCCATGGCGACCTCGAAGAAGCCCTTCGAGAAGGACTGCTTCGGCTTGGCGCCGCCGGTCGGTGCGATCGAGAAGTAGTTCGGGTAGTTGAACTCGCTGTTCACCGACAGGCCGAGCAGCCCGAGGAAAGTGCGCTTGTGCTGCATGATCACCGGCATGGCGGGCGCGACCATGTTGGTCGCATAACCGCTGACCACGAGGTCGACCTTGTCCACGTCGAGCAGCTTCGTATAGAGGCCGGGCACGGTCGCCGGGTTGGACTGGTCGTCATAGTAGACGAGCTTGACCGGCCTGCCGAGCAGACCGCCATGGGCGTTGACGTCTTCTTCCCAGATCTGCATGGCGAGCAGCGCGGCTTTGCCGTTGGGCGCGAGCCCGCCGGTCAATGCCATGCCGAAGCCGATCGTGATGGGCGTCTGCGGCGCTTGCGCGCGGGCCGGCGCCGCCATCGCCAGCAGCAAGGCGAGCGCGCCCAGCATGCCGGCCAGTCGTTTCGACCGCATCGTTCCCTCCCAGGATTTCGTTGCGGCGATCCTACGGGAGCCGGCGGCGCAGAGGGAAGCGGCTGCGGGAAGCCGGCTGCACTTCCCCCTCGCCCCCGCTCGTCCGGTGTCCTAACGTCCGCGCCGGAGAACAGGAGAAACGCCATGCAGGATCTCGACGAGAACACGGCGACCGACGCCGCGCTGGCGCAGATGCAGAACACGCCGGATGCCCGGCTCAAGCAGATCATGGACGCGGCGGTCCGCCATCTCCACGCCTTCGCGCGCGAGGTCGACCTCACGCCGGAGGAGTGGCTGACCGGCATCAGCTTCCTGACCAAGGTCGGCCAGGCCTGCACCCCGATCCGGCAGGAGTTCATCCTGCTGTCCGACATCCTGGGCCTGTCCGCCGTCGTCAACGCCCTTCACGACAAGAAGGCCCGCGAACTCGGCACCCAATCCTCCCTGCTCGGCCCCTTCTACCGGGAGGGCGCGCCGGAACTGCCGCTGGGCGCCTGCATTCTCGAGACAACGACGGCGCCGCAGATCACGCTGTATGGCCGGGTGACCGACAATGACGGCACGCCGATCCCCGGCGCGCGCGTGCAGGTGTGGCAGACCAACGAGCACGGGCTCTACGACCTGCAGCAGCACGGCGGCGAGGCCATGGACATGCGCGGCAATTTCCGCGCCGATGCGAATGGCCGGTATCATTTCCGCACGGTGCGGCCGCTGGGCTACTCGATCCCGATGGACGGGCCGGTGGGCGAACTGGTGCAGCGGCAGAACCGGCACGGATTCCGGCCGTCGCACATCCACATCCTGATCAGCGCGCCGGGACACCGGGAGCTGGTGACCGCGCTGTATTTCGGGGACGACCCCAACATCGACTCGGATACCGTGTTCGGCGTGTCGGCGTCGCTGGTGGTGCAGGCGAAGGACGATCCCGACAGTCCGATCCCCGGCCTGCAGGCGGTGCACTACGATTTCCGCCTGGCCCGCGCGGCCGAGGGCGAGAGCGGGCGGGTCGGCGCCGATCCCGCGGCGCTGATGCCGGCGGCACAGTAGGAGACGCCCGATGCCGCGCCGCCTGATCGACATCTCCTCTCCGCTCAAGGCGGGGATCAGGAGCGACCCGCCGCACATGCTGCCGGAGATCACCTATCTCGACCACCACATGACCGCGCCGGCGATGGCGGAGTACATGGGCATACCGGTCAGCGCGCTGCCGGATGGCGAGTATGCGGCGGTCGAGCAGGTGCGGATCAGCACGCATAACGGCACGCATCTCGATGCGCCGTATCACTACTTCTCCACGATGAACCACGCGCTGAAGCCGGGGGGCGAGCCGTCCTGGCGGATCGACGAGGTGCCGCTGGACTGGTGTTTCCAGCCGGCGGTGAAGCTCGACTTCCGGCATCTGCCCGATGGCTACGTGGCGACGCCCGGCGACGTGGAGGCGGAACTCGCGCGGATCGGCCACACGCTGCGGCCGCTGGAGATCGTGGTGGTCAACACCGCGGCCGGGGCGAAGTACGGGCAGGACGATTATGTCGACTCGGGCTGCGGCATGGGCAAGGCGGCGACGATGTGGCTACTGGAACGTGGCGTGCGGCTGGTCGGCACCGACGCGTGGAGCTGGGATGCGCCGTTCTCCCACACGCGTCAGCGCGTGGCCGAGACCGGCGACGCAGGGCTGATCTGGGAAGGGCACAGGGCCGGACGGGAAATCGGCTATTCCCATCTCGAGAAACTGCACAATCTGGAAGCCCTGCCGGCCGACGGCTTCGAGGTGGTATGTTTCCCGGTGAAGGTGCACCGGGGATCAGCCGGCTGGACCCGCGCGGTGGCAATTCTGAACGACTGAGGAGGGCACGATGCCCGCATTCCGTGTAACCGACATGACGTGCGAGGGCTGCGTCCGCGCCCTGACCGCCGCGGTGAAGGACGTCGATGCCGGCGCGACGCTGCAAGCGGACCTGCAAAGCAAGCAGGTCACGGTGGCCAGCACCGCCACCCCGGACGCGCTCGCCGGGGCGATGCGCGAGGCGGGGTTCACGGTGGAGGCGGCGTAGGACGAGCGGCACGCCCTGCCCCCTCTCCCCTCGCGGGAGAGGGATGGGGTGAGGGGGCGATCGGGGCGGAGCTGCGAACCTCGTGGCGCCCATCCCCATCCCCTCATGTCAGGCGGCGGTCTTACCTCCCTGACGTCGCCTCACTCCTTGGACGTCGCCTCACCCCTTGCAGGGGAAGCGTTCCCCCAGGAACTGGAACAGGCCCTGGGTGGCGCCGAGCTTCTGGTGGTCAGGCAAGGCCCGCACCCAGGCCACGAACTCGTTCATCGTCTGCGTCCGCCGCGGCGCCGGGCTGGGGAAGCAGAACGCCTTCTTGTTGCCGGCCGTCTGCAGATAGACGTCCACCGCGCCCTGCGCGAAGCCGTGGCAGAAGTTGATCTTCGCGTCCGCCGCCGCTTCCTTCGGGTTCACGCCGCACAGCTCCGCCAGGTCGCGGGAGGTGCGGACGTTCAGGTTGATCGGCTCCGCGGCCGAGGCCGAACCCAGCGGCGTGGTGACCAGGGGCGCGGCAATCGCCAGCGCGGCGAGAACGGCCAGGCTCTTCATGCGTCGATCTCCGTCGGGACAGGTGGGTGGAAGGCGCCGCACGCGCGAGCCGAACGGCGTGCCGCGCGGAATCAGGCGGCCGATCACGATCCGGGCGCACCGGTCTGGGCGGCACGCCAGCGCGCCCATCCAGCGGCGCGCAGCTCGCAGGCGGGGCAGGTGCCGCAGCCATAGCCCCAGTCGTGGCGATGGGTGCGGTCGCCGAGATAGCAGGTGTGGCTGTGCTCGCGGATCACCTCGACCAGCGCGTCGCCGCCGAGGTCGTGCGCCAGCGCCCAGGTTGCGGCCTTGTCCCGCCACATCAGCGGCGTCTCCAGCACGAAGCGCCGCGCCAGACCCAGGTTCAGCGCGAGCTGCATCGCCTTGATGGTGTCGTCGCGGCAGTCGGGATATCCCGAGTAGTCGGTCTCGCACATGCCGGCGACGATGCGTCGCAGGCCGCGCCGCCAGGCGATCGCCGCGGCGCAGGTCAGGAACAGCAGGTTGCGGCCGGGGACGAAGGTGTTGGGCAGGCCTTCCTCGGTCATCGCGATTTCGATCTCGGCCGTCATCGCGGTCTGCCCAAGCCCCGACAGCGTCGCCGCCAGGTCCACCATGTGGTCGGGGCCGAGCCGGTCCGAGGCCATTGCGTCGCGCAGCGGGGAACGGCAGTCGAGCTCGATCGCGTGGCGCTGGCCGTAGCGGAACCCCACCGTCTCCACATGCGGGTAGCGGGCGAGCGCCCAGGCCAGGCAGGTGGCGGAATCCTGGCCGCCGGAGAACAGGACCAGCGCACGGTCGTCGCTCTCGGGCGGATGCAGGGGGGTGGCCGAGGCGAGAGTCAGCGGGGCGGACATGGCGCGATCATGCCATGCGCGTTCGGCCCCCGCGAGAGCCGAGACGGGGGTGGGCGAGACGGGCGCGATGCCCGCCGCCAGGGATCCCGGTATGATCTGGCCGCCCCATCTCGCAACCGGCGCGGCCACCCCATATGGTTCCCGTCATGGACCTCGATTTCAGCGAAGACGACATCCATCGCTACTCGCGCCACATCCTGCTCAAGGAGGTGGGCGGGATCGGCCAGGCGAAGCTGAAAGCCGCGCGGGTGCTGCTGGTGGGCGCCGGCGGCCTGGGCTCGCCGCTCGCGCTGTATCTCGCGGCGGCCGGGATCGGCACGATCGGCATCGTCGACGACGACACGGTCGAGATCTCCAACCTGCAGCGCCAGGTCGCCCATACCACCGCCCGCATCGGCGCCGGGAAGGCCGCCTCGGCCGCCGAGGCCGCCAGGGCGATCAACCCCGGCATCCAGGTGGAGCCGCATGCGACGCGGATCACCGCCGACAACGCGCTCGACCTGATCGGCCGCTATGACCTGGTATGCGACGGGACGGACAATTTCGCGACGCGCTTCCTGGTGGCGGATGCTTGCGTGCTGGCGAAGCGCACCCTGGTCTCCGCCGCGGTGCTCCGCTTCGAGGGGCAGCTCTCGGTGTTCAAGCCGCATGAGGGCGGCCCGTGCTATCGCTGCCTGTATCCGGAACCGCCTCCCCCCGGCGTGGTGCCGAGTTGCAGCGAGGCGGGCGTGCTGGGCGCGGTCACCGGCGTGATGGGCACGCTGCAGGCCACCGAGGTGCTGAAGGAGATCCTGGGCATCGGCGACACGCTGGCCGGCCGGCTGCTGGTGTGGGATGCGCTGGCCACCAAGTTCCGCACGGTGAAGCTGCGGCCGGACCCGCATTGCGCGCTGTGCGGGCCGGAGGCGACGATCCACGACCTCTCCGCCCATGGCGTTCCGGCGGGCCCTGCCTGTGCCGTCTGAGCCGCTTGGGCTGCTGCTGCTCTCGGGTGCGCATGACCGGGCGCATTACGCGTTCGTGCTGGCGTCCGGGGCCGCGGCGATCGGCCGGACCGTCGTGCTGTTCGCCACCAACCAGGGCTGCCGCGCCCTGTTCGCCGACTGGTCGGACCTGCCGGACGCCGCGCGGGATGCGCGCATCCAGGCGGCGGGGGTGGCCGGCCTCGACACGCTGCGCGACGCCAGTCTGGAGCTGGGCGTCCGCCTGATCGCCTGTGAGGCCGGGTTGCGCGCGGAGGGGCTCGATCCGGCGAGGCTGCTGCCCCAGGTGGAGGTGGCGGGAGTCGCGACCTTTCTCTCCGCGGTCGGCACGGGTCAGATCATCTCGATCTGATCGGTCGGGCTTCGAATCTTCCCAGGCGAGCGCTTGACCCGATTCGTCGCAACTTGGCACGCATGTGTCATGCGTTTCCCCCACGTGGTCCCGTTCGGCCTGCTGCTGTCCTGCGGACTACTGGCCGGCCTGACCCCGGGCGCGCGGGCGCAGACCGGCACGCTGCAGGTTCCCACCCAGAAGACGCAGGAAGCGCCGCCCAAGCCCCCCGCCGCGGCGCCGCGCCAGTCGGTGCAACAGGTGGCCCCCAGCAGCGGGTCGGCGACGAAGCACCCGCCGGTCGTGCAGCCGCACGGCACCCCGCACGCCCAGAAGCCGGCCGCGGCCAAGCCCGGCACCAAGCCCGCCGCGGCGCCGGCGGCCGCCACCAAGCCCGAGGCGCCGGCCGCGGTGCCCGTTCCGGTGCCGGCCGCACCCGCCGAACCCGCGCCTGCCAAGCCCGTCGAGGCGGAGAAGCCCGGCAAGCTGCCGGTGCCACGCTTCGCCGCGCTGCGGTTCGACGAGGTCAACATGCGGGTCGGGCCCGGCCCGCGTTACCCGATCGCCTGGGTCTACAAGCGCCGCGACCTGCCGGTGGAGATCGAGCGGGAATTCGACATCTGGCGGCTGATCCGCGATCCGGACGGCGTGCGCGGCTGGGTCGGTTCGGCGAGCCTGACCGGCCGCCGCACCTTCATCGTGACCGGCGCCGAGGCCACCCTGCACCGCGACGCGAACGACACCAGCGCCGCGGTCGCGATCCTGCAGCCCGGCGTGATCGGCCGCATCCGCTACTGCGCCGCCGAGGCGGCCTGGTGCCAGGTGCAGACCGGCGAGTATCGGGGCTATCTGAAGCGCACCCAGTTCTGGGGCATCAAACCGGGCGAGGCGGTGAATCCCTGAGCGGGGCGGGCGGGGCAGTGACTCCCTGGGCGGAGGGCCAGGCGGTGACTCCCTGGGCGGGAGCGAGGCAGCGACTCCGTGGGCGGAGCAGGCGGGGGCCGCCGTTCCCTCCCGTCATGGCCGGGCTCGACCCGGCCATCCCCACCGGCACCTTCCCGCGAGGGATGGCCG
>JAFKLG010000017.1 GCA_017304945.1 Rhodospirillales bacterium
AGCGGTCCCGGGGACGTCGCGGGACGCCCCCTCACCCCGGCCCTCTCCCGCGAGGGGAGAGGGGGTGTTGGTCGGGGCATGGCGCGCGCCCTCTCCCGCGCCGGGAGAGCGGGCGTCGGTCGGGTCATGCGGCATAGGCGAGCACCCGGCCGGGGGCGGGGGACAGGCGCAGCGTCTCGCCGGCGCCCACCCGGTGTTCGGCGCGGAAGAACAGCTCCGTGCCGTCACGCGTCTTGCCGAAGCCGTAGAAGTCGCGGCCGCGATATTCGGCAGCCTCCACCGTGATCTCGATCGCGCCCTCGGCGGCGGGCGACAGGTCCTCGGGCCGGATCGCCGCGACCGCTCGTCCCGCGATCGGTTCCATCGGCGTCGCCGCGAAGGCCGCGCCACCGATCTGCACGCGCACCAGCTCGCCCGCCGGTTCGGCGGCGGTCGGCACCAGGTTGCGGTAGCCCATGAACTCGGCGACGTCGGCATGCGCCGGACGCGCATACAGCTCCTCCGGCGTGCCGATCTGCCGCACGCTGCCGTCGCGCAGCACGACGATGCGGTCGGCGAGCGACAGCGCCTCGTCCTGGTCGTGCGTCACGTAGATCGTGGAGCAGCCCAGCAACTGGTGGATGCGGCGGATCTCCGCACGCATCTCGAGCCGCAGCTTGGCGTCGAGATTGGACAGCGGCTCGTCCATCAGCACCAGCGGCGGCTCCACCACGATGGCGCGGGCGATCGCCACCCGCTGCTGCTGCCCGCCCGAGAGCTGGCCGGGCAGCTTGTCCGCCTGCGCGGTGAGCCGCACCAGCGCCAGCGCCTCGTCCACGCGCCGCGTGATCTCGGCCTTGGGCACGCGATGCGTGGTCAGGCCGAAACCCACGTTCCGGCGCACCGTCATGTGCGGGAACAGGGCGTAGTTCTGGAACACCATGCCGAAGCCCCGATCCTCCGGCCCCAGCGTGTCGATGCGCTTCTCGTCGAGCCAGATCGCCCCGCCGCTCAGCGGCAGCAGCCCGGCCAGGCAGTTGAGCGCGGTCGACTTGCCGCAGCCCGAGGGGCCCAGCAAGGCGATGAACTCGCCCCGCCGGACCGTCAGGCTCACCTCGTGCAAGGCATTCAGATGCCCGAAGGCGCGGCTGATCCCATCGAGCCGCAGCGAGCGGAAGTCGCGTGAGACGATCGCCATGCGGTCCTACTTGCCGACCCGCGCGCCGACCTGCTGGTCCCAGCGCTGGAACGCGTAGACCAGCCTGTCGGCCGGCAATGGCGTCTCGGCCGGCACCTCGGCGATCAGCTTGTCGTAGAAGGGGCGGTTGTATTCCTTGATCGCGTCCTGGCTGTCCTTTGGCGCCATCGACAGGGTGACGTCCTTCACCGCCGGGCCGGGATAGAAATAGCCCTTGTCGTAGGTGGTCGCCTGCGCCGCCGGGGTCAGCACGTGGTCGATCAGCTTCAGCAGCACGGCGAGCTTGTCGTTCGACACGCCCCGGGGAATCGCCATGTACTGGGCGTCGGTGACCCAGTGGAATCCCTGCAGTACGCCGACCTCGGCCTCCTTCGGCACCACGCCCAGGATGCGGGGATTGATGTCCCAGCCGGTCATGGTGACGATCATGTCGCGCGAACCCTCGCCCAGCTCCTTCATCGTCGCGCCGGTCCCGGTCGGGTAGTATTCGATGTACTTGCCCAGTTCGACGAGGTAGTCCCAGGTCTTGGCCCAACCGTCCTTCGGGTCCTTGGGGTCGGTGTCGCCCAGCAGGTAGGGCAGGCCCTGCAGCCAGGTGCGGCCGGGACCGGAATTCGCCGGCCGCGCGTAGATGAAGCGCTTCGGGTTCGCCTTCGCCCAGGCCAGCAGGTCCGCCGCGGTCTTGGGCGGCGTCTTCACCGCATCGGGCATGTATTCCAGCAGCGGCCCGGCCGGGCAGTAGACCACGCACACCGCCTGGTCCATCGCCAGCGCCTGCATCTTCAGCGCGCCCGGCTGGTAGATCGATTCGAGATCGGGCAGCGCGCCCGCGTAGTCGGCGGCGACGGGGATCCACAGCTTCTGGTCGATCCCGGCGGACAGCGCATCGGTGCCGGTCAGCACGAGGTCGATATCGACCCGGCCGGCATCCTGCTGCGCCTTCAGCTTGCCCGGCAGCTCCGGCGCCGGCGCCTGCGAGTAGGTCATGCGGGAGACGAGCTTCGGATTCGCGCGGGCGAAATCGTCCA
The DNA here is from genome assembly GCA_017304945.1 of Rhodospirillales bacterium. Classification (GTDB taxonomy): domain Bacteria; phylum Pseudomonadota; class Alphaproteobacteria; order Acetobacterales; family Acetobacteraceae; genus Rhodopila. The sequence continues at coordinate 2,206 of JAFKLG010000017.1, forward strand.
TCGCGCGCTGCGTGAGCTGCAATTGTCCCGCCACGTCGATCACGTTCAGTGACACCGGACTGGCGGGCAGCGGCGGCGTCGCGGCCGCCTGCGCGCGTCCGGCACCGAGTGCGGCAAGCCCGGCCATGCCGCCCAGCATGGTGCGGCGGCTCGTTGCAAACGTCATGGAAGTTCTCCCCTTTCGTGCGACACCCGGTCCGTTGCAGGTGACGGAGACGCAAGCGGCACGCTACGCTGCGTCGCATACACACGACAACGGAGGAACCCGCAGTGCCAGGTCCGGCGCGGAACGCGCGTGCGCCCGTCAAGATCACCGATGTCGCGGCCGCGGCGGGCGTCGCCCCGATGACCGTCTCGCGGGTCATCAACACGCCCGATCGCGTCTCGGCTGAAACCGCCGCGCGGGTGCGCGAGGCGATCGAGCGGCTGGGCTACGTGCCGAACCTGATCGCGGGCGGGTTGTCGTCGCGCCGGTCGCGCATGGTGGCGGCGATCGTGCCGACCATCGCGCATCCGATGTTCGCCGGGCTGGTGCAGACCTTCACCGACGCGCTGCGCCAGGCCGGCTACCAGGTGATGCTGTCGCTGAGTGGCTACGAGGAACCCGAACAGCCCGGCCTGATCCGCGCGCTGCTGGGCCGGCGGCCCGATGCGCTGCTGCTCACCGGTGCCGATCACGATGCCGGCGCGCGGCAGATGCTGACCGAGGCGCATATCCCGATCGTCGAGATCTGGGACGTCTCCAAGGACCCGATCGACATGCTGGTGGGGTTCGACCACACCCAGGTCGGCGCCGCGGTCGCGGCCTTCTTCCGCGCGAAGGGGCATACGCGCTTCGCCACCGTCTCCGCCAACGACCCGCGCGCGCTCGAGCGCACGGAGGGGTTCCAGGACGCGGCGCTGCGCGGCGGCGGCCAGATCATCGCGTCACGGGTGACCGCGGCGCCGTCGACGATCATGGCGGGACGCAGCGCGATGGCCGAGATCCTGCCGATGGTGACCGACCGCACGGCGCTGTTCTGCAGTTCCGACCTGCTCGCCTTCGGTGCGCTGACCGAGGCAAGGCTGCACGGGCTCAGGGTGCCGGACCAGCTCGCCGTGTGCGGCTTCGGCAATTTCGAGCTGAGCGGCGCGGCGGAACCGCCATTCACCACGGTACACGTGGAGGGGGCGGAAACCGGGCGGATGGCAGCGAACTTCCTGCTGCGGCGGCTGGCGGGGGAGCCCGCGCGCGACACCGATCGGGTGCAGGTGCCGTTCCGCATCCTGGAACGCGGCTCGACGTGAGCCGCCGCATCATCCTTCATTGGGGCCGCTCCTCCTGCCTGCCGGCACGCCCGTCCGGGGGGCCGGTGGGCGCTGTTATGTTATCGCAACCACGAAACGAGCGTCCCGCGTCCGGCCGCCCCGGTCAACCCCGGCCGCTCGGATCGGCGCCGCCCCCGGTTGATCCGGCCGCGCCGTCGCGGCACTAGTCGCGCGACCGTCGCGCATCCCGCACCGGACCGAAGGAGGAACGCCCCGCATGGACATGATCGCCGCTGCCGGCCTGCGCATCGCCCCGCCGCTGCACGACTTCGTCGTGAAGGAGGCGATCCCCGGGACCGGCGTCACCGCCGACGCGTTCTGGAACGGCTTCGCGGGGCTGCTGCGCGACCTCGCGCCGCGCTGCGCCGCCCTGCTCGCCCGCCGCGATGACCTGCAGCAGCAGATCGACGCCTGGCACGTGGCGCAGCGCGGCAAGCCGTTCGACGCGGGCGCCTACCAGGCGTTCCTGCGCGAGATCGGCTACCTGCTGCCCGAACCCGCCGACGTGCAGGTGGCGACCGCCAATGTCGACCCCGAGATCGCCCAGGTCGCCGGCCCGCAGCTCGTGGTGCCGGTCACCAACGCCCGCTACGCGCTGAACGCCGCCAATGCGCGCTGGGGCAGCCTGTATGACGCGCTCTACGGCACCGATGCGATCCCCGAGGAGGATGGCGCGACCCGCGGCCCCGGCTACAACAAGGCACGCGGCGCCAAGGTGATCGCCCGCGCCCGCGCCTTCCTCGACGAAATCGCCCCGCTCGCCACCGGCTCTCACGCCGAGGTGACCGGCTACGCGCTCGACGGCGACCGGTTGATGGCGACGCTCCAGAGCGGCACCAGGACCGCGCTGCGCGACCCGGACCGCTTCGTGGGCTATCGCGGCGACGTCACGGCGCTGTCGGCGATCCTGCTGCGGCACAACAACCTGCACGCCGAGATCGTGATCGACCGCCGCCACCCGATCGGCAAGGACGACCCGGCCGGCGTCGCGGACGTGGTGCTGGAAGCGGCGCTGACCACGATTCAGGACTGCGAGGACTCGGTCGCCTGCGTCGACGCCGCGGACAAGGTGCTCGCCTACCGCAACTGGCTCGGCCTGATGAAAGGCACGCTCGAGGACACGTTCGAGAAGAACGGCACGCAGATGACACGCTGTCTGCACACGGACCGCGTGTATGATGCACCCGCCGGCGGCAAACTCACATTGCCCGGCCGCAGCGTCATGTTGGTGCGCAATGTCGGCCATCACATGTACACCGACGCGGTGCTTGACGCGGACGGCAAGGAGGTGCCGGAAGGCTTCCTCGACGCCGCGGTGACCTCGCTGATCGCGCTGCACGACCTGCGCGGCGGCGGGCCGATCCACAACAGCCGCGCCGGGTCGGTCTACATCGTGAAGCCGAAGATGCACGGGCCGGACGAGGTCGCGCTGACCGACGCACTGTTCGCGCGGGTGGAGGACATCCTCGGCCTCCCCCGCAACACGCTGAAGATGGGCATCATGGACGAGGAGCGGCGGACCTCGGCCAACCTGAAGGCCTGCATCGCCGCCGCGCGGGAGCGGGTGGTGTTCATCAACACCGGCTTCCTCGACCGCACCGGGGACGAGATCCACACCTCGATCGAGGCCGGCCCGATGGTGCGCAAGAACGACATGCGCGGCACCGCCTGGATCAAGGCGTACGAGGACCAGAACGTGGATATCGGCCTCGCCTGCGGCCTGCGCGGGCGCGCGCAGATCGGCAAGGGCATGTGGGCCGCGCCGGACCGGATGGCGGACATGCTGGCGCAGAAGATCGGCCACCCGATGGCGGGCGCCAACACCGCCTGGGTCCCCTCCCCCACCGCCGCCACCCTGCACGCGCTGCACTACCACCAGGTGGACGTCGCCGCGCGCCAGACCGAACTCGCCAAGCGCCCCCGCGCGCCGCTCGGTGACCTGCTGACGATCCCGGTGGCCGAGGGCGTGAACTGGAAGCCCGAGGACGTGCAGCAGGAGCTGGACAACAACTGCCAGGGCATCCTGGGCTACGTGGTGCGCTGGATCGACCAGGGCGTCGGCTGCTCCAAGGTGCCGGACATCCACGACGTGGGGCTGATGGAGGACCGCGCGACGCTGCGGATCTCCAGCCAGCACATCGCCAACTGGCTGCACCACGGGGTGGCGAGCGAGGCGCAGGTGATGGAGACGCTGAAGCGCATGGCCTCGGTGGTGGACCGGCAGAATGCGGGCGATCCGCTGTATCGGCCGATGGCGCCGGGGTTCGACGGCCCGGCCTTCCGCGCCGCCTGCGACCTGGTGTTCGAGGGACGCGCGCAGCCGAACGGGTATACGGAGTTCGTGCTGCATCGGCGGCGGCGGGAGGCGAAGGGCTGAGGCATCCTTCCGTGACGTCCTGTTCTCACCCTGCCTCGAACGACTGAAGCATCGTCGCGAGAAGCGGGTGAGAGCCGCCACGCTGATGGCGGGCACGGTCCAGCTTCCGATGCGCCCTCACCGATGAGGCGGTCGCATCGCCGCTACGGTCCCCCCACCGATCGCGTGAGCATGCCCACCGCGCCCAGCGCGAGCAGCCCGGCCGTGACCAGGTTGGCGGCGCGCAGCGTGCGGCCGCTCAGGCGGCCATGCGCGGCCGCCACGCAGCCGGTCAGTGCCGTCCACCAGCACGCGGAACCGAGAAACACGCCCAGCACGAAGCCGGACAGCGCACCCAGTTCGGTCAGGCTATGCCCCGCGAAGCCGGGCTCCAGCGCGAGGAAGCTCAGCAGAGTCACGGGGTTGCCGAGCGTCCAGCCCAGGCCGATGGCGTAGGAGCCGGCGAGGCGGAGCCGGCCGCCGCCGATCCGCCCTGATGCGCGCGCCAGGGTCGCGACCGGCCGCCGCGCCGTGCGCACCGCGAGGTAGATCAGGAACGCCGCGCAGCCGAGTTTCAGCAGCAGCGCGAACTGCGACGTGGCGGACAGCACCTGCAGGAGCGCGGTGAGGCCGGTCGCGGCCGCGGAGGCGTAAGCCAGATGAGTGGTGGCCGCGCCGTATCCCGTCGCCATTCCGCTGAGCAGGCCTCCGACCATCGTACGCTCGATGCAGAGCGCCGCGGTCGGTCCGATGGGCGCCGCCACGGCGACTCCGAGGGCCATGCCCCTGGCGAGGGCGGGCCACATCCACGCATCGTCGATCATGCGCGGTACTCGCCGAACGGGCCGGACGGGGCACCGTTGGACGGCGGCCCGTAGCGGCCAGATGTGTTGCGATATACAAACGGAAACGCGCATGACTTCGGAAATTCCGGGCTGTCGCTCGCGAGCCGCACATCCGGCGTGTCGACCGACGGCACAGGCCGGGTGTTCGGTGGAGCCATGGGCAGATTCTCCGGCCCGCTTCGTGCCAGAGGCGGCAGCGCAGATGCGGGGCCGGAATGGTAGCAGTTCGGGACGACCCGGTCTTCTCAGAGCGGGTCTCGGCTTCTCATTCCGTGTCACTCACGAAGTGATGAAATGCCAATCCGTGCGCGCTAGAAGACTGGCCGATACAGTTCGCGCACGACGATTGGGCAAGATATTATGTCAGACAAGCCTCATGTTGACCAATCTTGGACATTGCATCCTACTGTGGTGGCATATTTTCCTGATATTGATTACTATAACGGTTCCGTCGCGGCCGCTGCTCCCCCGAAATCGCCGGATCAGGACGCTGACATCGGCGCCTTCTCCGCGAAACGCGTCGCCGCGCCACACGCCGAACCTGCGCCACCCTGCCCGCGCGCGCCGGCACACCCAGCAGCCGATCGCCTCCCTGGCGACACCCGGCATGCGCCGAGCGCTCGGCCGGACCTCCCGCTGGCCGTGGTCGCAGGGGGCGACCGCCCTCCGCCGACCATCATGCCGGCGCCCTCCGGCATCGGCACCTTGCTCCTGAGCTATTACGACACCCTGATGCGGGACGTGCCCCACCTGGCGCCCGAGGAGCAGGCGGCGACGCTGAAAATCCTCGCCAACCTCGTCGCGGCCGCACGCGAGCGCATCACGCGTGACCCCATAGGGGCCGACCACAGCGGGCGCGAGCACGATACGCGCGCTGCCCTGGCCGCCGCCCAGCTCACCCTTGCGCGGGAGGTGATCCTCCGCCACGCCATGAACGTCGAGCTGACACCGGCCTTCGTGGCGGCCGAACTCGGCATCTCGGTTCGCCGCCTGCATCGGGTGTTCTCCGGGGCGGGCGACACGGTATCCCGCCACATCCTGCACTGCCGGCTGGAGATCGCGCGGGCGCGGCTGCGCTCCCCCGCCTACGACGATGAGACGATCCTGGATCTCGCCCTCGGCTGCGGCTTCGCGAGCCTGCCCACGTTCTACCGCACGTTCCGCGCGACCTATGGCGTTCCGCCGGCCGAATACCGGCGATCGAAGCCCCGGTAGCCGCGTTCGTCCGCCCCCGGTCAGCGCCGGAGGGGAGAGTGCGTTCGCCTCGTCAGCGCGCGCTCATCCTACGGGTTCGCGGACGCGACGTGGAGTTCGACAGCAGGAGTTGACAACAACTACCAGGGCATCCTGGGCTACGTGGCGCGGTGGATCGACCAGGGCGTCGGCTGCTCCAAGATGCCGGACATGCACGACGTGGGGTCGATGGAAGACCGCGCGACGCTGCGGATCTCCAGCCGGCACATCACTAACTGGCTGCACCACGGGGTGGCGAGCGAGGCGCAGGTGATGGAGACGCTGAAGCGCATGGCCTCGGTGGTGGATCAGCAGAATGTCGGCGATCCGCTGTATCGGCGGATGGCGCCGGAGTTCGATGGCCCGGCCTTCCGTGCCGCCTGCGACCTGGTGTTCGAGGGCCGCGCGCAGCCGAACGGGTACACGGAGTTCGTGCTGCATCGGCGGCGGCGGGAGGCGAAGGGAGGCTGAATCGTTGGAGCGCCGCCAGCTGGCGGCGCATCTTCTTTCGAGTTCCACACGAAGGAGATTCCATGGCATTTTTTGCCATCCAAACAGGCGCCACATGAATGTCCTATAAGAACCTGGATCTAGACGATCTCATTGTAAATCCGGCAAACGACCGCCATGGGGAACTTGAGAATGAGACCGCGGCAATAGCGCGGCTTTTCGCCTTGCGGGAGAGCCATATGCGGAACCTCACCCGAGATTTAGTAGCGCAGGGTGAAGTATTCGAACCTCCTCTGGTGTATCCAGAGGGAGACAAGTTCGTCGTTGCAGATGGGAACAGGCGCACGACATGCCTGAAGCTGCTGGCGCGACCGAATAGAGCGCCGACCGTTGAACTTCAAAATTTCTATCGAGAGCAGCGGCGGGCGTGGGTAGGGGAGTTTCCAACCAAATTACAGTGCCGAGTAGAAGCCAACAGGGACCGGGTGGACGAAATTCTATTTCGGCGCCACACAGGAACGCAGAGCGGCGTCGGTCAGTCTACCTGGGACGACCGAATGAAAAGCAATTTCGTCATTCGCACTGGGAAAGGAACCACGACTAATGTCGCAGACGAGATTGAAAGTAGACTATCTCAAGCAACTATGGCCCCTGGGAACAAGATTCCCCGGTCGACGCTCAACAGATTACTATCTGCCGAGCCGCTTCGGAATCGACTCGGCTTCAGCATTAAACGAGGGAAATTCGAGTACCTGTGTGACAAGGACGCTGTGCATCGTGCTTTACTACGGGTGACGGAGGACCTCTCTCTCAAGAAGGTAACGCTCAACGATCTCTGGAACGCAGAGAAAAAAGTTCGATATATTGACCGGCTGGACGCAGAAGGGGTGCTGCCCTCTATCTCCGACACCCAGCTACCCGCTCCAAAGCACCATAGGGCGGCGCGCTCGAAACCTAGCGCCCCGCCTCGTCCTGCAATTCGATCAACCCTAATTCCACAGATTGATTATGGGGTGATTTGGACGCCACAACTACACCGCGCGCGTGCGATCTGGGAGGAATTGCAATTCCGACTCGAATGCTCGCGTCACCCGAATGCCATCTCCGTTCTCCTCCGCGTTCTCATCGAACTCTCAATCGAGAACTATCTTCACGTGCAAAAAATGCCCAATGTATTCGAGAACGACAAACTCGGGACTAAGATCGTAAAGATCTCAGAGCACTTACACGAAGCAAAGAAGATTGATGCGAAATACAAGAGCATTTTTCGCAAAGCTCAAAATCACGAGCAACTTATCTCGACAGACACATTGAATCGGTATATCCATTCGCCGCAGTTCTCTCCCTCTCCGGAGCACCTCAAGGCTTTTTGGGACACATGGGCGCAATTCATTGTTTTGTGCCTCAATGCGTAACTTGCGCCCGAGTTCAGGTGCCAATGCGCCGAGCGACACCCGATAGGCGTCGGTATGCTATAGGCTCGGTAGCGTCTCCACCATCAGAAGAGCCTTTAGCGCGATCCAGATAGCCGCAAATCATACATCCACTTTCGCACCTTCACCGCCCGGATTCCCGCACTCTCCCCATGTCGCGGGTTGATCAGCACGTTGAACTCGTCCGGCACGATCATTGACGGCACCCTCAGCAGCGCCGAAGCGCCCGATCGCAGCCATGCCATTCCGACCCGCAGGCTCGCCCGCCCGGCCGGGGCCGCATCCCAACCCACCGGCAGGCTCGCCGCCGTCTCCGTCCGCGCGCTTGCCCACACATCGTCGGGGACCGTGATCGCCACCAGATACCGGTTCAACGGCAGTCCGCCCGCGTTCAGGTGCACCAGCGTCTCCAGGCACGCCAGCGCCTGCGTTTCCGAGGTGTAGACCACCGGCGTGCCCGCCTCGTTCCAGCGACCGCCGGTCCTCTCCGCGCCCGCCCCCGACAGATCGTCCGCTTCATAGGCCGGTGTGTCGGTTGCGATACGCCAGAGTGTGGCCGTCACCCGTAGGCGCCGCTCTGAATCCGCGCGAGCGCCACGGACACCAAGCCCTGTCCCTCCATCGTGTCCATCAGGTCCGCCGGCCGCAGCCCGCCGATCGCCGGTAGAGGCTCGGTCAGCCAGCGCGCCATCCAGGCCCGCGCATCGAACCCGGCCGGCTCACCCGACTCCTGCACCATCGCCTCGACCTGGCCCACGAGGCGCGCAAACCCCAGGATGCGCTCGCTCTCCCCCGGAGACAGCGTGTCCCCTTGTTTTGCCTTCTTGTTCACCGTCGCGGGCGAAAGGTTGAGCGCCTTGAACCCCGCGCCCTGCCCGAGCGAGAGGTCCGCGAACAGGCGCTTCGCCTCCGCCGCCGGGACGCCGCGTCGGATCAGGTCGATCCGCTCCTGCGGCGTCGCGCGATAGAGGGCGATCGTGGACAGGGCGGTCGCCCCCGCCCGCTTGCCCCTGCGCAAATCGCCGCCCCCAGAGCCCGCCTTTCCGACGACGGCGCGGCCATGCGGCCCCTTCAACTCTCCAGGCTCCGATGATCGCGTGCGGCCCATGGGACTGCTCCTTTGAGCCGATCATATGCTCATTCGAGCAGAAAATGCGAGATGAGCCTGGGGCGCGTCAGGGCTTTCGGTCCAGTGTGGCCGCACCGTGGCCCACGGTCGTCACATTGGACACGTACTCTGCCCGCCCTCATACTCACCAGTAACCGCGGCACCCCACACCAAGCCGCAACCGGAGCGGACGAGAATGAACGACATCGACCAGGACCTCCTCGCCTTCCAGGCCGCGCAATACGCGCGCCAGACCGCCGAAACCTGGCTCGCCGCGTTCGAGACCGCCCTCGCCACGCGCGACCCCACCCGCATCGCGTCCCTGTTCCACGCCGACTCCCACTGGCGCGACGTGCTCGCCTTCACCTGGCACATCACCCCCGTCGCCGGCGCCACCGCCATCGCCGACCGCCTCGCCACCGAGCAGGCGCGCACCCAGGCGAGCGGGTTCCACCTGCCGCCCGACCGGCGCGCGCCGCGCCAGGTGAAGCGCCTCGGGATCGCCAGCGTGGAGGCGATCTTCGCCTTCACCACCGCCGACGGGCAGGGCGCCGGCCTGATCCGCCTCTCCCCCGACACCGCGGATGGTGGCGCGATGAAGGCGTGGCTGCTCTCCACCACGCTCGACCAGCTCGCGGGGCACGAGGAGAAGATCGGCGCCAACCGCCCCACCGGCGCCGCCTATTCGCGCAATTTCGGCGGCGACAACTGGGCCGACATGCGCCGCAAGGCCGTCGCCTATGAGGACCGCGATCCCGCCGTGCTGGTGATCGGCGGCGCCCAGTCCGGCCTCTCCATCGCCGCCCGCCTCAACCAGCTCGGCGTCGACACGCTGGTGGTGGAAAAATGGCCGCGCATCGGCGACAGTTGGCGCAAGCGCTACCACTCGCTCGCGCTGCACAACTCCATCCACCTCAATCACCTGCCCTACATGGAGTTTCCGCCGACCTGGCCGAAATACATCCCGAAGGACATGCTGGGATTGTGGTTCGAGTTCTATGCCGAGGTCATGGAGATCAACTGCTGGACCGGCACGGAATTCACCAACGCCACCTGGGACGAGGGCACGCAGCGCTGGACCGCGCATCTGCGCCGCGACGACGGCAGCGAGCGCGTGCTGCACCCGCGCCACCTCGTCTTCGCCAACGGCGTCAGCTCCTATCCGATGATTCCGGAGCTGCCGGGCCTCGCGGACTTCCAGGGGACGGTGCTGCATTCCGAGGGGTTCGACAGCGGCGCCGGGTGGGAGGGCAAGCGCGCCCTGATCCTCGGCACCGGCAGCAGCGCCAACGACATCGCGCTCGACCTGCACAGCCACGGCGTCCACACCACGCTGATCCAGCGCGGCTCCACCACCGTCGTGTCGATCAACCCGAGCGCGCGGTTGAACGAGGCGATCTGGGATGAGGGGGGGCGGCTGGAGGACTGCGACCTGATCGTCTCCTCCGCGCCACCGCCGCTGGTGCTGCAGGCCTACAAGTCGGTGGCGAAGCGGATGCTCGAGCTGGACCGCGAGCTGATCGAGGGCCTGCAGCGCATCGGCTTCAAGCACGACATGGGTGAGGACGGCAGCGGCCATCAGATGAAGTATTTCCGCCGTGGCGGTGGCTACAACCTGGATGCCGGCAGTTCGGCGCTGATGGCGAAGGGGGAGATCGGCCTGCTGCAATGGGAGCGGATCGAGCGCTTCGGCCCGGGCGGCGCGCTGCTGAAGGACGGCACCACGGTGCAAGCCGACATCATCATCCTGGCGACCGGCTACTATCCGCAGGCCGAACTGGTGCGCCGCGCGCTGGGTGAAGACATGGCGGCGCGCATCGGCCAGGTCTGGGGCCTCGGCCCGGATGGCGAGCTCGCCAACATGTACAAGCGCACGCCGCAGCAAGGCGTGTGGTTCATCGCCGGCGGCCTCGCGCAGTGCCGCATCAACTCGAAATACCTGGCCCTGCAGATCAAGGCCCAGGAACTCGGCAAGCTCGGCCCGCTCTGACGCGGGCCGGTCGGCTCCGCGTCAGGAGCCGACCTTCTCCTCCGAGTTCACGCCCAACTGCTTCAGCTTGCGGTGGAGCGCCGAACGCTCCATGCCGACGAACTGCGCGGTGCGGGAGATGTTGCCGCCGAAGCGCAGCAGTTGCGCGTGCAGGTACTGCGTCTCGAACAGGTCGCGCGCCTCGCGCAGCGGCAGCGACATGATGTCCGCGGTCGGGTCGATGTTGAGCAGCGCCGGCGCCCCCGACCCGATCTCGGGCGGCAGCATGTCGGCGCGGATCGCATCCGACGCGCCGCCGGGCGCCATGATCAGCAGCCAATCCATCAGGTTGCGCAACTGCCGCACGTTGCCGGGCCAGTCATAGGCCTGCAGCGCCGCGAGCGCATCGGCGGACAGCTCGCGGCCCGGAATGCCCGAACTCTCGGCCGACCGCGCCAGGAAGTGCTGCGCGAGCGCGGGCACGTCTTCCCGCCGCTCCTTCAGGGCCGGCACTTTCACCGGCACCACCGCGAGCCGATAGAACAGGTCCTCGCGGAACCGGCCTGCCGCGATCTCCGCCTGCAGGTCCTTGTTTGTGGTGGACAGCACGCGCACGTCGACCTTGACGCGGGCGGAGCCGCCGAGCCGCTCGAAAGTCTGGTCCTGCAGGGCGCGCACGATCTTGCCCTGGGTCTCGAGCGGCATGTCCGACACTTCGTCCAGCAGCAGCGTGCCGCCATGCGCGCGTTCCAGCACGCCGGCGCGGCGCGGCTGCGCGGTCGCGTCGAGGCCGGCCTCCATGCCGAACAGCTCCTCCTCGAAGCGGGACGGATTGAGCGTCGCGCAGTTCAGCGCCACGAACGGCCCGTCGGCGCGGCGGGAGCGGGCATGGATCATCCGCGCCACCACCTCCTTGCCCGAACCGGCCGGCCCCTGGATCAGCACGCGTGAGCCGGTGGGCGCGACGCGCTCGATCGCCGCCTTGAGGCCGCCGATCGGGCCGGACTGGCCGGTCAGCGTCGCTTCCGGCCCGGCGCGCAGCCGCAGCTCCGCGTTCTCCCGCGACAATGCGGCGGCTTCGAGGGCGCGACGCACCGAGAGCAGCAGCCGGTCGGACTGGAACGGCTTCTCGATGAAGTCGTAGGCGCCCTGCTGGATGGCGCCGACCGCCATCTCGATCGTGCCGTGGCCGGAGATCATCACCACCGGCACCTGCGGCTCCTCGCTGTGGAAGATCTGCAGCAGGCCGATGCCGTCGAGCTTGGAGCCTTGCAGCCAGACATCCAAGATCACCAGCGAGGGGCGCCGGTTGCGGAACGCGGCGATCGCCTCGTCGGCGGTGCCGGCCGCGCGGGTCTGGTAGCCCTCGTCCGCCAGCACGCCGTCGATCAGCATCCGGATGTCGGGCTCGTCGTCGACGATCAGGACCTCATGCGCCATGCGGCACCGCCTGCGCTGTCTCCTGCCCGGGCCCCGAACCCTGTCCGGCAGCCGATCCCGGAGGCGTCCGCAGCGGCAGGACCAGGCTCGCCATCGCGCCGGGCCCTTCCGGGCGGTCGTCGAGCAGCAGGCTGCCTCCGTGATCCTCCATGATCTTTTTCACGATTGCCAACCCCAACCCAGTCCCTTTCGGCTTATGCGTTACATATGGCTCAGCCAACCGTGCTCGGTCATCCTGCGGAAGTCCGATTCCGTCATCGGTCACGGTCATGCGAACGGTTTCCTCGTCCGTCTGGATCGTGAGCGCAATGTGTCCGGCACCTTCCCGCATGGAAACCGCGTCGGCGGCATTCTGCAGCAGGTTCGTCAATGCCTGGCGTACCAGCCGCCGGTCACAGGGCGCAATCGGCCCACGCGGCGGGATGTCGCTGTCCCAGGTGATCTGCGGCCGCGCCGTCTTCTGCAGGATCAGCGCCTCGCGCGCGATCTGGCCCACGTCTTCCGGCTTGATCGCCGGCTGTGGCATGCGGGCGAAGGCGGAGAACTCGTCCACCATGCGGCCGATATCGCCCACATGGCGGATGATCGTGTCGGCGCATTGCGCGAACGTGTCGGGATCCGACTGGATCTCCTTGCCGAATCGCCGCTTGAGCCGTTCGGCGGCGAGCTGGATCGGCGTCAGCGGGTTCTTGATCTCATGCGCGATGCGCCGCGCGACGTCCGCCCAGGCCGCCTTGCGCTGGGCGGATTGCAGTTCGGTGATGTCGTCGAACGTCACCACGAATCCGTCGGTGCGGCCGCCCGAGAGATCGGCGCCGATTCGCACCAGCAGCGTGCGACGGCGGTGCGCGGGGCCGATCTGCAGCTCCGCGGTGCGCGCGCGTTCCGGCGCGGCGGCGGTGTCGCGCAGCAGGTCGCCGAATTCCGGCACCACGTCGCCGAGTTTCTGCCCCGTCGTCGCCAGCAGGTCGATGCCCAGCAGCTCGTCGGCGGCGCGGTTGGGCAGCTCGATCCGGCCTTCCGCGTCGAGCCCGATCACCCCGGCCGAGACCCCCGACAGCACCGTCTCGGTGAAGCGCCGGCGCTCGTCGATCTGGCTGTAGGCGTCCATCAGTTCGGTGCGCTGCGCGGCGAGCTGACCGGTCATGCGGTTGAAGGCGCGTGCGAGTCCCGCGACCTCGTCGCCGGTCGCGACCTCCGCCACCCGCACGCCGAGATCGCCGGAGCGGATGCGTTCGGCCGCGTTGATCAGCGCGCCGATCGGCCGGACGATCTGGTTCGCCATCACGAGCCCGATCAGCCCGGCGGCGAGCAGGACGAGGAGGGCGACGATCGCGAAGATCCAGGCGAAGGCGATCTGCAGCCAGGAGCGGTTCTCGTCGAGCCGCTGGTATTCCGAGACGGCCTGTTCGGTGCGCTGCATGTAGCCGAGGATCAGCGGGTCGATCGGCCGGCCGATCATCAGCACCAGCGGCGGCGTCGAGTCGAGCTTCACCACCGCCCGCACGCGCGTGCCGTCGCCGGCGTTCAGCACCGCGACGTCGCCCGACAGCGCCTGCTGGGTCGCCGATTGCGGCGGCGCTTCCACGCCCATGCCGACGAACAGGCCGGCGGCGGCCAGCACCTGGCCGGTGGCGGGCTCGTAGACGATCGCCTCGGTGAGTCCGCGCAGCGCCGTCTGGGTGTCGAGCACGTCCACGAACACGCGCGGATCGGCGGAGAGGAGCTGGCCGGCGCGGGTCAGGTCGTTGGCCATCTCGAGCGCCACGGCGCGGATGTTGTTGCGGTGCTCCTCGAGATAGCCGCGGGAGACCTGCAGCGATTCCGACAGGGCGGAGCGGACCGGATCGGAGAACCAGGCCTGGATGCCGAAATGGAAGAAGGCGACGGCGAAGCAGGCGACGACGATGGTGGGGGTGGCCGCGACGCCGCTGAACAGCAGGACGAGCCGCACGTGCAGCCGCGCGCCGGCGGAGCCGCGGCGCCGCTCCACCCAGACCCGGGTGAGCCGTCCGGCGAGCACCGCGCCCAGCAGCAGCAGGCAGGAGAGGTTGGCCAGCACCAGCCCGACCGAAACGCCGGGCTTCATGCCGAGTGGCGAGCCGCGGGCGAGGATGATGAAGGTGGAGAGTCCGACGGCGAGGGCGAGGGCGGTGAGGACGAGGGTGACCGCCTTGCCGAGCATGATCTCGCCGAGGACGAAGTACCAGCGGCGGTCGGCGGCTTGGCTCATGGGGCGGCGGTCCGGGCTGAGGCGGTTCCGAGCGGCATGGCGCGGGGCCGTTCGGCCTCGACCGTCATGGCCGGGCTCGACCCGGCCATCCTCAACCGCAC
>JAFKLG010000018.1 GCA_017304945.1 Rhodospirillales bacterium
GACATCACGGCCGAGGCCCCCTCTCCCCTTGCGGGAGAGGGACGGGGTGAGGGGGTGATCGCGGCCTGGACTCCGTACCTCCAGGCGGCGCCGCTCGCGCTGATCCTGGGCGTGTTCCTGCTGCTGCCGATGGTCGCGCTCGTCGTCGTCTCGTTCTTCGATTACGACAGCGTCCAGATCATCCCCCGCTTCGTCACCACCAACTACACCGACGTGCTGGGATCGGTCGTCACCTGGCGCACCTACCTGAACACGCTGCGCTTCACCGCGATCGTCTGGGCCATCACCACCGTGCTCGGGTTCGGCGTCGCCTATGTGCTCGCCTTCGAAATCCGCAGCCGCACCGTGCAACTCGTGCTGTTCCTGGTCTGCACGATCCCGTTCCTCACCTCCAACATGATCCGCATGATCTCGTGGATCCCGTTCCTCGGCCGCGAGGGTTTGCTGAACATGGCGCTGCTGCGTCTCGGCCTGGTGCGCCAGCCGCTCGACATGCTGCTGTTCTCCGACTTCGCCGTCGTGCTGGCCTACGTGCATCTCTACACGCTGTTCATGGTCACGCCGGTGTTCAACACCATGATGCGCATCGACCGGCGGCTGATCGAGGCGGCGATCGACAACGGCGCCAACGGATGGCAGGTGCTGATGCAGGTGATCGTGCCGCTCTGCAAACCCGGCCTCGCCATCGGCTCGATCTTCGTCGTCACGCTGGTGATGGGGGATTTCGCCACCGTGCGGCTGATGAGCGGCGGGCAGAGCGCCTCGGTGGGGCTGATGATCGCCAACCAGATCGCACTGCTGCAATACCCGGCCGCCTGCGCCAACGCCGTGGTGCTGCTCGCGGTCGTGCTGCTGATGGTCGCGGCCATCCTGCGCATCGTCGACATCAGGCGGGACCTCTGATGCTGCGCCGCGGGCTGCTGCTGGGCTTCCTCGGCGCCTTCATCCTGTTCCTGTACGGGCCCACCGCGACGATCCTGATCCTGTCCTTCCAGGGACCGGATGGCGGCCTGACCTTCCCGATGAACGGCGTGTCGCTGCACTGGTTCGTCCGCCTGTTCCAGCCGCAGGCAGTGGGCGATATCGGCGGGTCGCTGCTGCGTTCGTTCATGCTCGCCACGATGGTGATGGCGACCACGGTCGTGGTCTCGCTCGCGGCCGGCCTCGCCTTCCGCCGCCGCTTCCGCGGATCGGGCGCGCTGTTCACCCTGACGGTCACCAGCCTGATCATCCCGTCCATCCTGGTCAGCCTCGGCGTCGGCTTGCTGTTCAGCCAGTCCGGCCTCGACACCGACTGGTACAGCTCCGCCTTCGGCGCGCAGCTCACCTGGACGCTGCCGTTCGGCCTGTTGATCATGTTCGCCGTGTTCAACCGCTTCGACCGCGCCTGGGAGGAGGCGGCCCGCGACCAGGGCGCGACGCCGTGGCAGAGCTTCCGCCACGTCGTGCTGCCGATCATCGCGCCCAGCGTCGTGGGGATCGCGCTGTTCGGCTTCACCCTGTCCTATGACGAGTTCGCCCGCACCCTGCTGACCGCCGGCAGCGACAACACGCTGCCGCTCGAGATCCTGGGCATGACCACGAGCGTCACCACGCCGGTGCTCTACGCCCTCGGCACCACCACGACGGTCGTCTCCGCCGTGGTGATCGGCGTGGCGCTCTGGGGGATCCGGCGGCTGCGCGGCTAGAGCCTGTCCGGCTCACGTTCGCTCGCGGATCAAGCTCATGTTTGATCGCGTGATTCACGGCTCCGGCGAACACGCCTCCGCCGATCACGTTCCAGCCCCCTGTCAGGGTCCGACGAACTCCAGCACCGCCGCGTGCAGCGCCTCCGGCTCGTCGACGCGAATCGAGTGGCTGCTGTTCTCGAAAATGCGCAGCGTGGACCCCGGCATCAGCGCGTGGATCTCCTCGGAGAACTCCGGCGGGCAGATCCAGTCGTGCCGTCCGGCCAGGATCAGCGTCGGCGCGGTGATGCGCGACAGTTCCGGCCGCAGGTCGAAGCTGCGCAGGAACCCGTCCGGCGCAAAGGCGCGGTTCAGCGGCACCGGCGAGTGGATCGCGCGGGCGCGTCCGGTCGCCGCCGCGGCGGGGTCGAACCGGCGCGAATAGAGCGGCCCCATCACCTCGTAGTAGTGCTGCAGCTCCGGCGCGGTACGGAAGCCGCCCGCCCACAGCGTCTCGCACACCGCCTGCTGGTCCGGCGTGCCATGCGCGCGCACGAACGCCTGGGCCTTGGGCACGAACCCGCCATGCGCCGCGGTCACGATCAGCACGAGATGCGACACCGCCTCCGGATAGCGCGCCGCCTGCGCCATCGCGACCATGCCGCCATAGGAGGTTCCGATCGAAACCACCTTGCCGAGACCGAGGTGCCGGCGCAGCGCCTCCATGTCCTCCACGTTCTCGTCGAGGGTGAAGCGGCGCGGATCGGCGCCGGGATCCGCCTGGCCGGAGCGCCCGTTGCCGCGATGGTCGAAATAGACGAGCTGCAGCGCCGCGCTCAGCGGCGACATGCCGGGTTTGAAGCCGCTGTGATCGCCGCCGGGCCCGCCATGGATCACCAGGGCCGGCTTGTGCGCGCGCAGCACCGGCCCGTCGGGGACGAGCCCGGCGCCCTCCACGTCGAAGAACAGGCGGGTGCCGCGGATGTCTGCGTACATGCTCGATCTCCCAGAAGCCGCCGCATCCTTCCAGAGCCGGGGCGGTTTTGACAGCCCGCGCGGCCTGCTCGACAAAGGCCGCGACCAGGGAAAGAGCCCCAGGGGAGGAGCCCATGAACACGCCATCGCCACGGCCCATCAGGACCATCGGATTCATCGGCCTCGGTGTGATGGGGGAGCCGATGTGTGGCCACCTCGCCCGTCGCTCCGGCCTCGCCGTCCTCGGCTGCGACCTCAACCCCGAACCGGCCCAGCGGCTGGCGGAATTCGGCGTGACCGCGGCCAGCCTGGAACAGGTCGCAGCGCAGGCGGACCTGATCCTGCTCTCGCTGCCGGACGGCAGGGCCATGGCCGGCGTGATCGCCGCGCTCGAGCCGCATCTGCAGGCGGGCCAGTGCGTGGTCGACACCTCCACCAGTTCGGTTGCGCTGACGCGCGAGATCGGCGCGCGGCTGGAGGCCAAGGGCATCGGCTTCGCCGACGCTCCGGTCGCTCGCACGCGTGAGGCTGCCGCGCGCGGCGAGCTCGCGATCATGGTCGGCGCGTCCGACGAGATGTTCGCGCATGTCCGCGCGATCCTGGAGACGATGGGCAGCGACGTGACCCATTGCGGCGGCATCGGCTGCGGCCAGGTGGTCAAGATCCTCAACAACATGCTCGTCTTCGAGCACTGCCACGCCCTCGCCGAAGCCATCGCGCTCGGGCGCCGCAACGGCGTTCCCGCGGACGTGCTGCTGCCCACGCTGGCGACCGGATCGGGGGACAGCTTCGTGCTGCGCAACCACGGCATGAAGGCGATGCTGACCGGCAATTTCCCGAAGCGGGCCTTCTCCACCCGCTACGCGATCAAGGACCTCGGCTACGCGCTGGAAATGGCCGACGAGGCAGGGTTGAAGGTGGAGGGCGCGCGGCTTGCGATGGAGCGGCTGCAGGAAACCGTGCGCCAGGGCTTCGGCGACGAGTACCACCCGGTGACGCTGCGTGTGATCGACCCGGCATGAGCGCGTTTCCCCCCGCCGCCGCTTGGCGCGCCGCCTGCGCGCGGGACGCCACGCTGAGCGCCTGGGCCGGCCCCTGGTCGGTCTGCTTCGCCATTGCCGTGGACGGCGCGCCGACGGTGTTCGCACTGGAGGAGGGGCGGGTGACCGCCGGCGCGGCCATCCCGGCCTTCACGCTGGAGGCACCGGCTTCGGTTTGGGCGAAGTTCCTCGAACCGATCCCGCCGCGCCACCATCATGGCCTGTTCGCGATGCTGTATCGCGTTCCCGCATTCCGGGTGGATGGCGACCAGCTCACGCTGATGCAGCACGCCCATGTGGCGCGTCGCGTGCTGGAGATCGGCAAATGGCTCGCCTTGGGCCGCGCCGAACCCGTGCCGGCGGAGATCGGCCCGCGTGGCGGCGTGCCGCCGATGCCCCGGGTGGAGGGGCGCTACGTGCCGGTCACGGTCGATGGCACCACCTACCAGATCTACACCGAGAGCGCGGGAAGCGGCCGCCCCATCCTGTGCATGCACACGGCGGGGGCGGACGGGCGGCAGTTCCACTGGCTGATGGCGGATCCGGCGCTGACCGCGACGCATCGTCTGGTGTCGTTCGACCTGCCGTTCCACGGCAAGTCGCCGCCGCCTCCGGGCGCGATCCCGGGCGCCTGGCGGCTGAACACCGACCTGTATGTCGCGCTGATCATGGGCTTCGTTGCCGCCGCGGGCCTCGAGAAGCCGATCGCTCTCGGTGCCTCCATGTCGGGCGAGATCTGCCTCGAGCTGGCCTACCGACATCCCGAAGCGTTCTCGGGCATCATCGCCTGCGAGGCGTGCGAGAAGATCGACCGTCGCCAGACGCATTGGGCGGCGCATCCGCAGGTGAACCAGGCGTTCTTCGTGCCGGAATGGATCCGCGCGCTGTCGGCGCCGCAGAGTCCGCCCGAGTATGTCGAGCAGATCGGCTGGCACTATGGCCAGGGTGGACCGGCGGTGTTCTTCGGCGACATCGCGTTCTACTCGGGCGATTGGGACGCGCGCGAGCGGGTCGGGCGAATCGACACCAACCGCTGCCGGCTGTTCATGCTGACCGGCGAATACGACTACTCCTGCACGGTCGAGGCCTCCGCCGCCACCGCCGCCAAGATCCCCGGCGCGCGGTTTCAGGCGATGCCGGGCATCGGGCACTTCCCGTTCGCCGAGAATCCGAAGCTGTTCGCGGAGTATCTGCGGCCGGTATTGGAGGAGCTGGGCTAGGGTCGGCCCGCACAGTACTTCGTCATGGCCGGGCGTTGAGCCACCGGCGGCCGTGCCGGCAGTGCGTCATGGCAGTGCGTCACGGCAGAGCGTGCGGCCCGCACGGTACTCCGTCATGGCCGGGCGTCGAGCCACCGGCGGCCGTGCCGGCAGTGCGTCATGGCAGTGCGCCACGGCAGAGCGTGCGGCCCGCACAGTACTCCGTCATGGCCGGCCGTCGAGCCGGCCATCCTCACCGGCACGAACCCGCGAGAAAGGGAGCATTGGCAGAACCGGTGCTCGTGGGGATGGCCGGCTCGATGGCCGGCCATGACGAAAAGGGGGACCGCCGGCCGCCGCGTAGAGTGGACCGCCGGCCATGACGAAAAGGGGCACCGCCGGCCGTCACGTGGAGTGGACCGCCGGCCATGACGAAAAGGGGCACCGCCGGCCGCCATGCGGAGCGGACCGCCGGCCGCCGCGCGGAGTGGACCGTCGGCCGTCACGTGGAGTGGACCGCCGGCCGCCTCCCGGAATGGACCGCCGGCCATGACGCGGAGCGGACGGCCGCCCCGCCGTGGACGGCCGGCCCCGAGGCGGGGTCCCGGCCGTGACGCGAGACGCCGCCGGCGTCAGCCGGGCTGCTTGTCCTTCTGCGCCGCCAGCGGCACCGGGATGAAGCGCACCCCGTCCTGGCTCTGGATGAACATCAGCACCGACTTGCGCTCGGACTTGCGCACCGCGTCCACCTGCTTCTGCACGTCGGCCGGGGTCTCGACCGGCGCCTGCGCCACTTCCACGATCACGTCGCCGGGCTTGAGGCCGCGGTCGGCCGCCGGGGAGTTCGGCGACACGTCGGTGATGACCACGCCCTTCTGGTCGCCCGACAACTGATACTTGTCCTTCAGGTCCTGGCTCATCGGCGCGACCTTGACACCCAGTCCGGCGATCGCGGTGGGCTTGGTCGCGGTGTCCTTCGACTTCCCGCCCTGATCGGCGGCGGCCAGCGTCGCGTCATCCGGCTTCTCGGCCAGGGTCGCCTGCACGGTGACCTGCTTGCCGTCGCGCCACACCAGCAGCGGCACTTCCTTGCCCACCTCGGAATCGGCGACGATGCGGGGCAGGGCGTGCATGTCCTTCACGTCCTGGTTGTTGAACTTCAGGATGATGTCGCCGTTACGCAGCTTGGCCTTGTCGGCCGGCCCGCCATCCGTCACGCCCGCCACCAGCGCGCCGGACGCGTCCTTCAGCCCGAGGCTTTCGGCGATATCGGGCGTCACCTGCTGGATCTTCACGCCGAGCCAGCCGCGGCGCGGGTGGCCGTAGTCGCGCAGCTGGGCGACGATGTTCTTGGCCATGTTCGCCGGGATCGAGAAGCCGATGCCGATCGAGCCGCCGGACGGCGAGTAGATCGCCGTGTTGATGCCGATCACCTGCCCGTCCATGTTGAACAGCGGCCCGCCCGAGTTGCCCCGGTTGATCGCGGCGTCGGTCTGGATGAAGTCGTCGTACGGCCCCTGGTGGATGTTGCGACCGCGGGCCGACACGATGCCGGCGGTCACCGACCCGCCGAGGCCGAACGGGTTGCCGATCGCCAGCACCCAGTCGCCCACGCGGGCCTGGTCGGAATCACCGAACGACACGGCCGGCAGCGGCTTGTCCGGCTTCACCCGCAGCAGGGCGATGTCGCCGGTCTCGTCACGCCCCACCAGCTCCGCCTTCAGCGTGGTGTTGTCCTGCAGGGTCACGGTGATCTGGTCGGCGCCGTCGATCACGTGATTGTTGGTCACCACCAGGCCGGACGGATCGACGATGAAGCCGGAGCCCAGGCTCTGCATGCGCCGCTCGGGCGCCGGCTGGTCGCCGGGCCCACGCTGGCCGGGACGGTTGCGGTTGAGGAAGTCCTTGAAGAACTGCTCGAACGGCGAGCCCGGCGGGAACATCGGCACGTCCGGTCCGCCGGGGCCCCCGCCGGGCCCGTTGTTACGCGCCTGCACGCTCTGCGAGGAGGAGATGTTGACCACGGCGGGCAGCAGCTTCGCGGCGAGGTCGGCGAAGCTGTCCGGCGCCGGGCGCGCGATCGCCGGCGCCGCGGGCAGCACGCTGGCCGCGGGCAGGGCGAGCACGGCGGTGGCACACAACAGGGCAGCGCGGGCGGGGGCGGAGCGGAACAAACGCATCATCTCGAATTCCTGGCGGTTGAAGCCGCATATGGTCCGATGGCCCATGCAGGGCAACGGCTCCGCCTCGGGTCGTCAAGCGGAGCCGGCGATGGTCAGGGCGACGGCGGCGCGGGTGGGGCCTGAAGATAGCGCAGGTAGTCGTTGTCGGGGGTCAGAACCAGGCGAGCCTTGCCGCTGTCGAACACGTCCCGATAGCCCTGCAGTGTGCGCCAGATGCTGAAGAACTGCGGATCGCGGCCAGCCGCGGCGGCGTAGATCCGGGTCGCCTCGGCTTCGCCCTCGCCGCGCAGCTGGTCGGCGCTCGAGCGCGCATCGGCCACCAGCACGGTCCGTTCGCGTTCGGCATCGGCGCGGATCCGCGCGGACGCCTCGGCGCCCTCGGCGCGGGCCTGCGCGGCGACGCGCTGCCGTTCCGACTGCATCCGGGCGAGAATCGCCTGGGTGTTCTCCTCCGGCAGGTCGGCGCGGCGGATCCGCACGTCCTCGATCGAGACGCCGAAGCTGCCCATCTCGGCGTTCACCTGGCTGCGGATCGCCGCCATGATCGCGTCGCGATCGGCCGACAGCACGTCGATCAGCTTGTGGTTGCCCAGCACCCGGCGCAGTGCCGAGGTGACGATCGAGTTGAGGCGGCCGCGCACCACGTCCTGCTGCGCGCCCACCGCCTGGTAGAAGCGCAGCGGATCGCTGATGCGGAACAGGGTGAAGCTGTCGACGATCAGGCGGCGCTGGTCGCCCAGGATCACCTCCTCGCCCGGCAGCTCCACGTTCAGCAGCCGGCGGTCGAAGCTGATCACCGTCTGGATCGGGCTTTTCACGTGCAGCCCGGCGGCGGTGATCATCCGCACCGGCCGGCCGAACTGGGTGATCAGCACCTGCTGGGTCTGCTGCACGGTGAACAGGCAGGTGTAGGCCAGGATGCCCAGCAGGATCACCAGGGCGACGGCGGCGGTGGTGAGGCGGCTCATCGCGGAGCTCCCGTCGGGGCAGCAGGCGGGGCGGGCGGCGTCTCGGGCCGCGCGGCCGGCGGCAGGTTGAGCGGCAGGAAGGGCACCAGCCCCTTCAGCTTGTCGTCCACCACCAGCGGCTGGCTGTGCGTCAGCACGTCCTGCATGGTGTCGAGGTACATGCGCCGCAGGGTCACGTCCTTGGCCGCCTGGTAGGCGGTCAGCACGCTCTCGAAGCGCTGCGACTGGCCGTTCGCCTGGGCGATCGCGCTCTGCCGCTGGCCCTGTGCCTCGGCCAGGATGCGGGCGGCGTCACCGCGGGCGCGCGGCACGATGTCGTTGCGGTATGCCTCGGCCTCGTTGCGCATGCGTTCGGCGTCGGTGTTGGCGCGCTGCACGTCGCGGAAGCTCTCGATCACCGCGGCCGGCGGATCGACCTTCTGGAGCTGCACCTGGGTGATCTCCACCCCCGCCTTGTAGCGGTCCAGGATTCCCTGCACCTGGTGCAGCACGTCGGTCTCGATCCGCGCCCGCGCCTCGGTCAGCGCCGGCTGGATGGGCGTGCGGCCGATCACTTCTCGGAGCGAGCTCTCGGCCACCGCGCGCACCACGTCCTCGGGGTTGCGGATGTTGAACAGCCACGCCTCCGCGTCACGAATGCGCCAGAACACGGCGACGTCGATATCGATGATGTTCTCGTCGCCGGTCAGCATCAGGCTCTCGGCGAGCACGTCGCGGCCGGTGCGGTCGCGCCCGCTCTCGAGCGTCCCGGTGCCGCCGGACCGGTAGCCGATTTCGGTGCGGTTGATGCGGGTGACGGCCGGGCGGAGCACGGATTCGATCGGCCAGGGCAGGTGATAGTTGAGGCCGGGCAGGGCGGTGCGGTTGACCGCGCCGAAGCGCAGCACGACGCCCTGTTCGTCCGGCTGGACGCGATAGATGCCGGTCGCGAGCCAGATCGCGACCACGGCGAGGCCCAGCAGCATCACCCCGCGCCCGCCGCTGACCGGCCGGCCACCCATCGGCCCGCCGCCGCGGCTGCCGGGCAGCAGGCGCCGCACCCAGGCCTGCAGCGACGCGATCAATTGGTCGAGCTCCGGCAGCGGACCACCGCCGCCGCCCCCGAACGGGCCACCGCCGCCTCCGAACGGGCCCCCCGGACGCCGCGGGCCATTCCCGCCGTCGCTGCCCCAGGGACCGCCGTTCGGCGGCTGTCCGCCGCCGTTGGAGCCGCCCGATCCGCCCGTGCCGCCTCCTGACGCGCCACCTCCGGACGAGCCGCTGCCGCCGGACGCACCGCCGGCGGAGCCCCCAGCAGAGCCCCAGGGGTTCGGGCCACCATTGTTCCAAGGCATGAGGAAGTTGCTGCTCCTGTCAGGTCCCGCTCGTGCGGGCCGTTGGCGGAACGTGCGTCATGCGCCATATCCGAGCCGACAGGCGCGCGAGCTGCCTGCTTATCCGCCGGCAGAGAAAGGTTTGCAAGCGAATGACGAATCCGTCCGCGGAGTCCCTACGCGAGGTCTTGCGTTCCATCAAAGACCCGGTTTCCGGGACGGACATCGTCGCTGCCGGCCGGGTCGAGGGGATCGAGCTGCGCGGCGGCCTCGTGCAGGTCGCGCTGCTCACCGATCGCGCGCATGCCGCCGGCATGGAGCCGGTGCGGCGCGCCGTCGAGGATCTGCTGGGGCGCCAGCCGGGCGTCACCAACGCCACCGCCGTGCTGACCGCGCACAAGGGGCCGGCCGCCGCCGCGCCGAATGCCGGCGGCGCTGGTCCGCGCGGGCAGGGCCCAGGCGGGCCTGGGCCGGGGGGACATGGGCCGGGGGGACATGGACCCCACGGGCATGGCCCGGGCGGGCATGGTCCCGCACCGGGTGGCGGTCCCGGACAGAAGGCGCCGGCGCTGCTGCCGGACGTGAAGCGGATCGTCGCGGTCGCCTCCGGCAAGGGCGGGGTCGGTAAATCCACGGTCGCGGTGAACCTGGCCGTGTCGCTCGCCCGCCAGGGGCTGCGGGTCGGCCTGCTGGACGCCGACATCTACGGCCCGTCGCTGCCGCGCATGCTGGGACTGGCGCGCAAGCCCGAGGTGCGGGGCGAGAAGATGATCCCGTTGCAGGCCTGGGGCCTCTCCTGCATGTCGATCGGGTTCCTGGTCGACGAGGAGCAGCCGATGATCTGGCGCGGCCCGATGGTGATGGGGGCGCTCGAGCAGATGATGGGGCAGGTGAGCTGGGGCCCGCTCGACGTGCTGGTCGTCGACATGCCGCCCGGCACCGGCGACGCCCAGCTCACCATGGCGCAGCGCGTGGCGCTCACCGGCGCTGTGATCGTCTCCACCCCGCAGGACATCGCGCTGATCGACGCGCGCCGTGGCGTGCGCATGTTCGAGAAGACCCGGGTGCCCGTGTTGGGCGTGGTCGAGAACATGAGCTTCTTCTGCTGCCCGAACTGCGGCCACGAGACGCATCTGTTCGGTCATGGCGGCGCCAAGGCGGAAGCCGCGCGGCTCAACACCGACTTCCTGGGCGAGATCCCGCTGCTGCTCGACATCCGTACCGCCTCCGACGCGGGAACGCCGATCGCCGCCGCGGCACCCGACAGCGATGCCGGCAAGGCGTTCGCGGCGCTGGCGCAGCGGGTCTGGGCCAAGCTCGATCAGCCGGTCGGGCCGGGACCGCGTATCGTCATGGGCTGACCGGCACCGGCGCGGCGGTCACCGCCAGCGCCGCAACGCTCGCGAGCGCGGCCGAGCGGAACAGGGATCGATGGCGGTGCCTCCCCGAACCTCCATCCTGGTTCGGCTTGGAGATTGGCCCGCGGCATGGCGGAAGCGGGACGGCACCGTGGCCCGATCACGGACGACGACCACGGATTTGCCGCACACCGACCATCGAACCGCCCTCGGGCGGGACCATGTCTGTCATCCGCACGGAGAGGAGGTCCGCGATGTCGAAGACCATGCGCGCCTGGCTACTGCCGCTCGCGCTGCTCGGGATGACCGGGGCGCTGGCGGGCTGCGTCGCCTACCCGGCCTATCCGACCTACGGCTACGCCTATGGCCCGAGCTACGGCTATACGACCGGACCGTATTACTACGGCGGCTATGGCGGCGGCTGGCATCGCGGCTGGCACCGGTGGTGACGAGCAGGCGCGGATGATCGCGCGGCAAAGGCGTGGACCACGTGCCGCCGAACCGCCGGCGATCCGCGCCGCCTACAGCCTCGCCCGCTCCAGCCCCAGGATCGCCCGCGCGCAGGCCTGGGCGCGCGGCACCAGGCTGTCGAGGCGCAGGAACTCGTCCGGGCTGTGCGCCTTGCCGCCCACCGGCCCGACCGCGCACAGGGTCGGCGCGCCCATCGCGGCGGTGAAGCCGGAATCGGCGCAGCCGCCGGTGAACTCGCCATCGGTCTGGAACCCGATCTCGGCCGCCGCCTCGACATACAGGTCGAAGAGCTGCTTCGCGGCCGGCGTCTGCGTCAGCGGCAGGAACTCGCCCTTGATGCTCAGTTCGGCGGAGGTGCCCGGCACGTAGGCGCGACCGATGATGGCGGCGATCGCCGCCATCGCCTCGTCCTTGTCCTCCGGCTGCACGTAGCGCAGGTCGATCTGCCCCTCGGCCCAGGGCGCCACGGTGTTCACGCTCTGCCCGCCGGAGACCAGCCCCACGTTCACGGTGATGCCGCGAGCGAGGTCGGTGAGCGCGTGCAGCGCCTGGATCTTGCGCGCGAGCTCCTCGATCGCGCTGATCCCGTCCTGGAAGTTGCCGCCCGAATGGGCCGCCTTGCCGGTGATGCGGAAGCCCATGAACACGCCGCCCTTGCGGCCGGTGACGACGTTGCCGGAGACGCGGCCGGGCTCGCTGTTGAACACGACGCGGGCGCGACGCGCCTCGGCTTCGATCACCGCGCGGCCTTCCGGGCTGCCGATCTCCTCGTCGCCGGTGAACAGGCCCACCAGCGGTGCCGGCGCAGCGCCGAACCGCGCGAAGGCGGCGAGGACGAAGCAGTTCATCACCAGCCCGGCCTTCATGTCGGCGACACCCGGGCCGTAGGCGATGCCGTCGCGGATGGTGAACGGGCGGCGGGTCGCCTCGCCGTCGGGGAACACGGTGTCGCGGTGCCCCATCAGCACGATGTTGGCGCCGGCGTTGGAGGCGCCTCGCGCTTCGCTGCCGGCGTTGGAGGTGGTTCCGACCGCATCATGGCCGGCGACGGTCGCCCGCAGGCAGTCGCCGTGCTTCTGCTGCCGCACGACCTCCACCGGAATGCCGTGTTCGCCGAGGAACCGCCGCACCACCGCGCCCACCGCGTCGATGCCCGGCTTGTTGTAGCTGCCGCTGTCGATGTCGACCATCTCGCGCAGCAGCGCGACCATGGCGTCGTGCTGGCCGGCGAGCCAGGTGGCGATCTGCGACTCCGCGGTCATCAATCGAGCTCCGGGACGGGGAAGGGGAGGTCGCGCTCGAGGGCGCGGGCGGCGCGCAGCACGAGATCGTCGCGATATTGGGCGGCGGCGAGCTGCACCGAATTGGGCAGCCCGTCGCCGCGCAGGCCCAGTGGCACGCTGATCGCGGGCTGGCGGGTGAGGTTGAAGGTGAAGGTCCAGGGCGCCCAGGCGGTCCACAGCGCGCGCACCGGATCCACCGTCGGCGCATCGGCGAGCGGCGGGCCGGCCGGGACGGTGGGGCACAGCACCAGGTCGAAGCGCTGGTGCAGCCGCGCCATCGCGTGGCCGGCGGTGGCGCGCAGCGCCTCGGCATCCATGAACTCGATCGCGCTCATGCCGCCCAGCGTCTCCGCGACCTCACGGATGCCGGGGTCGATCACGCCGCGGAGCTGTTCCGGCAGCGTCGCGACCAGCCGGGTCAGCGCCGCGCCCCAGACGCGACCGAACACGGTGCTGGTGTCGGGCAGGTCCGGGGTGGCGAGCTCGACCGTGGCGCCGGCTTCGGCCAGCAGCGCCGCCGCCTGCTCGACCGCGGCGACCGCATCGGCATCGGCCGGCGCGTCGAAGCCGGGGGTCTGCAGCACGCCGATCGACAAGCCCTCGACCCCGTCCTCGATCCCGTCCCGCCAGTCGCGCGGATCGTCGGGCAGGCAGAACGGGTCGCGCAGGTCGTGCCGCGCCATGGCGGAGAGCATCAGCGCCGTGTCCCGCACGGTGCGGGTCATCGGCCCGGCGCAGGCGACCGAGGCGAAGGCGCCGGCCGGCCATTGTGGAATGCGCCCATAGGTCGGCTTGAGCCCGACCAGCCCGCACCAGGCCGCCGGGATGCGCACCGACCCGCCGGCATCGGTGCCGATATGCAGCGGCCCGAACCCGGCCGCCCCGGCCGCGCCGGCGCCCGAGGAGGAACCGCCGGTGGTGTAAGCCGGATTCCACGGGTTGCGGGTGATGCCGTGCAGCGGGCAATCGCCCGGCGACTTCCAGCCGAATTCGGTCGTCGTGGTCTTGCCGACGATCACCGCCCCGGCCGCCTTCAGCCCCATCACCATCGGTGCGTCGTCGGTGACCGGCGTCGCATCCGTCGCGCGGCTGCCGCGCCGGGTCGGGAACCCGGCCACGTCCACCAGGTCCTTCACCGTCACCGGCACGCCGTCCAGCGGCCCGATGGGCCGGCCGGCCCGCCAGCGCGCGGCGCTCTCCCCGGCGGCTTCGAGCGCGCGCGGGTTCAGCACCGCGAAGGCGTTCACCACCGGATTGAGCCGCGCCACGCGTTCGGTGATCGCCTGCAGCACCTCGACCGGGCTCAGCCGTCCGGTGGCGAAGGCGGCGAGCATGTCCTCGGCGGAAAGCAAAGCGGGGTCGGTGTCGGGCATCAGGCTCTTTTCCCACGGTCTCGGGGCGCGCAGCATGGTCCCCCCTCGGCGAGGAAGGAAGACCGAATGAGCAGCAAGCACCCGGATGGCGAGCCCTGGCAGTGGCCGGAGCCGACCTGGCGCCGCATCGTCGGGCGCGCCCGCGCGGGCCGCAGCCTGCGGCCGACGAGCTGGCCCAACGGCGCCCGCTGCGCCGTCGCGATCAGTTTCGACGCGGACCACGAGACGATTCCGCTGCGCGATGGCGACGAGAGCCCGATGCGGATCAGCCAGGGCCAGTACGGCAACCGCCAGGCGGTGCCGCGGATCCTGAAGCTGCTGGCACGCGAATCGGTGCCGGCGAGCTTCTTCTATCCCGCGGTCTCCGCCCTGCTGCACCCGGACGAGGTGCGCGCGGTCGCCGGCGACGGGCACGAGATCGGCATCCACTCCTGGATCCACGAGGCCAACACGACGCTGCCGCGGGAGGCCGAACGCGAGCTGACCTTCCGCGCCCGCGACACGCTGGCGAAGATCGCCGGCAGCGAACCGGTGGGCATGCGGACCGCGAGCTGGGACTTCTCGGTCAACACGCTCGACATCATCCGCGAGATGAAGCTGCTGTACGACAGCTCGCTGATGGCGGATGACGATCCGTACGAGCTGCTGGAACAGGACGAACCCACCGGCATCATCGAGCTGCCGCCCGAATGGATCCGCGACGATGCGGTCTACTACAACTTCGTCCGCTTCTCGGCGCTGCGGCCCTATACGCCGCCCTCGGCGGTGGAGGAGATCTTCAAGGCGGAATTCGACGGCGCCTGGGAGGAGGGCGGGCTGTTCCTGCTGACGCTGCATCCGCACATCAGCGGCCACCGCTCCCGCCTGCCGGTGCTGGACCGGCTGATCGCGCATTGCAAGGCGAAGGGATCGTGCTGGTTCGCCACGCACGCGCAGATCGCCCAATGGGTGCGCGACACCACGATGTGACGTGGCGGATGTGACGTAGCGGCGGAGACGTTGCGGTCACCTCCTCATGCGCATACCATGCGCATGAGGAGGCTCGGCATGAACGAACTCGCCCCGCAACTTTCCCCAGTTGGCGCACGCGGCCGCAAGCGTGCGGTGAACCTGACCTTGAGCGAATCGCTGGTGCGGGAGGCGCGTGCCCTGACCCCGAACCTGTCGGAAACGGTGGAGACGCTGCTCGCGGCGCATGTCGCGGCCGAGACCCGCCGCCGAGCGGAACGGGAACAGGCGATCGATGCCACGATCGCCTTTGCCAACGCACACTTCGACGAGCACGGCGTGATCGGCGCGGACTACGCCCCGACATGAGGCTGGCGTTACTTCGGCCGGTGTCGCTCGAGATTTGAGCGGCCACGCATATTGGCCCAATTCGACCTGCATCGTTCGCCGTCTCGCGTCCGCTCACGCGCGCCGTATCTGGTCGTGGTCCAATCGGCGCGATTGGATGCACTTCGAACGCGCGTCGTGATTCCCCTGGTCGGCGCTCCGCCTCCTGGCGATCTCGACCAGGGCCTCGCGCCTAGGCTGATGGTCGGTGGGGCCCCCTTCGTGCTGGTTCCCTGGGAAATCTTCACCATCCCGGCTGCTGATCTGGGCGGGCCGATCGGATCGCTTGCCGACGATGAGGCCGCCGCCCGGATCATCCGCGCGCTCGACGAACTGATCACCCGCGCCTACGGCTGAGCCGCTCGATCCACGCGTCGACGTGCCGTTGCGCGCGCCCGTGAACCACGCCACGGTGCGGCGCGCAGCAAGAAGGGGCGGGGGATGATCATCGACTTCACCGGCAAGCGGGCCGTGATCTGCGGCGGCAGCCGCGGCATCGGGCGTTCCATCGCACTCGGCCTCGCCGCGGCCGGCGCCGACGTCTCGATCTGCGCGCGCGGCGCCGAGACGCTGGAAGCCACGCGCCAGGAAATCGCCGCGCACGGCCATCGCGCACATTCCGGCAGCGCCGACCTGGGCGACGCCGCCGCGATCCGCGGCTACATCGCCGACGCCGCCGCCACGCTGGGCGGCATCGACATCCTGGTGAACAACGCCTCCGCCTTCGGGTCGTCGGACGACGAGGCTGGCTGGATGTCCAGCATGGCGGTCGACATGATGGCCGTGGTCCACGCGACGCAGGCGTCGCTGCCCTTTCTCGAGCAGAGCAAGGGGAACGTGATCAACACCTCCTCGATCTCGGCGCTGCGCAGTGCGGCGCGCCAGCCGCCCTACGGCGCGATCAAGGCGGCGGTGATCCACTACACCGCCACGCAGGCGGCGATGTACGCGAAGAAGGGGATCCGGGTGAACGGCATCGCCCCGGGCTCGATCGAGTTCCCCGGCGGCGTGTGGGACCGGCGCAAGAAGGAGGGGTCGCCGATCTATGACGGCGTGCTGCGCTCGATCCCGTTCGGCCGGCTGGGGCATCCGGAGGAGGTGGCGAACGTCGCCCTGTTCCTGGCCTCGCCGCTCGCCGGCTGGGTGACGGGCCAGACCATCGTGGTGGATGGCGGCCAGCTTCTTTGACGGTGGTCGGCTGACCGGGGGCGGCGTTCCGACGCGACGCTCGGACGCGGCGGCGCTTCTGGGCATGCGCCGTTCCTGGGGACGTGGGTCCTGGGAGCGGCACCCGACTCCCCGTCATCGCCGAGCTTGACCCACTGCTGTCCGGCTTATGCATGAGCGAGGCTGAAGCTAAGCTGTTGGTCCACCTGTGCTTTGTCTGGGGGTGGCGGATGGAGCAGTCCGTTCATGCTCCTGCGCTGGAACAGGGTGGCACTGATCAGTCGGAAGGCGGCCTGTG
>JAFKLG010000019.1 GCA_017304945.1 Rhodospirillales bacterium
CGGCCCGTCGCCCATGCGGCAGGTGCCGACCGGGTGGTAGATCGTGGTGCCCATCTGCCGCGCATAGTCCAGCAAGGCCGCATCGCTTTGCACGTCGGGTCCGGGCAGCGTCTCCGCCACCGCGTGCTGGGCGATCGCCGGGGCGGCGATGATCAAGGAGGACGCCCGCGCCTGAGGGGGCGCCCAACGGCCGACGCGCACGGCCACGACACGAGGACCGGGGCCGGGAGCGCACGGGTTCGTTCTCCGCAACTCACCTTCCTGATCGACCCCACCGCGTTGCCGCTCCCGCATCGCGGCCGCACACTGCGTGCCATCGTTCCGGAAGACCCGATGCCGTCCTTCTCCAGCCTGCGTACCCGCGACCGCGCCCCCTTCGCCTTGCTCGTCGCCATGACCGCCTGCGGCACACTCGGGATGCACATCATCATCCCCGCCCTCCCGGCCACCGCCCGCGCGCTGAACATCTCGGTCGGCACGGTCCAGCTCACCATCACGCTCTACCTGATCGGCCTCGCCATCGGGCAGCTCCTCTACGGGCCGATCTCCGATCGGTTCGGCCGGCGTCCGGTGCTGCTCGCCGGCCTCGGCCTGTTCACCGCCGCCTCGACGGTCACCGCCTTCGCCCCGAACGCAGCCGTGCTGGTGAGCGGCCGCATCATCCAGTCCATCGGCGGCTGCGCCGGCCTTGTCCTCGGGCGTGCCGCGGTGCGCGACGGCGCGACCGCGGAGCGCGCCGCCGGCCAGCTCGCCTTGCTCACCCTGGTGATGTCGATGGTGCCGGCGATCGCGCCGGCGATCGGCGGCTATCTCACCGCCTACATCCACTGGCGCGCCAGCTACGTGCTGCTGGCGCTGATCGGTGGCGCGACGCTGCTCGCCTCCATCCTGCTGCTGCCCGAGACGAACCGGGTCCGCGGCAGCGCCGCCTCGCCGATCGCGATCCTGCATGGCTATGCGCGGCTGCTGCGCTCACCGGCGTTCTGCGGCTATGCGGTCGGCGGCGCGTGCTCCACCACCGCGTTCTACGCCTTCATGTCGGCGTCGCCGTTCATCTTCGAGAATCACCTGCACCGGAAACCGCAGGAAGTCGGCCTCTACTACCTCTTCCTCATGGGCGGCGTGGCGCTCGGCAGCTTCCTCGCCAACCGGCTCGCTGGGCGCATCCTGCCGCGCCATGCGATGCGGCTCGCCAACGGGCTGTCGATCCTGGGCGCCGGGCTGTTCGCGCTCGCGGATGCCGCCGGGTGGGAAACGGTGCCGACGATCGTCGGGCCGGTGGCGCTGTTCATGGTTGGCGCCGGAATGGCAAGCCCGTTCGCACTCGCCGGCGCGGTCAGCGTCAACCCGCAGGCGATCGGCGCGGCGTCCGGCATGTACGGCTTCGTGCAGATGGGCTACGGCATGCTGTGCACCGTGGTGGTGGAGACCTGGGCGCCGGGAGCGATCTATCCGGTCGCCGTCGTGCTGCTGGGGTCCGCGCTCGCCGGCCAGGTCGCGATGTCGCTGGCGGTGGCCGCATCGGCGCGGCAGGACGCCGGCGCTACATCGCCTCCTTCGTCCCGCGCGCGATGAGCCACCAGTTCACCGGGTAGGTCGTCCAGAACCCGGCCAGCATGGCCACCTGCATGAAGAACCAGTAGGTCCAGGTGGTGGGTGCCAGGTCCGGCAGCAGCCAGGCGCGGAGCCCCATGACCAGGAACATGCCGACCTCGTAGGCGAGGATGGACAGGGTATCGACTTTCACGGCGGCGACGATCCCCTCTCGCCAGCCGAGTCCGCGCATCGGCACGATGGATGCGTACTGGAACGCGATCCCGAACAGGAAGGCGAGCACGAAGGCCAGGACGTATTTCGCCCCGAGCGCGGAGCCGAACAGGACCATGCCGGTGGCGAAGACGAGCCAGTCGCCCAGCAGGTCGCCCAGCACGCAGCCGGCGCCGCAATGGGTCGCGCCGGTGAAGACCGACTGCCACATGGGCTTGCCGTCGTGATGATGCCCGTGCCCATGCCCGTCGTGGCCATGGGCCCCGTGGCCGCCCGCATGGGCTGCGGCCATCGCAGCGGCGGGCGCGCGGCCGAACGCGGCGTAGAACGGGAGGCCGAGTGGCCCCCAGTAGAGAATGGTGAGCGGCCAAACGACGTCCATCACCGCCATTTTCTGCCGATGGCCCAACACCAGGATGTCGGCCGCGACGAGCACGGCACTCAGCAGTGAGAGCAGGATGTAGGTCTCGGCGAGCGGGGGCAACCAGCTTGGCATGGTCCTATGACCCGCGCGGGCGATCGGAGTTGCGCCGTCCCGTGATCGTGAGGTGCGAGCGGCGCATGTCCGTCCACGATCGCGCCCGGAGACGATGGCGTGTGAACTGCCAGAACTCCGGCCGCGTGTGCGGCCAGGATCCCGGCCGAGTGCTGCATACCGCGGCGGCGGCGATCCGGCGTATTCAGGTCTGGCGGCGTGCGGCCAGTTCCACCAGGACGGCGTCTGCCTCCGCCGCCCGTCCGGCCTTTCTGAGCGCCTCCGCGCCGCGCTCATAGGCTTCGACCGTGTCCGGGAAGGCCTCCCGCAGCCGCTTCCAGCGTGCTGCGGCTTCCTCCCAGTCCTGCGCGCGGTGAGCGAGCAAAGCGAAGCGGGTCAGCGGCCGGGCATCCTGCGGAAAGTTGTGGATTGCCTGCGTGACGACAGCTTCGATCTCCTCGCGCGGCCGCTTGGCTTGCTCGAGGACGCGCTGAGCCTCGAAGTAGCCCTGCAGATCCCGCGGAAATTTGGTGCGCACCTCCGCCCAGCGCGCGATCGCCTTGTCGGCATCGCCCTGGCGTTCGGCGACGCGTGCCAAGCCTGTCAGGACGTCGATCTGTCCGGGGTAGTGCTTACGGAAGTCGAGGAGCATGTCCTCGGCGTCGTCGAGTCGACCCTGCTCCTCCATCGCCCGTGCCATGCCGCCGACTCCGGCGAAGTGCTTGTGTCGATCGTAGACGTGGCGCCAGGCCTGTACATGATCCGGATCTCCGTTACCGAACGGCGCGGGACAGTGCGCGCGGCACTGCCGCCGGTGACCTAATGAGGCGCGGGATGGCTGGCGAAGGCCGGGCGGAACCGGGCGTCGCCGGCGTACTCCAGGCGCACCGGCCGCGATGGGTCGAACCCCTGCAGCGCGAACCGCCCCTCGGCATCGGTGGTCGGCGCGGCAACCTGCCGAAAGTCGCCACGATCGACCAGCGTGGCGCGGCGCACTCCCTTTCCCGCCGCATCGAGCCAGATGATGGACACTGCGCCCGCCATGCCGTCCGGCTTCACCGCACCCAGGGCCACCCGCAGGGTCGCCTGGGCGCCGGCGGTCACGCGGAACTTCTCCGAGTTCAGCATGAAGATCTGGTCCGGCCGCGTGATCACGCGTGCCATCGGCGCGCCGTTCCGATCGATCAGCGCGACGGAAGGCTGCCGCGCGTCGCCGTGTGCCGCCCGCGCCAGGGCGGTAGCCGGATCGTAGGTCTGCTCCACCGACCCGCTGCCCGTCTCGCGGTAGGTCAGCGGGCCGAGCACGATATCGTTCGCTGATGGGGCGCAGCCGCATTCCGTGTTGAGGCGGACCGCCAGCAGAGCCATCGCTGCATTGGCGGGCACGGTCCCCGTCCAGACATGCACCGGCACCGGATCATGCGGTTCGAACCCCGTCGACACCCGCAGCGTGGCCTGTGCGATTCCGTGCCCCTCCGCGTCCAGCAGCCGACCCGCCAGCCGGTCGCGCCCCGGGTCGAGCACGATCCGCGTCCGCGCGAGCCGGTACTGCGCAACCGGATAGGTCATCGCGGAGGGCGAGGTTTCCGGCAGCATATGGGTCGGCACGTCGTTCCAGCCGGCGAAGATCGCCTGGTCGGGCAGGATGCCAAGCGTGCTCTCGATCGTTGCGAAGTTGCGGATCGTGTGCGTCGTCCACGCCTCCCCGGTCGGATCGAGACTGTCGCCGTTGTAGATGATCCCCAGCCGCATGCCGAGTGCGGTGGTGAGCGCGCGCCAGCGGCGGAGCTGGTTGGGCCAGGTCGGATCGGGCCAGGCCATGTCGAGCTGCACGACTTCGAGCTTGCGGCCGGTCGCCGCCTCGAACCCGGTCTTGAAACGGCGGAACCGGTCGGCGAAGTCCGGCCGCTCGATCAAGCTGCTGCTCTCGACCTCGGTCAGGATGACGTCGGGATAGCGTTCGAGGAACGGACGGGCGGCGGTCGCAACCCGCTGCACGATCTGCGCCACGTCATACCGGCAGGCTCGCGGCCCGTCGTAATAGTGACCGAAGGTCAGCGGCCCGTCCATCGTCACGTAGCGCAGGGCCACGTTCGCCGCCGTCAGGTTGCCGGCGATCCGTGGGGCGGAGCGCGGGTCGTCGAACCCTTCCACCGCAATGCCGCAGGTCGGGTCGCGGTCGCGTGTGACCGGCTGGATTCCCACCGCCACCGCGATTCCGCGCTGCGCCAACGCGACCGCTTTCTCGTGCAACTGTTCGGGCGGGTAGTACATCACGTAGGTGCCGTCGAAGTGGAACACCTTGGTGATGGCGCGCGCCTGCGCCCAGGGCGCATCGGCGGCGAACAATTCGGCCCAATCGCGATCCGCGGCGACGCGCGGATGCGGGGAGCGTGGTGCGAACCAGACCTCCTGCGCCCAGGCTCCGGCGGACCACCCCGCCAGCAGCAGCAGCGTCGCGGCGAGACGCAGCGCATGCCGGGGCAGCGGGCCGCGCCAGCGCCTCACGGGCGCCCCGTCATATGCCGCTCAGCCATTCTCGTTCACGTACACCACGTGACTCCCGTTGCGCTCCAGCCGGATCGGCACGCCATGCAGATCGCCGACCGCGGCATCGATCGCGGCGCGCCGATCGGGCGGGGCGATGATCAGCAGGAAACCGCCGCCGCCTGCGCCGATGATCTTGCCGCCCCAGGCGCCCGCGGCGCGCGCCCGTTCGTAGAGCCCGTCGATTTCCGGCCGCGACACTTCGCTCGCCAGGGCGCGCTTCAGCGTCCACGACCGGTGCAGCAGCTCCCCCCAGCGGCGCAGCGTGCCCTCGGGGGAGGTCGTGCCGCGCAGCACGTGCAATGCCTCCTCGGCCAGCTCGCGCGTCTCGTCCAGCACCCGCTCCTTCTCGCGGAGGTTGGCGGCCGAGAAGGACACCTGCTGCACCGCCGAGGAGGACCGCTGCAGCGCGGTGAAATAGAGCCAGCACGAGCGCTCGATCGCGTCGCGCAGCGGACCGCCGATCGCGAGCGGGGAGATCTCGAACGTGTTCTCCTGGAAGCGCACCAGGTTGATCCCCCCGAAGGCGGACAGGATCTGGTCCTGCCAGCCGCCCACTTCCTGCATCCGGGTGCGCTCGATATGGATCGCGCGGCGCGCGAGTTCCTGCGGCGGCAGATAGAGCCCGTTCAGCGCATGCAGCGCGTTCACCAGGCCGACCGCGAAGGCCGAGGAGGAGCCGATGCCCGAGGCGGCCGGCAGGTCGGCATAGGAGTGCAGATCCACGAAATCGTCGCGCAGCAGCGAGCGGTACTCGGCCAGCGTCTCGCGGGCGATGTCGTGCCGGATCTCCTCGATCCGATCGACCTGCTCGAGCATCGAGTAGGACAGGCGGAACCGCTTCTCCAGCAGCCGCGGCAGGCTGTTCAACGCGACATAGGAGTACTGCCGGATGGCCGACCCGATCACCAGCCCGCCGCGGCGATTGAAGTATCCGGGCACGTCGGTGCCGCCGCCGAAGAAGCTGACGCGGAACGGCGTCGCGGTGATGACGCTGGTCAGGGTTCGGGTCGACATGCGCCGTGCGGGATCCTCGGGAAAACGTGGCCGTCTCGGGTTACTCCGCGGGACTCCGCGGCCACAAGCGGATTCGCGCGGTCAGACCAGCGCCACGGCGGCGCGGCAGATCGCCAGCCATTGCGGCGCCAGGAAGTCGTGCGCGTTCTCACCGGGGGCGAACCGCTCGACATAGCCGACCAGGAACCCGGGTGCGCGCCGTTCCACCGTTCCCGGCGGATGGCCGGCATCGGCCTGCAACACGAACAGCAGCTCGTTCGGTCCCCAGCGACGCAGCGAGGGGACCAGGGCGTAGGCCTCCTCCTCCGTCTCGATGCCCCGGCTGCTGCGCACGAAGATCTTCTGCGCGGCGGTCAGATCCTCGGTCAGCTTGCGGGCCAGGAACGGCACGCGCCTGACCTCGCGCGCATGCAGTTCGGCCGCCTCCATGTCCTTGGCCAGGACCCAGGCGTGGTAGTGCAGCCCGTAGACGAGGTCGCTGACCATGTATTCGCCGTTGGAGACCTCGACCTTCAGCGCCTCGGGAGCGCCGATGCCGGCGAAGCCGCCGTCGAGGGCGAGCAGGAGGCGGCGCAGCTCCGTGCTGGCGAAGCGCATCAACCCGAGCGGTTCGGCGTCATAGGCGCGCTGGACCAGGCCGAACTCGCAGTTCTCGCCCAGGCTCTCGAACCGCAGCATCAGCCCGCGATCCGACGCATCGTGGTCGGCCGGCCGCGCCGGCGCATCGGGGTGATCGGGCTGCAGCGCGGCGAAGCGGAGATTGATCGGGCCGTCGTCGGCCAGGAAGGTCAGCGTCAGGCCGTCCGGCGTCGCGGACAGGTCGGAGGGCAGCCGGATCGCGCGCGTGGTCGGGCCGGTGAGGGTGAAGCGCCCCAGCACGCGGTCCCCGGATGTCACGGTCAGCCCGCGCCGCACCGGCGCAGCGGGCGCGCGCAGTCCGAGCACGAGATAGGCCGGTCGCTGCGGCGACGGGACGCGCAATTGTGCCTGCGGGCCGGTCATCCAGACCTCGCCCTCCTCCGGGCGCCCGCATCCCGCGACCAGATCGAAGCCGACCGGCGCCCCCTCCATCCCCGCGCGAAACGTGATCCGCTCGACCGCCGTCATCCGTGTCCTCGATCCTGCCGCTCGCATTTACGGGATCGGCGGTGCGGAATGCCATGCCTCGTTGCCGGGAGAGAAATGCATGACCGTCTGGTTCACCGCCGACACGCATTTCGGTCATGCCGGGGCCCGCACGCTCTACCGCCGCCCCTTCGCCTCGACCGCTGAGATGGACGCGGCGATGGTGGCGCGGTGGAACGCGACGGTCGCGCCCGAGGACACGGTCTGGCACCTGGGCGACTTCGCGCTGCGCATGACGGCGGAGGCCGCCGGCGCCCTGCTCGAACGACTGCATGGGCGCAAGCACCTGGTCACCGGCAACAACGACCCGCAAGCCATCGCCGCGCTGCCTGGCTGGGCGAGCGTGCAGGCCTATGTCGAACTGACGCTGGACGACACGCGGCTGGTGCTGTGCCACTACGCCTTCCGCACCTGGAACGGCATGGCGAAGGGCGCGCTGAACCTGCACGGGCACAGCCATGGCCGGCTGCGCCCATTGCCGCGCCAGGTGGATGTCGGCGTGGATGTCTGGGACTTCCGGCCCGTCGCCCTCGCCACCCTGCGGTCGGGCAGGCCGCCTGCCGCGCGAATGGTCCGCGGCGCGACCGATCATCCGGACTGATCGGCCGCAGCGCGGCTGAGGCAAATGCAAGGCTCAGCCTCGCACCGGAGACCACGATGCCCACCGTCCGCACCGTCTGCGCGCATGATTGCCCCGACATGTGCTCCCTGCTGGTGCACGTGGAGGGAGGCCGCGTCGTCAAGGTCGAGGGCGACCCCGACCAGCCGTTCACGGCGGGCTTCGCCTGCGGCAAGGTCAACCGCGACGGGGAGCTGGTGCATTCGCCCGACCGGCTCGTAACCCCGCTGCGCCGCACCGGCCCCAAGGGCAGCGGCCAGTTCGCGCCGATCTCCTGGGCGGAGGCGCTCGACACGATCGAGACCACCTGGAAGCGCATCATCGCCGAGTCCGGGCCGGAGGCGATCCTCGGCTACGCCTATTCCGCGCATCAGGGACTGATGAACCGCGGCCTCGCGAACGGGCTGTTCCACGCCCTCGGCACGTCCCGCCTGCTGGGCGGCACGGTCTGCGATTCCTGCAGCGAGGCGGCCTGGGAAGCGGCGGTGGGTCCGGTCGGCGGCGCCGACCCGGAATCGATCGACGCGAGCGACCTGGTGGTGTGCTGGGGCGCCGACCTGCACGCGACCAACGTCCATGTCTGGGCGAAGGTGGAGCAGGCCCGCAAGCGCGGCGTGAAGCTGGTGGTGATCGATCCGCGCCGCACCCGCGCCGCCGCCAACGCCGACCTCTATCTGCCGATCCGCATCGGCACCGACGCCGCGCTCGCGCTGGGGGTCATGCACATCCTGGTGCGCGACGGCCTGGCTGACCGCGCCTATCTCGCGCAGCACACGCTGGGCTTCGAGCGGGTCGAGGCGGAGATTCTGCCGCGCTTCACCCCGGACGCCGTGGCCGACATCACCGGCCTGCCGGTCGCCGACATCGAGAGCTTCGCCGCCTCGTATGGCGCCGCCAGGCGCTCCTTCCTGCGCATCGGCTTCGGCATGAGCCGCTTCACCCATGGCGGCCAGAACCTGCGCACGGTCGCGCTGCTGCCGGGCGTCACCGGTGCCTATGGCCGCTATGGCGGCGGCGCGCTGTGCGCCACGGCCTCCGCCTTCGGGCTGAACTACGGCGCGGTGCGCAAGCCCTCCGGCCCGGCAGAGGCGCGCACGATCAACCACCTGAAGCTGGGCGAGGCGCTGCTGGCGGAGACGGACCCGCCGATCCGGGCGTTGTTCATCGCCGCGAACAACCCCGCCGTGACCAACCCCGACACGGCGAAGATGCGCCGCGCCCTGGCGCGCGAGGACCTGTTCACCGTGGTGCACGACCCGTTCCTGTCGACCACCGCGCGCTGGGCCGACCTGGTGCTGCCCGCCACCACCTATCTCGAGACCGAGGATTTCTTCCGCGCCTACGGCACCTACTACATGCAATGGGCCAACCAGGCGGTGCCGCCGCAAGGCGAGGCGTGGTCGAACTTCCGCCTCACCCAGGAACTCGCCCGCCGCATGGGCCTGACCGATCCGGTGTTCCGCATGACCCAGCGGGAGATCCTGGGCGAGCTGTTCCAGGGCGCGACCGGCAAGCTCGCGTCGGTCGACCCCGCCACGCTGCCCGATTCCGGCCCGATCTCCATCGCGGCGCGGGACGGCGTCGACTTCCAGGGCCAGGTGTACGGCACACCCTCGGGCAAGCTCGAGTTCTATTCCGCGACGCTGGAAGCGGCGGGGCTGCCGGCGCTGCCCGACTGGCAGCCGGATCCGGAGGC
Source organism: Rhodospirillales bacterium (assembly GCA_017304945.1). Taxonomy (GTDB): domain Bacteria; phylum Pseudomonadota; class Alphaproteobacteria; order Acetobacterales; family Acetobacteraceae; genus Rhodopila. Next base: position 9,247 of record JAFKLG010000019.1, read on the forward strand.
GGCGAAGCAGGCCGGCCCCGGCCGCCTCCAACTGCTCACCACGCCGGGCTATTTCCAGAGCCACACGGCCTTCACCGGCAACGCGTTCCTGCGCGCGCGTGAGGGCGCCCCTTGCGCGGTGCTGCACCCCGAGGACGCGGCGGCGCGCGGCCTGGCGCATGGCCAGACCGTGCGCCTGTCGAACGATCGCGGGTCGGTGTCCCTGGTGCTGCAGGTGCGCGAGGAGGTGCGGCCGGGCGTCGTGCTGGTGCCCGGCCAGCGTCCGGACGAGGAGGCGGTGGAGGGCACGGTCAACATGCTCTGCGCCGACAGCTTCACCGACATGGGCGCGGGCGCGACCTACCAGAGCACCTGGCTCGACGTGCGGGCCGCGTAGCGCCGGTCCGGGGCGCCTGCACGCCCCGGCATCCTCACCCTGCGCCCGCGTGAGCGCCGGCCGCCTCAGCTCGCGATCGCGAGGTGGTCGCCGGGCAGGGCGCCACTCGCCATCGGCCTGATGGACGGCAGCACCGCGCGCAGCCGCGCGCGCGTGGCCTCGGTGGCGCGCGTCAGCGGCAGCCGCACCAGGTCCGTGCACATGCCGAGTTCGGCCAGCGCCGCCTTGACCGGGATCGGATTGCTCTCCGCGAACAACGCCGCGTGCAGGGGCGCCAGCGCATCCCGCAGCCGGCCGAAGGTCGCCAGGTCGCCGCGTTCCCAGGCGCGATGCAGGCTGGCGCAGGGCCCCGGCGCGACATTGGCGGTCACGGAAATGCAGCCGGCCCCGCCCATCGCCAGATAGGCGGCCGTCGTCGCGTCGTCCCCGGAGAGCTGCAACAGCGCGTTGCCGCACAGGGCGCGCAGCCGGGGCGGACGCGACAGGTCGGCGGTGGCGTCCTTCACCCCGATGATCAGCAGGTCCTCGAACAGCCGCGCCACCGTCTCGTCGCTGATCCCGACGCCGACCCGGCCTGGCACGTCGTACAGCACGATCGGCCGATCGCTCGCATGCGACACGGCGCGGACATGCGCCGCGATCCCCTCCTGGGTCGGCTTGACGTAGGGCGGCGGGGCGCACAGCAGGGCATCGGCGCCGGCCCGCACGGCGTCCGCCGCCAGGGCCACCGCCTGCTCCGTCGCCGTCGCCGTGCATCCCGCGATCACCGGCACGCGTCGCATCGCGGTTTCGGCGGCGATGGCGACCACGCGCATGGCTTCCGCTGGTCGCAACGTGGCGGCCTCGCCCGTGCTGCCGCACATCACCAGCGCGCGGGTGCCGTGCTGGATCTGCCATTCGACCAGCCGCGCCAGGGCCCGTTCGTCGACCCGGCTGGATTGGAACGGGGTGACGAGCGCGACCCAGGGGCCGGTCGGCAATTCCGGGATCACAGGCTCGCCCTCCCGGGGTGGCGCTGGACGGCCAGCGTGGCCGCGAGCACCGGCCCGAACCCGCCATCCCGCCGCTGCAGGTCGGTGAAGCCGTGCAGCCGCAGTGCCTTGGCCATGAACCCGGCCAGCGCCGCCGGCGCCCGCACCACCACGCGTCCGCCGGGCACCAGGGCGCGCCAGGCATGGGCGATGGCGCGGGCCGCCTGCTCACGCGAGCGGAGCTGCGGGACCAGCACCAGGTCCGCCGAACCGGCATCCGGCCGCGTGTCGCCGCGCAGTTCGATCACCGCGCGGCTGCCGGCGCGGATCAGGCCGCAGACCAGCTCGATCGAGCCGGTCCCGAGCACCAGGACATGATCGTGCGGCCGCGTGCATAGGCCCTGCAGCAGCGCGAGCGCCGCCGGGTCGCCGGGGTGGTCGGGTTCCGCGGGGGCAAGTGAGGCTTCGGCCTGAGACGATGACATGGGGCATTCTCCTCGACGGGATCCGCCGCATCCGGTGCGGCCGGGACCGCCGGCTGCCGCATGCGGGCGGGTGGCCAAGGCGCGGCCCTGGTCGAGATCCGCCGAGACCGCGACGCCGCCGGAGAAGCGGTGGGCGCGAGCGGTGGCGGGATCGGGCAGGGAGCGTGTCTGGCGCCTGGATGATCGCGAGGCGGCCGTAGGAAAACGATGTGCCTCGCGCGGGCCCCCGCATAGCAATCGCATAGCAGGGCGGGCCGCCGGGTCGCGTTCGGCACATGGTGGGCGCCGGCGGGACGGCGCGGACGGGACGGCGCCGACGGGAACCGGCGCCGCTGGGGATGAAGGCCGGCGGGCGCCTACGCCGCGGTCTTCGCGTGGTGCGAGTGCAGCCGCGCCGACAGTTCGCGGCGGATCTCGTTGAATTCCGGGGAGGCGACGTCGCGCGGCCGCGGCAGCGTGATGCGGTGCTCGCTGGCGATGCGGCCGGGAGAGGGCTCCATCACCACGACGCGGTCCGCCAGGAAGATCGCCTCCTCGATCGAATGCGTCACGAACACCACCGTCAGTCCGGTGCGCCCCCACAGCGTGAGCAGGTCGTCCTGCAGCCGCTCCCGGGTCATCGCGTCCAGCGCGCCGAACGGCTCGTCCATCAGCACGAGCTCCGCATCGTTGGCCAGCACCCGCGCGATCGCCACCCGCTGCTTCATCCCGCCGGAGAGCTGGTGCGGATAGACGTCGGCAAAGCGGGTCAGCCCGACCAGCGCCATGAACCGCTCCGCCGTCTCCCGGATCTCCGCCTTCGGCCGGCCGCGCGAGGCCGGCCCGAAGCCGATGTTCTCCCGCACGGTCAGCCAGGGGAACAGGCCGTAATCCTGGAACACCATGCCGCGGTCCGGGCCGGGGCCGGGGATCGGCTTGTTCCACATCAGCGCCTCGCCGCTCGACGGGCTCTCGAACCCGGCGACGATCCGCAGCAGCGTCGACTTGCCGCAGCCCGAGGCGCCGATCAGGCAGACGAACTCGCCCTTCTGCACGGTCAGGGTGGCGTCGCGCAGCGCGGCGATCTCGCCGCCGCCGACGGTGAACACCTTGGAGACGTTGCGGATGTCGACGATCGGCAGCTTAGACATGATGCAGCGGGCTCCAGCGCAGCAGGCGGTTCATCACGGCCACCACGATCCGGTCGGAGACGAAGCCCGCGAGCCCGATCACGATCATCCCGCAGATCACCAGTTCGGTGCGCGACAGGGTGCGCGCGTCCATGATCACGGCGCCCAGGCCCTGCGGCACGCCGGTCATCTCGCCCACCACGATCACGAACCAGGCGAGGCCGAGACCCAGCCGCAGGCCGGTGAAGATCGAGGGCAGGGAGGCCGGCAGCACCACCTTGAAGAACTGTGCATTGCCGCGGCAGCCCAGCATCTCGGCGGCCTCGAACAGCCGCGGCTCGACGCTGCGCACGCCGAACACGGTGTTCAGCAGGATCGGGTAGAAGGCGCCCAGGAACACGAGGAAGAAGGCCGACCGCGCACCCAGGCCGAACAGGATCATCGACAGCGGCAGCCAGGCGGTGACCGGGACCGGCCGCATGAGCTGCAGGAACGGGTCCATCACCTGCCGTACCAGCGCGACCCGGCCGATCAGCAGCCCGAGCGGCACGGCGACCAGCGCCGCCAGGGCGAAGCCGCCATAGACGCGCTGCATCGAGGCGAACAGGTGGGTCAGCAGCGTGCCGGAGAAGGCGTCGTCCCAGATGCCGCCGACGGCGAAGTCGACCATCTCCTCCGCCACCTCGTGCGGCGAGGGGATCAGCCGCGTCATCCCGCTCTGCACCGCGACCTGCCAGACCAGCAGCAACGCGCAGGGGGCGACCAGCGCCAGCCCCAGGGGAACGAGCCGGCGCCGCAGCCCGCCGGCGGGGAAGGCGGCGGCCGCCGGCGGCGCGGTCGAGGCCAGGGTGGCGTCGGACATCAGACCCTCCTTCGGCGGTGGCAGAGGCGGCGCGAGGCCGTCCCGCCCGCCACGCGCGCGTGGTCCCGGCGCGCGTTCGGGCGCATCGGGATCAGGCGGCGAGTTCGTTGCTGAAGCGCGGATTGAGGAAACTGTCGAAGGCGGGGAGCTGGCGGATCTGCTTCAGCGCCAGCATCTGCTGCGCGTAGGTCCTGGCCTGGCCCATCACCTTGTCGTCCAGCCGCCAGGTGTATTCGACGTTGTTGGCCTTGAACGCCTCCTCCACCGCCGGCCGCGGCGCGCCCAGGATGCGGACCGTGGCGTCGGCCACCTCGTCCAGATGCGCCATCATGTAGTCGCTGGCCTGACGGTGGATGCCCAGCATGGTGCGCACCAGCGCCGGGTCCTGCTTGATCACCGCATCGCTGGTGGCGAAGATCATGTTCAGCCCGCCCATCGGGGTGCCGTAGGGATATTCCACGAGCTGCCCGACGCCGGAGGACAGCGACAGGCCCGGGCCCGGCTCCGCGCCGACATAGGCATCGATCTCGCCGCGGGCGAGCATCGCGTTCATCTCGCCGAACGGGACGCGCACGTTGACCAAGTCGCGGATCGACATTCCGGTCTCGCGCAGCCGCTCGAGCAGGAACACCTCCTGCGTCGAGCCCGGCCAGATCCCCATGCGCTTGCCCTTGAGGTCGGCGATCGCGTGGATGTCGGAGCCGGCCTTGCTGACGATGCCCATGCCCTTGTTGCAGAACGCGCCGACCACCACCACGGGCTCCCCCGCGGCGGCACCCAGCGTGCCGGCGGCGATGCCGAAGGCGCCGAAATCGACGCTGCGGGTGACCACCGCGTTCTTGCCGTCGGTCGGGCTGTCGAAGGTGATCACCTCGATGGTCAGTCCGGCGGGGGCGAAGCGCTGGTAGAAATGCGGCGTCATCGAGTGGATCAGTCGCAGCGAGCCCATCTTCACGGTGCGGGTTTCGGCGCGCGCGATCATCGGCGTGGCGAGCGGCGCCAGGGCGGCGCCCGCCAGGAGGGAACGTCGGCGGATCATGGGTCGGCTCTCCCTGTCGAGGCTTGGTTCGGGGGGTGTGGCGGTGCGCCAGGCGGCTCGTCGGGCGGGGGCGCGGCGAGGAAGGCGCGCCAGCCGCCGAATCGGGTGATGTCCTCGGCGCCGACGAGCCCTTCCGGCTCCACCAGGAACCCCTTGGGCGTGGTGCCGTCGGCCAGCTTCAGGGTGCCGATGCAGAGCGGCGCGGGGATGGCGGCGACGAAGCGGCCGAAGCCGGACGCGGGCAGCGCCCAGACCTCGGTCTCGATGGCGCTCCCCGCGGCGGCGACGCGCAGCAGGCCGGGGCGCCTTGGCGGTCCGCCGGCGAGTGCGAACAGCCGGTAGCAGGGCGCGGTCGCCACGGTGCGGCGGAATACGGCGCCGTGGTCGCGCAGCTCCGGGTTCAGCGCCATGCCGGAGAGATGGGCGCCGACCACCGCCAGCTCGATCATCGTGCTCATGGCGTGGCCGCCAGGAGGCGGGTGGCGAGGCTGGCGAGCGCTCGTTCCGATCCGCGTGGGCCGATCAGGGTGACGCCGAAGGGCAGGCCGTCGGCGCGGCGCGGGCCGGGGATCGCGAGCGCGGCGAGGTCCATCAGGTTGACGAAGTTGGTGTAGGTGCCGAGCCGCGCGTTGGGGGCGATGGGGTCGGCGGCGAGGTCGGCGAGTGTGGGGAAGTTCGGTGCGCTGGGCACCAGCAGCGCGTCCACCTGCGCCCAGACCGGCCGGGTTGCCGCCTTCAGCGCCGCCATGCGGTGCAGGGCGCGGAACGCGTCGGTCGCGCTGAACGGGGCGGCGGTCGCCAGGATGCGGGCGATCACCGGATGCACGGCGGCGGGGTCGGCGCGCCACACGTCCCCGAAGGCGGCGTCGCGTTCGGCGACGAAGGCGCCCTCGTAGAGCATCCGGGCGGCGGCGAGGAAGGGCGAGAGGTCGACCGGGTCCACCGGCAGCAGCGCGGCGGCGGCGGTGGCGACCGTGTCCCAGGCGGGGCGCATTGGGGCGTCGTCGAGGAACAGGTCCTCGGTGCGTGGTACGCCCACGCGCCCGATCGGGATGTCGCGCGGGGCGTCGGGGCCGGCCATCACGTCGAAGCCGGTGAGCGTGTCGGCGATATCGGTCGCGAAGATGGAGACGCAGTCGAGGCTGGGGCAGGCCGGCACCACGCCGCGGGTCGGGATGGCGCCGACCGAGGGTTTCATCCCGACGATCCCGTTCAGCGCGGCGGGGATGCGGCCGGAGCCGGCGGTATCGGTGCCGAGGGCGAGGGTTGCCAGCCCCTGCGCCACCGCCACCGCGCTGCCGGAGGAGGAGCCGCCGGGCACGCGGTCGGGCGCGCAGGCGTTGCGCGGGACCGGGTAGGGGGTGCGGACGCCGACCAGGCCGGTGGCGAACTGGTCGAGATTGGTCTTGCCGAGGATCAGCGCGCCGGCGGCCTCCAGCCGCGCGACCGCCTGGGCGCTGCTGTCGGGATGATAGGTGAAGCCGGGGCAGGCGGCGGTGGTCGGCATGCCGGCCACGTCGATGTTGTCCTTCACGGCGACCGGGATGCCCCAGAGCGGGAAGCGGTCCGGATCGAATGGCGGCAGCGGGCGCGGGATGGGCGGCGCGAGGTGGAGGAAGATGCCGGGGTCGTCCAGCCGCGCCAGCCGGTCGTGGATCAGGGCGAGGACGGCGTCGGGCGTCAGGGCGCGTGCATACCCCGCGTGCAGGGCGGCGATGGAGAGGGGCTGGTCGTCGGGGAGCGTGGGCATGCGAGCGGGCATGCCGAGCATTGAGCAAAGTCCGTGCCAGAGGGCTCCGTATGAAACATCAGGTACTTAGACCTGATCGTACCAGGGTTTTGTATACAATACGCGCGCGACACAGAGAATTTGATTACGAAATAGGCAATACCCGCGTCATCTCCCCCCAGGTCTGCTCCGTCGCCGACAAATGCCGCCGCAGCGCCGCCGCCGCCGTGGCGCCGTCGCCGCGCAGGATCGCCGTCACGATCTCCCCATGCTCCGCGTGGCTCTTGCGCATGCGCTCCGGCGCCTCGAGCTGGGCGGCGCGGAACGGCGCCAGCCGCCGGCGTGTGGTCGCCGCGAGTTCGGCCAGGTAGGCGTTGTGCGCGCCCGCATAGATCAGCCCGTGCAGCGTGACGTTGGCGGCCCGATACGCGGCCACGTCGCCCGCCCGCACCATGGCCGCCATCTCGGCGTGCTGGGATTCGAGCCCGCGCCGCTGCGCCGGCGTCATCGCCACGGCGCAGCGGGTCGCGGCCAGCGCTTCCAGCTCCGCCATCACCAGGAACATGTCGGCGAGATGCGTCGGGTCGGGCTTGGCCACCACCGCGCCGCGATGTGGGGCGATGGCGACCAGGCCGGTCGCGGCCAGGTTGCGCAGCGCCTCGCGCACCGGCGTGCGGGAGACGCCGAAGCTCGCCGCCAGCGCGGTCTCGTCGAGCGCGGTCCCCGGCAGCAGCCGCGCGGCCACGATGTCGTCGGCGAGCCGCGTCGCGATCGTGTCGGCGCGGGTCGGGCGGACGGGGCGGGGGGAGGCAGTCACGCGGTGGGAGGTGTCACGGCCGGCGGCGCGCGGCAAGCGCGAACCGCCGGCCGGCGGGATCAGTCGACGCTCGACCCGCGCGCCTGCCGGGTGCGGGCGGCCTGCTGCTTCGCCTCTTCCACCACGCGGGCGGGGGTGAAGCCGAACTTGTCCTGCAGCGCGGCCAGCGGGGCGGAGGCGCCGAAGCTGCGCATGCCGATCACCGTGCCCCCCGACCCCACGTAGCGGTCCCAGCCGAGAACGGCGGCCTGCTCGATGGCGACGCGGCCGGGGATCGCGGGCGGGATCACCTCGTCGCGGTAGGATTGCGGCTGCTGCTCGAACAGCTCCCAGCACGGCATCGAGACGACGCGCGTCGGGATGCCCTCGGCTTCCAGCTTCTCGCGCGCCGTCATGGCGAGCCCGACCTCGCTGCCGGTCGCCAGCAGGATCACGTCCGGCTTGCCGCTGCCGGCCTCGGCCAGGACATAGGCGCCCTTGGCGAGGCCCGCGGCCGGCGCGCACTTGCTGCGGTCGGCCGTGGGCAGCGGCTGGCGGCTCAGGATCAGGCAGGTCGGGTGCATGGTCTGCTTCAGCGCGACGCGCCACGCCTCGGCGACCTCGTTGGCGTCGGCCGGGCGGATCGCCAGCAGGCCGGGGATGCTGCGCAGCCCGGCGAGTTGCTCCACCGGCTGATGCGTCGGCCCGTCCTCGCCCACGCCGATACTGTCATGCGTGAAGATGTAGATGACCGGCAGCTCCATGATGGAGGACAGCCGGATCGGCGGGCGCATGTAGTCGCTGAAGATCAGGAACCCGGCGCCGTAGGCGCGCAGCCCGGCCAGTGCCATGCCGTTCAGCGCGGAGCCCATCACGTGCTCGCGGATGCCGAAATGCATGTTGCGGCCGGCCGGGGTCTCCGGCTGGAAGGAGCCCGCCTCGGGGAAGGTCATCAGCGTCTTGGTGGACGGCGCGAGGTCGGCGGCGCCGCCGATCAGCCAGGGCAGCCGCGGCGCGATCGCGTTCAGCACCTTCTGCGACGAATCCCGGCTCGCCAGCCCCTTCGCATCCGCCGGGAAGCTGGGGATATCGGCGTCCCATCCGGCCGGCAGCTCGCCCTGCTCCAGGCAGCACAGCTCCTTCCACAGATCGGGGTATTCCGCGGCATAGCGCTGGCGCAGCGCGACGTCGGCCTCATAGGCCGCGGCGCCGCGCTTGCCGAGACCGGCGGCGAAATGCTCCCGCACCCCGTCGGGCACCAGGAACTGCGCGTCCTCCGGCCAGCCATAGGCGCGCTTGGCGGCGCGCACCTCGTCCGGCCCCAGCGGCTCACCGTGCGCCTCGCGGGTGCCGGCCTTGTGCGGGGCGCCGAAGCCGATGACGCTCTTCACCACGATCATCGTCGGCCGGTCGTCCGCCGCCTCGCGCAGCTTGGCCAGCACGGCGGCGGTGTCGTTGGCGTCGTCCACGTGGTGGACGGCCCAGCCATAAGCGGCGAAGCGGGCGCCCACGTCGTCGCCGAAGGCGAGGTTGGTGCTGCCCTCGATGGTGATCGAGTTGCTGTCGTAGACCCAGCACAGGTTGCCGAGACGCAGGTGGCCGGCGAGCGAGGCCGCCTCGCTGGAGACGCCCTCCATCATGTCGCCGTCGCCGCACAGCACCCAGATCCGGTAGTCGAACAGCGCGAAGCCCGGCTTGTTGTAGCGCGCCGCGAGCCAGCGCTGCGCGATCGCCATGCCGACGCTGTTGGCGACGCCCTGGCCCAGCGGGCCGGTGGTCGTCTCCACGCCGGTGGTCATGCGGTATTCGGGATGGCCGGGCGTGCGGCTGTCGATCTGGCGGAACTTCTTCAGGTCGTCGATGGTCAGCGCGTCGCCGCCCTTCTCGTCGCGGATGCCGGCGAGATGGATCAGCGCGTACAGCAGCATGGAAGCGTGGCCGACCGAGAGCACGAACCGGTCGCGGTTGGCCCAGTTCGGATGCGCCGGGTCGTAGCGCAGCACGTTCTGCCACAGCGTGTAGGCGACCGGGGCCAGGCCCATCGGCGTGCCCGGATGGCCGGAATTGGCCTTCTGCACCGCGTCCATCGCCAGGGTGCGAATCGTGTTGATGCAGAGCTGGTCGATCGCCTGGGGCGTCGTCTCGGTGGTGCTCATGCTGCCTTCTGCTCCGGCGCTGGAGGATGAAATTCGGCGTGTTCCCTATAGCAGACGGGCCGCGCTGTCAGGTCTATCACGATCGGATGGCAAACGCCGCGCGGCTGCCGGACCAAGGTCGGATGCCGCGCGTTCCCACGCAATGGCCATCAGCCGCCCCGCCCGCGAGGTTGGTCCGGCGACGGCTGCCACGAGGGAGTCCCGGCCTCGTGAGAGGATGCCTCTAGACATAAGGACATCTTTATGTCACAGGGGCGACCTCATGGATCGTCTCCTCGCCAGCCTCCGCGCCGCCGCTGAACCGACCCGCCTGCGGCTGCTCGCGCTGGCCGCCCGCGGCGCGTTCTGCGTCATGGAATTCACCGAGATCCTCGGCCAGTCGCAGCCGCGTCTCTCCCGCCACCTCAAGCTGCTCTGCGAATGCGGCCTGCTCGACCGGGTGCGCGAAGGCGCCAATGTCTGGTTCGCCCTCCCGGCCACCGCGGATGGCGACCTGGCGCGCGACCTCGTGCTGCGCCTGCCGGAAGACGACCCGGTGCTGGCGGCCGATCGGCGGCAGGCGGCGCGCGTCCTCGCCGAACGGGCGCGCGTGGCCTCGGAGAGTTTCCGCAAGACCGGCATGGACTGGGACGAGATGCGCGCGCTCGACCTGCCGGCCCGCGCGGTCGAGGAGGCGCTGGTCCAGCTCGTGCCGGACCAGAGCGGCGGCAAGCTGCTCGATATCGGCACCGGCACCGGCCGGGTGCTGGAACTGCTCGCGCATCACATCAGCCAGGGCGTCGGCGTCGATGCCTCCAAGGCGATGCTGGCCTTGGCCCGCTCGCGCCTGGCCCGCGCCGACCTGTCGCACTGCTCCGTCCGCCTCGCCGACATGTACCGGCTGCCGCTCGCGGAACGCAGCTTCGACATCGCCGTGCTGCAGATGGTGCTGCACTACGCCGAGGATCCCGAGGGCGTGCTGGCCGAAGCCGCCCGCGTGCTGCGGCCCGGCGGCCGGCTGCTGGTCGTCGACCTCGCGCATCACGAGCGCACCGACCTGCTCGACCGGCTCGCGCATCGCTGGCCGGGCTTTGACGATGTGGCAATGAACGCCCTGCTATCCGGGGCCGGCTTCGCACCCTCCGAGGCGATGGACATCCCCGGCCCGCTCGCGGTCCGGATCTGGCACGCCAGCCGCCTCGCCGACATGCCGACGGCGCAGCCGCGCCAACTCGCGATCTGAAAGACCCAGCATGACCCGCCCCCATCTGCTCGACGCCCTCCGTCATTCCGTGTTGCTGTGCGATGGCGGGATGGGTAGCCGGGTGCAGGCGCTGACGCTGGACGTGGAGCGCGACTACTGGGGGCGCGAGAACTGCACCGACGTGCTGGTGCTGTCCCGCCCCGACCTGGTGCGGGAAATCCATCGCGGCTACTTCGAGGCCGGCGCCGACATGGTGGAGACCAACACCTTCGGCGCCTCCCCGGTGACCCTGGGCGAGTTCGACCTCGCCGACCGCGCCTTCGAGATCAACAAGATCGCGGGCGAGCTGGCGCGCGAGGCGGCCGAGACCTTCGCCGACGGCCGCCACCGCTGGGTGATCGGCAGCGTCGGGCCGGGCACCAAGCTGCCCAGCCTCGGCAACATCGCCTACGACCCGCTGGAGGCCGGCCTCGCCGAACAATGCCGTGGCCTGATCGCCGGCGGCGTGGACGCGATCCTGATCGAGACCTGCCAGGACACGCTGCAGATCAAGGCGGCGGTGAACGGCGCCAAGCTCGCGCGCCGCGCGGCCGGCACCGACACGCCGATCTTCGTGCAGGTCACGGTGGAGACCACCGGCACCCTGCTGGTCGGCCCCGATATCGCCGCCGCCGCCGCGGTGGTCGACGCGCTGGACGTGCCGCTGATGGGGCTGAACTGCGCCACCGGCCCGCAGGAAATGGCGGAGCATGTCGGCTGGCTCGCCGGCAACTGGCGCGGCCTGGTCTCGGTGCAGCCCAATGCCGGCCTGCCCGAACTGGTGGACGGGCAGACCCACTACCCGCTGGGCGCCGCCGACCTCGCCTCCTGGCTGGAGCGCTTCATCGCCGAGGACGGCGTCAACCTGATCGGCGGCTGCTGCGGCACCTCGATCCCGCACATCCAGGCGCTCGACGCGATGCTGCGCCGCCGCGCCGAGGGCACCGGCCAGTCCCGGCCCGCCCCGGTCGGCCGCAAGCCGGTCTGGATCCCGTCGGTCGCCAGCCTCTACCAGGCGGTGCCGCTGCGGCAGGAGAACGCAGTGTTCGCGATCGGTGAGCGCTGCAACGCCAACGGCTCCAAGAAGTGGCGCGAGCTGCAGGAGAAGCACGACTGGGACGGCTGCGTCGCCATGGGCCGCGAGCAGATCGGCGAGGGCTCCCACGCGCTCGACGTCTGCACCGCCTTCGTCGGCCGCGACGAGATGGCCGAGATGAACGAGGTGATCCGCCGCTTCACCGCCTCGGTGAATGCGCCGCTGGTGATCGACAGCACCGAGACGCCGGTGATCGAGGCGGCGCTGAAGCTGCATGGCGGCAAGCCGATCATCAACTCGATCAACTTCGAGGACGGGGAGGGCGCCGCGACCGACCGGCTCCGGCTCGCCAAGAAGTTCGGCGCCGCGGTGATCGCGCTGACCATCGACGAGGTCGGCATGGCGAAGACCGCCGAGGACAAGCTGCGCATCGCCCGCCGCCTGGTCGATTTCGCCTGCAACCAGCACGGCCTGCCGCAATCCGACCTGCTGATCGACCCGCTGACCTTCACCATCGCCACCGGCAACGAGGACGACCGCAAGCTCGCGCTGTGGACGTTGGAAGGCATCGCCGCGATCCGCGCCGAGTTCCCCGACATCCAGATCATCCTCGGCCTGTCCAACGTCTCCTTCGGCCTCAACCCCGCCGCCCGCGCCGTGCTGAACAGCGTGTTCCTCGATCACGCGCAACGCGCCGGCATGAGCGGCGCGATCATCCACGTCTCCAAGATCCGCCCGATCCACCTGATCGCGCCCGAGGAGGTGAAGGTCGCCGAGGACCTGATCTTCGATCGCCGATCCGAGGGCTACGACCCGCTGCAGCGCATGCTGGAGATCTTCGCCGACCGCAAGGCCGCCGACGCCACCAAGAAGCAGCGCGCGGAGACGGTGGAAGGCCGGCTCAAGGACCGCATCGTCGACGGCGACCGCAAGGGGCTCGCCGCCGATCTCGACGAGGCGCTGGCGAAGCTGCCGCCGCTCGACATCATCAACACCGTGCTGCTCGACGGCATGAAGGTGGTGGGTGAGCTGTTCGGCGCCGGCAAGATGCAGCTTCCCTTCGTGCTGCAGAGCGCGGAGACGATGAAGGCCGCGGTCGCCTATCTCGAGCCGCACATGGAGCGGGTGGAAGGCCAGGAGAAGGGCACCATCGTGCTCGCCACCGTGAAGGGCGACGTGCACGATATCGGCAAGAACCTGGTCGACATCATCCTGACCAACAACGGCTACCGGGTCGTCAACCTCGGCATCAAGGTGCCGCTCGCCGACATGATCACCGCGGCGAAGGAGAACCACGCCCACGCGATCGGCATGTCCGGCCTGCTGGTGAAGTCCACCGTGGTGATGCGCGAGAACCTGGAGGAGATGTCCCGCCAGGGCGTCGAGATCCCGGTGCTGCTGGGCGGCGCCGCGCTGACCCGCAACTACGTCGAGGACGACTGCGTCCGCTCCTATGCCTGCGGCCGGGTCGCCTATGCGCGCGACGCCTTCGACGGGCTGCATTTGATGGACAAGGTGACCGGCAACGCCTTCGACGACTACATCGCCGCGACCCAGGCCAAGCGGGCCGGCAAGGCGCGCAACACCAGCCGCACGCTGGGCCAGGCCGACCAGCGCGCCTTCCGCCCCGTCGACGTCGGCGCCGTGCAGGCCCGCCGCCGGCGCCTGACCCAGGACGTGCCGGTGATGACGCCGCCGTTCTGGGGCGCCCGCGTGATCGAGGCCGCGCCCAAGGCGATCGTGCCCTTCGTCAATGAGCGCAGCCTCTACCAGTTCCAGTGGGGGTTCCGGAAACAGGGCCGCTCGCTCGACGACTTCCTGGGCTGGGCCAAGCAGGAGCTGCGGCCGGTGATGCGCCGCATGCTCGCCTTGTGCGACGAGCAGGACATCCTCAAGCCGCAGGCCGCCTACGGCTACTGGCTCGCCGCCGGCCAGGGCAACGACCTGATCATCTTCGACCAGGACGGCACCACGGAACTCGCCCGCTTCGCCCTGCCGCGCCAGCCGAAGGAGGACGGGGAGTGCATCGCCGACTTCTTCCGCGACGTGGACGACAAGGAGCGCGACGTGATCGCGCTGCAGGTGGTCACGGTCGGGCAGAAGGCCTCCGACGTCGCGCGGCAGTGGTTCGAGGAGAACCGCTACCAGGACTACCTCTATTTGCACGGCCTCTCGGTCGAAATGGCCGAGGCGATGGCGGAATACGTCCATAAGCGCATCCGCGCCGAACTCGGCTTCGCCGCGGAGGACGACCGCGACATGGAGAAGATGCTGGCCCAGGGCTATCGCGGCAGCCGCTACAGCTTCGGCTACCCCGCCTGCCCCCGCCTCGAGGACCAGGAGCCGATCCTCCGGCTGCTCGGCGCCGACCGCCTGGGCGTCAGCCTGTCGGACGAGTTCCAGCTCCACCCCGAACAGTCGACCAGCGCGATCGTGGTGCTGAATCCACGGGCGAAGTATTTCTCGGTCTGATCCCCGCGCGGCGGCGCACCGCCGGGGGAGGGCCACGCCAGGACGCGGCGCAGAGCGGTGCCGCGGCGTTCTCGCGAATGGGCCGATCCGGTTACGCGCTGGTATGATCACGGTGAACGACGGGACCGGCTTCCATTCGCCGTGGCAGGCTGTATGTCTCCCTCCCGGACGCCGAATCGCGGCACCGCCATCCGGTCGAGGCGGGCGCGACGGCGATACTCGCAACAGCAGCGGAGGCAGCAGCGTGACAGTTCAATGCCGTTCGGTCGGATCCCGCTTTTCCTGGCTCTGCCTCGCGGCAGGCGTGCTGCTGCTTGCCGGGTGCAACAACATGGGGGCGGGCCCCGCCGCCTCCGGCGCCCGCGTCTTCGCCGCCGACGTGACCGGCGCGGCGAAGTCGTGCACCGCGGCAACGCCCGCGCTGAAGGATGGGCAGGTCACCGAGACCACCATGAAGGTCGGCAATGACGGCGGCTGGTGCGGGATCAGCGTCGAGAAGGGCGGCAAGCCCTTCAATGCCGGACTGCTGACCGGCCGCCCGACCCACGGCAAGGTCTTCATCCATACGGTGGGTGACGTGACGCGGGTCGACTACACGCCGGATCGCGGCTTCGTCGGCACCGACACCTTCATCGTCAAGCTGCTGCCCGGCAGTGCCGGGTTCCGTACCGCGGTGACCGTCACCGGCCCCTGATCGGGCCGCTCACCGCAAGGCGGAACGGGATGCGGCCCCTCCACCGGGGCCGATTCCGCCCTTGCGCGGTCCACGTCCGCCGCGGCACGCGCGCCACGCGGCAGCGCGCCGTCTCTCGGTCACGCGGCAGCGCGCCATCGCGTCCCGCTTCCGTCCCACCCCCGGCGCTGGGCCGCGGCCGACGTCGACGGGTGCGACGAGCCGGCCCGCGGCCGGCCCGTCCACGTGCTTCAGCGATGGGCGGTCTTCAGGGTCGGCTTCTTGCCGGCCGGCGCGGCGCGCGTCGGGGCAGCCGCCTCGGTGCAGATGTCGAGCGACGCCGGAACCAGGTCCTTGCCGGCGGCGTAGTCGGCCAGCTCGCTGGCGCTCTGCAGCGCCATCACCTCGGCGAACACCGCGCCGTTGCGCGGGCAGAAATCGCCGCCCAACTGGGTGCCCTGGCGGGACACGGCATTGGCGAGGTCGGTGACGAACTTGTCGTGTTCGGTCTGCGCCGTCCGCCCGTAGCGCTTCTTGAAGTAGGCATCGACCGCCTTCTCGTTCGCCATCAGGTCCGGCTGGAACCGGCGCATGAAGGCGTTGTAGCGGTCGTCGTCATGGCAGCCCATCGCCAGCACCATCAGCTGGCTGCGCAGCGCCTGGATCTCGAACGTGGTCTGGTCGGCCGGTGACGTGCATTGCCGTTGGGCGAGCGCCGGTTGAACGGCGACGGCGCCCAACGTGGCCATTCCGAAGGCGGCTAGTCCGAACAGCATGCGACGCATTCTGTTTCTCCCATCATTCCAGAAGCATGCGGCACATAGCGCAGATGGCGTCGCAACGCGACTCCCGTTTTGCGCAGAGCGTGGCCCTTGCGCGGATGGACCGGCGCCCTGATCTTTGCGCCCGAGGTGACCCTTATGCCAAAAATCGAGATCTACACCCAGCCCTGGTGCCCGTTCTGCGAGCGCGCCTTGCATCTGTTATCCACCAAGGGCGTCGAGTTCCAGGAGATCAATGCCCCGAACGGCAGTGCCGAACGGGCGGAGGCCCGCACCCGGTCGGGTGGCCGAACCTCCGTCCCGCAGATCTTCATCGGCGGCCAGCATATCGGCGGCTGCGACGACCTGATGGCGCTGGAACGCGCCGGCAAGCTCGACCCGCTGCTGCAGGCGGCGTGATCGGCGCCGGTGCGCCCGCCCACGCGCGGTCTCATGCATCTGATCGATATGATCCGCGTCCCGAGATGATCGGTCTGGCACTCTCTTGCGCCGACTGCCAAACTCGCCAATCTGCGATGCAGAGCGACGAGTGTCGCATTCGACGGGACGGAGCATGATCCACTACCAGTTACGGTGCAGCCAGGCGCACGAGTTCGACGGTTGGTTCAAGGACAGCGCCGCGTTCGACCGGCAGGCGAAGCGCGGCCTGGTCGAATGCCCGTCCTGCGGCGACACCAAGGTCGAGCGCGCCCTGATGGCGCCCGCCGTGGCGACGCGGGAGACGGCGCCCCCGGCCAAGCCGCAACCGCAGGCCCAGCCGCAGCCCATGGCCGCCGCCGGGCCGATCCCGGCCCAGGTGGTCGCCATGCTGCAGCGCCTGCGCTCCGAGATCGAGAAGAACTGCGACTATGTCGGCCCCGCCTTCGCCGAGGAGGCGCGGCGGATGCATCGCGGCGAGGCCGATCCGCACGGCATCTACGGCGAGACCACGCCGGAAGAGGCCGAGGCGCTGGCCGAGGAAGGCATCGAGATCGCCAGCATCCCCTGGGTTCCGCGCGCCGACGGCTGACCGGCGGCGAACCACCCGCGCATCCGCCGGTTCTGGTCCCAGACCAACACGGTCGAGACCAGCACTGGGGTGCCATGAAACCGATCCTGCTCGCCACCTCGGCCCTCGCCGGCTTCTTCGCCGTCCGCTGGATCACCAGCCGGCAGAATGCGCCCGCGGAGACCACCGAACCGCCGCCGAACGACGTGGGCGAGATCACCCGCAACTTCCTGATGTACGCGGTCCTGCCCGTCTGGCTCGCGGCCGGGATCGCCGACTGGGCCTGCCACCGCCAGACCGGGATCGAGACCACCACCGGCGCCAAGGAATCGCTGATGCACCTGCTGATGCTGGCCGAGGCGGCGACGCCGGTGCTCGCCGGCATGTTCTTCGAGATCACCTCGCCGGTCCTGGCGCTGATGATCGTCTCGGCGCTGCTGCACGATGCGACCGCGCTGTGGGACGTGAGCTACGCCGTCACCCTGCGCGAGGTGACCCCGATCGAGCAGCACGTGCACAGCTTCCTGGAGATCGTGCCGCTCGCCGCGGTCGCCTTCACCGCGATCCTGCATTGGCCGCAGCTCCTGGCGCTGTTCGGCCTGGGCGGCCATCGTCCCGACTGGCGCATCCGCCGCAAGCGCCGTCCCCTCCCCACCCGCTACGTTGCCCTCATGCTCGGCGCGCAGATCTCGCTCGAGTGGCTGCCGTATCTGGAGGAGCTGCTGCGCACCACGCGCCCGCAGGCGCAGGCCGCCCAGCGCCTGCGAGCCGCGCGGGCGTGAAGCGGGCGGTCGACGGTTCGGGAGCTGGGGTGTGATGTGGCCAACCGGCTGATTTCATTGAGATTTCCCGTTCCTGAGGCTGCTTCGGCGGCCAGGCGGGAAACCTGAGATTTTTCAGATCGTTGCATCGAGCGCAGCCAACGTTTGTGAACGCGCCAGCCCCGCCGCCCGTCTCTCGCTTGCCTGTCAGTTTCGCTAACTGCTATCCGGTTGGAATGATCCGGCGCCGCCCGTCCCAACCTTCGAGCTTTCCGAGAATCCATTACCGCGCCAGACCGTTTGTTGCGACGTGAGACGGATATGAGACGCCCCTCGCGCCGCCCCTTGCTCCCCGGCGCTCCCGCTTGATACGAGCCCCGGTTCGACACCAGCCGCAGCCCAGGACCTCGCCCCGTGACAGACTTCCAGCCCGCCCGCGGCACCCGTGACCTGATCGGCGAGGAGCAGCGCCGCTTCCGCCACGTGGTCGAGACCGCGCGCCAGGTCGCCGCCACCTACGGGTTCGACGAGTGGGCCACGCCCATCTTCGAGGACACGCGGGTGTTCTCCCGCACCATGGGCGAGACGTCCGACGTGGTGACGAAGGAGATGTACACCTTCCAGGACCGCGGCGGCGAAGGCCTCACCCTGCGGCCGGAGGGCACCGCCGGCGTCTGCCGCGCCCTGGTCAGCAACGGCCTGACCCAGTCGCTGCCGCAGAAGGTGTTCTATGCCGGCCCGATGTTCCGTTACGAGCGGCCGCAGAAGGGCCGCTACCGCCAGTTCCACCAGATCGGGCTGGAACTGATCGGACCCGCCGAACCGCTCGCCGACGCCGAGGTGATCGCCTGCGGCTGGCACATCCTGCAGGCGCTGGGCGTCGCCCAGGACACGGTGCTGGAGCTCAACACGCTGGGCGACAAGGAGAGCCGCGCGGCGTGGCGGGAGGCACTGGTCGCCTACTTCACCGAACACCAGGCCGCGCTGTCGCAGGACAGCCTGGCGCGGCTCGACCGCAACCCGATGCGTATCCTCGACAGCAAGGATGAGGGCGATCGCCGCATCGTCGCCGGCGCCCCCACCATCGGCGCCCATCTGACCGAGGCCGCCGCCGCCTTCTACGACGGGCTCAAGGCGCATCTGGCGCGGTTCGGCGTGCCCTTCGTCGAGAACCCGAAGATCGTCCGCGGCCTCGACTACTACGTCCACACCGCCTTCGAGTTCGTGACCACCAAGCTGGGCTCGCAGGGCACGGTGATGGGCGGCGGCCGCTATGACGGGCTGGTCGCCGAACTGGGCGGCCCGCCCACCCCGGCCGTGGGCTGGGCGGCCGGCATCGAGCGCCTGGCCATGCTGCTGGAGGCGCCGCCGCCGTCCGCCGCGCCGGTCGCCGTCGTGCCGGTGGGCGATGCCGCCGAAGCCGCCGCGCTGGACGTGCTGCAGGCGCTGCGCGCCGCCGGGGTGCGGGCCGAAATGGCCTATCGCGGCAACCTGCGCCGCCGCATGGAGCGGGCCAACCGGATCGGCGCCCGCGCCGCGGTGATCATCGGCGAGGACGACCTGAAGGCGGGTGTCGCCCAGGTGAAGGACCTCGGTTCCGGTGCGCAGGACGCGGTGCCCCTGGCCGAGGTTGCGGCCCGCCTGGCCTGAGCCGCGCATGAGCTTCTCCCTCAAACTCGACCGGATCGCCGCCCGCGCGGCGGAGCTGCGGGCCATGCTCGCCGAGGGCATCGGCGGCGACGCCTATGTGAAGGCCTCCCGCGAGCTGTCCGATATCGAGCCGGTGGTCGCCCGCATCGACGACCTGCGCAGCGCCGAACGGGCGCAGGCCGACGCGGAGGCGATGCTCGACGATCCCGAGATGAAGGAACTGGCCGAGGCGGAGCTGCGCGCGCTGAAGGAGCAGGTGCCCGCCCTGCAGCACGAGCTGCGCATCGCCCTGCTGCCCAAGGACGCGGCCGACGAGCGGTCGGCGATCCTGGAGATCCGCCCCGCCGCCGGCGGCGACGAGGCCGGCCTGTTCGCCGCCGAACTGTTCGGCATGTACCAGAAATACGCGGCGCTGCACGGGTGGCGGTTCGAGATCCTGGAATACGGGGATACCGAACTGGGTGGCTTGAAGGAGGGCATCGCCGAGATCACCGGCCGCGGCGTCTTCGCGCGGCTGAAATACGAGTCCGGGGTGCACCGGGTCCAGCGCGTGCCGGCGACGGAGAGCCAGGGTCGCATCCACACCTCCACCGTCACCGTGGCGGTGCTGCCGGAAGCCGAGGAGGTGGACGTGCAGGTGGACGAGGGCGACCTGCGGATCGACGTCTATCGCGCCTCGGGCGCCGGCGGGCAGCACGTCAACAAGACCGAGAGCGCGGTGCGCATCACCCACCTGCCGAGTGGAATCGTGGTGGCGATGCAGGAGGAGAAGAGCCAGCACAAGAACCGCGCCAAGGCGATGAAGATCCTCCGCGCGCGGCTCTACGAGCAGCAGCGGGCGAGCCTGCATGCGGCCCGGGCCGCGGATCGCAAGAGCCAGGTCGGCACCGGCGACCGCAGCGAGCGGATCCGCACCTACAACTTCCCGCAGGGCCGGGTGTCCGACCACCGGATCAACCTGACCCTCTACAAGATCGACCGGGTGATGCAGGGCGAGCTGGACGAGTTCATCGATGCCCTGATCGCCGAGGACCAGGCAGCCCAGCTTGCCGCGCAGGACTGACCCCCCTCGGGAGTGGGGTGCCCCCAATTCCCCTCTCCCCTCGCGGGAGAGGGAAGGGGTGAGGGGGCCCAATGAGCACCCCGCCTGTGAGTGGCGCCCGGAATGAGTACCCCCACGCCCGAGACCCAGCGTGAGGGGCCCCCCATGAGCTCCCCCAGCCCCACCATCGCCGCCGCGATCCGTGACGGCGCGGCCCGCCTCGCCGCGGCCGGGATCGAGGAGCCCCGTCGCGAAGCCCGCCTGCTGCTCGCCCACCTGCTCGGCGGCACCCTGGCCGACCTGCTGCGCGACCCCGGTGCCCCGGTCCCCGACCCGGCAGCATATCAAGCCCTGCTCGACCGGCGGGCGCGGCATGAGCCGCTCGCCTATCTCACCGGCCACCGCGAGTTCTGGAGCCTCGACTTCGCCGTATCGCCCGCCACCCTGATCCCGCGGCCCGACTCCGAGACGCTGGTGGAAGCGGCGCTGGCCGCCTCCGCCGCGCCCTCCCGCGTGCTCGACCTGGGCACCGGCACCGGCTGCCTGCTGCTGGCCGTCCTGCATGAGCGGCCGAGCGCGTTCGGAGTGGGGGTGGACATCTCGCCCGCGGCGGCCGCCCTCGCCGCCAGCAACGCCCGGCGGCTCGGCCTCGCCGGCCGCAGCGCCTTCCTGGTTGCCGATTGGACCGCCCCGCTCGCCGGCCGCTTCGACCTGGTGCTGGCCAACCCGCCCTATATCGAGACCGCGACGATCCCCGGCCTGATGCCGGAGGTCGCGGCCTGGGAGCCGGCGCGGGCGCTGGACGGTGGCGCGGACGGGCTCGACGCCTATCGCCGGATCCTGGCCGACCTGCCGGAACGCTTGGCCCCCGGCGGCGTTGCGGTCCTGGAACTCGGGATGACGCAGGCCGAGTCGGTTGCCGCCCTGGCCCGGACCCATGGTCTGGCGGCCGGATTCCTGACCGATCTGGCCGGAATCCGCCGTACCCTCGTGCTGCGGTCGACCTCCGGGTGAAAAAACGTTTGGCAGCAAGGGCCCCAGAGTCTAGCTTCCGGGCGTGGCAAGGCTCGCTGCGTGCAGCGGACCTTCGGCGACATCCCGTCCGATCGGGGCTCCTCGGGTCGATGACCCCAGCAAGCCCGCAGCGGACGGCGGGACGCCTGCCAGCACCAACGCCGATGGATCGAGCCCAGGCCGAGGCATCAGCCCCCGGAAATCGCCCCGCCCTGACCGGGCGTCGCGTCCGGCCGGTGCCGGAGGTCGGCTCACAACGGGAAAGCGCGACGGCAGCAGAATGAACATGAAACGCATGCGAGGCCGCAACCATCGTTCCGGTGGGGGCGGCGGGGGTGGCGGCGGTGGTATGCGCCACCACGGCAGCGGCGGCATTCCGCTGAACCGCAACCACGTCTTCGATAGCAACGGGCCGGATGTCCGCGTCCGCGGCACCGCCCAGCAACTCTTCGAGAAATACCTGCAGCTCGGCCGCGACGCGACCAGCAGCGGTGACCGCGTCATGGCGGAGAGCTACTTCCAGCATGCGGAGCACTACTTCCGCATCCTGAACGCCATGAACCAGGCGGCGCAGCAGAACCAGCAGGGTGGGCAAGGCCAGCCGGGCGGGCAACGCCGGCCCTACCAGAACGGTGAGGAGTCGCAGGCCGGCCCCGGCACCGAAGCGGAGGACGCGTCCGAAGGCCGGCCCGCCGGCAGCGGCGATCAGCCGGACTCCCGCGAGATCCCGATCGCCGCCGCCCCGCCGGAAGTCTGATCAGGCCTCCCCCTGCTCCCCACCTGCGGGAGCGGGGAGGGCCTCGGGCCGCGGCGCGAACGATCGGGCGGGGGCCCCTCTGCTGCGAACGGGGAGGGCGCGTGCAGGAGCCGGGGTCGGCTACACGCCGCCCTGGTTGAGCGCCGTCCGCAGCGTCCGCGCCGCTTCGCCCTCGATCAGCCGATGGCGGAGGAACAGGTCGATCAGCACCAGGTTCACATTGAACTTGAAGTCGTTGGTGTCCCGCACCATTTCCACGGCCCGCATGACCGGCCAGAGCTCGAACCCTTCCACCTCGCCATCCGCCGCCTGCGGCACGAAGTCCTCCGGCAGGTCGGCGGACGGGGTGGGCCTGCCTGACGGCGACGCGCTGCCGGACCTCGCGCGGAGCCTGGCCAAGGAGGGCTGGTTCCGCTGGCGGTCCGAGGCGTTCGACGTTCGCGCCGACCCGGATGGGCCGGTGCT
>JAFKLG010000020.1 GCA_017304945.1 Rhodospirillales bacterium
GGTCATGGACCTGCCCGTCGGTGACGGCGACGACGCCGGCCAGCCGGTTGCGCGGAATGTCGCCGAGGGCGCGGTCGATCGCGGCGAAGAGCTGGGTGCCCGAATCGCCGGCCTCCGGCACCATCACGGTGCGGAGCTCGAGGTCGGGGAAGCGGGCCGCCTGCTGCGCGATCGCCTGCCGCGCCTCCTCGGCGAGGGCGGCACGGTCGCCCACCTGCATCGAGGCGCTCTGGTCCACCACCAGGAGCCCGACATCCGGCAACCCCTGGCGGGTTTCCTGCACCAGCCGGGGACCGGCCAGCCACAGCAGCAGCACGGCGAAGGCCGCGGCGCGCAGCAGCGTGCCGCGGGCGCGGCGCCAGGCCGAGACGCCGACCGCGGCCGCGGCCAGCACGGCGAGGCCGACCAGCAGCCAGACCGGCACCAACGGGTCGAGATGCAGCGCGGCGATCGCCTGTTCCAGGCGCATCAGGCGAGCGGCTCAGGCGGTCGGCGGATGGTCCCGGTCATCGCCGCAAAGATGGGCGCGGCACCTTGTGGGCACAACCGAAATCCTGGTCCCGCTCGGCGTCAGGCCTCCGGGTGGGCGAACACGTCGGGCCGCCGCGCCACCGCCTTCACCAGGTCGGCGCGGGTGACGATGCCCACCAGCTTGCCCTCCCGCACGATCGGCACCCGCTTGATGTGGTGGACGCTCATGAGTTCGGCGATCTTGGTGAGCGGCGTGTCCTCGCTGGCGGTGACCACATCCGTGTGCATCATATCCCGCGCCACGCGGCGGTGCAGACGCACATATTCCAGGAACTCCGGCGCGAGGTCGTCACCCTCCGCCAGCACGTGCAGCCACCAGGCCCGCCGCTGCTCGCTCGTATGGGTGAACTGGCGCATCAGGTCGCCCTCGCTCACCACACCCACCAGCCGCCCGTCCGCTTCCACGATCGGCACGCCGCTGATCGCGTGCTGCGACAACAGCTTGGCGAGGTCGAGCATGGTGGCGTCCGGCGAGGCTGTCACCACGAAGCGCGTCATGACGCAGCTTGCGTCCAACATGGGGTTACCCTCCCGATGATTCCCTGGAGGGCATCAGAGGCGCCCGCGCACGCATCCGCATTGATGCGGATCAAGGCCGCGGCATCGGCGACCAACGAACTTTGGTCGGCCAATGAGCATCAGTCGGCCAACGGCCCTGGTCAAAAGGTGAACATGGGCCGGTCAGGCCTGCGGCCCAGCAGGATCTGGCCAACGGTCTGGAAATGCGCCGGATGGCCCTGGAACTGCTGGGTCACGGTGTGGATGTCGCGGAACCGCCGCTCGAACGGCAGGCGCTCGAAGATCGCCAGCGCGCCCGCCGCCGTGTAGAGGTCGGAGACCACCTCCCGCGCCGTCTGGATGCCCCAGGTGGCGGCGAGGCGGATCGCCAGGAACTGGTCCTCGGTGAGTTCGGTCTGCTGCTGCGCCTCGCCCCAGACGCCGGCGACGGTTTCCAGCAGATAGCAGCGGGCGGCGCGCAACTTGGCCTCGCAGGTGCCGACCGTCGCCTGGGTGACGTGGTTCTCGCCCCGCGTGCGTGGCGCGCCCCGCGGCGTGGTGTCGCGCAGCTCGCGGATGAAGGCGTCCATGAAGGCACGGGCGATGCCGATCGCGATGCCGGCGAAGGAGGGCGCGTACAGCGTGCTCTGGGTGAACACATAGAGCTTTCCAGGCACGTGCCGGGGCAGCGCGGTGTTGCGCATCATGCAATACGCGTCGGGGACGAACAGCTCGTCCACCTCGTAGCTGTCGCTGCCGGTGCCGCGCAGGCCCATGACCTGCCAGGTGTCCTTCACCGTCGCGCTGGTCTTGGGAAAGAACAGCGTGAACAGCGCGGGCTTGCCGTCCGGTCCCGCCCGCTTGCTGCCGTCGGGCTCGACGATCGGCACATGCGCGCCCAGCCAGGTGGCCAGGCGCGAGCCCGAGGCGAAGTCGAAATGGCCGGAGAGACGGTAGCCGCCCGGCACCACCCGCGCCTGGCCCGGCCCCGGCCCCCAGGCCAGGATGCCGGTGTCCGGGCCGAAGATCGTGCGCGCGACCTCGGGCGCGAGATAGGCGGCCGTATGGGCGCAGATATTGGTCTGGCCGAGGCACCAGGCGGTGCTCGCATCATGCTGCGCCACCCGCTCCATCACCTGGACCAGGGAGGGCGGATCGAGCTCGACCCCGCCATAGGCCTCGGGCTGCACCAGCCGGAACAGCCCGGCGGCACGCATGCGATCGGCCAGCGGCGCCGGGATTTCCGCGCTGCGATCGATCGTCGCGGCACTCTCGGCGATCTCGGGCAGCAGCGGCGCGAGCTTGGCGAGAACCGCCTGCCCTTTGGCGGAGAGGTCTGGCATGCGCACCTCCTGCAGTTTCCGCAGCATGGGCACCGGAGCGGGCGGGTGGCAAATCGGGGCGGTTCCCGCATCGCCGGCAAGCCCCTACGCTGTGGGCAACGATACGGAGGAACCGCGCATGTCCGCCCCGCAAACCCTGCTCGATGGCCTCACCTTTGCCGAGGGGCCGCGCTGGCGTGACGGCCGCCTGTGGTTCTCCGACTTCTACTCGCAGCGGGTCATCGCCCTCGGCCTCGACGGTGCCGCGGAAACCGTGCTGCGCGTGCCGGAGAACCCGTCCGGCCTCGGCTGGCTGCCGGACGGCACGCTACTGGTCGTGTCGATGAACGACCGCCGGCTGATGCGCTGGCGGGACGGCGCATTGACGCTGCATGCCGACCTCTCCGCCATCGCCGGCGGGCCGTGCAACGACATGCTCGTGGACACCGCCGGCCGCGCCTATGTCGGCAATTTCGGCTATGAGCGGTTCGCCGGAGAGGGTCCCCGCGCCGCCCGCCTGGCGCGGGTCGATCCCGACGGGTCGGTGACCGTCGCGGCGGACGACCTGCTGTTTCCCAACGGCACCGTGCTCACGCCGGACGGCCGCACCCTGATCATCGGCGAGACGATGGGCAATCGCCTCACCGCCTTCACCGTCCAGGCGGATGGCGGGCTGACCGACCGCCGGACCTGGGCGGCGGTGTCGGACCTGTTCCCGGACGGGATCTGCCTGGATGCGGACGGTGCGATCTGGGTCGCCGACCCGCGCGGCAATCGCGTGGTGCGCGTGCGCGAAGGCGGGACGATCACCGACACCATTCCGCTGCCCGGCCGCAATGCCTACGCATGTATGCTCGGTGGCGAGGACCGCCGCACCCTGTTCATCTGCACCGCCCCCGGCAGCGGGCCGGAGCGGGCCGGCAAGACCGACGGCAAGATCGAGACGGTGCGCGTGGCCGTCCCGGGCGCCGGCCTGCCATGAGGCTTGATCCGCACCCCGAGCGCACGCTACTCGCTGGTAGGATTTCGCCCGTAGACAGCCGGGCGCGGGAGGAGGATCGGTGAGCGAGGCGGAGAACCACGTCGTGATCGCCGGCGCGGGCCATGCAGGGGGCTCCGCCGCCGCGCTGCTGCGCCAGATGGGCTGGACCGGCGCGATCACGCTGATCGGCGAGGAGCCGCTGCCGCCCTATCAGCGTCCGCCCTTGTCGAAGGCCTGGCTGAAGGGCGAGGCCGATGCCGACTCCCTGCTGCTGCGTCCCGCCGCCTTCTACGCGGGCGCCGCCATCGATCTGCGGTGCGGCACGCGGGTGACCGGGATCGATCGCGCCGCCCGGCGCGTCAGCCTCTCCGACGGCGCCACGCTCCCCTACACCCATCTCGTGCTCGCGCTCGGGGCCCGCCCGCGCCGGATTCCGCTGGCCGGAAGCACGCTCGCCGGCGTGCTCGAACTCCGCTCCGCCGCCGATGCCGATGAGCTCAAGGCGGCACTCGGTCCCGGCAAGCGCCTCGCGGTGATCGGGGGCGGCTATATCGGGCTCGAGGCGGCCGCCTCCGCCCGCGCGCTGGGCGCCGAGGCGACGGTGATCGAGCGCGAATCCCGGGTGCTCGCCCGCGTCGCCTGCCCGATGCTGTCGCACTTCTTCGAGGCGCATCATCGCACCCGCGGCGTCGAGATCCTCGTCGATGCGCAGGTGGAATCGCTGGTCGGCGCCCATGGCCACGTCATCGGCGTGCGCCTCGCCGACGGACGGCAGGTGCATGCCGATGCGGTGTTGGTGGGCGTGGGGGCGGTCGCCAACGAGGAGCTGGCGCGCGAAGCCGGCCTGCCCTGCGACAACGGCATCCTCGTCGACGGCACCGCTCGCACCGAGGACCCCGCGATCTTCGCGATCGGCGACTGCACCCGCCGCCCGCTGCCGCTCTACGGCGACCGGCTCTGGCGGCTGGAATCGGTTCCGAACGCGCTGGAGCAGGCCAAGCAGGCAGCCGCGGCGATCTGCGGCAAGCCGGCGCCCTCGCCGGAAGTGCCGTGGTTCTGGTCCGACCAGTACGATCTGCGGCTGCAGATCGTGGGCATTCCGTTCGACGCGGCGGAGATCGTGCTGCGCGGCGACATGACGCTGGACAGTTTCGCGCTGTTCCATCTCGCCGACGACGGCACCGTGCTCGCGGTCGAAGCCGTGAACGCGGCGCAGGAATTCATGGGCGGTCGCCGCATCGTGGCGAAGCGGAAGCGGCTGAACCCGGCCCAGATCCGTGATATGAGCCTGACCATGCAACAACTCGCCGCATGAAGCTGGCGGGATCAGAGGGAACGTTCATGCCGACTGTGACGTATATCGAGTACGACGGGACGGAGCACCGGATCGAGGTGCCGGTAGGCAAGACGGTGATGCAGGGTGCGGTCGACAACAACGTGCCCGGGATCGATGCCGATTGCGGCGGCGAATGCGCCTGCGCAACCTGTCACGTGTACGTGGATGCCGCCTGGCTCGACAAGACCGGACTGCCTGCCCCAGGCTCGCAGGAAGCCTCGATGCTGAGCTTCGCCGCGGTCACGCAGCCGGACTCCCGCCTGTCCTGCCAGATCACCGTCACGCCCGATCTGGATGGGCTCGTCGTGCGGATGCCCGAAGGCCAGCACTGACCCGGCTTGATGCCGCAACGCGCCATCCGAGCGCGCAAGGAACGATGAAGGAGGTCACGTTATGAATGCCCCGGTGCATGTCGATCCGGACACCGACGCTCATCGCATTCCGCTCGACCAGATCGACGTCAGCGATCCGCGCCTGTACCAGCAGGACGTCTACTTCCCCTATTTCGAGCGCCTGCGCCGCGAAGACCCGGTGCATTACCGCAAGGACGGGATGTACGGCTCGTTCTGGTCGGTGACCAAGTTCAAGGACATCATGCACGTCGAGACGCATCCGGAGATCTACTCCTCCGATGCCAAGCTCGGAGGCATCACCATCACCGATCGGCCGATGCAGTATCGCCGGTCGAGCTTCATCTCGATGGATCCGCCGCGGCACGACGAGCAGCGCAAGGTGGTGAGTCCGATCGTCGCGCCGGCCAACCTCAACAACATGTCCAGCATCATCCGCGAGCGCACCTGCAAGGTGCTGGACGGGCTGCCGCGCAACGAGACCTTCGACTGGGTCGAGCATGTCTCGATCGAGCTGACCACGCTGATGCTGTCCACCCTGTTCGACTTCCCGATCGAGGACCGCAGCAAGCTCACCTTCTGGTCCGACTGCGCCACCGCCGACGTCAACGCGGGCGGCATCGTGAATTCGGAGGAGAAGCGGCTCGAGATCCTGTCCGAGGCGCTGCAGGCCTTCACCGGCCTGTGGCACGAACGCGCCGCGCGGCCGGGTGGCTATGACCTGATCTCGATGCTCGCGCATGGCGAGGCGACGCGGAACCTGGTCAACGACCCGATGGAGTATCTCGGCAACCTGACGCTGCTGATCGTCGGCGGCAACGACACCACGCGCAACTCCATGAGCGGCGGGCTGGCCGCGCTGTGCAAGAACCCGGCCGAGTACCAGAAGCTGCGCGACAATCCGGCGCTGGTGACCTCGATGGTGCCGGAGATCATCCGCTGGGTCTCGCCGATCATCCACATGCGCCGCACCGCCAAGGCGGATGCCGAGATCGCGGGCAAGCAGATCCGCGCGGGCGACAAGGTCGTGATGTGGTACGTCTCGGGCAACCGCGACGAGGACTCGATCGACCGGCCGAACGAGTTCATCATCGATCGTGCGCGGCCACGGCATCATCTGTCGTTCGGCTTCGGCGTGCATCGTTGCGTCGGTAACCGGCTTGCGGAGCTGCAGCTCACCATCCTCTGGGAAGAGGTGATGAAGCGCTTCCCGCGCATCGAGCTGATGGACGAGCCGAAGCGCATCTACAGCAACTTCATCCACGGCATCAGCGAGATGAAGGTGCGCATCCCCGCCTGACGCGATCGCGCCCCGGCCCTTCCCGACGGGGCGCGCCTTGCAGGAGCCGCCGCATGCGCGTGACCCCGTTCACCATCGCCGTCCCCGACGACGCCCTCACCGACCTGCGGGAGCGCCTGGCGCGCACCCGCTGGCCGGACGAGATCAACGACGAGGACTGGGCCTGGGGCACGCGGGGAGACGTCCTGCGCGAGCTGGTCGCGTATTGGCGAGACGGCTTCGACTGGCGCGCACAGGAAGCCGCGCTCAACCGGCTGCCGCAGTTCCGCGCCGAGGTCGACGGAATCGGCATCCACTTCGTGCATGTCCGCGCGAAAGGCGGAGCGGGGCGGCCGTTGCTCGTATCCCATGGCTGGCCGGGCTCCTTCATCGAAATGCGCGGACTGATCCCGCTGCTGACCGAGGGACCGGACGCGTTCGACCTCGTGATCCCCTCCCTGCCCGGCTACGGGTTCTCCGACCGTCCGACGCGCCCCGGCTTCTCGCCCGGCGGCATTGCCGCGCTCTGGGTGAAGCTGATGCAGGGGCTGGGCTACGCGCGGTTCGGCATCCAGGGCGGCGACTGGGGCGCGATGATCTCCGCCTCGCTGGCGCAACAGCACCCGGACGCGGTGACCGGCGTGCATCTCAACTTCCTCTCGGGGATGTTCCCCCGCGCCGAAGACGCCACCGCGTCGGAACTCGCGTATTTCGCCGCCCGCTCAGCGTGGGTGGATGCCGAGGGCGGCTACAGCCACATCCAGGGCACCAAGCCGCAGACCCTCGCTTTCGCGCTGAGCGACTCGCCGGCCGGCCTCGCCGCCTGGATCCTGGAGAAGTTCCGGCGCTGGAGCGACTGTGGCGGCGACCCGTTCCGCGCCTTCGACCGTGACGACCTGCTGACCAACATCGCGATCTACTGGCTGACCGGCACCGCTTCCTCCTCCCTGCGCATCTACAAGGAATCCCGCCAGGCGCCGTTCACCGTGCAGCCCGGCGAGCGGATTCGGCCGCCGCTGGGCTTCGCCGCCTTCCCGAAGGAGATTCCGCATCCCCCGCGGGCGCTGCTGGCGCGCCATTTCGACCTCCGCCGCTACACGGAGATGCCGCGCGGGGGCCATTTCGCCGCGATGGAGCAGCCGGACCTCCTCGCCGCCGACATCCGCGCATTGTTCGACGCGGTCGGCTGACCGGCCGCCGAGGCCGCAGCAGGGGATTGCGTCCGGCGTTGCCGGCGCAGGAAAGCCCGCGCGCGGATTCACGAAAAGCGGGGAGAAATTTTCTTTCTTTGGCCCGCCCATTGAACCTCTGAGGAAAAAGTATCTCTTATCATGTCGTTGCTGGTCGAGCTGCCTCGGCCGGCCGCGCAGGAAAGGCCGCCGTCGATGTCGTATCCCGCACGTATCCCCTCTCCCCCGAACGCTGCGATCGCGTCCGGCTGCGGAGAGCTGATGCCGGGCGGCGCGCAACCGGCGGCGCAGCGCGCAGACCAGCGCGCGGCGGCGCGCCCCATGTGCGGCGTCGCGGTCACCCCGCACAGCGGGTCGGGCTTCGCCTCGTGTCGATCGTCGGCCCCCTGCCGTCGTCGCTGACGACCCCCGCGCCCCACTGCCAGACCCACGACGTTCCCCGGTTCCGAAAGGACCCGACCCATGCTGCAATCTCACATCATCGAAGTGGACGGTGCCTTCCTCGGCGCCGCCGTGCGTCTCGACGTCGGCTACCGCTTCATCGCCACCGACATGCGCCTCGACGACCTCGACGGCACGATCTGGCCGACCCTCGGCCAGGTGAAACGCCTCGCGCGCCAGCTCTACCTGACCGGCCGTTTCGCCGATCCGGTGCCGGCCGCCGCCCCTCCCGCGCAAGTGCGCGCCTTCTGATCGGACCTCCCGGATGACGCTCTCCCTCCAGCGCCGCACGCTGCTGCGCACGGCCGCCCTCGCGGCGCCCTTCCTGGCCCGCGGTGCCAGGGCCGCCGAGACGTTCCGCATCGGCTATCAGAAGAACGGCTTCCAGGTGGTCGCGCGGCAGCGGCAACTGGTCGAGGCGAAACTGAAGCCTCTGGGGATCTCGGTCACCTGGACCGAGTTCTCCTTCGGCCCGCCGCTGCTCGAAGCGCTGCGCCTCGGCAACGTCGATTTCGGCTCCGTCGGCGACACGCCGCCGATCTTTGCGCAGGCCGCCAAGGCGGACCTCGTCTATGTCGCGGCGCAGCCCTCCGGCTCCTCGAACGCGGCAATCCTGGTGCCGCCCGGCTCGCGGCTGGACGGGCTCGCCGACCTCAAAGGCCGCCGCGTCGCCTTCGCCCGCGCCTCCTCGGCGCACAACCTCACCATCGCGGCGGTGGAACAGGCCGGCTTGCGCTTCTCCGATATCGTGCCGGTGCAGCTCGCCCCCGCCGATGCCGCCGCCGCCTTCGCGCGCGGGGCGGTGGATGCCTGGACGATCTGGGATCCCTATTACGCGATCGCCGAAGGCCAGCCCGGCGTGCGCACGCTGGCCCGCGCCGAGGCGATCACGGCCCAGAACGCCTTCGTCCTCTCGAGCCGCTCCTATGCCGCGGCGAACGCCCCGGTGCTGGACGCCGCGATCGCCGCCTATGCCGAGGCCGCCGCCTGGTCCAGCGCCCATCGCGACCAGGTCGCCGCCCTGCTCTCCGCGGGCACCGGCGTGCCGCTGCCCGCCATGCAGCGCGCCGTCGATCGCAGCCGGTTCGTGATCGGACCGCTCACGCCGGAGATCATCGCGGAGCAGCAGGCGATCGCCGACCGCTTCCACAGGATCGGCCTGATCCCCGCCCCGGTGCGGATCGAAGATGCCGTGTGGCGCCCGAGCGCCTGAGACCGGCCTCCATCGCCCGACAGGAGACGACCCATGACCAATCCCCCGCTCGACCTGTTCTGGTTCCTCCCCACCAGCGGCGATGGCCGCTATCTCGGCACCGAGGAGGGGCACCGCCCCGCGGATCTCGGCTATCTGCGGGAGATCGCGGTGGCCGCCGACCGGCTGGGCTTCGGCGGCATCCTGCTGCCCACCGGCATCAACTGCCTCGACGGATGGATGGTGGGCAGCGCCATCGCGCCCTTCACCGAGAGGCTGAAATTCCTGCTCGCGCTGCGGCCGGGCTTCCTCTCCCCCGGTCTCGCCGCCCGCCAGTCCGTCGCCTTTGACCGCATCAGCGGCGGCCGGCTGCTGATCAACATCGTCACCGGCGGCCAGCCGAAGGAGCTTGCCGGCGACGGGCTGCTGCTCGACCACGACGAGCGCTACGCGCTGACCGACGAGTTCCTCACCATCTGGCGTGACCTGATCGGCACCGGCCGCGCCGACCTCGCCGGCACCCATCTCACCGCAAGCGATGCCAAACTCGGGTATTTCAAGCCGGTGCAGCGGCCGCACCCGCCGCTGTGGTTCGGCGGTTCCTCGCCGGCCGGGATCGAGGTCGCCGCGCAGCACGTCGACACCTACCTGACCTGGGCCGAACCCCCGGCCGACGTGGCCGAGAAACTGGCGGCCGTCCGCGCCCGCGCCGCCGCGCGCGGTCGCACGCTCGATTATGGGATGCGCGTGCACCTGATCGTGCGCGAGACCGATACCGAGGCCTGGGCGGAGGCCGATCGGCTGATCAGCCGCCTGTCCGACGAGACCATCGCCGCGGCGCAGGCGCGGCTGCGCGCCGACACCGACTCCGTCGGGCAGCTCCGGCAGCTCGCCTTGCACCAGGGCCGGCGTGACCGGCTCGAGATCAGTCCGAATCTCTGGGCCGGCGTCGGGCTGGTGCGGCACGGCGTCGGCACCGCTCTGGTCGGCAGCCCCGAGACCGTCGCCGCGCGGCTGCGCGAATACCAGGCGCTGGGCATCCGCACGATCATCGCCTCCGGCTACCCGCATCTGGAGGAGGCGTATCGCGTGGCCGAACTCCTCTTCCCGGTCCTCGGCATCGGCGGAGGGCGCAGCGAACCCGGTCGCGACTTCCGCGCCGCGGCCTCCCGGATCGCCGCGGAATGAAGGCGCTGTTCGCACGTCTGCTGGCCTGGCTCGAGGACGGCGCCGCGCCGCTCGACCGCATCGACATGAACGTCGTGCCGTTCATGGAGCCGGATCTCGCGTTCTTCGCGCTGACGATGGAAGCGGAGGCGGCGCGTCGCGCCGCGGCCGCCGCGCAGGAGGCGCCGCCGCGCGCCTGGCCGCAGGAAGGGTGAGGCGATGCGTCGCATCACGCCCTGGCTGCTGCCGCTCGCGATCCTGCTGCTGTGGCAGGCCTCCGCCTCCTTCGGCCTGATCCGGCCGCAGATCCTGCCGGCCCCCACGGAGGTCGGCGCCGCGGCCTGGCGGCTGACCCGCTCCGGCGAGCTGTGGACCAACGTGGAAGTCAGCGCCTGGCGCGCCTTGCTGGGCTTCGCGATCGGCGGCGGCATCGGGTTCGCCTTCGGCCTGCTCAACGGGCTGTCCCGCCGCGCGGAGGTCGTGACCGACACGACCTTGCAGATGGTGCGCAACATCCCGCATCTCGCACTGATCCCGCTGGTGATCCTGTGGTTCGGGATCGACGAGACCGCCAAGATCTTCCTGGTCGCGCTGGGCGTGTTCTTCCCGATCTACGTGAACACGCTGCACGGCGTGCGGTCGGTGGATCGCCAGTTGCTGGAGATGGGCCGCGCCTACGGCATGTCGGATCGCGCGCTGCTCTGGCGCATCGTGCTGCCCGGCGCGCTGCCCGCGATCTTCGTCGGCCTGCGCTACGGCCTCGGCATCATGTGGCTGACGCTGATCGTGGCCGAGACGATCTCCGCGTCCTCCGGGATCGGCTTCATGGCGATGAACGCGCGCGAGTTCATGCTGGTCGACGTCGTCGTGTTCTCGATCCTGGTCTACGCCGCGCTGGGCAAGCTCGCCGACACGGTGGCGCGCGCGCTGGAGCGGATCTGCCTCGCCTGGAATCCCGTCTACGCGAAAGGCTGAGCCATGACCGTCACCGTTCTCGATCGCACCGGCTCACCGGAGATGCGGATCAGCACAAGGGGCGCCGCCGTGCGGCTGCGCGGCGTGACGCAGCGCTTCGGTGCCAAGACCGTGCTCGCCGGCATCGATCTCGACATCCCGGCCGGCCAGTTCGTCGCCGTGGTCGGCCGCTCCGGCTGCGGCAAGTCGACCCTGCTGCGGCTGATCGCCGGGCTGGACGCGCCGCGCAGCGGCACGATCGAGATGGATGGCGCGACGGCGGGGGACGCCGTGCGGCTCATGTTCCAGGAGCCGCGGCTGCTGCCCTGGGCGCGGGTCGGGGCGAATGTCGAGGTCGGGCTCGGCCGCGCCGGCGACCGCGCAGCGCGGCGTCGCGCGGCGGTCGAGGTGCTGGCCCAGGTCGGGCTCGCGGACCGCGCCGCGGAGTGGCCGTCGGTGCTGTCCGGCGGACAGAAGCAGCGCGTCGCCCTGGCGCGCGCGCTCGCCAGCCATCCGCGCCTGCTCGCCTTCGATGAGCCGCTGGGCGCGCTGGATGCGCTCACGCGGATCGAGATGCAGGCGCTGATCGCGCAGGTCTGGCAGGACAAGGGCTTCACCGCGATCGTCGTGACGCACGACGTGAGCGAGGCGGTGGCGCTGGCGGACCGCATCCTGGTGCTGGAGGCCGGCGTGGTGGCGATGGACCTGGCGGTCGACCTGCCGCGCCCACGCCGGCACGGCGATGCGGCCGCCGCGGCGATCGAGGGCCGGATCCTCGATCGCCTGCTGCGACGTTGAGCGGCGGGCCGCCTGGAGCCCTTCCGGCTCGCTTGCGCTCGCCGACGATGCTCCAGGCCTTTGCTTGATCGCCTAACTCACGGCTCCGGCGAGCACGCCTCCGCCGGCCGCCTCTAGCGTCCGGTCCAGCGCGGGCTGCGCTTCTCCATGAAGGCGGTGCGGCCTTCCTTGTAGTCGGCGCTGTTGAAGCAGGTCTCCATCGCGCTGACGATCGCCGCGTTGTCTCGCTTGCTCTCGTCCTTCAGCAGCTCGTTGATGGTCAGCTTCGAGGCCGCGACCGAAAGCGGCGCGTTGTCGGCGATGGTGCGGGCGAGATCGAGCACCGTCTCGTTCAGGTCTTCCTCGGAAACCATCCGGTTGATCAGCCCGATCCGCTCCGCCTCCGCCGCATCGATCCGCCGCGCGGTGTAGAGGATCATGCGCGCATGCGCCGGCCCGACCAGGTCGATCAGCCGGCGCACCGAGTCGGGCGCATAGGCGATGGACAGGCGCGCGGCGGGAATGCCGAACTGGCTGTCGGCGGAGGCGAGACGCAGATCCGCACCCATTGCGATCGCCAGCCCGCCGCCCAGGCAGAAGCCGCGGATGCGCGCGATCACCGGCTTGGGGAAAGCGTGGAACTTGTCGCGTCCCACGCCGGTGGCGCGGTCGTATTCGCGCTGCGCGTCGGCGCTGTTCCGGTTCTTCTCGAATTGGCTGATATCGGCGCCCGACACGAACGCCTTGTTGCCGGCCCCCGTCATGACCACGACGCGGACGGAGCTGTCCTCACGGAACTCGTCGAGGATGTCGCCGAGCCCGGTCCACATTTCCATGGACATGGCGTTGCGCTTCTCGGGCTGGTTGAAGGTGATCAGCCCGACGCCGTCATCCTTCGCGGCCAGCATCTTGCCGCCGGCAAACTCCCGTGTCTCCGCGTGGTCGGGCAGCATCAGATCACCCCTTTCGTGCGCATCGCCTGCAATTCCTCGTCCGTGTAGCCGACCGACTTCAGCACCTCCGCGGTGTGTTCTCCGGCATCCGGCGTGTAGGTCCGGATCGCCTTGGAGAAGCCCGAGATGTTCAGCGCCGAGGCCACCACGTCGGTGTCGCCCACATACGGGCTCTTCATCGGCGTGGCCATCTTCAGGTGCTGCACCTGCGGGTCGGCGAACACCTGGTCGATCGTGTTGATCGGGCCGCACGGGATGCCGGCCCCCTCGAACAGTTCGATCCAGTGGTTCGACGGCTTGGTGCGGGTGATCTCCGAGATGGCCTCGTTGATCGACTTGCGGTCCTTGGAACGGCCGACCTGCGTCTTCCACTCCTCTTTCTGCAGCCAGTCGGGCCGGCCGATCGCCTCGCAGAAGCGGGCGAAGACGCGCGAGGAACTGGCGGCGATGTTGATGTGCCCGTCCGCGGTCGGGAACACGCCGGTCGGGATGCCGGTCGGATGGTCGTTGCCGGCCTGCCCGGCGACCTCCTTCTCCATCAGCCAGCGGCTCGCCTGGAAGTCGAGCATGAAGATCTGCGCTTCCAGCAGCGAGGTGGTGACCCAGCGCCCGACGCCGCTGCGCTCCCGGTCGTACAGCGCCATCAGGCAGCCCATCGCGAGCAGGTTGCCGGCGGTGAGGTCGTCCACCGGGATGCCGACCCGCATCGGCCCCCGTCCCGGCTCGCCGGTGATGGACATCAGGCCGCCCATCCCCTGGGCGA
The DNA here is from genome assembly GCA_017304945.1 of Rhodospirillales bacterium. Lineage (GTDB taxonomy): Bacteria > Pseudomonadota > Alphaproteobacteria > Acetobacterales > Acetobacteraceae > Rhodopila. Next base: position 13,736 of record JAFKLG010000020.1, read on the forward strand.
TCTGGTCCACCCCGGCGCGTGCGCCGTACGGCCCGTCCTGGCCGAAGCCCGAGATGGAGCCGTAGACGATGCGTGGATTGACCGCGCGCACGTCGTCGTAGCTCACCTTCAGCCGGTGCTTCACGTTGGCGCGCATGTTCTCGAGGATCACGTCGGCCTTCGCCGCCAGGCGCATGAACGCGGCGTGCCCCTCCGGCGTCTTCAGGTTCAGCGTGATGGCGCGCTTGTTGCGGTGCAGGTTCTGGAAGTCGAAGCCGGTGCGCCGGCCGGCGACGTCCTCGCCTTCGGTGGCCGGCGGCTCGATGCGGATCACGTCGGCGCCCCAGTCGGCGAAGTGCCGCACCGCGGTCGGGCCGGCGCGGGCAAGCGTGAGGTCGAGCACGGTGATGCCGTTCAATGGCAGGCGGGTCTCGGTTGCGGCGAACGGCGCGCGGTCGGTCGGGCTCTCCGGCATCTTGTTCTCCCCTCGGTCTCGGCCGGGGGATACTCTGCCCGGATTGCGCCTGGCTCAAGGGGCGGAGGTCCGCGGAGCCAGGACGACCCCTCGCATGAACGGCGCCCATGGACCCTGTCGACCTCGCCCTCATTCTCGCCCTGGATGGTTCCGCCTCCGTCACCTATGAGGAGTTCGGGCTGATCGCCGGCGGGATGGCGGCCGCCCTGCGGGACCAAGCGGTCGTCGAGGGGCTGGTCGGCCAGGGCCGCAGCGCGATCCTGGCGCTCCTGCTCTGGTCCGGCGCCGGCCAGCAGGACGTCATCACGCCCTGGACCCGGGTCGCGACGGCGGACGCGCTCGCCGCGTTCGCCCAGACGGTGGACGACATGCCCCGCACCGTTCGCGCCGGCCAGACCGCGATCGGCGAGGCGCTGCTCGCCGCGCTCACCCTGCTCGCGCATGCCCCGACGCAGGCCCGCCGCACGGTGGTTGACGTGGTCGGCGACGGGCGCAGCAACGATGGGATTCCCCCCGGTCCGGTGCGCGACCGCATGGCGGCGGCCGGCATCACCATCAACGGACTCTGCGTCCTGCATGAGGAGCCGGATTTGTTGACGTCCTATACCGAAGAGGTGATCGGCGGTCCCGGTGCGTTCGCGGTCACCTGTGCCGATTATCCGGACTTCGCGGAGGCGATGCGGCAGAAGCTGGTTCGGGAGGTTCTCGGCCCTGTCGTCTGACCGCGGTGACCCCGGGGGACCCATGCCCAGCGACGATACGCGGACAGAGGCCGAGGAACAGATCCTCGAGCAGGAGATCCGTTCGGAATTCCATGCCGAGGTGGAAACGGACGGCGACACCGTTCGCGGCACCGCCACCGGCTTCACCACGGAAACCGTCAAGCGCCGCGAGCCCGTCGACCCGCGCGAGGACATGCCGCTGCCGACGGAGCCACGCACGATCTTCCTGGGCGGCCTGTTCTTCATGGCCCTGTTCGCGGTGTTGTATGTCGCCGCCGAGATCATCCTGCCCGTCATCCTGGCGATCGTCCTGAAGCTGCTGCTGCAGCCGCTGGTCCGGGGGCTCGAGCGCATCCACGTGCCCCGCGGCGTTGCCGCCGCGTTCGCCGTCCTGCTGCTGCTCGCCGCCCTGGCCGGAACCGCGAGTGCGCTGGCCGGGCCCGCGGCGTCCTGGGCCGGGAAGCTGCCGGAGGCGCTGCCGCAGATGCGCGACAAGCTCGCCTTCCTGCAGCGCCCGATCGACGCCGTACAGGACATGGCGAAGCAACTCGAGAACTTCGGCGGCGGTGAGGGAGGCGCCCCGGCCCCGGCCCCGGCGCACGGGTCGAGCCTCGTCGGGCTGGTGTTCTCCGGCACCGCGACGGCCACCGCCGGCCTGTTCACGACGCTGCTGATCCTGTTCTACCTGCTGGTCTCCGGCGAAACCTTCATGCGCCGCCTGGTCGAGATCCTGCCGCGCTTCAGCGACAAGCGGCAGGCGGTCGAGCTGTCGCTGCATGTGGAGCGGGACATCTCCGCCTATCTCGTCACCATCACGCTGATCAACGGCGTGGTCGGCGTGGCGACCGGGCTGGTGATGTGGGCCTGTGGCGTCGCCAACCCGCTGCTGTGGGGCGTGGTGGCGTTCGTGCTGAACTACGTGCCGATCCTCGGACCCATGGTCGGCCTGGTGATCTTCCTCATGGCCTCGGTCCTCTCGCTCGGAGTCTCGTGGTGGGCGCTGTTGCCGGTCGGGCTCTACTTCGCGATCCACCTGATCGAGGGCGAGTTCGCGACCCCCATGCTGCTGGCGCGCCGCTTCACCATCAACCCGGTCGCGGTGATCCTGGCGCTGGTGTTCTGGTACTGGATGTGGGGCGTGCCGGGCGCGATCCTGGCGGTGCCGATGCTGGCGATCATCAAGATCGTCTGTGACGACCTTCGCCCGCTGAAGGCGTTCGGGCACTTCCTGGAGGCGTAGCGGGGCGGGGCCGGGCTCCACCGTCGGGCGGCGGCCGCCCCACCGTCATCCGCGGACTTGATCCGCGGATCCCCATCGGCACCAAGGCCGGGATCACGAGAGTGCGTGCCGGTGGGGATCCCCACTCTCGTCCATCGGCTTCCACCGTCCGCCGCCCACACCCCCACCGTCATCCGCGGACTTGATCCGCGGACCCCCACCGGCACCACAGCCGGGGATCATGAGAGTCCCTGCCGGTGGGGATGGCCGGCTCGATGGCCGGCCATGACGGTAGGG
>JAFKLG010000021.1 GCA_017304945.1 Rhodospirillales bacterium
GGCGCGCAGGCCCCCGATCGGGCTCTCCTCCAGCAGGATGTCGCCGCCATGCGCGCGGACGATATCGCGCGCGATCGTCAGGCCGAGGCCGGTGCCCCCGGCAGCATCGCTCTCGAACGGGCGGAACACGCTCTCCCGGCGCTCGGGCGGAATGCCGGGCCCGTCGTCGTCCACCGTGACCTCGACGGAGCGCCCCTTGTCGCAGGCGCCCACGATCACCCGATGCGCGTGGCGGCGGGCGTTGTCCACGAGGTTGGTCACCGCGCGGCGGATCGCATCGGCCCGCAGCGGCAGCACCAGGGCGGGCGGCACGCTCAGCAGCACCTCCGCACCGGCGCGACGGGCGCTGGCCGCTACCTCCTCCAGCACGCCGCAGAGATTGGTGGGTTCGGCCTGTTCCGCCCCCTCGCCGCGGGCGAAGGCGAGATAGCCTTCCACCATCCGGTCCATCTCCTCGACATCGGCCGTCATCTCGGCGAGGTCCTGTGCGATGTCGGGGGTCTGCGGCAGCATCGCGAGCGCGAGGCGCAGGCGCGTCAGCGGCGTGCGCAGGTCGTGCGAGACGCCGGCCAGCATCTCGGTCCGCTGGGCGAGGAAGCGGCGGATGCGCTCCTGCATGCGGTTGAAGGCGACCGCGGCCTGGCGCACCTCGATCGCCCCCTCCGGGTGGATCGGGCCGATATCGCGCCCCATCCCGAACGCCTCGGCGGCGCGGGCCAGGCGGCGCACCGCGCGCACCTGGTTGCGCATGAACAAGGCGGCGATCAGGAACAGCAGCGCCGCGGTGCCGACCAGCCAGGCGACGAACAGGTAGATCGTCCCGGTGTAGAGGCGCTTGCGCGGCGCCTCGATCACCAGCACACCCTCCGGCACCTGGAGGCGGATGAACACGGAGCGCGGGTCGGAGGTCCAGTCCATGGTGAAGGGCAGCCGCACCTTCTCCTCGAGCGCCAAGGCGAGGTCGTCGTCCATCGGGCCGAGGATGTTGATGGACGGCTTGATCTCCAGGCGCCGGCCCGGCTCGATCCGCATCTCCAGCGTGAAGAGCTGGCGCGCCGTGTTCAGGATCCACACGGTGTTGTCGTGACCCGGGTAGCGTTGCATCAGCTCGAGGGTGAACTCGATCTCGCCGGCGATGCCGCCCGAGAGGCGGCGCGACACCACGTCGAGATGGCTGCCGTAGAAGATCTGCAGCGCGACCGCCTGGGAGAGCACCAGCGGGATCAGGATCATCAGCAGGTTGCGCCAAAGCAGCGAGCGGGGCAGGACGCGCTTGACCAGGCGATGGCCGGGAAGGTTGGCGCGCATTCAGATCCCGGGCTTCAGGACGTAGCCGCGGCCCCGGACGGTGTGCAGGAAGCGCGGCTCGCGCGGATCCGCCTCGATCTTCCGCCGCAGGCGTGTCACCTGCACGTCGATCGCGCGCTCCCCGGCCTCGTCCATCTCCAGCGCGGCGGCGATGTCCTCGCGCGAGAGCACCTCGTTCGGCTTGCGGGCGAGCGCGGTGAGCAGCGCGGCCTCCCCACCGGTGAGCCGCAGCGGTCCGGAGGCGTCACGCAGCTCGCTGCGTTCGACGTCGAAGCTGAGCACGCCGAGCCGGATCAGGGTCGTGGGCGCTTCGGGTGGGGGCGGGGTGGCGCGGCGGAGCATGGCGCGGATGCGCAGCAGCAGCTCGCGCGGCTCGAACGGCTTGCCGAGGTAGTCGTCTGCCCCCGCCTCGAACCCGGCGATGCGGTCCTCCGGCGCGCCGCGCGCGGTCAGCAGCAGCACGGGCAGCTCGTGGCCGGAGTCGCGGCGCAATGACTCGGTCAGCGCGAGCCCGCTCTCGCCCGGCATCATGACGTCGAGCACCAGCAGGTCGGGATTGATCGAGCGCAGCTTCGCCCGCGCGTCGGCCGCGTTCTCGGCGGCGGTGACGCGATAGCCCTCGCCGGTGAGATAGCGCGACAGCAGCCCGCGCAGCCGCGCGTCGTCGTCGACCACCAGGATATGCGCGTCGTCGCTCATGCTTCCGCCAGGAGGTCCCGTCAGGCCCGCCGCGCGCGGCTCTCCGCCGGATCGTGGCGGTCGAGATACGCCCGCGCGCTGTCGTCCATGATGCCACGCATCACCCGGCGGAAGCCATCCACCGCAACGCCGCCGGCTTCGCGGTAGGCGGCGAGCAGCCGTTCCCGCTGGCGTTCGAACAGGCGGCGCTCCAGCGCCTGGCCGGACGGCGTGAGGGTCAGCAGGCGCTGGCGCCGATCGCTGTGGCCTTGCGCCTGGGCGACGTAGCCCTCCTCCATCAGCACCGTCAGCACGCGCGCGAGCGACTGCTTGGTGATGCGCAGCAGGGCCAGCAGGTCGGAGACGGTGATGCCCGGATTGCGGCCGATGAAGTGCAGCGCGCGATGGTGGGCGCGGCCAAGCCCGAGTTCCTCGAGGATCACGTCGGCGGCGTTGGTGAAGTCGCGATAGGCGAAGAACAGCAGGTCCTGGGCGGTGCGGATCTCCTCCTCCCGCAGGAACAGCAGGTTGGCGCCGGCGGCGGGGCGGGCCTCCTTCTGCGGCTCCAGCAGGCTGACGGCGGCGGCGGGCGGTCGCGGGTCGGCGCTGCCCTTCTGGTCCGGCATGTCTGGCATTCCTCCTTCTGAGGGCAAATTACGTCAGGTTCGTTGACTCACTTGGAGTCAAATTTTACCGTCGGCCTTCGTGGAGCAATGATATTACGGAGGTTGGCGCCATGACGCTCGTTCCTTTCGATGACCGCGATGGATGGATCTGGTTGGACGGGGCTCTGGTGCCCTGGCGGGACGCGAAGCTGCATGTGTTGTCGCATGGGCTGCACTATGCCAGCGGCGTGTTCGAAGGCGAACGGGCCTATGCCGGGACGATCTTCCGGCTGCGCGACCACACCGACCGGTTGCATCACTCGGCCCGGGTGATGGGGTTCGACATCCCGTGGTCGGCGGAGGAGATCGATGCCGCCTGCGCGGCGGTGCTGACCGCGAACGGGCTGTCGGACGGGTATGTGCGGCCGATCGCCTGGCGCGGGTCGGAAGCGTTGGCGGTGTCCGCGGCCGGCACCTCGGTGCATCTGGCGATCGCGGCGTGGGCGTGGCCCAGCTACTTCGCGGGGAACCGGATGGAGGGAATCCGGCTGACGATGGCGGAGTGGCGCCGGCCGCCGCCGGACACGGCGCCCACGGCCGCCAAGGCGACCGGGCTCTACATGATCGGCACCATGTCGAAGATGAAGGCCGAGGCCGCCGGTTATGCCGACGCGCTGATGCTGGACTGGCGCGGGCGCGTGTCGGAGGCGACCGGGGCGAACGTGTTCTTTGTCATCGACGGGGAGCTGCATACGCCCGATCCCGACTGTTTCCTCGATGGGATAACGCGCCGCACGGTGATCCGACTGGCGCAGAAGCAACAGATGAAGGTGATCGCGCGGCCGATCGAGCCCGAGGAGATCGGGCGCGCGAGCGAGGTGTTCCTGGCCGGCACCGCCGCCGAGGTGACCGCGGTGCGGGAAATCGGCGAGCACCGGTTCACGCCCGGCCGGGTGACGGAGTCGCTGATGCAGTCCTATGACGCGCTGGTGCGGCAGGGCGACGCCGAGGTCCGGCAGGCGTTGTCCTGAGGATGGCGTGGGCGCGCGTGCCGTCCGCGGCCGCGCGCCCGACACCGCCCGCGTCTCCCGTGTCGCCTGTGCCCATCGATGCACCGGTGTCCGATCCATGCCTCCGCCCACGCACGGCAGGGTGATGCAACGAAGCGGCGGCTTCCTGCGTCATGGCAGCGCAGAGCGGCATGGAACGGAGCAACCCATGAACGGATTGATCTATCTCGTTGGCCTCGTGGTGGTGGTGATCGCAGTCCTGAGCTTCCTCGGCCTTCGCTGACCCTCGCGGGTCTGGCGCTGGTCGTCAGGCGATGAACCGCGCGAGCGCCGCGATCGTGGCCTGGTAGGCCTCGAGGTCGCGATCCTCGGGGGCCACCAGCACGTGCTGGATCCCGGCTTCCCGATAGGCCGCGAGCGTTTCCCCGATCTGATCGACGGTCCCGGCATGGCAGCCGGTGCGGAGCGAGATGGTGAAGGCCGGGTCGGGTCGAGTGGCGCGCAGGCGCTGCACGATCGGTCCGGCCTTTTCCGGCGTGATCCGGCTGCCATGCCAGCCGTCGTGGCGCAGGGCGCGGGCGATCGCCGGGTCAGAGGTGCCGCCGATCCAGATCGGAATCGGCACCTCCGGCAGCGGTTGCGCGCGCATGTCCTGCACCACAGCCGGAATCCAGCGCGTCTCGAAGCTGACCGGGTCTTGACTCCAGACCGCGCGCATCAGCGCGAGTCCCTCGTCCATCCGCCGCCCGCGCTCCTGGAACGGCACGCCCAGGGCGGCGAACTCGGCCTCCAGCCAGCCGACTCCGGCGCCGAGGATCAGCCGTCCCTGCGACAGGTTCTGCAGCGTGGCGAGTTCCTTCGCGAGCGGCAGCGGATGGCGCATGGGCAGGACGAGCACCGAGGTGCCGAGACGCACGCGTTTCGTGTACGCGGCCGCCCAGGTGAGCGTCAGGACCGGATCCCAGAAATTGGGGGAAGGCGGGTAGGGCGCATCCTTCGGGACGATGATGTGCTCGCTGACCCAGAGATCGGCGAACCCGAGGTCCTCGGCCTGTTCGGCGACTCGCCGGATCGCGGCGGCGCTGGCCTTGCGGCCAATATGAGGCAGATGGATGCCGATATGCATGGTCGTTCCTCCCTGGTGGGAGGAACGCTGCCGACTGGACGCGCGCGCGTCCAGTCCAGTCCGGGCGGGCAGGTCAGGCGCGGCGGCGGCGGGTGGAGCGCGGGGCCGGCATCATGGGCGCACGCGTGCCGACCAGATCGGCGATGACGAGGGCGATGTCGCGGGTCTCGGCATAGGTGCCGAGATGCTCCGGTGCGAAGCCCTGCGGCCGGCCGAACCGATAGGTGCGGCGGCAATCGAGCAGGATGAAGCCCGTCGCGCCCCGCAGCACGACGAAAGCCGGGGCCGTCCCGTTGCCCCATTCCTCCGGGATCAGCGCCAGCTCGACGCCGCCATGCGTGTTGACGCGTTCCTCGCATCGCCACACGCCACACAGGCGGAGCGTAAGGTCCTGCAACGGCGCGCGGTCCTGCGGGCCCAGGCCAGCGGCGCGGGTCGGAAAGGCAATAATCTTTGCCATCTTCTGTGATTCCGGGGGGGATGGTGAGCGGAGGTATCGGGGAGCAGCTGGAACATAGTTCGCAGCTGCTTGGCTACGCGAGCATAATGAAAGCGTGAGGCCGCCCCGGAAAAACGAATCCCCGGCTCTGTGGCGCGCGCGCATCAAGCGCCCAGAGTTCCGTTTCTTATCCGGCTCGTCAACCGGGTCCCGAACCGCCCAGGAACCCGGTCGTCACCCGATCTCGCGCCTCAGCGGAACATCGCGGAGATCGTTGCGGGATCGACTGTTTCAATCGTGGCGGGGGACCATTTGGGCTGCCGGTCCTTGTCCACGACCATCGCGCGCACGCCCTCCGCGAAGTCGGGATGCGCCATGGTGGTCTTGGTGAGCGCGAACTCGGCGTCCAGCGCTTGCGGCAGCGTCAGGTCGGCGCCGCGGCGCAGGGCCTCGAGCGTCCAGCTCAGGGCGGACGGCGAGACGTGGCGCATCGCCTTCAGCGCCGGTTCCGTCCAGGCGCCGCCATCGGCTTCCAGGCGACGCACGATTTCCGGAACCGAGTCGGCGCTGAAGCAGTGATCGATCGCGCTCCGGTACTCGGCCAGCGAGTAGGCGGGCAGCGGCGCGGCGAATTGCGCGAGCGCCGCCAGACCCTGCTCCGCGAGCGCAGCCGACAGGGCGGGAAGCTGCGCGCGTGGCGTGTAGTGGGTGGCAAATCCGGCATACACCGCGTCCGCGCCCTTCACGCGCAGCCCGGTCAGGCCGAGATAGACGCCGAGCTGGCCGGGCAGGCGCGGCAGGAAGTAGGTCGCGCCGATATCGGGGAAGAAGCCGATCGCCGTCTCCGGCATCGCGAACATCGCATGTTCCGTCGCGACCCGGTGCGGCGAATGCACCGAGACGCCGATGCCGCCCCCCATGCAGATGCCGTCGATCAGGGCGATGTAGGGCTTCGGATAGGCCGCGATCAGCAGGTTGAGCGCGTATTCCTCCTGGAAGAAGGCGTCGACCGCCGGCCGGTTGCCGGAGATCTGGCCCTCGCGCAGGAACACGATGTCGCCGCCGGCGCAGAAGGCGCGGTCGCCGGCGCCCTCGATGACCACCGCATGGACGTGCGGATCGTCCTGCCAGTCCTTCAGCGCGCGGGTCAGCGCGCGGATCATCTCGAGGTCGAGCGCGTTCAGCGCCTTCGGGCGGTTGAGCAGGATGCGGCCGACGCGGCCGTCGCGGCGGGTGATCACGGTGGCTTCGGTGGTCATGCAGACGTCTCCATGCACGTGCGGCGTCAGTAGCCGCACGCGCCGGTCCTGCCAACCTGTGCTCCGCCGCGGGTTTGGGCAGCGCTGCCCACGCCCCGGGCGGGTCAGTACTGCTTGTATGCGAGGAACTTGCCCGACATGCCGATCTTCACCCGGTCGCCCTTCTGGTCCGGTTGCCGCTCCAGCGTCATGTCGAAGTCGATCGCGCTCATGATGCCGTCACCGAACTCCTCCTGGATCAGCTCCTTCCAGGTGGTGCCGTAGACCATCACGAGTTCGTAGAACCGGTAGATCAACGGGTCGGTGGGCACGGCGGTCGGCAGCGAGCCGCGATACGGGATCTCCTGCAGCACTTCCGCCTCCGCCTCGTCGAGGCCGAACAGGGCGGCCGCCTTCGCCGCCGTCTCGGGCGACATCGACATCTGCCCGAGGCAGGCGGCGCAGGTCCAGGTGGGTGCGTGGCCGAGCCGCGCCGCGATCTGGGTCCAAGTGAGCTTGCGCTGCTTCTTGATCGCCAGGATCTTGTGGCCGAGTGCCGTCTTGGCGTCGTTCATGGTGCCTCCTGCTGGAATGCGACCCGCATCGCCACGCAAGAACCTCGCCATCGCCGCGGCAGGCCGCGCCGTGCCGGCCCTTGCCCCCCACCCTTGCTCCCTGGGGCACGCCCGTCGGAAGATCGCGCCCGACAGGGAGGACGATATGCGCATCGCCATCATCGGCCAGCAGGATTTCGGCAAGGCCACGCTCGAGGCCTTCCTCGCCCGCGGGGACGAGGTCGCGGCGGTGTTCTGCGCGCCCGAGAAGGGCCGGCCCGACCCGCTGCGGCTCGCGGCCGAGGCGCGCGGCGTGCCGGTGCACCAGTTTCCCAAGCTGTCCGCGCCCGAGGCGCTGGAGGCGCTGCAGGCCGCACGCGTGCAGGTGGGCGTGATGGCCTATGTGACACAGTTCGTGCCGCAGGCGTTCTGCAACCTGCCCACGTTCGGCACGATTCAGTTCCATCCCAGCCTGCTGCCGCTGCATCGCGGCGCCTCTTCCATGAGCTGGTCGATCATCTGTGGCCGGACCGAGACCGGGTTCAGCATCTTCCGCCCGACCGACGGGCTGGACGAGGGGCCCGTGCTGCTCACCCGCAGCGTGCCGATCGAGGAGGAGGACACGCTGGGCTCCCTGTATTTCGGCAAGATCTTCCCGATGGGCGTCGCCGCGCTGGTGGAGGTGGCGGACCGGGTGGTGGCCGGCACGGCGCCGGCGATCGCGCAATACGAGCCGCGCGCGGGCTACGAGGGCATCATCCGAGAGGCGGAGTCGCGCATCTCCTGGGCGACGCATGTCGAGCTCACCTACAACCTGATCCGCGGCTGCAACCCGGCGCCCGGCGCCTGGACCACCTTCGAGGGCCGCAAGCTGTTCCTGTTCGACTGCACGAAGCGGATCGCGCGCACCTTCGCGGAGGTGAAGGGCCGCAAGCTGGGGGAGGTGGTCGCGCAGACCGGCGGCTCCCTGGTGATCCACGGCCAGGGCGGGTTCATCGAGGTGTCCCGGCTGCGCTGGGACGGCGGCAAGAAGATCGCAGCCAGCGAGGCCGGGCTGCCGGTCGGCAGCATCCTGGGCGATTGACCCGGCCGCCGACTCTGCGGCAGGCGTGTTCCGCGCCAGGAGCCTCGAATGCCGGCGCTTTCGCGCGCGGGACGCCGCTCGCGCCCCGGAAGGTGAGTGAACGGGCGCAGAAAACACCCCCGGGGCGCGTTGCCGAGCGGGGCCGCGGATTGTAGCGTCCGCCGGAAATAGGGAAGCTAAATTCATTCTCATGCCCGCCCGCTTGCTCATGGTCACTGCGGCGATGCTCCTCGCCTGGACCGCCGCTGCGTCCGCGCGCGACCTGACGGTCGTCGCGCGCGGGGAAACGATGACCCGGGCCATGCGGGAGGTCTTCACCAATGCGTTCGCGCAGGCGACGGGCTTGCCGGTCGATGTCCAGACCTGGGAGGGCGGCCTCGATCCGCTGCGCGACCGGCTGAAGGCGCCGGACACGAACACCTGGGACCTGGTGCAGGTCGATGCCGACGAACTGGCGACCGGCTGCGGAGAGGGCCTGTTCGAGAAGCTCGACTGGTCGGCGATCGGCGGCAAGGACCACTACGCCTCGCAGGCGGTGAGCGATTGCGGCGTCGGCGCGGCGCTGTCGGCCACGATCCTGGCCTGGGACAAGGACAAGTTCCAGACGACGCCGAGCTGGGCGGATTTCTGGGACGTGGCGAAATATCCCGGCAAGCGCGGCCTGATGCGGAGTGTCCGTGGCAACCTGGAGATCGCGCTGCTCGCCGACGGTGTCGCGCCCGCGGACGTCTACAAGACGCTGGCGACGGCGGACGGGGTGGATCGCGCCTTCCGCAAGCTCGACCAGCTCCGACCCTACCTCGTGTGGTGGCAGACCGACACGGATGCCGCGCGCATCCTGGGGTCGGGCGACGTGCTGATGACCAGCGCGCCGGCCGGCGCCATCACCACCGCGATGCGGGCGGAGCCGCGGAATTTCGGCATCCAGTGGGCGCAGGGGCTGTACGAGATGACGAGCTGGGCGGTGCTGAAGGGCAGCCCGAACGCGCGGCTCGCGCAGCAGTTCCTGTATTTCGCCGGCACGGCGCCGATCGAGGCGCGGCTGGTGCGGGCGGCCGGCGTCTCCGGTCTCGCCAAGGGCACGCAGGACTCCCTGGCCCCCGAGCTGCAGGCGATCAATCCCGCCAACCCGTCCTATACGGGCACCGCGCTGCGGCTGGACACCGGGTTCTGGCACGACAATCTCGCCAAGCTGCGCGCGCGCTTCGACGCCTGGCTCGCGGTCCACTGACCGGCCCGCCGCCGGGTGAGCGACGCGGGGGCGCAATTCGGGCTGGAGCGGCCGGGCGGGGAAGCCGGGGGACGGGCGGTTCTGCGCCTGTCCGGGCGCCTCGATGCGCTTGGCGCCGCGGCGATCTGGCGGCCCGTGCTGCGGGCGGTGCCGCCCGAGGGCGCGCTCACCATCGACCTGCATGAGGTGCCGTATTGCGACATGGCGGGGGCAAGCCTGCTCGTCGCGATCGAGGCTGCCCGCCCCGCGGGCCCACGCCCGACCATCACCGGCGCCAGCCCCCGCATCGCCGCGCTGGTCGAGGCGGCGCGGACCGCCAGTTTGCGGACACCACATCGGCCGGCCGCCGCGCCACGGCCCTGGGCCAGCCTGCGGGCGGGCTGGCAGGCGGCGCTGAACGGCGTCGCATTCTTCGGCGAACTCACGCTGGCCTGGATCCGCCTGCCGGGGCGGCGGCGCATGCTGCGGATGGGCGACCTGCTGCGCTATGCCGACCAGGCCGGCGTGCGGGCGCTGCCGCTGGTGCTGCTGCTGGGCTACCTGATGGGGCTGATCCTGGCGTTCCAGTCCGCCATTCCGATGCGTCGCTTCGGAGCCGACCTGTTCGTCGCCAACCTGGTCGCCATCTCGCTGTTGCGCGAGCTGGGGCCGCTGCTGTCGGCGGTGATCCTGGCCGGGCGCACCGGCTCCGCCTTCGCGGCGGAGATCGGCACGATGAAGGTGAACGAGGAGGTGGACGCGCTGACCACGATGGGGCTCGACACCATGACGATGCAGGTGCTGCCCCGGCTGCTCGCGGCCATGCTGGTGATGCCGGCGCTCGCGCTCGCCCTCGACATCGCCGGGCTGCTCGGCATGGCGACGGTGATGAACGCGTTCGGCTTCCCGCTGGTGACGATCGCGCACCAGGTGCAGAGTGCGGCGAAGCTGTCCGACCTGTTCGGCGGGCTGTTCAAGGGCATGTGCTTCGGCGGGGCGGTGGCGGTGATCGGCTGCCGGGCCGGGCTCGCGACCGGCGTGGGCCCGCGCGCGGTGGGCGAGGCGGCGACGGCGGCGGTCGTCGGCGGGATCGTCGCGACCGTCCTGCTCGACGGGCTGTTCGCCCTGCTGTTCTACCGGCTGGGCCTGTGAGCCAGCCTGCGATCCGCGTCCATGGCGCGACCCAACGCTTCGGCGCACGCACCATCTTCCGCGACGTGGACTTCGAGGTCGCGACGGGGGAGGTGTTCGTCATCCTGGGCGGATCGGGCTGCGGCAAGTCGACGCTGATGCGCCAGTTGATCGGCCTGCTGCCGCCCAGCGCGGGCGACATCGAGGTGCTGGGCGTCCGGATCACCGGCCCCGGCCGAGACGGCGCATTGGAGGGCTTGCGCCGGCGCATCGGGGTGATGTTCCAGTCTGGCGCCCTGCTGGGCTCCATGACCTTGCTGGAGAACGTGATGCTGCCGCTCGAGATGTTCACCCCGCTGCCGCCCGAGGCGCGGGAGGCGGTCGCGCGGGTCAAGCTGGGGCTGGTGGGGCTGGGCGACGCGGCGGAGCTGATGCCGGCCGAGATTTCCGGCGGCATGGCCAAGCGCGCCGGGATCGCCCGCGCCCTGGCGCTCGATCCGCCGCTGCTGTTCCTCGACGAACCCTCGGCCGGGCTCGACCCGATCACCTCGGCGGGGCTCGACCGGCTGATCCTGTCCTTGCGCGACGATCTCGGGGCGACCTTCGTCGTCGTCACCCATGAGCTCGCCTCGATCCTGGCGATCGCCGATCGCTGCATCATGCTCGACCGTGGCGCCTATCCCGATGCCGGCGGCCTGATCGCGACGGGTGTGCCCCGGCAACTGCGGGAGGAGAGCACCGATCCGCGCGTGCGCGCCTTCTTCCGCCGCGAGGCGCTGCCGGAGGCGGCGGCGTGATGCAGGGTCGCGGCGCCTTCCTGCGGGTCGGTCTGCTGGTGCTGGGCGGTGCCCTGCTGCTGGTCGGCCTGATCTGGTTCCTGGGCGGCCGGCACATCCGCGACGGCACGCTGTTCGAGACGTATTTCCGCGAATCCGTGCAGGGGCTGGAGATCGGCGCCCCGGTGAAGTTCCGCGGCGTGACGATCGGCCGCGTCACCGAGATCGGGCTGGTCGCGGCCGAGTACAGCCCGGGCCGGACCGTGCCGCTCGACCGGCAGATCTACCGGCTGGTGCTGGTCCGAGCGCTGGTCGACACCAAGCGGATCGCGCAACTGCCCGACACCGCGGACGCGGTGGAGCTGGGGCTGCGCGCGCGACTCGCCTCCACCGGCCTGACCGGGGTCGCCTATATCGAGATGGACTTCGTCAATCCGCGCCGCTTCCCGGTCGAGCCGGTGCCCTGGACCCCGGTGGCGGAATACATCCCTTCGATTCCGAGCACGCTGACGCAGGTGCAGGACGCGGCGCAGCAGTTCCTGTCGCGGCTCGACCAGGTCGACCTGGTGCGCCTGAGCGACACCCTGACCACGCTGCTGGCGTCCCTGCAGGCGAGCCTGTCGGATGGCGATGCGCACACGGTCCTGGTGCGCCTGGCAACCCTGCTGCAGACCACCGACCAGGCGCTGAAGGCGGCCGATGTGGGGGCACTGTCGGCCGACCTGAAGCGCACCTCCACCGCGGTGCGGGAGCTGGCGGAGAGCCGGGACCTGCAGCGCACGCTGGCGAACGCCGCCCAGGCTTCGGACCGTCTCGCTGCCGCCTCCGCCCAGCTTCCGGCGCTGCTCAGCAGCCTGCAGTCGACCACGCGCCGCGCCGATCACGGGGTCGCCGACGTGCAGGCGGCGATCGGTCCGTTGCTGCGCGACCTGCAGGTCTCGGCAGCCAACCTGCGGGAGATGACGGATTCGCTGCGCCGCAACCCGGCCCAGCTCGTGACCGGCCAGCCGCCGCCGCGTCCGACCGAGGGAAGACGATGAACCGACGCGCCTTGCTGATCGGGGTCGCCGCACTGGGCGGCTGCTCCGTGCTGCCGTCGCAGCCCTACCAGGCGCGGCGTGACTGGCCACTGGTGGTGCGCCGCCCGACCGTCCGGCCGGCCGCGCCGCGCGGGCGGGTGTTGCTGGTCCGCGGCCTTGCGGCCGCGCCGGGGGTCGAGGCGCGCGGCATCCAGTGGCTGGAGCCGGACGGCAGCCTGCACGTGGACTACTGGGAACAATGGGCGGTCCCTCCGGCCCAGGCGATGGAGGACGACTTGCGGCAATGGCTGGCCGCTTCCGGCCGGTTCGCGGCGGTGATCGGACCGGGCAGCCGGCTCGATGCCGATGTCGTGTTGGAGGGCGAGTTGACCGCCCTGGTGGGCGATCCTGGCAAGCGGGAGGCCCGCGCCAGCGCCGCGCTGGTCCTGCTCGACCAGCGGCCAAGCCGCCTCAAGGTGTTGTTGCAGCAGACGGTGACGGGCACGGCGCCGCTGACGAGCCGGGAGCCGGCGGCGATCGTGGCGGCGCTGCAGGCCGCGGCGGCGGCGATGCTGGCGGCGGCCGAGACGGCGGTCGTGCGGGCGATGGCCGCTTGATTTTCCGGGCGGCTCGCGGTCCATGACGCGGCATGCGTCACCCTGATCCTTCCGTCGCCATCCCGACCCTGTCCATCGTGGTGCCCGCCTACAACGAGGCGGAGGTGCTCCCGTTGCTGCATCGCCGCCTCTGTTCGGTGATGGACGGCGTGGGGGAGAGCTGGGAGCTGGTGCTGGTCAACGATGGCAGCCGCGACGGCACGCTGGCCGCCATGCAGGCGCTGCGCCGCCTGGATCCGCGCGTCGGGGTGGTGAACCTGTCGCGCAATTTCGGCAAGGAGATCGCGCTGACCGCCGGGCTGGATCATGCGCGCGGGGAGGCGGTGATCGTGATCGATGCCGACCTGCAGGATCCGCCGGAGCTGATCCCGGCCCTGGTCGCCGGCTGGCGGGAGGGGTTCGACACGGTCTACGCGCAGCGCCGCCAGCGCGAGGGCGAGACCTGGCTCAAGAAGGCGACGGCGGCGGGGTTCTACCGGCTGATGCAGCGGCTGAGCGGCGTGCAGTTGCCGCCCGACACCGGCGACTTCCGGCTGATGAGCCGCCGTGTGGTGGACGCGCTGTCGCAACTGCGCGAGCACCATCGTTTCATGAAGGGGCTGTTCGCCTGGGTCGGCTTCCCGAGCAAGGCGGTGCTCTACGATCGCGCGCCGCGCGAAGCGGGCACCACCAAGTGGAACTACTGGAAGCTCTGGAACTTCGCGCTCGAGGGCATCACCAGCTTCACGGTAATGCCGCTGAAGCTCGCCACCTATCTCGGGCTGGCGATCGGGCTGTTCGCCGGCGTCTACCTGGTCGTGGTGGTCGCGAAGACCCTGCTGGTGGGCAGTTCGGTCGCCGGCTACCCGAGCCTGATGGCCGTGGTGCTGTTCATGGGCGGCGCGCAGTTGGTGACGCTGGGCGTGATGGGCGAGTATCTCGGGCGGGTATTCAACGAGAGCAAGCAGCGACCGCTGTATTTCGTCGAACGGTTCGAGCCTCCGGAGGAGGAGGACGAGGAGGACGAGGACGAGGAGGACCGCCGGCGGTCCGTGGGCTGACACCTGGGGCGGGGGTGGTCACCGGGTCGGGGAACTCGTGGCCGGTGAGAATCGGTCGTCTGCCTTGAACGGCGGGCCGATGGCCGGGCCAGCCTGGTGATCACCAATCGAACGAGTTCCAATTCTTATGCCTGTCGTCAATAGATGGCCGGCGCAACCGCTCATGGACCGGCGGCCACCTAGTGTTCGCGCGCCTGCCTCGGTAACGATTCGCCAGAGTGGGTTTGTCTCTTGAGCGCATCATCCTGAAGCTGTACGTAGAAGGTATGCCGCCGCCCGAGTGGTCGGCTGGAATGATTCGCATACCAGGGGTCCAGGGATGAAGTACGCGCTGGGGCGGACTGCCCGCGCCATCTATGAAGACCCTCTCTGCTTCTGCGCGGCAATCCTGGTGTTCGCCTCGCCGACGTTCATCTTCGACTTCGACTACTTCGGTATTCTGGCGAAGATTGATGCGAGGCATGAGGAGTGGATGATCGACCAGCTCGCAGGGCTTGCGGCCGCCCTGGGACTGGCGTTCCTGATCCGGCAGAACATCCGCCTCCGCCAGGAAGCGCGGCGCCGGAACGAGTCCGAAAAGGCCGCGAACCTGCTCACCCGCCGCGACTCGCTGACCGGCGTGATCAGTCGGCGGGGCCTGTTCGAGCGGCTCGACGAGATGCTGGCGCGGCGCGCCCCGGACGAGAGCTTCGCCGTCGTCATGATCGACCTCGACCAGTTCAAGACGGTCAACGACGTGCACGGCCACGCCATCGGCGACGAAGTGCTGCGCGCGGCCGTCGCCCGCATGGCGCAGGCGCTCGGCGGCGCCGTCCTGGCACGGTTGGGCGGCGACGAGTTCGTGGCCGTGCTGCCGAAACACCTGACCCGGTCCGACATCGCGGACATGGTGGATCGCGTCCTGACCACGCTCGCCACCCCGATCCATGCCGGCGAGCAGGAGATCGAGATGGGCGCCAGCATCGGCATCGCCATCGCGCCCCAGGACGCCACCACCGCATCGGCGCTCCTGCAGGCAGCGGACACCGCGCTGTTTCGTGCCAAGGCGGGCGGGCGTGGCACCGGCCGCTTCTTCGAGCCGGCGATGGACGTGGCGCTCCGGGAACAGGCGGCGTTGCGCGCCGACCTGCGCCGCGCGGTCACCCGCAAGCAGATCGTCCCGTACTACCAGCCGATCGCCGACCTGCAGACCGGCGAGGTCCGCGCGGTGGAGGTGCTCGCGCGCTGGCTGCACCCGCAGCGTGGTATGGTGACGCCGGACGTCTTCATCCCGATGCTGCAGGAAGCGGGCCTGCTGACCTCGCTCACGGTGTCGCTGCTGAAGCAGGTGTGTCGCGACGTTCGGCACTGGCCTGGTCAGGTCCGCGTGTCGCTCAATCTTTCGCCGGACCAACTCGTCGAACCGGTCCTGGCGGCGACGCTGCTGGAGGTGATCCACACCGCGCAGCTCGATCCCTGCCGCTTCGAGATCGAGATCACCGAGAGCGCGCTGGTCGGCGATACCGCCGCGGCGCGCGCCGCGATCGATCAGTTCCGGACGATCGGCATGAGCCTCGCCCTCGACGATTTCGGCACCGGCCATTCCGGCCTGTCGCAGTTGCGCGACTTCCGGTTCGACCGCGTAAAGCTGGACAAGTCATTCGTAAGGGACGTGGCAACCAACCCGCAGGCGGCGCATTTCGTCGCGGCGATCACCCGGTTGCTCAGCACGCTGGACCTGCCGGTCACCGCCGAGGGCGTCGAGGATCCCGAAACCCGCCGCACGCTCCATCGGCTCGGATGCGCCGCGGGTCAGGGCTACCTGTTCGGCCGCCCCGTGCCGGGGGCGGAGTTGCGCTTCGAGGGGCTGCGGGCCGAAGTCTGATCCCCCCGGCTCCCGCGTGTTGCCGCGCGAACGCCGGGGCGAGCGTCTCACCTCACCTCGAAGCCGGGACCATCCGGCGGTTCGGCCAGATCCTCGGTGATGTGGGACACCTCGGCGAATTGTGGCCCGCGGCGACACAGCCGGGCCAGTTCCTCGACGGCGGGCGCATCGCCGGCGATCAGGGCCTCCACCGTGCCGTCGGCGCGATTGCGGACCCAGCCATCCACGCCCAGCTCTTGCGCGCGCCGCAGCACCCAGGCGCGGAACCCGACGCCTTGGACCCGTCCGCCGATCACCAGGCGCTTGGCGATCATGTCGCTCTGTCCTCCGGTTCGGGCCGGGTCAGCGCCATGTAGCGCGCGGCCAGGGCGATATCAGCGGCGATCCCGGCGCGCCGCCGGACCGCCTCGTCGTCGGCGCCCCATTGTTCTTCCTGGAACAGCTCGTCCAGCACGCCCAGCCGATGCGCCGTCTCGGCATCGAGCCGGCCGGCGAGCAATGCGAGCCCCAGCACCAGGCTGCCCAGCGCCGGAACGGCGATCCCCAGGCCGGTCAGCGCGTGCACGTCCAGCGCCGCAACGGCGCGACGCAGGGCGGCGATGCTGTCGCGGTGCTGGCGCACATGCGCGACGCCCGCCGTGACCCGGAGCGGCGCGTCGTAGGTCAGCGCCGCCCAGTCGAGCCAGGGCTGCCACTCCTGCGCC